>NZ_JALLGV010000003.1:0-532002 GCF_023077655.1 Halorientalis brevis | reverse complement strand
ACGAACGTCCACAATCCACCTTTTTCCGCGTCGGGTCGCCTCCGGCGACCGCTCGCGCAAAAACGTGGGCGAAAAAGCGCTCGCTCACTCCGTTCGCGAGCGGTGACTACTCTTCGTCCAGAATCTTCTCCGCCAGCATCGGCACGAAGGTCCCGATGTCGGTGACCATCCCGACGGCCTGTGCGCTGCCGCGGTCGAGGAGCTGGGTGACCGTCGCCGGGTTGATGTCGACGCACACAGTTCTGGTGGTCGAGGGGAGGCAGTTCCCGACCGCCACCGAGTGGAGCAACGTCGAGAGCATGAGAACGAGGTCGGCCTCGTGGGCCTGTTCGCGAATGGCGTTCTGAGCCTCGACGGAGTCGGTGATCGTGTCCGGGAGCGGGCCGTCGTCGCGGATGGAACCCGCGAGCACGAACGGCCGGTCGTTCTCGACGCACTCGTACATGACGCCGGATTCGATCACGCCCGTTTCGACGGCCTCCTCGATGCCGCCGGCGCGGATGACTTCGCTGATGGTGTAGATGTGATGTTTGTGTCCCTTGCGAGGGTGGTCGAGCGACTCGGTGTCCATGCCGAGGGAGGTGCCGTAGAGGTCGCGCTCGATGTCGTGAACGGCGAAGCCGTTGCCAGCGGAGATCATGTCGACGAACCCTTCCCGGACGAGGCGAGCGAGGTCCTCCCGAGCACCCGAGTGGATGAGGGCGGGCCCACAGACAGCGAGCACCGTGCCGTCCTCGGCTTTGGTCTCCTCGATGGCCTCGGCGATGTTACCGATAGTCGTCTCGGAGGGGCGCTCCGAAGAGACGCCGCCCTGCATGAATCCGAAGGCGCCTTCCTGGTCGCGGGGACGCTCGGGGGGCTTGACGCGGATACCTGCTTCGCCGGTCACCACGAGGTCGTCGGCGTCGATGGCGTTGAGCACCTTCGTGTAGGCGCGCGGTTCGCCGTCGGGGCCGCCTTCGGGTTCCACGACGACGGCACAGTCCATCTCGACGTCCTCGACGGAGAGCCACTGGCCCTCGTAGCGGATCTGCGTCGGGTGGTTGGTCGTCGAGTAAAAGCCCTTGGGGACGACCTGATCTTCCGGGGCGGGTTCGAGCGTCGCGTCCTTCGGGTCGGCGGGATTGGCGCCGTTCTGGTGCAGTTCGTGGACGATCGACTGGAGCGTCTCCTGGTCGTCGGCAGTCACCAGGAGTTTGGCGTACGATTCAGCGTCCTTGTGGCGACCGATCTGGAACTCTTCGACCTCGAAGGCACCTCCCATGTCCATGATGATGCCGAACGAGGTCTGCATCATCCCGGAGTCGATGATGTGTCCCTCGAGTTCGACTTCGCGCGAGACTGTCATGCTCGAGAAATGGACGGACGGCGATAAGTGGGTTTGGGTCGAGCGTCGACCACGACGGCGGAACTAGGGAACGCCGGTTACAGCCTACATACTTTGGCACAACATTCATTATCGTCGTCGTACACGTTCCTGTACCGGATCCAACATATACACACGTCAACTATTGCTGGGCGTGTGTTGGTCGCAGACGAGACGGAGTCGGCCGCTGGGAGACAATGGGATTCGAATACACGAACTACGTCCTGCCGTACGTCGTCGCGGTGCTCGTCAACCTGGCGCTGATCGCCAGGCTCTGGCGGTACCGGAACCGCCGCGCAGCCAGGGGCTTTCTGTTCGACGTCAGCGGGATCGTCCTGCTCTCGGTGTGTAACGCGTTGCAGTTGCTCTCGACGACCGTCGGGGCCAAGCTCTTCTGGTGGAACTGGCGGTTCGTCCCGATCACGTTCATGGCTGTCGGCTACATGCTGACGGCCGTCGAGTACACCAACCGCGACCACTGGCTCACCTACCGGACGGGGGCAGCACTCGCAGCGGTTCCGATCGTCACCCAGGCACTCATCTGGACCAACGACAGTCACGGGCTGTTCTACGGGTACGCGTACGACGAGGCGGCGAACCTGCTGGTCCCGCAGTTCGGACCGCTCTACTGGCTGTTCGCAGCGTTCGTCGTGGGCTGTCTCGGCGTCGGGATCTATCTCCTCTTGGATCTTGCCCGGACACAGGTTGCGTTCACCAGGCAGGCCACGATCCTGCTCGGGTCCATCCTGCTCGTCCTCGCCGGGGAACTGCTCTGGTGGTTCCACGTCATCCCCATCGATCCGGCCCCGCTGACCAGCACCGTCAAAGTCGCGGGCTTCCTGTTCGGCGTCGCTCGCTTCGAGTTGCTCGACATCGTCCCCGTCGCCCGGAAGACGGTCATCGAGAACATGCGCGACGCGGTGTTCGTCGTCGACCGGACGAACCGCATCGTCGACGTCAACCAGGCGGGCAAACGGCTGGTCGGCGACGGCGACGTCGTCCGCAACGCCATCGACGAGGTGTTCGACGCCGAGACGATTCGGGCCCACGAAGACATGCGTGAGGGGCAAACCGAACTCACGCTGTCGCTCGACGGCGAGCCGCGACACTTCGACTTCCAGATCTCACCGCTCTCCGCCGACGGAGCCGCCCACGGCGGGCGGCTGTTCGTCTTCCGCGACGTCACCGAACGCAAACGCCGCGAAGACGAACTCGCGATCCTCAATCGGATCGTGCGCCACGACATCAGAAACGACATGTCCGTCATCGACGGCCGCGGCGCGCTCTTGGAAGAGTACGTCGAGGAAGGCGGCCAAGAACACCTCCAGAAGATCCGCAAGAGCAGCCAGCACGTCGTCGAGCTGACAGACAACGTGGGTACGCTCATGGAATCGATCGCGAGCGAGCAGACGATGGAGGTCGAACCGACTGCCCTCAGCGCGGTCCTCGAAACGCAACTGGATCGCGCCCGGATGCGTCACGACGCAGCCGAATTCGTCGTGGAGGGCGCGATTCCCCAGAACAGTCTCGTGACGGCGAACGAGATGCTGTCGTCGGTGTTCACCAACCTGTTCAACAACGCCGTCAACCACAACGACTCGGACGCGTGTCGCGTGACCGTCTCGGTCACGGAGACGCCCGCTTCGGTTCGCGTCGAGGTGGCAGACGACGGGCCGGGAATTCCGGACGAGAAAAAAGACGACATCTTCGGCCGTGGAGCGAAAGGACTGGACAGTTCCGGGACCGGCGTCGGCCTGTACCTCGTCGATACGCTGATCGACCACTACGGTGGCACGATCACCGTCCGCGACAACGAGCCCACGGGCAGCGTCTTCGTGATCGAACTCCCCCGGGCAGCCAGCAGGCAAGCGCAGTCACAGCCGGTCGACAACCGGTGAGCGCTCCGCGTCGAGCGCACCGGGACGGTCGGGACGGTGCCGCCGAGTCCCGACGACCAGAGGGGCGACGCGCCGGCGATCACGGCTACTCACCCGACGTGACAGTCCACGCGCCAGGCCACGTCGTCGGTCGCGGCACGCAGGTGCTCGAACAGGCCGCGCAAGCCCGGCGAGTCAGTGGCCGGGAGGACGTGGAGCCGGACTGTCCCGTCCCGGATGCTCACCCGGAACACGTCGCCCGTCGCCTCGTCGTTGACGAGATACAGCGGCATCGGGAGGTCGAACCAGTCGCCGTACGTGTATCGCTCCCCGGCGAGCACCCCTTCGACGATCGACTGGAGCCGATCGTCCGACTGGGCCGGCGTCGGGGTGAGCGAAAACACCGTCTCACCCTCGTACTCGACGCCGCCGCTGTGTGGGTAGCGCCGCTCTGGCCGGCACGGGATGGCGAACTGATCCTCGGTCCCGTCGTCTGCATCTGACACGATATCCGCCTAGCAAGAGATATGATGTCATCCCATTTAAGAACGTGGCTGCGACGGGTGCGTCTCCGTACGTTCGACGGGGACAGTCCGCCGTGACAGTCGGGATAAAAGCCGGCTACGGTCGGTGAAACGTGTAACGGAGTCGGCCCCCGTCACCGTCGATTGCGACGGTCAGTTCGCCGCGGTCGTGGTCGAACAGGAGCGTCTCGACGCCGTCGCGTTCGAAGGCGTGGAGCGGCATCCCCGTTTCGACGGTCCCGTCGCGCGTGACGACGACCTTCGCGTTCGGAAACTCACAGATGACGCGGTCGTCGGTCACCGTGAACTTCCCGCCCTGGCAGAACTCGTCGAGGTGGTCGACGACCGTCTCCCACTCGGCGAGTTGCACCTGGTCGGCACCCCCATCCGGCAAACAGGTTCCTCCTGCCGGCTGTTCCATACTCGTACCTGTACGCCGTCGTGTATATGTGTGACGGCGCGTCTGACGCAGACACTGCGCCACAGTGCAGCCGGCCGACGCGCCGGTGTCGCGCGACGCCCCGCGCCGATCACGCGAAGAGGTCGTCGTGGCGCTGTGCGAGGTTCGTGTAGTCCCCGGAGCTGTAGGCCTCGAACACCGATTCGGGATCGATGTTCGTCTCCGCGAGCGGCGTGACCGACGCTGGCATGCCGCGAACGAACGACTCCGGTGGAACCTCGTACCCCTCGGGGACGACGGTTCCCATGGCGACGATCGAGCGTTCGCCGATGGTCGAGTCCGACAACGTGGAGTTGAACCCGACGAGACAGCCCTCCTCGACGGACGTGTCGTTGAGGATCACCCCGTGGCCGACCATCACGTGGTCGCCGACAGACGAGGCGTGTACCACCGCGTTGTCGCCGACGTGTGACTGCTTGCCGACGTGGACCGGGCCGACGTCGCCGCGGAGCACCACACCGGGCCAGACGCTGGCGTTCGCGTCCACCGTGACGTCCCCGACGACCGTTGCCTCCTGACTCACGTGTGCGTAGCCGTGAATCTCTGGAGTGGTCCCCTCGAACGCGTACTCGCGACTGTCCACCATACGACGCCGCAGGGAGTAGTCTACTTAAATCATTGGCTCGCTGGCACGTAGGTGGTTCCCAGAGCGGCGTGATACAGGCTCGAACTGCGACCGTCTGGGAGGGAACTGGTGGTCAGTTCGGGGCGTCAGCGACTGTCAGCAGCGGGGGCTGACATTGGAGGCGCGGGCGCGCGTGCAGCGTCGTCCCGGCTCCTCTCGACAGACCGAGAAAGGTAAGCCCCCGGGGTGGGAATCACCGGGCGATGAAACTCGCACGGGCTGACACACCTGACGGCGTCGTCGAGGGCGAGTACGTCGACGGCGTGATCGAAACCGACGACGCATCGTACGAAATCGGCGAGGACGCGACGCTGCTCGCGCCGTGTGACCCCGACGTGCTGTTCTGCGTCGGCCGGAACTTCGGCGAGAAGGTCGACCAGATGGACTACGACGTCCCGGACGTGCCGGACTGGTTCATCAAACCGCCGCACAGCCTCCACCCGCCGGAACAGCCGATTCCATACCCCGAGTGGACCGAGGAACTGACCTACGCCGGCGAACTCGCCGTCGTCATCGACGAGGCGTGCCACGAGATCGACGAGGACGAGGTCGACGACGTGATCCGGGGCTACACCATCCTCAACGACATGGACGCGCTGGACCAGGAACGCCGGACGGCACGCAAGGCCTTCGACCACTCCGGCCCGCTTGGTCCCTGGATCGAGACCGACTACGAGCCGGTCGGCAAGGAGATGGAGACGACGATTAACGGCGAGCGTCGCCAGCACGACAACACCGAGAACATGTTCAACAAACCCCGAGAGGTCGTCGCCTTCCTCTCGGAGCGCTACACGTTCCGCCCCGGCGACGTCATCTCCTTCGGGAGCCCGGCCAACCCCGGCCTGGTCGAACCCGGCGACGAGATCGAGATTCGCTACGAAGGGATCGGAACGCTCCGAAACACCATCGAGTAATCGCCCGCCCGTTTTCGCGTTACTGTTCGTCTTCGATGTCGACGACGAGCACCGGCAGTTCGGCGCCCTCGACGACTCGTTCGGTCACGCTGCCCAGGGACGCCAACCGATCGCGCCCCGTCCGGCCGTGGGTCCCCATCGTGATCAGATCGATCTCCGCGTCGGCCGCGTAGTCGATGATCTCCTTGTGCGGAATCCCCTCACGGAGGTCGGAGACGACGTCGAGGTCGGAGTCCGCTAGCCGTTCGACCGCGTCGTCCAGCGCACGCTGGCCCTGCTGTTCGAGCGAGGCGGCGACGTCGTCTTTGGTGTCGTCGTCGGCCGCCAGGTACACCCGACGGTCGACCACGGACAGCACGTGCAACGTCGCGTCGTTGTCCGCGGCGATGTGTGCCGCGTGGTCGAGGGTCTTCGCCGTCCCGCTACTCCCGTCAGTTGGAACGAGTATCCTGTCGTACATCTCTGTAACGTCTCGGGAATTGGGGCGGCGCGTACTTGAAACAGGAGCCCGGTTCCAGGCGAGTGAGAGGACGCCGGCACCCGACGTGCGACGCCAACCCCCGGTCGAGAGACGTGTCAGAACGCGTATCCTGTATTCGAGAACAGGTCACGTGGGAAACCGGGACCAGGGAACGCGGACCCACCGCATAAGCGATCGTACTTGTTTACTCAGTTGTGTATAGCGATACAAATACGGTGACGGGGGCACACGGTACAGGCACGATTTCAATGAGAGCGGAGATTCACCAGACGTTCGTGGGGCTGCCGGCGTCGGGTCGCGAGGTGGGGCGATGACGAGCGACGAGCCGGTGCGGCTGGAACTGTACGTCAGGTCGCTGCTGGCCGAACAGGCGCGAAGCCAACAGGACGAAGTCATCGAGCGGCTGAACGCGCTCAAGGACGACGGTGCCATAGACGAGTTCCAGGTCGTCATCTGGGGGCGGCAGGCGCCGGCCTCACCGGCCCAGGCGCGAACCGACGCGGGCGTGTTCGTGCTCAACCGCGTGGCGGTCTTCTCGGAGTGGGCGGCGGCCAACGGGCTCTCCGTCGACGAGCACTTCGAACACCGGAGCGTCGAGTCCAGCATCGTCAACGAGTCCTATCAGGCAGTGCGGTTCCCCGTCATGACGCTCGCCGAGTATCACGGCCAGGACCTCGCGTTCGTCGCCCCCGCGACCGAGCAGGACGCGACCCACACGGTACGTGAGCGTCTCGCTCACATCGAGCGGGAAGACCAGCAAGCGGCGGGCACCGACGAGTTCGAGCGGTTGAGCAGCGCCTACTCGGAACCGCCGCGGCAGTTGACGCTGGCCGGCAGAGACGGCCCCCACGTGACCGGCGTCTGAATCTGCCAGGGGTCTACGGGAGCCGTCGACGAGTCCGTGTTCACCGGTGGCGGAACGCGTAACTGTGCTCGTCGCCAACTGCGAAGTATGTCCCAGGACGCCAATCAGGATCTTCCGGAGACCGACGAGGAGTGGCGCGAGGTTCTCACCGACGAGGAGTACCGCATCCTCCGCGAAGCGGGGACGGAACCGAAGTTCAGCGGCGAGTACGTCGACCAGAAAGCCGACGGAACGTACGTCTGTGCCGGCTGTGGAACGGCGCTGTTCGATTCCGACACCAAGTTCGAGTCCGGCTCGGGGTGGCCGAGTTTCTACGAGGCGGCCAAGGACAACGTCGAGACGCGACTCGACACCAGTCACGGCATGCGACGGACGGAAGTCGTCTGTGCGACCTGCGAGGGCCACCTCGGCCACGTCTTCGAGGACGGCCCGGACCCGACGGGCAAACGCTACTGCATCAACTCCGCCGCGCTCGATTTCGAGTCCGAGGACGAGTAAGACTGTTTTCCGCGCGCTCACTCGATTCCGCCGGCACCGCTCGGTGCGTCACCCAGGTCGTACCTCTCGCTCTCGATACCGAGTTCGTCCAGTGCCGCTTCGAGGTGGCGCTCTTCGGCGTACTCCGCGCCGTCGTCCTCGCGGAGCCGCTGGGCGGTCGCCAGCACCTCGCCGCGGCGGTCGTCGGGCACGTCGAATTTGTCGGTCGCCAGTTCGATCACGAGGCCGTTGTGGTCGCGGGTGTACAGCGAGTGGAAGATGCCGCGGTCGAACTCGTTGAACCCTTTGCCGGCGTCCGCGAGCGCGTCCTTGACCTCGGCGAACCGGTCGGGATCGACGCGAAAAGAGAGGTGGTGCACCGACCCGACGCGGTGGCGATGGGGCGCGGGGTTCGAGTCGCGGTCGTCGCGCACGAAGAAGGTGAGAATGCGGCCGTCGCCCGTGTCGAAAAACAGGTGCGTCGTCTCCGGGTCGTCGAGGTTGGGCTGGCGCAAGACCAGCGGCATACCGAGCAAATCGCGGTAGAACGCGAGCGTGTCTTCCTCGTTGCTCCCGATGAGCGTGATGTGGTCAGTCCCGCTCACGTGCATCGGGCTCTCGGGGATTTGGGCCGTCACTGCGGGCGAGTCGGATTCCTGCTCGTCGGACATACCCCGGCGTACGGACGCGCGCTACAAACACCTGTCCCGAATTGTGCCTGCCGACGTTACAGCTATCGGGCGATGACGCTCTCGGGGCCGTCGCGGGACCTGGATCGTGGTACACGTTATCAAGAGTTCCAGACAACTTATCCGTGCTTCGCTCGTAGATAGAGTATGAGTGAAGAATCCGGGCGGCGGAATCTCCGCATGCCCAACGATGACGAGGTATTCGCAGTCGTCACCCAACACAACGGTGGCAACCACGTCCGACTCCAGTGCGAAGACGGCAAAAGCCGGATGGGACGGATCCCAGGTCGAATGAAGTTCCGGACGTGGATCAACGAGGAAGACGTCGTCATCGCCGAACCGTGGGACTGGGACGACGACAAAGCGAACATCGAGTGGCGCTACGACGGCCGCGACGCCGACCAGCTCCGCGACGAAGGCCACATCCAGTAACGCAGCAGTCGCTGTCTGATGCAGTTTCTTCCATTTTCTCGACGCCGAGTGACGACGAGCGACCGCACTGTGGGTCGTCGAGCCGTTTCAGCAGGGGAACGGTCCGTCGCTATTCGACGCCCCTGTCCTGTCAGGGAGTCCGGGCGACACAGCACTTAGGTGAGACACAGGCGAACACGACCCATGGAGGCACCTGGCGAACTCCGTTCGGCCGCGGACAGCCACGACGAGATCACGATCGCTCGCCGCGAGTACGAGGACGAGAACGTCGTCGTGGTGGATTTCGGCCCCGCAGTCCATCCGTCGCTCGACGTCGTCGGTGACGTGGCGATCGTCGTCGCGGGCGACGATCAGTACGAGTTCGAGATTCCGCCAGATGCGTCGGACATCACTGTCAACGACGGAATGTTGCTCATCACGAGTGCACAGACCGACGAAAACCGCTAGCGGTCGACACCGCTCGGAATCGGAGAGACCACATGACAGTACGAGACGCTGAACTCAGAGCCGTGGTCAGACGCGACGTCGTCGACGTCTGGGGCGAAGGGGACGTCGACGTGCTCGACGAGATCGTGGCTCCGGACATTGTGATCCACGAGCCGTCGGCACAGGACGACGTCGAAGGGCGAGACAGCTACCGGGAACTCGTCGAGACGTATCGGACTGCGTTCCCGGATTACGACACCACCGTGGAAACGGTCACCACGGACGAAGACACGGCGATGGTACGCTACACCGCTCGGGGGACGAACGACGGCGAGTTCATGGGGATGGCGCCGACCGGCCGGTCGGTGGTCGCGACCGGTATGGAACAGTTCCGCGTCGCGGACGGGGTAATCGCCGAGAAGTGGTCGCTCTTCGATACGCTGGGACTGCTCCAGCAGCTCGACGTAGTCCCCGGTATCGAAGAACTGGTCCGGCGAGCGGCCGACAGCTGACGGCCCTCGCGAGTTCCCCGCCGAACGGTATGTCGGCGTCGCGTCGACACCCGCACTTACTCCAGATGGTGGTAGTCCAGTTCGTGTCCCTCGTCGAGAGCGGCCCGGACCTCGCTCGATGGTTCGGGCACGCCGCGGGTGTAGTGGTCCATCCCGATGACGCCGCGCCGGAACAGGACGTTGCGGTGCCAGTCGGGATCGGGCGCGTCGAAATCACGCCGGAAGTGCGCCCCGCGGGACTCCTCGCGAACGAGTGCACCGCGGAGAACGCCCTCAGCTAGCGTCAGCATGAACGAGAGGACCACGGCGCGCTCGAAGTCCCCGTCCGTCCGGTCACCCTCGACGCGGAGGTCGCCGGTCCGCTCGCGGAGCGCCCCCAGTTCAGCGAGACCGGTCTGGAGACCGTCCTCGTCCCGGATGATACCGGCGTACTCGTCCATGCAGGTCCGGAGGTCGGCGATGAGGGAGCCGGGCCGGACGGACCCGTCGGACGTGGCCAGGTCGTCGAGCGCGGTCATCGCTCGTTCGGCGTACGCCGCCATTCCGTCGGGTAGGGAAGGCGTCTCGGGGCGCTGACCGGCGAGGTGCTCGCCGACGACAGTTCCCATGGCGACGGTCTCAGCGAGGGAGTTCCCGCCGAGGCGGTTGGCGCCGTGGACGCCGGCCGCGGACTCGCCGACGACGTACAGCCGGTCGATTCGAGTCGCACCGGTCGTCCAGTCGACGTCCACGCCACCCATCGTGTAGTGGGCGGTCGGGGCGACTTCCATCGGTTCCGCGGTGACGTCGACGCCGAGCGACGCGAACCGCTCGACCATCGCCGGGAGCCGCTCTCTGACGTACTCGGCGTCGCGGTGACTGACGTCCAGGTACACCCCGCCGTTCTCGGTGCCGCGGCCCTCCCGGATCTCACGGGCGATGGCGCGAGCGACCACGTCGCGGGCGTCGAGTTCCATCTGGTCTGGCGAGTACCGCGCCATGAACCGCTCGCCCGCCGCGTTGAACAGGCGACCGCCCTCGCCGCGGACGGCTTCGGTCACGAGCCGGCCGGCCCAGTCCTCGCCGTAGCGGTCGCCCACCATTCCGGTCGGATGGAACTGGACGAACTCCAGATCCATGAGGTCAGCACCGGCTTCGTATGCCAGTGCCGGGCCGTCGGCCGTGTTCTCGTCGTCGCGCGAAGAGTGGCGGCCGTACAGCGCCGAGAAGCCGCCGGCAGCGACGACTACGTAGTCGGCGACGAACAGGACGAACTCGCCGTTCGTCAGGTCCACCGCGACGGCACCGTACACGCGCTCGCCGTCGGACAGCAGGTCGGTGACGAGCACGTTCTCGCGGTAGGGCACGTCGAGCGACTGTGCCGTCGCGACGAGCGTGTCGAGGATGGCCTCGCCGGTCCGGTCGCCGACGAACGCCGTCCGGCGGAACGACTGGGCGCCGAAGTACCGCTGGTTGATCCGTCCATCGGCGGTGCGGTCGAAGTCAGTCCCCCACGCGTCGAGTTCGCGAAGTTGGGCGGGCATGGCCTTCGCCACGGTCTCGACCGCGACGGGGTCGTTCAGGAAGTGGCCCTCTTTGAGCGTGTCCGCGGCGTGGACGGTCCAGTCGTCCTCGGGGTCGAGACTCCCCAGCGCGCCGTTGATGCCGCCGGCTGCCCAGATGGTGTGTGCGTCGCCGTGGGCTCGTTTCCCGACGACGAGCGTCTCGACGCCGCGGTCGACGAGTTCGATCGCCGTGCGGGCACCGGCTGCACCCGCACCGATGACCAGAACCGGCACGGACACCGTCTCGTAACGGGATCGCTGTACTGCTGTGTTCGCTGTGGCAGAGCTGCCGTCGCTCTCACCGGGTGGTTGCTGAGGTGCCATGTGAGGAGTATCACCGAATGCCGCCCGGGCGGCTATTCTGTCCTAATCTAGGCAACGGAAGTATATGAGCATCGCGCGTGGCGCGGGATAAGTTGCAGTATACCCAGTTCTGACGGCCAGCAGTGGTGGTTTCGTGGAAATCGTTGCAGGCACAGCGTGGTGGTCCCGGCGTCGGCGATCACCTACCGCTGCCAGACGGTGTGATTCCGCAGCGAAAAGACCAGGTCGTCCTCGACGGTCGCGGTCCGTCGCGTGGTGACGACGCCGCGGCTGTCGTTGTTCTCCGAGACGCGTTTGTCCTCGACGGTCAGCGAGACCGAAAGCGTGTCACCCGGCCGAACGGGCGCGGGCAGGCGCACGTCCTCGAAGTTTCCGGCGGCGACCAGGTCCGAGTCGCCGTAGAAGTGCTCGACGACGAGCGGTTGGGTCAGCGCGAACGTGTGGATGCCGCTGGCGATCAGGCCGTCGAAGTGTGATTCGGCCGCGGCGTCGGGATCGGTGTGGATGGCGAGCGGATCGTGTTCCTCGCCGAACGCGAGGATCTCCTCTCGCGTTGCCGAGGTCGTCCCGCAGTCGATCGTCTCGTCGACAGTCACGTCAGCGAACGTCCGATAACTCATCGCGTGAAGGCGAGGGTGTCAGGGGAATAGAGGTTACGTTCCGGCGGGCCGGTCCGGTCAGTCACACATCGACAGAAAGCCAGGCGCGGATCGCCGGAGGAATTACCGTGGGTGCGACCGTATCGTCGACGATGCTGGTGCTCGGCGACGCGCACGCGGCCGACCCGGACAATCGCGCAGCCCTGGTGAACGCGTACGACGACGCGGCGGCCGACGTTGCGCTCCAGGTGGGCGACCTGGAGTGGTACGACCTCCCCGTCGAGACGTGGTTCATCGCCGGGAACAACGAGGACCTGGACGTCATCGACGCGCTCCGAGACGGCGCAATGCTGCCCGAGGTGACCAACGCCCACCTGCTCGCGAGCACGGCCGCCGAACTCAGTGGGCTGCGAATCGCCGGGCTGTCCGGCAACTACGCCCCGACGAAGTTCGACCGCCCGTGCAGCGAACTCTCCGGCGGACGGCGGCGCCACTTCACCCGCGAGGAGGTCGACCAGCTCGCCGCCATCGAGGACGTGGACGTGCTCATGACCCACGAGGCACCGACCGGGCTGCTGTACTTCGGCTACGATCCGGGTTGCGGGCACGTCAACGACCTCCTGGCGGCACTCGACCCCGACCTCTGTCTCGTCGGCCACCACCACCGCCACAAAGAAGCCGAGATCGAGGGCTGTCGCGTCGTCAGTCTCGCGCCCGCCTGGGAGCGATACTACACGCTCGATCCGACCGATCTGACGCTTGCGAGCCACGAGACGCCCGACTGAGACCGGTTCGCCGGGCGTCGCCACTCAGCCTCTGGATGCACGGTCACGTCCAGCGTCGGTGCTGTCGGTGGATCTGGGTGTAAAAGAACGAAGTCACGCTGTGTCGCTCTGTGGCGACAGTACGAAACTCTAGTTACGAACGACGTTGGTCGCGCGCGGGCCCTTCGGGGCGTCCTCGATGTCGAAATCGATCTCGGTCCCTTCCGTCAGGTCCTCGCCGCCAACGTCTTCCATGTGGAAGAAAACGTCCTCGTCCGCGTCCTCTGTGTCAATAAAGCCGTAACCGCCTGTGTCGTTGAAGAAATCAACCTTACCGTTTGCCATTGCAAATAGACAAATGCAGACTACAGGGATAAAGGTTCTGCATTCGTCCGTAAAATAGGATTTCAGATAGACGAACATCCAGTCCAAAAGTTTTGTAGCGGACATTCGACCACGCACAGTCGGTTCTCGGGGAGATAGTACTGGATTCGTCACAACGAGCGACAGGTTCCGTCGTATCCACAGTTCTCGTCGTGCCGGCACGTGCGACGAGATGCGATGAGCCGACGGGGCTTTACGTGTCGAGGGCAGTCCTCAGACGTGGATTCTAACGAGGTTCGGCAGGAGTGGGCAGAGCGGAGTGGGGAGTACTCGCCGGAATATTACGCGTACTACGGCCCTGACGAGACGAGCGAGTCGATCCGCAGTATTCTCGACCGGTTCGTCGCCCGCGACGCGTCCGTCCTCGAACTGGGCTGTAGTTCGGGTCGCCACCTGGCGCACCTGCTCGACCACGGCTTCGAGAACCTGGCGGGCATCGAGGTCAACGGAGACGCGTTCGACGTCATGGAAGAGACGTATCCGGCGCTTGCCGACCAGGGGACGTTCTACCACGCCGCGATCGAAGACGTCGTCGGCGACTTCGAGGACGGGCAGTTCGACGCGGTCTACTCGGTGGAGACGCTCCAACACCTCCATCCGGACGTCGAGTGGGTCTTCGAGGAGATCGCCCGGATCACCGACGACCTCCTCGTCACCGTCGAGAACGAGGGCGGGGAGGATCAATCGCACTCGGACGACCCCGACGTCAACTACGTCAACGACGACTTTCCCCTGTACTATCGCGACTGGAGCCGCGTGTTCACCGAGTTCGACTTCGTCGAGGTCGACGCCGAGGTGGGGGAACGAGACACCGTCAGGACGTTCCGCTCGGCATAGCCAGGATCGGCCAGAAATTGGGCCTCGGCACTCATAGGGTTCGTCACTGCCGGGTGTCGAGGCCGGCTCTGAACCGCAGTCCATCGTCATCGGCCATCGGTGGCTACGAGGCGGGGAGGCAAGTCGGTTGCCCTCCGTCCCGCGGATCGGACGGCGCTTACTCCACGATAGCCGTGAGCACGCTGGCCGCGCGGCGACCCGCACGGCCGTCCATCGGAATCCCGAGCCTGTCGAGCCAGGCGTCGCGACGGTCCCGTTCTGCCTGCGAGTGGCCGTCCTCGTAGAGGCGGTCGACTGTTTCGATTGCCAGCTCGTCGGTCGTCGTCCCGATCTCGGGGACCTCGTTGGTCTCGGAGACGACGTCGGTCAGCTGGAGCAGCGGACGTCCGGTGTGCAGCCACTCGGTGACGGTGCCCGAGTAGTCCGAAATCAGTACGTCGGCCCACAGCAGGCTCTCGACCGGCGACCACGCGTCGTCGAACGTGACGGTAGGCAGGTCACAGATGCGGTCGCGACACTTTCGAACCAGCGAGCGCGCAGGCTGTTCGAGCGTGTCGTGTGGATGCGGGCGAAAGCGGAGGTGATAGTCGGAGCCAGCGAAGGTATCGAGGACGTGTTCGGCCGTGTTGCACAGGGAGCCCTGTCCGTAGCGGGTGTTCGTGGGGGCGTATAGCACGCGTCGCTGGCGCGGCGGCTCCGAGTCGACGAGCGCGTCGGCTTCCGGGATGCCGACCGTCTCGACGGCGAGGGGCGACTCGGTCTCGCGGTACTGCGTCGCCCACCACTCGCCGGGCGCGAGTGCCGCGTCCATCAGCGGGAACACCTCTTCGACGTCGACCTGAACCGTTCCGCGGCCGATCGACGCGCCGTGTCGCACGTGGACCAGCGGGTACTCGGTCTGGAAGTCGACGTCCCTGTGGCGGTAGTTGTGGTTGTAGACGACCACTGACGGGTCGATCTCGCGGACCTGACGGTTCACGTAGCCGACGTCCATGTACGCGAGGTCGACCTCGTCGATCTCGTCAGTGCACCCTTTGGCCGCCGGCCGAAGCGGCAGGTACGCCGACGCCACGTCGACGTGGGGATCGATCGCCTCGAACGTCTTGGCCTGGAAGGGAAACTCTACGGTGTAGAGAATCTCGGGCATAGTGACGGCCCATCCAGGATACGCCAGAACCGTGGTTAACTGTTGGGAGAGTCAGAACGGCGACAAGAACGCGGCAGCGGCCGCTCAGGCGATGTCCCAGCGGTCGGTCGTCACGCCGTCGACCCCGACGTTCCGGAGCGCTGCGATCTCGTCGGCAGTGCGGGCGGCTTTCCAGGCGACGACGTCGAGGCCCGAACTCTGGGCTGCGGTGACGACGTCGGTCTCCAGACAGAGGTCGTAGTGAGGGTGGACGACGTCACAGCCGTGTTCGATCGCGATCTTGAGGCTCGTCGACGGGTCGGACTCGAACAGATAGCCCGTGGGAACGGTCCAGTCGACGGCGTTGACTTCCCGGAGGGAAGCCGGGCGGAACGACGACACGGTCACGTCCACGTCGTAGTCGGCGACGACGTCTCGAACGTCCGCGGCGATGCCAGTGTCTTTGAGTTCGAGTTGCGCCCGAACGCCCTGGGGGAAGGCGTCGAGCACGTGGTCGAGTTTGGGAATCGACTCGCCCGAGTCGAGCACGTCGAGGTCCCGGAGTTCGGTCCAGCTGAGGTCGGCGATCGGACCGGACCCATCAGTCAATCGGTCGACAGTCTCGTCGTGAAAGACGACCAGTTCCCCGGATCCACACCGACGCACGTCGACCTCGATGGCATCGAGGTACTGAGCAGCGCGTTTGACCGCCCTGACGGTGTTTTCCGGACACTGGGCGGCACAGCCCCGGTGGCCGATGAGCTCCATTACCGGCCTCCAAGCGTAGGACCGCATTAACGCTATCGGCTCTCTCGTCTGTCATCCCCCCAACGAGTTTCGTCCGAGTAACCCGCTGTTTCGACCGGGTGAAACCGATCCCGGTAGCCACGGACGTCTCAGGTCTGGAGATCGAGCCCGTCAGCGGCGTCTAGGGGGAGCTTACGGCGGGCTGCAAAGAGGTCACGCGGGTAGTTGATCTCGATGTGATGGTCTGCGGGAATCGGCACCATTTCGGTCTCGACGGTGGGATACAGCACGGGATACCACTCGGTGCGATGCTGACTCAGGTGATCGCGGACCGCATCGACGTGCGTGCTGTCGATGACGCCGAGGCCGGCGTGCCGGTGTCCGGTAATCATCCCGTACTCGGTGACGAGTCCCCGGTCGTCACACCGGACCGCCGTCGACCCGTCCTGGTAGCCCGGAATGCACCCGACGACGCTTCGCGCAGTCGTCGACGAGTGGCTGTCGATGAGCGCCGTGACGGCCGCTTCGGTCACGACGACGTCCCCGTTCAACACGAGCACGTCGTCGTCCACGCCGGCGAGGCCGCGACGGAGCGATTCCGCGTTCTCGTAGTCGTCCCAGTCCTCGAAGACGATGGTTCGCGCGTCCGTGATCTCGTCGATCACGTTCTCGTAGGCGTAGCCGAGCACGACGGTCATCGAGTCGACGCGCCCGGAGAGGACGCGTTTCTGTCGCTCGTACAGCGTTCGCCCGGCGAGATCGATGAACGCCTTGGGGATGTCCGACGCGTGAGAGCCGAGGCGGCTCCCCTCACCGGCGGCGAGGATTACTGCGTGCACGCCATCACCTCCGTTGCCGCTCGTTTCCCAGCGCGACCGTCCATCGGGACGCCGAGATCCGCCAGCGTGGTCGAGCGCTCCCGTGCCACGCTCGCCGGGTACCCGTGTTCGTACAGTTGATCGACAGTCGCGAGCGACAACTCCTCGGTGACCATACCGACGACGGGTACGTCGAGGTCGGCTTCCGTGTCGGTCACCTGGAGCAGCGGACGTCCGGTGTGGAGCCACTCGGTGATGATGCCCGAACAGTCAGAGATCAACAGGTCGGCCCACAGCATGCTCTCGCGGGGCGTGGTGGTGTCGTCGAAGGTGACGTTCGGCAGGTCCGCGATGCGCTCCTTGCAGGCTTCGGTGAGCGTGCGCCCCGGTTCCTCGATGCGGTCCATCGGATGGGGGCGGAATCGAAGCTCGTACTCGGAGTCGGCGAACGTATCGAGCACCTGTGTGGCCGTCCGGAGATAGCTGCCGCCGCCGTAGTTGTGGTTCGTCGGGGCGTAGAGGACTCGGCGCTCGCGGGGCGGGTCCGTGCTGACCAGTTCGTCCGCTTCCGGGATGCCGACGACCCGCACGTCCACGTCGTCCGGAAACTCCTCGCGATAGTGTCGCGCCCACTGCTCGCCGGGCGCGAGGGCGAGATCGACGACGTCGCCGAGGTCCCGCGTCGTGTTTCGCGCTTCGCCCCGTCCGAGTGACGCGCCGTGTCGCACGTGGACGAGGGGATACTCGCGCTGGAACGCCGGTCGCTCGTCGAGCACTTCCGTCCCGAAGCGGTGGTTCTGGACGACGACGTCGGGGTCGATGTCGAACACGGCCGCGTCGAGGTCCTCGACTGACGCGATCGATCGTTGGACGACGGGAATCGAGGTCGGACAGCCCGCCTCGGGCCGCAAGGGGAGCACAGCCGATGACGCGTCGACGTACCGGTCGATCGCGACGAACGTTTTCCGCATGAAACGTCGGTCGAACGTGTAGAGGATGGTAACCATGGTGACCCGATCAAATCCGTCCGCGGTGGTTGGCTGGCGATTCGCACCGACTCCGTAGCTCTCAATACAACAAAGGTGGCGTACATACACCAGCCAAATCATTAATCTTATCGCCTAATGTATTCGAAAACAACTGTAACAACCCGGACAGGACGTGACAAAAGCCCGTATACCAAGCCTCAGCCACGGCCCTGGCTGACACCCGTCCATGACCGTGAATCACCAGCTAGTTTTAGCAGCGTTCCGGCCGAAGTCCCAGCGGGAGGTACGGTACATGAAGGCATTCGTCATGGAAGAGCTCGAGGAAGTCGGCTTCGCGGAGAAGGACGTGCCGGAGCCGGGACCGACCGACGCCATCGTCCGGCCGACGAAGGGACTGGTGTGTACCTCGGACGTCCACACCGTCCACGGCGCGATCGGCGAGCGCGAGAACCTGACGCTCGGCCACGAGGCCGTCGGCGTGGTCGACGCCGTCGGATCGGCGGTCACGGACTTCGAGCCCGGTGACCGCGTCGCCGTCGGCGCGATCACGCCCGACTGGGGGTCCGCTGCTGCCCAGAACGGCCACCCGTCCCAGTCCGGCGGCGCGCTCGGCGGCTGGAAGTTCGCCAACGAGAAAGACGGAGTGTTCGCGGAGTACTTCCACGTCAACGAGGCGGACGCGAACATTGCCCACATCCCTCAGGGCGTCTCGGACGAGGAAGCAGCCTACGTCGCGGACATGATGAGCACCGGGTTCATGGCCGCCGAAAACGCAGACATCCCGATGGGTGGAACGGTCGCCGTGTTCGCGCTCGGACCGGTCGGCCTCATGGCCGTCAAGGGCGCGGCGTTGCAGGGCGCCGGGCGGATCATCGGCGTCGAGGCCGTCCCCGAGCGGATCGAGCTCGCGCGACGGTACGGCGCCGACGACGTGGTGAACTTCGAGGAGGAGGACCCGGTCGAGGTCATCACCGCGCTCACCGACGGCGAGGGCGTCGACGCCGCCATCGAAGCGCTGGGAGCCAACGCCGCCTTCGAGAGCTGTATCGCAGTCACGAAACCCGGCGGCACGATCTCGAACGTCGGCTACCACGGCCAGGGCGAGTACGTGAACATCCCCCGGAGCGAGTGGGGCGTCGGAATGGCCGAGAAAGACATCGTCACCGGCCTCTGTCCGGGCGGGCGCCTGCGGCTCCAGCGGTTGCTCAGACTCCTCGACGAGGGGCGCGTCGACCCCACGCCGATGACGACCCACGAGTTCGACTTCGCGGCCGTCGACGAGGCCTTCGAGCTGATGGAGAGCAAGGAAGACGGCATCATCAAGCCGCTCGTCGACTTCACGTAGCGATGGCCGGCCCTCACCGTGGTTATTTTTTGACCTGCGGTATCGAATGCTGGTATGCTCTCAGTACTGCCGGGGACCGACCGGTACCGAACTGGCTGGTGGGCGCTCACGCTGGCGCTCGGAGCGGCCTTCGCGTTCGTCTTCTACTCGTTCGTCGGCACGTTCGTCTTCGGCGTCTTTCTCTACTACGGGCTCAGGCCGCTCCAGCACCGGTTACAGCGGCACGTCTCGCCCGGCATCGCCGCGCTCGTCGCACTCCTCGCCGTGGCACTCCCCACGCTCGTCATCGTCGGCTCGCTCGCCGTCGTCGGCGTCGGCGAACTGGTCACGTTCGTGGAGGACGCACCGATCGAAGAGACGATCACGTCCTACGTCGATCTCTCGGACCTCACCGATCCGATCGACGGTGCCGAGCAGGTCGCGACCGGCGGCGACAGCCCCGTCCAGAGCGTCGTCGCCGCCAGCACCGGCGTGCTCCTGTTCCTGACCGACGTCCTCCTCCACCTGTTCATCACGGTGACGGTCGCGTTCTACCTGCTGCGTGACGACGACAACATCCGGGGCTGGTTCGAATCGAGCGTCGCCGACCGGGGAGCGCCGGCACACGCGTACGCGACTGCCGTGGACCGCGACCTCGGAACCATCTACTTCGGCAACGTCCTGTTGGTGGCCGTCGTGGCCGCCATCACCCTCGTGTTCTATCACGGGTTCAACCTCCTCGCACCAGCCGGTCTGACAGTCCCGTTCCCGACGGCACTCGCACTGCTGACCGGCGTCGCGAGCATGGTCCCGATCGTCGTGGGAAAGCTCGTCTACGTCCCGCTCACGGCGTATCTCGGGGTCGTCGCGGCCCGGACCGACCCCTCGTTGCTGCTCTTTCCGGTCGGTCTGTTCGTGGCCTGTCTCGTGTTCGCCGACCTCGTCCCGATGGCGGTGCTGCTGCCGCGCATCGCCGGGCGCAAGACCCACGTCGGCCTCGTCCTGTTCGCGTACATCCTCGGTCCGATCCTCTTTGGCTGGTACGGCCTGTTTCTCGGCCCGCTCCTCCTGGTGCTCGGCATCCAGCTCGTCCGCATCGGCTTCACCGAGTTGCTTCACGGCAGACCGCTCACCCCGCAGGTGACGGCCGCGCCCGCGATCGGATCAGACCCCATCATCGCCGACGAACACACCGCAGAAGACGCCGGCGACGACGGCGCCGAGTCGGACGACACTGAGACGACAGCGTCGGAATCGTGACCTGTCGGCGTCGAAACCCCTCGCTCGATTCTTTTCCTGCTCGCCGTGGACGCCAGTGATATGGATATCACCAGGGGCGTGCTCATCGCGCTCGCACTCGTGCTGTTGGGGCTCTCGGTCGCGTTCGTCGCCCCCTTTCTCCAGTTTTTCCTGCTCGCCGTGTTGCTCGCCTACCTCCTCGAACCGGCACAGAGACGTCTCACACCGCGAATCGGCGCGCGAGTTGCAGCGAGCCTGCTCGTTCTCGTGGCCACGCTGGCGTTGCTGATACCGCTCGTCGTGGTCGGGCAGGTCGTCGTCTCTGAAGGGCTCAGCCTGGTCCGACAGGTCAGACAGGGGGACATCACGCTCGCGCAGGCAGAGCAGGTGATCTACGGCGTCACGGGGCTCCGGGTCGATATCGCGGGAACGCTCCAGTCGGCCCTCAGCGACGGGGGAACTCAAGCGTTCGGCAGCCTCCTCGGTGCGTTCGGTGCCGTGACGCACCTGTTCGTCGGACTCGGGCTGACGGTGTTTCTCCTCTATTATTTCCTCAAGGACGGGACCGCGTTCATGGCCTGGTTGCGTCGAACGCTCCCGCTCCCGGACCACGTCCAGAACGAACTCTACGCCGCGCTGGACGACATCATGTGGGCGGTGCTGGCCGGACACGTGTTCGTGGCGGTCGTCCAGGGCGTTCTCGCAGGGATCGGTCTCTTCGTCGTCGGGATCCCCAGCGCCCTGTTCTGGACCGCCGTGATGGTGGTTCTCTCGCTGCTCCCGATCGTCGGCTCGTTTCTGGTCTGGGGCCCCGCGGTCCTGTTCCTGATCGCGAACGACCAGCTGCTCCCCGCGGTGTTTCTCCTGTTCTGGGGGAGCGTCATCGTGGGTCTCTCGGACAACTACCTGCGGCCGATCGTCGTCGATCGCTACGCCCAGGTCAGCCCCGCCGTCATCGTCCTCGGGCTCGTCGGCGGCATCACCGTCATGGGCATCATGGGCCTGTTTTTCGGCCCGATCGTCATCGGCGCACTCCGCGCGACCCTCGACGTGTTCCGCGACGAGTACCGCTCGCCCCCCGGAACGTAGCACGCAGGCCGTCACCGACTGCGGACTCCTCACTCGGCGACGCGCTCGCGGGCGGCCGCGACCACCAGCGGCAGCGTGATTGTCGCGTCGGCGTACACGGACGCGTTCCGTGCCGCCTTCTCCAGTTTGCCCCAGGAGCGGGCTTCGTCCAGCGTCGCCCCCGAGAGGCCGCCGGTGGACGGCTGGTCCATCGTCAACTGCACTGCGTAGTCGTAGGCGTCGGGCGCGACCAGCATCGTCTGGAGGACGAAGTTCTTGGGGACGCCGCCGCCGACGACCAGCGCGCCCGCTTCGTCCGCCTCGAACGCCTGATCGGTGATGGTGTTCATGTCCGCGAGCGCGTCGAGCGAGAACTCGCTCGTCTGGCCGTACATCCACGCCTGGAGCCCCAGCACGGAGTCCTGGATGGCCGGACAGTAGACCGGCACGTCGTGTTCGTACGCCGCGGCGGCGATGCCCGGGCCTTCCTCGACGTCCGCCCGTTCGTTGACCTCGCCGTTGGCCCGGCCCAGTTCCGCAACCAGTCGCTGGATGCTGACGGTGCCTTCCTCCTCGACGGCCGGAAACACCTCGTCGCGGAGGTGGCCCTCGAACAGCGCGAAGTGCTCCTGGGGGAGATACACGTTGTAGATGCGGTCGACCTCCTCGTCTCGCAACTGTTCGTCGTGTTCGCGCTCGGTCTTGCCCTCGGCGTGGACCTGCCCGTGGTGGTGTTTCCCGCCGATGGCCTCGATGGCGTCGTGGGTGAGGTTCGCGCCGGTCGTGACGAGCGCGTCGACGTGGCCGTCGCGGATGAGGTCGGCGACGATGCGGCGCATGCCGCTGGGCACCATCGCACCGGCGAGGCCGACGAAGTTCGTCACGTCGTCGTCCAACATCTCGGCGTAGATGTCGACGGCCTCGTGGAGGTCCGCCGCGCCGATGCCGGCCTCGCCGTACTCGTCGGCGAGCTGGCCGACGGTCATGCCGGCGCGCGCCTCGGCGTGGGCGATCGGATCGTGCGAAAAGGTCTCCCGTTCCGGTGGCTGCCACTCGTGGTCGTCCTCGGTCATTGCAGGAGGATTGCGACCGAGCGGTTTCAACGGCGCGGTTCGAGACCCCGGCGACTCACCCTTGCCCGCCAGCGAGCGCGCTCGCTTCGGGGAGCGTCCGCAGGTACAGCATCGCGGCCGTGCCGACGAGGGGGCCGACGACCAGCGGGACGAAGGCCCAGCGCCACCCGACGGCCTCGGCGACGACCGGCGTCAGCTGGATCGACCCGATCGTCAGGAGGTAGCCGATGGCCGTCTGCAGGGTCAGCGCCGACCCGACGTAACTGTCCTCGGCGAGTTCCGAGACGGCCGCCGAGAACTGCGCGGAGTCGGCCACGACGGCGAACCCCCAGACGAGCACGAAGGGCACGAGGACGACGACGGGGCCGCCGAAGACGAACCCGGCACCGACGCACGCGGCCCCGCTGACGACCATGCTCGCGCTCGTGATCGTGGTCCGCCCCATCCGATCGGCGTAGATGCCCGCGACGAGCGCCCCCGCGCCGCCGACGGCGATGGTCCCGAACGCGACGAGCGCGGCGAAGGCCGCCGACTCGCCGCCGCTGGCCGCGAAGCTGGCGGCCAGGTAGACGGGAATCCACGTCCAGACCGCGTACAGCTCCCACATGTGCCCGAAGTAGCCGAGGTTGGCCAGCATCGTCCCCCGGTCGCTGACCATCCGGCGCACCGCACCCGGGTCGAACGGCGCTGCCGGAGCCTGGTGCGGGCCCGGCCGCACGGAGAGGACGAGCAGGCCGCCGATCCCCGCCAGCCCTGCCGCACCGAGGAGAACCAGTCGCGGCTGGCCGACGCCGCCGACCGCCCGGAGCAGGTGTGGCATGGCCGATCCGACGGTCAGTGCGCCGACGAGCGACCCGATGGCGAACCCGCGGCCCTCCCGGAACCAGCCGGCCATGATCTTCATACCGGGGGGATAGACGCCGGCCAGCGCGACGCCGGTGAGAAAGCGCAGGACGACGGCCGGGAGGAACGACGAGACCGCCAGTGCGATGGTGGCGGTCGCGACCGCACCGACGACCGCGGAAACGGCAAAGAGGTGGCGCGGCGGAACGGCGTCCGAAAGCGTAAACACCGCCGAAAGCAGTGCGCCGACGACGAAGCCCAGTTGCACGGCGTTCGTCAGCCACGCGGTCTCGGCACCCGAGAGGCCCCACGCCGCGGCGAGTTCCGGCCCGACGGCCGACGCCGAGAACCAGAGCGTCATCGCCAGCAACTCGGCGAGCGCGAGGACGATCAGGACGCGGTACTTCCGGCTCGACGATTCCCGGGCGGCGATGGACTCGTCAGTTTCCGCGGTACTCATCTGTCGAGAGAATGACCGCAAGCCGTGTAAAACTGGGGTCGGCGTGGCGGTGAGCGCACACGATCGCAGTGAGCAGTCAGTTCGTCGTCGTGATCTCGACGACGTCCCGGTGGTCGAGTTCGTGATCGGAGCCGATCTGGCGGCCCGACCGAACGTCTTTCCCGTGGAGGAACCCGTCGCCGATGTCGGTGTGCAGGAAGTACGCGAACTCCTCGGCGGTCGCGCCCTCGGGGAGGACGAAACAGTCCTGCAGGAAGGTGCCGTCCTCCTGGGGACTCTCCGCGCCGGGGAAGACGGCGATGGCCCCGAACTCCTCGAACAGCGCGGTCTCGATGGCCTGCTGGACGCCCGTCCCCTCGAACGCCGTGACGAACGACCGAATCTGTTCGAGGCCGGCCGCCTGCTCGTCGCTCAGGTCGGCGACGATGTCGAACTCGCTCGCGCCGGGACGGTACTCGACGGCGCCCTGCTCGTCGGCCTGCTTGAGCGCCTTCTCGGCGTGCGCAGAGACGGGGACGACAGTCAGGTGCTCGTACTCGGGATCGCTGGTGATCTCCTCGAAGTTTTCCTGTGCCTCGGGGGTGTCCATCTTGTTGGCCGCGACGATCATCGGCTTGGTCCGGATGCGAATCTCGCGAGCCAGGCGTTCCCGGTCGTCTTCGTCCCAGGTCTCCGGGTCGAGGTCGAGTCCGAGCGAGAGGATGACCTGCTTGATCTCGTCTTTGTTCGTCCGGAACGCGCTCATCTGCTCGGCGAGGTCGACCTCGATCTCCTTCTCTTCGCCTTCGTACCCCGACCGGTAGCGCTCGATCCCCTTCTCTAAGATGTCGAGGTACCACATGTCGAGTTCGTTCTCCAGGAAGTCGATGTCCTCGCGGGGGTCGTGACCTTCAGTGGCTTCGCCCTCCATGTCCGTCGTCCCCGAGAAGTCGACGACGTGGACCAGCACGTCCGTCTCGTTCAGGTCCGAGAGGAACTGGTTACCCAGTCCCCGGCCCTCGTGGGCACCCGGGACGAGGCCAGCGACGTCGACGAGTTTGACGGGAACGTACCGCGTCCCCTCCTCGCAGTAGCCGTGGTTCGGCGTGCAGGTGTGGTCGAACTCCGGCGCGGCGCAGTCGACTCGCACGTAGGCCTCGCCCACGCTCGGATCGATCGTCGTGAAGGGGTAGGCGCCCTCCGGCACGTCGTTCATCGTGGCAGCGTTGAAAAACGTCGACTTCCCCACCGAGGGTTTGCCGACCAGCCCGATCTTGTAACTCATTGCACCGACATAGCCGAACGATTCGCTAAAGGGTTTCTACCCTGATAAGTAGTGGGAGAGAGTGACAGACAGGCCCCAAGACAGGGGCGTTCTGAAAACGCTCGTTCGATTTTTGTAAACTATTATGCCAGAAATAAACTTATGTTGGGTCGGGGACGAGGTATTCGCATGAGCGAACCCGTCAGCGAGTACGAACACCTGACGACGAAAAAGCGCCAGCGACAGGGGAACACGGAGCTGGCGCAGGTGACGGACGTCGCCGTCGGGACCCGGACGGTGGTCCTCACGGCCCGGTTCGACTGGCGTGCCGAGGCGGTCCGGTTTCGCTACGAGCTGAACGACGACCGGGACGTCCTCCAGCTCGAATCGCTCGCCGAGTCCGCAGGGTTCGCGTTCGAGCAGGTCGAGTTCCTCGAGGGCGAGACCGTCGAGGTCACCTACACCGGCGGCGAGTGGGTGCCGTCGGCGCACGCCGCCCACGTCGAGGGGAGTGGCTCGGCGGCCGAGACGTTCAGGACCGAACTGCGCCTGCTGGCGCGGGAACTCGCGCGACTGCCGAACCTGCCGCGCCGCGCCATCCGCGCGCTCCGGACGGCGACGACACAGCAGACGATCATCGGCGTCATCCTTGTCAAGAAAGTGCTCGTCCTGGTCCTGCTGGCGTGGTATCTCCTATAGTACCCCGGGAAGCAGACAGGAGCGTGGCATCGCGCTTTTGCCCGTCGACGGAGAAGGTACCGGTATGGCAGGTCCGGAGCGCGAAGACGCCGCCACACGTCGGGCGAAGTTAGCCGAAGCCATCACGGCTCATCGGCGGGCGGGCAGCCAATCGGCAGTGTACTTCGGTGCCGAAACCGACGACGAGTCGCCGGTCGTCGAGTACGTCGACCGCGAGATCACCGTCGAGGTCGGCGACGCCGAGCGCGACCGGTTGGACGCGCTGCTCGCGGACTTCCACGTGTTCAAGATCGCCCAGCCGGCGACCCGGAAAGCCCCCGCTGGCGAGATACACATTTCCGCGCTGGCGGACCCGAAACACACCGCGGACTTCGTCGACCGGCTGTTTCTGGACGTCTACGACTTCGAGGAGAGCTACGCGCTGGCGATCGTCGAACCGTAGCTATTCGAGCAGGGGCAGAACGATACCGAAGACGATGGGCGCCAGGAGCGCGACGAAGATGCCGAGGAACTCCATGTCGACGAAGAGCGTGTGTTCCCACCCGGGAAGCGGGCCGAAGTACGTGCTCCCGATCACGTCGGCCAGCAGGCCGGCCACGAACAGCGAGATGCCGATCAGGAAGCTGCGCTTGGTCCACGTGGGATAGTCGATCGATCGTGTGCGTGCCATTATCGGGTATCGGGACGACCGTTCGTTTAACCTTTTTGGGAGGTGCGCCGAGAACGGTAGGTTTTCATCGGTCGGTTTTCAACACCGCGACAGATGTATATCGTCATCGTCGGGGCGGGTGACATCGGGACGCCGCTCATCGAGATCGCGACGGCCGGCGGCAACGAAGTCGTCGTCATCGAACGCGATGCCGAGCGGGCCGAACGAGCGTCGAGACAGTACGACTGTCTCGTCATCAACGACGACGCGACGGTCAAAGAGACGCTGAAAGACGCCGGTTCCGACCGGGCAGACGCGCTCATCTCGACGACCGACCAGGACGCGACGAACATCATGGTCTGTTTGCTCGCACAGGAACTGGACGTGCCGGAAGTCGTCTCCGTCGTGCACAATCCCGAGCACATGAGCCTGTTCCGACAGATCGGCGTGAACACGATGGAGAACCCCCAAAGCCTCATCGCCGAGCACCTGTATCGGGCGGTCAAGCGCCCCTCCATCGTCGACTTCATGCGCATCGGTGAAGAGGCGGAAGTGTTCGAGATCAGCGTCAAGGAGAACGCACCTATCGTCGGGAAGACGCTCCAGGAGGCCAACGAAGAGGGGCTCGTCGGGGGCGAGACGCTGGTCGTCGCCATCGAGCGCAACGGCCGGGGCGAGCCGATAACGCCCCGCGGGAACGTTCGGATAGACGCCGGCGACCTGCTAACGGTTTACTCGGCGACGGGAGCGACGCCCGGCGTGACGGACGTCTTCGGCCATACCGAGGACCATAGCTGACATGTCGCGACGGAACGACGGCCTGCTCCCGACCGACCTCAGGATCATCGCCCGGGACATCGGGAAGCTCCTGTTGATGGAAGCCGGGCTGATGGTCATCACGGCAGCCATCGCCCTCGGGTTCCGGGAGTTCTACGCCGCGATGGCTTTTTTCCTCGCGGCGGGTGCGACCGCGTCCGTCGGCGGACTGGCCAATCGCGGGTTCGTGGACGCGCCGAATCCCCGGATGAAACACGGGATGGTCATCGCCGCCGGCGGGTGGTTCATGACCGCCGCCTTCGGCGCCATCCCGTTCTTTCTGACGGCCTGGCTGACCCCGCCAGCAGTCATGGACACGTTCGTCCCCGCGGGCATGGACACGAGCGCGTGGGAACCGATCAAAGTCGGCGGCACGACGACGCTGTCCAGTCTCGCGTACTTCCGGGACCCGCTGCACGCCTTCTTCGAGAGCATGAGCGGCTGGACCGGCAGCGGCCTGACGATGGCGATTCACGAGCCGTCGCTCCCCCGCTCGATCCAGTGGTGGCGCTCGTTCATCCAGTGGGTCGGCGGCGTCGGCGTGATCGTGCTCACAGTCTCGATCCTCTCCCGCCCGGGCAGCGGAAGTTACACGCTCTATCGGAGCGAAGCCCGCGAGGAGAAGATCCATCCCAGCGTCGTCTCGACGGTGCGGACGGTCTGGAAACTCGTCGTCGGGTACACGCTATTGTCGTTCGTGCTCCTGTTCGGCGCGATCCTGGCGAGCGACAGCGCGTACGCCCAGTCGCTCCCGCTGTGGGAGGCCGCCTGGCAGGCGCTCAACCACGCCATGACCGGCCTGACCACGGGCGGGTTCTCGGTCACGGACAACTCCATCGCGACCTACAACTCGCCGCTGGTCGAGACGGTTCTGCTCCCGATCATGATTCTGGGAGCCATCGCGTTTCCCGTTCACTACCTCCTCGTTCACGACAGACAGTTCGCTGAACTCCGCGAAGACCTCCAGACGCGGTGGCTGTTCGTCCTGCTCGCGCTCGGCGTCGTCGGCCTCTCGCTCCAGAACGCGCTGTCAGTCCCGGTCGCCAGCGACGCCTTCGCGACCCAGTCGTTCCTCCCGCAGTCGGTTCAGGTGCTGGGTCCCCAGGAGAGCGACGCGGTCCGGGACTCGACGTTCCAGTGGGTGAGCGCCCTCTCGTGTACTGGCTTCCAGTCGGCACCGATCGGTCGCTGGGTCGCTGGCGGCAAAGTGATGCTCGTCGGTGCGATGACGCTCGGCGGTGCCGCTGGGTCGACCGTCGGCGGCATCAAGATCATCCGCGGGTACACCATCGCCCGGGGGATCATCTGGCAGTTCTCGCGCGTGTTCCTGCCGAAGAACGCCGTCATCACCGCCCGCCTCGGGGACCGCACGCTCGACCGCGAGGAGATGGAACGGGAGTTCAGCGAAGCGGCGATCGTCACGATTCTGTGGATACTCCTCCTCATCGCGAGCAGTATCGTGCTTGCCAACGTCGCGCCAGGCTTCGGCTACGCCGACGCGCTGTTCGAGGTCGCCAGCGCCCAGGGCAACGTCGGCCTCTCCTCGGGCATCACCGGCCCGACGATGCACCCGCTCGCCGAAGCGATGTTCACGCTCAACATGTGGATCGGTCGCCTGGAGATCATTCCGGTGCTCGTCTTCGTTCGGTCAGCGATCTACGGGCTGGAACCCTGATCCGAGTGTCTCCAAGCGAGACCTGAGCGTCGGAGAAGCCCGCCGAAGCGGAACTACTGTTCGGCCTCTGGGATGGCAGTCGTCGGCTCCTCAGAATCGTCAGTCGTACGCGACCGGCCGGTGAGAGACCGATAGATGGGATACACGTAGTCCTCGACAGGACCGTGAACACCGCGCGGTCCGGCGAAGACGATTACTGGGACACCGGCCCCATCGGCCAGATCGATCACGCGATCAGGCGTGCTGCCGAATACCCACTTGCGGAGTCGCCGCGTCCGTGTGGCACCGATGAGGAGAATCCCACCGTTTTCGACGGCAGTATCGACCAGTCCCTGCGCGACGGTCGTCGCAGTGACGTTCTGAACGTTGACCGTTGGTGCGTCGGACAGTGCAGCCAGCGTCTCGTCCGACGTCTCCGCTCGTCCCCCGCCACCCTGGGGCGTGACGTTAATGACGTTTATTTCGACGCCACTCAGGCCGAGACGCTCGACGAGTGGGAGGGCAGCCTGATGATGCGGACCGCCGCCGGCACCGACGTTGACGACGTCGATGTTTGTCGGGTCGGTGAACCCGTCGACAAACATGACGGGACACGGTGTTTTGTACTCGACTTGCTCTGCGACGTCGGTGTGTTCTTCGGGATACCCCATCAGAATCTGGTCGGCGTCGGTGTTTCGAGCAGTCTGGACGATGTCGAACGCGACGTCCTGGCAGGTGTGGCCTTCCACTGTGTACTCGGCGTCGACGTCGACGTCGGCGAGCAGTTCTTCAATCCGACGAGTGCGCCCCACGGCGGTCTCCGTCACCGCCTCGAAGGGCGTTTGTTCGGGAACCCGCGTCACGTTCAAGACCTGTACGATCGGGTCGTCGGCCTGCAAATTCCCCAGGAGGGCGGCCAGTTGAGTATAGTGTTGGGCACGCTCCGGTCGAGCAACGGCAACGAGAATCCGATAGCGATCTTCGGTTTCCGGCTCGGCTCCCGTCGGTTGGGTCTCCCGGCCGGCACCCGGCTGTGACGGTGCCACGACTTCCTCGAACAGTTCGTCTACGTTCGGCGCGCCGCCCCAGACCAGATATCCGAGGAGGACGACGGCGTTGACTACCAGACCCACGATGACGCCTTTCACTGGCAAGTTGTAGATGAGCGCAACGTTGGCCAGGATGCCCAGGACGGGAACGTACGGGACGCCAGGCACCCGGAATCCCCGTTCAATGTCCGGATACCGCCTCCGGGAATAAATGAGTGCCACGTTGACTAGTGACAGCGGGAGCAGGAGGTTGAGCGTCGCGAACCCGGTGAGCACCGTCAGTCCCAGGTCGGTCAGCGTGAGCGCGCCGAACAGCGGGAACGGGACGGTCAGATCGAACGGAACCAGTCCGCCACCCTCGGCTGGAAACACACCGATGAACAGCAGGATGAGAACGACGATCGTGCCGGTCGCCGCCGTGACGCTCCAGTATGGCGTGTTGTAGCGGCGGTGGATGCGGGAGAACGGCCGGGGTGCCTGGCCCTGTCGGCCCATCAGCGACCCGATACCCGTAGCTGCGAGGATGCTCGCATTCGATGCGCTGACCATGCTGAAGATGGCACCGGCGACGATGAGCGACTGGCCGATCGGTCCCAGGAACGCCGACGCGACCCGACCCATCGCCGTCTCGCCTTCCTGGGCGATGATCTCCGCGGGAATCGGCGAGTTCACCATGGCGATGATGACGAACGCGTAGAGGACCGTCACGGTGAGAATGCTGGCGGCGATGGCTCGCGGGACGGTCTTGCGGGGTTCGATGATCTCGCCGGCGCTGGCGGCGATCGCCGAGAAGCCGAAGAAGGTGATGAACGCCAGCGCGGCGATGGTGACGATGCCGACCGCGTCAGTGGAGAACCCACCGGCGAAGGTCCCGACGGCCGTGGTCGGCCCCTCGAACGCGAACGCGCCGCCGACGAACGCGATCAGGACAGCCACTTTCGCCCCCGTGACGAGCAGTTGGAAGGTCCCGCTCTCCTCGGTGCCTCTCGCGTTCAGCCACCCGAGGAGGAGGACGGCCAGGATACCTGTCGTGCCGTGTGGAAGCCAGTGGAGCGACTCAGGGACGATAAACCGGAAGAACCACTCGTCCATCGTGGCCAGGTAGAAGGCCGTCGTGCCGGTGTACCCCAGGAACAGCATGGCGCCGATGGTGTACACCAGCGTCTCGTGTTCGAAGGTTCGCGACGAGAAGAGGTACCCACCACCGTTCTCCGAGTAGATCGAGGCGAACTCGGAGTAGGAGGCCGCTGTGATGCCGGCGACGACGGCCGCGATGACGAACGCGATGACGGCGCTGCTACCGATCTCTGCCACGGCAGTGCCAGACAGGGAAAAGATGCCCGCCGCGATCATCGTTCCGAGGCCGATTGCAAAGGCGATCTTGAATCCCAGTGTTCGCGTGTGCTCGACCATTAGCTAGCACACGCCACGCACACGCAAAAGTGGTCGGCCGCAGCTCGTCGTAGCCGTGTCAGGACCGCCAGTAGGCACTTGTCAGCAAGACTAGCACCGGGATGATCTCCAGGCGACCGATCCACATCAGAAACACCATGAACAGCTTCGAGGTCCGAGGAAAATCGAGATAGGAGTTCATCGGGCCGACCACGCCGAAGCCCGGCCCGACGTTCCCAAGCGTCGCCGCGACCGCACTCATCGCGTCGAACGCCGTGAGGTGGAAGTCAGAAACCCGAGTAGCGTCGATCAGGATGATGACCACCGCCACGAGGAAGATTGCCAGGTACAGCAGTGTGAACACGTAGATACCGCGGAGCGCCTGCTCGTCGAGCGCACGGCCACCGAGCCGAACTGGTCGAACGGCTTCCGGGTGGACCGTCGTGAACAGTTCCCGCCGGATGGACTTGATGATGACCAGCCACCGGACGATCTTGATGGCACCGCCGGTCGATCCGGCAGAACCGCCGATGAACATCCCGAACAGCAGCAGGTACTGGGTCACGCCGCTCCAGGTGTTGAAGTCCATGCTCGCGTAGCCGGTCGTCGTCACGATCGAGACGACCTGGAACGTGGCGTGCCGGAGCGCCGGCTCCCACTCACTGACGATCGGCGGGATCAGCTCCGGGACCATCGCCAGTCCTGCACCGGTGAACAACAGGACGGCGCCGACGGCACTCAGCGAACCCATGATGCCCAGGTAGAACCGGAACTCGCTGTCCTCGAACAGCACGCCGGGCTCGCCGGTGAGCGCTCGCCAGAACAGCGCGAAGTTCGTCCCTGCGACGATCATAAACGGGATGATGACCCACTGAACGGCCGCCGAGAACGCCTCGATACTCCGGGCCTCCGGGGAGAACCCCCCGGTCGGCATCGTCGTGAACGGGTGTGCGATGGCGTTGTACAGTCCCATGTTCGGGGCCAGTCCCGCGAGGTGGAGACCGTACAGGAGCAGGAACTGCAGGACGGTGAACCCAGCATACGCAAGCCAGAGCGCCCGCGCCGTCTCGGCGATCCGGGGCGTCAGCTTCTCGATGCCCGGACCCGGCGCTTCCGCGTCCATGAGCTGTGCGCCACCGACCGAGAGTTCCGGCAGAATGGCGACGGCGAGAACGACGATTCCCATGCCGCCGAGCCACTGAGTGAGTTGCCGCCACAGCAACAAGGCGTGGGAGTGGCGCTCCAGCGAGATGTCGCCCATGACGGTCGCGCCGGTGGTCGTGAACCCGGACATCGTCTCGAACAGCGCGTTGACCGGATAGCTAAGGGTCGAGGGGTCCTCACCGAGGTACCCCGACAGCAGGTACGGAAGCGTCGCGATGATCGGCACGAGCAGCCACGTGAGCGCAACCATGAGGAAGCCCTCGCGGGCGCCCAGGTCGGGGTCGGGGTCAAGCCGTTCGAGGAAGTATCCGATCACGACGACGGCCCCGATGGAGATGCCGAAGGCGACGACTCCTTCCCGGTAAACGAGTGCCGTGACGAGCGGGAGGAGGAGTGCGACCGAGAGGTACTTGATGACGGTGCCGACGAGACTCGTCGCCGCCCGCCAGTCGACACGGAGATGCATCGTCACAGTTTCGGCGTCGCCTCCTCGATCGCGTCGGCGTCGACGAACACGACGACGTGGTCGTCGACCTCGATGACAGTGTCACCGCGTGGTTTCACGAATTCACCGTTCCGCGTAATCGCGCCGATCACGACGCCGTCGGGGAGGTCGCCGACGGACTCACGGATCGGTTTCCCCGAGAGGACGCTCTCGCCGTCGACTTCGATCTCCATGACCTCGGCGCGATCGGACTCGATGAGTGCGACGTTCTCGGCGTGCTGTTCGCGAGTGAACCGCGTGATCTCCTCTGCCGTCGCCTCGCGCGGGTTGACCGCGACGTCGACGCCGACCTCCTCGAACAGATCGACGTACGCACCGTTGTCGACCACCGAAATTGCGCGGTTCGCCCCGAGTCGCTTCGCCAGCAGTCCGGACAACAGGCTCTTTTCGTCGTTGTCCAGTGCGGAGACGACCACGTCCACGTCGTCGACGTGCTCGCGTTCGAGGAACTCACGGTCGGTCGCATCGCTCTCCATGACGGTCGTCCCCGGGAGCTGCTCGGCGAGTTCCCGTGCCCGTTTCGGGTCCTGTTCGATCAAGCGTGGCTTGAGCCCCTGGTCTTCGAGCAGGCGGGCGATGTGATAGCCGATGTCACTACCGCCGTCGATGAGCACGTCGGTAACGGCCTCCGCATCAGGCGCGACAGCAGTGCCGAACTGACGGACGCTCTCGGGACTCCCGATGACGACGACCTCACTGTTCGGTTCGATGACCGTCTCACCGCGAGGGATGACGACTTCGTCGTCGCCGAGCAGGGCCGCGAACGTCAGCGATTCGAACCGATCAGCCTCTTGCACCGTCTGGTTGGCGACCGGGCTGTCGGGCGCGATGGTGAACTCGGCCATCTGGACGACTCCCTGCGCGAACGTATCGGCGTCTCGGGCGGCCGGGAGTCCGATGACGCGAACGACCGTCTGCGCGGTCAGGAGGTTCGTGCCGACCATGTGGTCGACGCCGAAGGCACCTTCGGCCTGTTGCCACGTGTTCAGGAACTTCGTACTCTTGACGCGGGCGATCGTAAAGGCATCACCGACGGTCTTTGCCGTCCCGCAGGTGACGATGTTCGTCTCGTCGTCGTCAGTACTGGCGATGAGCAGGTCCGCCTTCTCAATGCCCGCTTCTTTGAGCGTATCCACGGAAGCACCGTCGCCTTCGACGGCGAGGACGTCGATCGCGTAGGTCAGCGATTCCACGCGGTCGGGATCGATGTCGACGACCACGACTTCGTGACTGTCGGCAAGACTCGCCGCGATGGTCGACCCGACCTGGCCTGCACCGACGATAATTACGCGCACGGACGATCACCCGGCACAGGATTCATATCGCGGTGGTTCTGTCGGGGTGGGTAAGTGAATTTCCCTTCGGGCGGACCGGCGATTGCACCCAGACCTGTGTGAAGACATGTACGAGAACTTAAGTTCAGTCCGGACTCACCGACGGATATGAATCGTCACGCCGTCGCTGGATTCGGAACACTGGCCGAAGCGACCGGACACGGATACGTCTCTACACATGTCTGACCTGTTCGAGCGCGTGCTGCTCCCCGTCGCCAGCCGCGACGACGCCCGTTCCACTGCCCGCGCACTCGCCCCGTACGTCGGCGAGCACGTCGTCGCCGTCCACGTCGTCGAGAAGGCTGGCGGAGCACCGGACAAGGCCTCCGTCGAGCAACGCGAGGAGGAAGCCGAACGTATCTTCGAGATCGTCCACGAGGAGTTAGACGACGCCGTCGACGTCGACACCCGCATCGACTACGGGACCGACGTGGCCGAGACGATCTTCGCGGCCGCCGACGAGGAGAACGCGACGAGTGTCGTCTTCACGCCGCGGGGCGGCAGTCGATGGATGCGTCTGCTGACTGGCGACGTCGCACTCGACCTCATCACCAAGCGAGACCGACCGGTCGTCGTCCTGCCCGACGGTGATACGGAATGAGCGACGAGGAACTCGCCAAGGACCTGGGCCCGCTCGCGGCGCTGACCATCGGCGTCGGGACGATGATCGGTGCCGGAATCTTCGTGCTGCCCGGCGACGCCATCCAGAAATCCGGCTCGTTCGCCATCATCGCCTTCCTCATCGGCGGCGGGATTGCGCTGTTGACCGCGCTGTCGGCCAGCGAACTCGGGACCGCCATGCCGAAATCCGGCGGCGCCTACTACTACGTCAACCACGCGCTCGGCCCCCTGTTCGGCTCGATCGCCGGCTGGGCGAACTGGCTCGGGCTGGCCTTCGCTTCGGCATTCTACATGGTCGGCTTCGGCGAGTACATCCAGGACATCGTCGGTCTCGGCGACACGATCAGGTTCGGCGCTGTCGTCGTCGGCCTCGGAGAGCAGGTCGGCCTCGGCGCCACCATCGTGAGCATCGGTGAGACGATCGGCCTCGGCCCCATCGCGATGGACGCAGTGACGCTGCTGGCCCTCGTCGGTGGTGCGTTCTTCATCACCGTCAACTACGTCGGCGCGAAAGAGACCGGCCGGCTCCAGAACGTCATCGTCGTCATCCTGGTGGCGATCCTGACCGTCTTCACCATCGCCGGCGCGCTCCGGGCCGATCCGGCGAACCTGCCGACGGCCAAGGGGTACGGGCCGATGATGGTGACGACCGGGATCATCTTCGTCTCGTATCTCGGCTTCGTCCAGATCACGAGCGTCGCCGAGGAGATCAAAAACCCCGGGAAGAACCTTCCCCGGGCGGTCATCGGGAGCGTCGTCCTCGTGACTGCCATCTACGCGCTCGTGCTGGTCGCGATGAGTGCCGCCGTCGAGCAGGGCTTTATCGCGGCTGAACAGGCTGCCGGGAACATCGTCGTCGTTTCGGCCGCCAGCGAGCTTCTGGGACCGATCGGTGCCGTCTCGATGCTGTTCGGCGGACTGCTGGCGACGGCGTCCTCCGCGAACGCGTCGATCCTCGCGTCCTCACGGATCAACTTCGCCATGGGCCGCGACAGGCTCATCACGCCGGCGCTGAACAACATTCACCCCCGATTCGCGACGCCGTACCGATCGATCGCGGTGACCGGCGGGCTCATCCTGTTTTTCATCCTGGCGGCGAACGCCATCGGCGGGAACGCCATCGTCTCGCTGTCCAGCACGGCGAGTTTCCTGCACCTGGTCATCTACGGGCTGCTCAATATCGCACTCATCGTGATGCGGACGGCCGATCCGAGCGAGTACGAACCAGACTACCGGGTGCCCCTGTACCCGATCACCCCCATTCTGGGCGCGATTTCCTCGTTTGCCCTGATCTACTTCATCGACGCGACGATCCTCCAGCTCGGGTTCGCACTCGTCGGCGCGGCCATCTTGTGGTACTTCGTGTACGCCCGCTCGCGCGCGGAGAAACAGGGCATCCTCGGCGAGTACATCCAGGAGCGCTCCGAAACGATGCCCGATTCGGCCGTCGCAGCCGCCAGCGGCGTCGAACCCGACGGGGGAACGTACCGCGTGATGGTCCCGCTGGCGAATCCCGAAAACGAGAAAGAACTGATCACGCTCGCCAGTGCCGTAGCCAAAGAGCGGAACGGGAGCGTCCTCGCAACCCACATCGTCACCGTCCCCGACCAGACGTCGCTGGCGTACGGTGCCGAACACGTCGACGAGATCGACGGCCAGTCCGAAGAACTGCTGGCAGCCGCCAAGGACGACGCCGAAACGTTCGACGTGCCGGTCGAGACCCAGACCATCGTTTCGCACCGCTCGTTCGAGGAGATCTTCAGTGCCGCCCGGACCCACGACGCCGACCTCGTCGTCATGGGATGGGGTCCCGACGCCCACGGGTCGCCCGGCCGCGCCGAGTCCGCCATCGACGAACTCGCACACGACCTCCCCTGCGATTTCCTCGTGCTGAAGGACCGCGGCTTCGACGCCTCGAACATCCTCGTCCCGACGGCCGGCGGTCCGGACTCGGACCTGAGCGCGGCCATCGCCAAGACGCTCCAGGCCGAGTTCGACAGCGAGGTCACGCTCCTGCACGTCGCCGACGACCAGGCGGAAGGCGAGACGTTCCTCAGCCAGTGGGCGGCCGACCACAGTATCGGCGACGCCCGGCTGCGCGTCGAGACCGGCGACGTCGAGACGGCGATCGAAACCGCCGCCGAAGACGCCTCCCTGCTCATCATCGGCGCGACCGAGGAAGGGCTGCTCTCGCGACTCGTCCGCGGTGCGCTCGTCCTCGACGTGATCGACGACGTCGAGTGTTCGGTGCTGCTCGCCGAGAAGAAACGCAATCGGTCGCTGCTCGAACGGCTGATCGGGTGACCAGTCGCGCGCAGTCGCTGTTTGCTACGGTCTCCACACCGGGTCTCGTGACGTTCGTTCAGGGGTCAGTTCGACGTGCGTCCGCGCTGGAACCGTCCGTCGCGTTCGCATGTGACGAGCAGCGTCGTGATCACCCGGTCGGCAGTGGCAGGAGGTGCGTCCGTCGGGAACTCGATTCGGTCGATGAACTGCCTGTCCGTCGGCGTAAGTCGTGACTGGAACGCGCCCCCGTCGGCCTCGGTGGTGACGAGCCCAGCGTCGAAGGCGATCTGCCGCTCGGCTTCGAGTCCGGGGCCGTACACCGGCCCGTCGTCGACCTCGTACGTTTCGTACGGCGGCCCATCCGACGACGGGGCACGCAGACGACCGCCGAGGGAGATGGCGACTGCCCCAGCCGTGAGCACGGCTCGCCGTGTCGGGCCCACGTGCTGATGACCGCGGGAGACGTGATCAGGTGGTTGGAAATGAAAACGGGTGTGTCGCGTTAGTCGCTGCCGAAGACCTGGCGCACCATCGGTACTGGTCGTGGTGTTCGAACGCAACGCCACTCGGTGGAACGCTCAGCACGTTGAATCACCGCGCTGGTCGATCGACATTGCCCCGATTGCTCCGATGATCCGTACTCAGCTGAAAGGGTTGTCCGCCGTATCCAGTCGGGTGATGTCTTCGATCACGTCGAAGTCATCGTCGAACGAATAGAGATACTCGATGTCTGCTCGCTCCATGTACGCAACGATGGTTGCATCACCGAACGCGAACCCATCGTAGGTTTCAAAAAGTTCCACGGCACGGTAGAAATCCTTCTGTGCTGAATGCACCAACTCGAAGCCCGCTGAGTCGGAGAGGCGATTGCGGAGGTCGACCGCAATATCGTGGCGTTGCCGCTCGTGAATCCAGTTCAAGGATTCCAAAAGCACGTAATTCGTGACGCGGGCGGTCGGAAGGTCACCCCTATCGATGGCGTAGACGATTTCTTCCGCCTGTTCGTGCCGGGCATCCGAACTCGTGTCCTTGTAGTCGATGAGAACGTTGGAATCGAGGACGGCAACCGCCATTCAGGCATCCTCAGGGAACGCCGGATCATCCTCGTTCCCGGTGAGATCGTGCGTTTCGAGGCCATCGCCACCCATCGAAGCCTTCAGATCGTCGTCTTCGAACGCACCGTAGCGCTGTCGAACGATTTCAATGGAGAGATTTCCCTCCTCGTCGGTATCCCAGCGAAGCTTATCGCCCGCCTCGATGTCGAGCCGTCGACGTAGCGCCGCCGGGATCGTGACCATCCCCCGCTCACTTACTTTCGTCTCTTCGGGAGTGTCCTCAGTTGCCATACTCACACGTATAGGCCCTCGCGCAATACATGTTGCGCCACATGCAACCAACCAGTGATGGTCAGTTTGGTACTATAGTATAATTGGCACCGCATCCGCTACGTCAGATGGGCACAGCTAACCGGTTCGATGCCCCGCAAAAAAATAGAGAAGTTGTATTTAATCTGAGCCGAAGACCTGGCGCATCATGGGGTGCATCTCCATGAGCTGTTCTTCGGCGATCTCCTCGTAGAGCTTGTAGGTGATCGAGACTGTCAGCAGCAGGCCGGTCCCACCGACGTTGCCGATGGTCCCGAGCATGTTCGCTGCGACGGCGAGCAGTCCCACGAGCGCACCGCCGATGACGGTGACCTGCGGGATGTACCGTTCGAGCACCTTCTCGATCACGCCGGGGTTCTGCCGGAAGCCCGGGATCTGCATCCCAGAGCCGTGAATCTGCTGGGCAGTCGCCTCCGGCCCCATGTCGGTGGTTTCGACCCAGAAGATCGCGAAGATCGCGCCGCCGATGACCATGAACGTCAGGTCGATCAGCACGCGAATCGCGATCATCCAGGGTTCGGCCGTCGTCTGGCCGAGCCACCACATCCACTGGCCCGGTGACTGGATCGGCGCGAGGAAGTAGAACAACCCGCCGACGGGCTGCCCACTCGAGTACACGCCGAGCCAGCCCGGCATGTTCGCCATCTGGGCGTTCAGGATGCGTCCCAGGAACTGGACGTTGGCCTGCAGCGCGCGGACGAGAATCATCGGCAGGACGCTGGCGTAGATGAGCTTGACCGGGAAGCGGCCACGCGCACCTTTCACCCGCGAGTTGCTGAGCGGAATCTCGACGCGGACGCTCTCGGCGTACACGACGACCACGAAGATGAGGACCGTCGTGAACAGCGAGATGATCCCGTACTGGGAGTTGAACAGCGCCTGCTGGAGGCCACCGCCGAACAGCGGCCCGATCTGGAGGTCCCCCATGGCGATGGCGATCCACGCCGGGATGAACCCGATCGTCTGACCGCCGATCTGCGGAACCGTGAAGAGACCGCCCACCAGCGACTGGCTGATGCCGGCGATGATGAACAGACCCACACCGGAGCCGACGCCCCACTTCGAGACGACCTCGTCCATGAACAGGATGAGGATCCCTCCGACGAAGATCTGCGCGAACATCAACCACTTGACGCCGAGCGCCCCGATGCCAAGCTGGTTGGCGACCGTCGGGCTCGCCGGAAGGAAGTTCCCGGCAAACACCATCGGCAGGCCGGTCAGGCAGATCATCACGATCACCAGGAACTTCTGGAGGCCCTGGTACAGAATCTGATCGCGCGGATTGTTCTGGGTGTCGAGCCCCAGCAGGTCCGCGCCACCCAGCAGCTGCAGCACGATGGACGCGGTAACGATCGGTCCGATACCGAGCTGCAGGATGGTACCTCTGCCGCCAGCCAGGATCGAGCGGAAGCGTCCGAAGACGTCTCCGGCGCCACCAGTTCCCAGCCCGTACAGGTAGACGTTCGTCAGGAAGAAATACAGCACCAGGATACCGGCAGTCCAGGCTAGCTTGCGCTTGAAGGGGACGTGTCCCTCCGGCCGACGGACTGACGGCATCCGGGTGAGTACCGGTTCAGCGGTCTCTTTCCAACCCATGCTACGCGGCCTCTTCTGACTCCTCGTCCGTAGATGTATCGGCTTCCATCTCGGCCTGGCGCTCCTCACCGCGTTCGGTCAGTTCCGCCTCTCCGCCGGCCGATTCGAGCAGTTCCGCGGCGCTGTCGGAGAAGTCGTCGGCGACGACGACCAGTTCGTTACGTACCTGGCCGCCACCGAGGACCTTCACGACGTCGACCGCGTGCCCGTCCTCGACGACGTCGCGCGCGTCGATGCGGTAGCCGCCGTCCGTCTCCTCGGCGACGCCGTCCGCAGCGAGCAGCGCAGCGTCCTCGTCGAGTTCGCGGACGTCGATCTCCGCAACCGATTCCTGGAGCTTCTGGGGCCGCTTGAAGCCGGATTTCCCGAGCGGTTCGTGGTTGTGGAACTCGTGTTTGTCCCGACCAGCGTTCCCACGGCCACCTCGGTGGCCTGCGCCACGTCGGTTCTTGTGCGTGCCGCCACCGTGCGTGCGTGATCCACGCTGTCGTCGTTTCTTACTCGTCATTGTTATCGCATCGCTGTGAGGAGCTCGTCGATCTCCTCGGTCGTGTGTTTGCCGAGCTGCCCACCCGCCTGGGTCGGCTGTTTGAGCCCGTCGTGTCCACCACGCGGCGGGTGCAGCCGGAGGACCGGTGCGAGTCCCTGCTCGCGCAGCGTCGTCTCTTCGGAAAGCAGTCCGAAGGCCAGCGCCTCGATGTCGTCGAACTCGGTGTTCTCGGCGACCCACTCGTCGTCGACGTCGGCGTCGCCTTCCAGGGGCTCTGCGCGCGTGCGCAGCAGCGTCTCCACCGTTGCCTGGCTCGGCTCGCCGTGTGCGACGTAGTCGTTGACCTTCGTGATCATCCCGCGGTAGGCGTCCGTATCGGGCACCAGCGTGCAGTGGTTCACGTCGTGGACGTTGAGCATCTTCAGCGTGTCGTGCACGTCCTGTGCCATGTTGACGTCACCGCGAAGCTGAACGAGCGCTTTCATTACTCGATCACCTCACGCTTTTCCATCGTCCGCTCTGGCACGCGTGCCTCGGCGGTACGTTTGAGTGCGTTGAACGTCGCCTTCGCGAAGTTGACCGTCGTCCGGGTGTTCCCCGAACTGCGCGTCCAGATGTCCTCGATCCCAGCGAGTTCGAGGACGTGCCGGACGGTCTCTCCGCCCGCCAGTCCGAGCCCACGCGGGGCTGGCTGGAGTTCGACCTCGACGCTGCCCGCTTTGCCGGTCGTACGAAGTGCGACGGTGTGGGGTCGCCCACAGCCACACTCCCAGGACCCGCAGCCGCGGGAGACGTTGATGAGGTTCAGTTTGCCGACTTCGATCGCTTTCTGGATCGCACCACCGACCTGGTCGTCACGCCCCTCGGCGTAGCCGACGAGGCCGTCGCGGTTGCCCACGACGACGACGCACCGGAACTTCACCCGGCGCCCGGAGTCGGTCATGCGCTGGACCATGTTGATGTCCAGCACTTCGTCTTCGAGGTCGGGGACCAGCTGGTCGACGACCTCCGGTTCCTTCAGCGGCAGGCCGGAGTTCAGCGCTTCCTCCATCGAGTCGATCTCGCCGTCGCGGACCTTCCGGCCGAGCCGCGTGCGCGGTTCCCATCCGTTGTTGCTCATAGTTCAGCCTCCATCAGTGTCTCTCGCACGTCGTTGAAGTGCGATGGTAGCTCTGTGGCGTCGAAATCGCCCGAATACAGCTCGTCGTCGAGCTGTTCGGCGTACTCAGCGATGTGCTCGCCGCTGGTGCGCTCCCAGTCTGCCAGCACGCTGTCGTTGTGGGGGATCTCGAGCCCGGCGTCGATTGCGCCTTCCTGTACTGCGAATACTTTACTGCCCGGTGTCGCCGTGTTGAGCCCGATGTCGAGCACAGCCTCCTCGAGGCCGGCGGCGAGCGCGCGCTTGCCTGCGAGCAGCCCCGTGAGATACGCGGCCGAGATGTTCCCGGTGGGAGCCTCCCAGCCGAACTCGTCGAGGTCGCTCGAATGTGCGCTCGCAACGGTCTCGTCGCCCTGTGGGCCAGTGACGATCAGCTGCGCCGTAGTATGCTGGTTGCTCTTGCGAGCGACCAGCCGGGGTTTCCCGGATTTCAGCAGGCGCAACCTCTGATGGTAATCAGTCCGGGCCTCGCGGCGACGCCGCATCGGCACCTTGTATCGTGGTCCTGTTGCCATGATTAGTTACCTCCGTACTGTTCGTCGATGTAGCGTTGCATGTCCGCGACGCTGTCGAACTCGCCACCGCCGGCCTGATCGTACAGTTCGCGGTACTCGGATTTCGACAGGTCGCCCTCGTCGCGCATCTCCCGCAGCGTCCGCCGCTGGGCGCGGATGCGACTCTGCCAGTCTTCTTTCTTGTTCTGTCGACCGCCCGCCTTCCCGCGGCGGGTCCCGGCACCCTTCTGGTGCCCGTAGGAACGCTTCTGCTGGCGCTCTCGCGCACGACCGCGCGAGTTGCCCTTGGCGTCCTCCGATCGGATGACACCCTGATCGACCAGTTCGCGAACGTCCTCGCGAGTGATCGCGTCGGCGATTTCGCCCTGCTCCTCGGGGTCGAACCAGACTTTGTTCTTCCCGACGTCGAGGATGTCCGCTGCGAGTCGCTTCTGTGCACTCAGGTCAGTCATTCTTCGACCTCCACTTCGACGTAGGTCGGGTTCAGGACGCGAATGTCCTGTTCCTCGGCCTGCTCTTCGATGGTCTCGCGCTTGCGCGCGCCGACCTTCGAGGCGATACGTACCGCCTGCGTGTCACCGTCGACGCCGTCGAGGTCGTCCGCGTTGTGGACGCGCACTTCCTCGAACCCGCTCGGGTGACGGCCGCGCACGGCTTCCGGTCGGCGGTAGCCCGCTTCGACCTTCGGACCTTTGCCCTTGACACCGCGGCGCTGCTTCGAGAGCCCGCCGCGTGGTCGACGCCACGACGTGGGCGTGCGCTTTTTCTTGTGGTAGTCCTGGCGGTTGAACTGCGGGTTCCCCTCGGCCTTGCGGGCGTTGAGGAGCCGCTGTTCGTCCTCGGACAGGTCCGGCGTCTTCTCGGTCAGGCCGCGCGCCTGGAGCTCCGTTTCGATTTCCTCGGCCTCCTCGGCCTCGGGCTCCTCGGGCGCTTCCTCTTCGACCTCTGCCTCTGCTTCTTCCTGGACCTCGAGACCGCCGACGTCCGCTTTGATACGGGCCGCCAGTGCGTTCCCGACACCGTCGATTTCTGCCAGTTCGTCCTGGCTCGCACCGCGCACGTCGTCGACCGTCTCGTAGCCGGCCTCGCGCAGCGAGTCTGCCTTGGAGTCACCGACACCGCTGATGTCCGTCAGGTCCTCGAATTCTTGTTCTTCGTCTGCCATCAGGCCTCACCTCGGTTCGGTTTCTGCGTGATGTAGACGCCGTCCTGGAACACCCGGATGTCCTTGTCCGTGACGCGGGTGAGCTGTTCGATGTCGGCGGCAGTCTGCCCGACGGCCTCGATGTCCGAGCCCGTCAGGGTGATCTCCTCGCCGTCGACGTCGACCTCGGTGTCCCCGTGGATTGTGGTCCGCCGGGGCGCTTTCTCACCCAGGAAGTTCTCGATGACGACGTCGCCGTCCTCGACGCGCACCTTCATCGGGAAGTGAGAGTAGAAGACTTCCATCTCGTACTCCCAACCGTCCGTCACGCCGTGGAACATGTTCCTGACGTGGCTCTCGAAGGTGCCGATGGTCGAGTTCGTTTTGGCGTCTGTCTCTTCGCTCTCGATGACGACCTGCCCGTCCGCGACGGACACGTCGATGTCCGGATACCAGAGGCGGCGCGTAACCGTTCCGTTGGGACCCTCGACCGACAGGTCGAGATGGTCCATTTCGGCTGTCACGTCCTCCGGAATGTCGAGTTCTACTCGGTTCATTGTTAGTACACGTACGCGATCACCTGGCCACCGACGCCCTCCTCGCGGGCCTCGTAGTGGCTCATGATTCCGTGGCTGGTGGTCACGACGAGCGTCCCGTAGTCACGGGCCGGGAGGAACCGCTTCTCCCACTGCTCGAACTCGTCTGCGCCCGCACTGTAGCGGGGCTTGACCGGACCACATTCGTTGATCGCTCCTTTCAGTTCGACCTCGAACTTGCCAGCTTTGCCGTCGTCGACGAAGCTGAAGCCGTCGATGTACCCGCGGTCGTAGAAGACCTCGAGCACGCTACCGATCTCGTTCGAGGCGGGCTGTACCGTCTGTTCCAGATGCCCGACACTCTCGGCGTTGTTAAGCCCCGACAGTGCGTTGGCCAGTGGATCGTTCCCTGTCATGAGTACTTCTTGAAGCCCATGCCGCGTGCAATCTCTCGGAAGCACTGCCGGCAGAGGAAGATGTCGTACTTGCCGACAAGCCCCTGCTCGCGCCCGCAGCGCTGGCAGGAACGGAGCTGCTCCGTTCGCTTTGCCGTCTGCTCTCCGGTCGGGTCACGCTCGGCCTCCTCGGTGGCTGCCTCGGCGTCGGCGTCTTCTCGTTCACTTTCGCTCATTCGTTCACCTCCACGTCGAAGGTCGACTCGACGAACGCGACTGCGTCGTCAGGATTGAGTCGATGGTTCGACGGAATCGGCCGTGAGGCCTTGTCGCGCTTGGCCACGCGATAGCCGGGACGCACCATGTTGACGGTGACGTCCAGCCCGTAGATTCCGATGTTCGGGTCGTACTCCTGGCTCGGGAAGTCGGTGTGTTCCTCGACGCCGAAGCTGAAGTTGCCCGTGTCGTCGAACTGCTTGGCGTCGAGTTCGACCAGCGGGAGCGCCGTCTGGAGGAACTCCTCGGCGTCGTCGCCGCGGAGCGTGACCTTCGTCCCGATGGGATCACCCTGGCGGATGTTGAACTCGCCGACCGTCTCCTTGGCCGTGGTTCGCACCGACTGCTGTTCGGTGATCTCCTCGATGATGTCCTCGGCGTTCCCCAGTTCGCGACCACCCTGGCCGATTCCCATGTGGACGACGACCTTCTCGATGCGCGGTTCGCGCATCTCGTGGAAGTCAGCACTGGCGTCGCTGTCGGAGCTCATTCGTCATCACCCGTGAAGTTCTCGTCGATGACGACGACGTACTCTTCGACCGTCTCGAAGCCCTCGCCGTCGTCCTGCTCGACGATCACGTTGTTCGAGGAACTGCCAGGCGTGACCTGGATCTCCTCGATCGTGCCGATCTCGCCCGCGTGTGCCCCGTCGACTGCCGTGACGAGCGCACCCTCTTCGTAGGCGAAGTGTGCGACGATCTCGTCGCCCTCGTTGGCGACGACGATGGAGTCGTTGCCACCGTACTCGCTGGCGTCTTCGACGACGAGGGTCTCGCCGTCGTGGAGCGTCAGCTGCACGTCGCCACCGGTGACGTGCTGTTTGTTGACGATCTTCCCGAGCTTGGAGTCGGCCGCGTCCGCGTCGATGGCGGTCAGCGCCAGCCGACCACCGTCGCCGGGGAACACGCGGTAGTACTCGTCGCGCTCGGTGAAGGCCATGATGTCGAACATTCCGACCGGACGCTCCTCGTCGGAGACCGCTTTCCCGTTGATCAGGACGTTGTCCTGGTTCAGCGCGTAGCGCGCCTCCTTGCGGTTGTCGACGTAGCCGAGCACGTCCCGGAGGACGATGAGCAGGGGCACCCCTGCCTCGCCGTGGGGACCGGCGTCGGCTTTGACGGTGAACGTCTCGGTCTTGCGTTCGACCGGCCAGCTTTTCGGTACCGAGAGTCGTTTCTGATGCTTCGTCATGCGCTATCCTCCTCAGATTCGAGTCGTTCCGTGCGTACCTCGTCCTCTAAGTTCAGGTCGGTCACGCGAAGGTTGCTGGAGTCGAGCGGGCGCGGCACTTCCTCGCCGTCCGCTTTCTCCAGCGTGACGTCTTCCACGTGGATGACGCCCTCGCGCAGGTCGACGGCGATCACTTCGCCGGACTCGCCAGCGAAGTCACCGCGCATGACCTCGACCGTGTCGCCCTGGTTGACGCGCACGTTGCGCTGGCCGTACTCCTCGCGGAGGTCGTCGGCCAGCGTCGCGCGAACCTGCGAGTGCTTCTCGTGAAGCGGGGCGCGCTCGGTCTGGGTACGCTGTTTGGATGGTTGTCGTGTCATACTAGACGATCATTGTGGCCGTGCTTGCGATTGCTCCGAACCGCTCTGCGACCTCCCGCGCGATGGGACCCTTGATCTCGGTCCCGCGGGCTTCCTCGTTCTCGTCGATGATGACCGCCGCGTTGTCCTCGTATTTGACGCGCGTGCCGTCCGGCCGGCGGATCGGTTTCCGCTGGCGGATGATCACGGCTTCGAGCACCTGGCGGCGCATCTCCGGCGTGCCCTTGGTGACCGAGACGGTCACCTTGTCGCCGAGGCCTGCCTTCGGGTGTCGGTTCTTCGTCCCGGAGTAGCCCGAGATCGAGATGACCTTCACCTCGCGTGCGCCGGTGTTGTCGGCACACGTCAGCAGCGAGCCCTTCTCGAGGCCCTGCGTGACGTCAGCACCGAGTGCTTCCATCAGTCGTCACCTCCGGCCTGGGCAGTCGTCGTGACGTCAGCTTCCGCCAGCTGTTCCACGACGACGTGGCTTTTCGTCTTCGAGAGCGGTCGTGTCTCTGCGATACGAACCGTGTCGCCTTCCTGCAGATCGATGCAAGGGGGAGCGTGTGCGGGCACCCGGGACCGGCGTTTCATCAGCCGGTTGTATTTGGGTACCTTCACGTCGTACTCCCGCTCGACGATTACGGTCTTGTCCATGTCTGTGGAGGCAACCTCTCCTTCGAGCGTCTGTCCGCGCACACCGAGTGTGCCGTGGAACGGACAGTTCTCGTCGGAACAGGTTTCCTCCGGCTCTGGTACGTTAAGTCCTAGCGCCATTTCGAATCACCTGTTCGTTCCGTGCGTCTGGCCGGCCGCGCGACGAGTCGCTCGCCCTCGACGGTCACTGTCTCACGGCTCTCGCCGTTCGACTGTGTCGAGGCGCTTCGCGCCTCGCTCTGCCCGTCAGGCGTACTGAACTCGAACGTCGCGTCGGCCTTCGGCACCTGCCACACCCGCTCCACGCCGGACACAGTCGCCGCTATCGAAAGCGTCCGCGTCGTCTCCATGACGACCTCGCCGGCGACGCCGACGAGGTCCGGATTCGACGCGGCGGCCACCCGAACCGGGAGGCCGATGAGTTCGTGTCGCGGCAGTGTTGCGGATGTCAGTGGCATTGTTCTATTCCTCTGCGTCCGCGAAGTCGCCTTCCTCGTTCTGAATCGTCTTGATTCGGGCGATCGCTTTGCGGATCTCCTTGATGCGCCCCGGATTCTCCGGCGCGCCACCTGCGGCCTGAACGGCGTTGGCGTTCAGCAGCTCCGTCTCGAGGTCCTCCAGTTCTGCCTCCCGTTCGGGCGGCGTCATGTCTCGGATTTCCTCAGTGTGGAGGATCGTCATTCGTCGTCACCCTCCTCGTCTCGCGGCTCGTCGCCGCTCGATTCCGCGGACTCCTCGTCCGCGCTTTCCATCTCCTCGACGAGTTCCTCGGCTTCCGCCTCGGTCTCCTCGTCGACTTCCGACTCGATGGCCTCGTCGAGTTCGTCGATGTCGACGTCCTCGGGCTCCTCGTCCGGAACCTCGACGTCTTCCTCCTCGACGATCTCCTCTTCGACGACGTCCTCGTCAGCCTCGTCGGCTGCCTCGGCCGCCTCGCCTTCCGGCGGGGCACCGAGTTCGGGTTCGCCTTCGGCGGCTTCGCCTTCCTCGGGCTCGCCTTCGAGCAGTTCCTCGACGCCTTCCTCGGAGACGTCCGCGACGTACTCCTCGACGTCGGCGTCTTCGTAGATCTGGAAGTCGTCGGGGAGCTGGGCGTTCGGCGGGATGATCTTGACGTCGACGCCGATGGTGCCGAGCTTCATGACCGCGACGCCCTGGCCGTGGTCGACGATCTCCTCTGCGGGCTCACCGTTGTGCTTGATGTAGCCACGGTTGAACTTCTCCACGCGCGAGCGTGCGCCCGTGACTTTCCCGCTGAGGACGATCTCCGCACCGAGCGCGCCGGCTTCCATGATCCGGTCGATCGTGGTGTGACCGGCTTTGCGGAAGTACCAGCCGCGCTCGAGCGCGTTCGCCAGGCGGTCGGCGACGATCCGAGCGTTCAGGTCCGGCTCTTCGACTTCCTGCACGTCGATCTGCGGGTCTTCGAGGTCGAACCGCTCTTCGAGTTCCGTCGTGACCTTCCGGATGTTCTTCCCGCCCTTGCCGATGACCATCCCTGGCTTCTCGGCTTTCAGGACGATCTGGGTGCCCATCGGGGTCTTGGCGACGTCCATGCCGCCGTAGCCCGCGCGACCGAGTTCGTCTGCGAAGAACTCGTCGATCTGGGTCCGCTGAAGGCCGTCCTCGATGAACTGATGTTCGTCAGCCATTATTCCTCAGCCTCCTCGAGGATCAGTTCGACGTCGACTTCCGGGGAGTTCCACGCGGTCGCCCGCCCCATCGCGCGGGGCTTGCGGCCGGGGCTCTCGCCGACCTTGTGGGCAGCGACGTGCAGAATCTCCATGGATTCGCCGTCGAAGCCCTGGTTGTCGGCGTTCCCGATCGCGTTCTCGAGCAGGTCCTGGAAGGCCTCGCTGGCCTTCTCGGGGAACCGGCCGGCGTCCCAGCCCTCGATGTCCTTGCGGTGGCCGACGCCCGAGTTGTGAGATTTGAAGGGGACCGACTGCTTGCCCTCGATGACGTCGTCGAGGTACGCGACTGCGTCGCTGGCAGTCATGCCCTTGATCTCCCGGGCGATGGCCTTACTGTGCTTGTGGCTCATCTGCCGTTCCCGAAGCATGGCTTTCGCCGTCGTGTCCGGGTCCGGGTCGATTGAGTAGCTGATTCCCATGTGTTACTTGAGTGGTACGAACTTCGAGGAGCGAGTCGCACCGATACCGGCCTGACCGTGTTCGACGCTCGTCCGCGTGAGCTGGAACTCGCCCAGGTAGTGACCGAGCATCTCCGGCTCGACCTTGACGCGCTCGAAGTCCTGGCCGTTGTGAACCGCGAACGTGAGATCGACCATCACCGGCAGCACCGGCATGTCGCGCAGGTGCGTGCGGATCGGATCGTTGGCCGTCTCCTCTTCGCCGGCCTCGCGGGCCTCCTCGAGCAGCTTCTGCTGTTCGACGGTCAGGCCGCGCTCGATACTTCGCCGCTGTCGAGCGGGGAGCAGTTCCGCGACTTCCTCGATGTCCATCGCCTGCAACTCGTCTAGCGTGTGGCCACGGAAGGAGAACTCACCCTCGTGACCGATCTGGTACTCCGAACTCATTCGTTACCACCCTTCCCGCCGCGGCCGGTCTTCCGGGAGCTGATGTCCCCGACCTTCCGGCCCGGCGGCGCGTTCCGCGAGATGGACTTCGGCTTGCCTGGGTGCTGGCGGCCGCCACCACCGAACGGGTGGTCGACGGCGTTCATCGCCACACCACGAACGTTCGGCCACTTCGTCCCGCGGGCTTTCATCTTGTGGTACTTGTTCCCGGCTTTGACCATCGGCTTCTCCGTCCGACCGCCACCGGCGACCACGCCGATCGTGGCCCGGCAGTCCGGATCGAGCCGCTTGATCTCGCCCGAGGGCAGCTTCACGACCGCGACGTTGCGGTCGTGGGTGAGCAGCTGGGCAGAGACGCCCGACGCACGGGCAAACTTCCCACCGTCACCGGGGTTTGCCTCGACGTTACAGACCGGGACCCCTTCCGGAATCTCGGCCAGCGGCATCGTGTTGCCCGGCGCGATCTCCGCGGAGATACCGACCTGGATCTCGTCGCCCAGACCGATCCCTTCGGGAGCGAGCACGAGGCGCTGGTCGCCGTCCTCGAACTCGATGGCCGCGACGGGTGCGCTGCGGGCCGGGTCGTGTTCGATGTCCACGACCGTCCCGGACACGAGGTCCGCGTCTTCGACTTTGCGATGCGACAGGTCCGCCTTGTAGCGGTGCGACGGGGCCCGGAACGTCGGACCACCGCGACCGCGTCGTTGTCCCTGAATTCGTCGTCCCATGATCAGAACACCCCGATCCTGGACGCGATTTCCTCGGCGTCGTCGTCAGGTGAGAGCTTCACCGTCGCCTTCTTGTTGCCCTTCATCGTGACCATCGTGTTCACGTTCACGACGCCGACCTCGAACTGGGACTCGATCGCGTCGGCGATCGCGTCCTTCGAGGCGTCCGCGTCGACGATGAACTCGAGCTTGTTCTCGAAGTCCATCTTGTTCATCGCTTTCTCGGTCACGTGGGGGTGGCGAAGGACGCTCATCGGTCCGCCACCTCCTCGAGGGCACTCTCGGTCCAGACCGTGAGTCGACCGGGCTCTCCGCCGGGTGCGAGGTCTTCCGCGTTGACCTCGCGGGCGGTCGTCACGGTGGCACCCGCGAGGTTGCGGGCGGCGCGCGAGGGTTCCTCGCTCGTGACGAACAGAATGGAGGACGGACGGCGGTACTTGCGTCCGCGCGTCTTCCCCTGGCCGGCCTTGATCTTCTTGTCGTCCGCGCGCTCGATGTCGGCAGCGATGCCGAGCGCTTCGAGCACGTCGACGACCTCCTGGGTCTTGACCAGATCCTCGAACTCGTCGGAGACGACCAGCGGCAGTTCGGCGTCGTCGTCGAACTGGTGACCGCGCTCTGCGACGAGTTCGGCGTCCGTCGTGGCCGCGATGGCCGAGCGGACGGCGAGCTTGCGCTCTTTGTCGTTGATGTTTCGCGTGCGATCCTTCTCGGACTTCGGCGGGTGCGCCGGTCGTCCGCCGACCGTCTGGGGGACGCGGCGACCCTTCCCACCGTTACGGGGGACGTGAGCCATACCGCGGCCGGACCCGAACGACTCGGCCGGCGTGCGGAGACCGGCGTACTCGTCGGCGCCGTAGTCCTGTTTCCGGTTCGCCTGTGCGGCGACGACCGCCGACCGGATGAGATCCGTTCGGAGCGGGGTCTCGAAGACCTCGGGGAGGTCGACGTCGCCCTCGCCGTCGCCGTCCAGGCTGTGTACTGTCGCGTTCATCCTTGGTTAGACTCCGTGGACACGTAGCGCACCTCGGGATCGAGGCGCGGCTGGTCGTTCGGCCGTACCGCCGGCCGGAAGCGCAGGAGGCGCTTGTCCGGCCCGGGCAGCGAGCCCTTCACCAGCGCGTACGGACCGTCGACTTCACCGTAGTTGATGAAGCCGCCGTCGACCGTCGGGTCGTCGCCGTCGCCGAGATCGACGAGGCGCTTGTTCAGTTCGGTCCGCTGGTGATAGCCCATCTGCCCCTGCTGGGGCACGGTCGAGCGCACGCGGGAGGGGTTCCACGGGCCGAGGTTACCGATCCGGCGCCGCCACCCCTGGCGGGCGTGCTTGCCTTTGCGTTTCTGGACGCCCCATCGCTTGACGGGGCCCTGTGTCCCTTTCCCTTTCGTGACACCGGAGACGTCCATGTACTCGCCGGCGCGGAACACGTCCGTCATGGCGTGTTCGCCGCCGTCCTCGACGAGTTCCTGGGCGAAGTCGACGCGCTCCTGGAGGGAGCCACCGCCGACACGCGTCTCCATCACGTCGGGCTTTTTCTTGGGGACGCTCTCGACGTCGCTCGGGACCGTGTGCGTGATGACGCGCACGTCCGCGAGACGACCGTCGTCAAGAGCGTCTTGCAGTTCATCTGCACCTGCGGCAGCGCCGTCCTCGGGAAGGTCGAGAGTCCGGTCGAGTTCCGGGTGGAACTCGTCGGTCCAGACCTCCGTGAGCGGGCGCATGCCGTAGGGCGTATCCTCGTATGCTCGCACGGCGACCGCGCGCATCGGCGGCGTCTCGACGACTGTGACGGGTACGGTCTCCTCCATCCCCTCGCGCGGGGAGTTGGGTTCGTCGTTGATCATCACGACGTGGGTCATGCCGGCCTTGTACCCGGCGAAACCCTGGAGACCCGGCTGTCCGTCGTCGTCCGGCCAGGTGTTGAATCGCGGCACCTCGCCAGCCGCACGACTACGCGGGCCAAAGCCCAGCGAGCCTTTGCGTGGTCTGCTTGGTTGTGGCATCGTTGGTTCACTCCGTGAGTGACAGGCAGGCGAGCACGGCGAACATCGCTTCTTCAGTTCGCACGACCTCGCTGCCCTGATTCGGAACCGCGTCAAGCCAGAGGTCGAACCGGGATCCATCCGGTTCATCTAGTTCGTCTCCGTCGGTCGCTTCGGCGGCTGCGACTCTCTCGGTTCCCTCCGAGGGTACCTCGGAAGGATCGAACCCGAGAATCTCCGGCAGTCCGCGTTCGGGCGACCCGAACGCGACCGTCATACCGCGTGCACCAGTGTCGGCGACGATGTCGCCGAGTCGGCTGACACTCAGCTGTTCGCCGTGCCGTGAAGTGGCGATGCGAACGCCGGCGTCGTCACGCGAGAGTTCCGTCGAGAGGTCCGACGCGATCACGTCGTAGCCCCGTGGGGACTGATCGACGAGTTTCGCGCGGACCGGCCGTCGCGAAGAGACCCTGATGGTTACGCGTTCCCCCTCGCCCAGTTCCATACCGTCCGGAACGGGCAGGGAGACCGGGTGTTGCAGTCCGCAATTGACCCGAACGCGTCCCTCAGATCCGACCTCGGTCACGATTCCCTGTCTTAACGACCCCGATTCGTCCGAACCGGAGCCGGTCTGTGGTGCGGTGCGGAGCGGCGGCATGACACCGACGTACTCCAGTTCGTCCCGCTTGCCCCACGCCTCCTTTCGGAGGTACGGCGGCGTCGCGGCGTACCGCAGCACGGTTTCGACGAACCCGTCACCCCACCGGCCCTCCGCCCCGGAATCGGGGAAGACGACCAGGCGATCGACCCGGAACACCGTCGCCGCGCGGGCGACGTAGCCGAGTTTGCGAGTTGCCTCGCGTTTGTCCTCGGCTTCCCGGGTCAGCGATGACGGCACGAGTACGCTGACTGTCATGCCGTGACGCTTCCACGCCACGCCACTAGACTGTGCCGAAACTACTCTACTCCCATCTTAAAAAGAAACCGTTTCTCGACCGCGGTGAGACGCGTTCACACGGGCCAGAGAGCGGCAATAAAGCGGTTTTTGCGTGAGCAGTAATCGGAGACGCTTCTGGTCGAACGGACACCTACCGAATCCGTAGTTCGTAGCCGAAAGTCCCCCTGGTGTATACAACCCTGGTCAACCGGCGTAAATGTGGTTTGTTTTCATTCCACGCACCCAAGATAATTACACAGAGTATGTGTTGAAATTTGGCCATTTTAACTTAAAGGACACCCCATATCCGGCAGCATAAATGAGTTAGTAACTGGGGAGATACTGGGTGTAGATGACAAACGACATTGGGGGCAGTGACAGCAGCACGGGGGAACGACCAAGCGAGAACGAAGACGCCGGGGGACGAGTGTCCCGACGCGACGTACTCAAAACGTCGTCGACGGCTGCAATCGGAGCAGCAGGGATCGGGGCCGTATCAGGGACTGCCGCAGCAGAGGATACCTCGAACGAAGAGGACGAACTCGACCTCGGCGTCTTCGAGTGTGTCGAGGACGGGCTTCGCATCGACTGCAACAAAACGGTCCAGCTCGACCCGTGGTGGTGGAACGGCGACTACGAACCGGACTTCGATGTCAGTAGCCTCGGCGACGAAGTCCTCGTGTACATTCACGGTCTCTTTGCCGAACCCTTCGCCGAGGAGCAAGCGACGCTGCTCCAGCGGTCGACCGGGTTCGACGCCGATAACGTCGTCGCGATGAAGTGGCCGTCGACGGACGTGACCTACACCGACCCCTGGGATCGGGCCGCAGAGTACGGTCGGAAGACCGCCGAATGGATCATCGACGAGCTGTGGGCACAGAATCCGGATACGACAGTCAACGTCGTCGGCCACTCACTCGGCGGTCGTGCGGCCCTCAACATGCTGAACCGACTCGAAGAACGCGGACGGCAAGTCGAGAACGTCGTCACGGTGGGGGCGGCCGACATGGCACGGTTCGTCTGTGACCACGACGAGACCGGCGACCGGATCTACAACTACTACGACGGCATCGACCAGGGCGCCGAACGGGTCTACGTGTTCTACTCCAGCGACGACTTCGCGGTCGGCACCATGCACGAACTCTGGGGCGATCTGTTCTGGTACACGCCGGACGGCGAAGGACTCGGTGCCGAGGGCCCGACCTGTTCCAACTACCCGGACAAACTCCGTCCCGTCGACGTGAGCGCCGAGGTCCAGAACCACTGTGAGTACTACAAACCCGACGGTGCACCGGAGACGCTCACCAAGGCAGTCGACGGTCAGCTCTAGGTAGCCTTATCAACGGCACCTATTGTCCGGTAGTTTTCAAGTACAGTTTCCTGTGCTAGCCAGGAAAGACGCTCTCGAAAGGAGTCACGGCCCAGAACCGGAGTCCCGCTGGTGACTCAGCGTCCTGGTTCTGGTCACTCGAACTCGACGTTCGAGCCGAGCCACGCACCCAGAGTCAGTCCGTAGATCGCGTGGCTCACGTGGAAGATCCAGCGTTCGTCCGGATCCAGGTTCATCCCGAGCAGCCGCTGAAAGATCACTTGCGTCCCGAACACCGACAGCACCAGTGCGTAGAGCGTCGCCCAGAGCGTTCCCTGTCGCTCCTGGTGAACCTCCGAACCGCGGAGCCGCGACCCGACGGCCGCAGTGAACGCAGTGGCCGCGCCGATGCCGTAGAGGAAGTGGAGCAGGAGCGCCTGCACGGGGTAGTCGTCCGGGTCGCCGGTTCCGACGTACGTGGCCCAGAACTGTGCCGTCGGCGGCAGCGAGTCGGTGATTGGCATCCGGAACAGCGTCATCACGGCCGTCGCGATCGTCCCACCTTCGACGCCGAGCCTGAGCGTCCGAGACGCGGGTCCCGTTTCGGACGGACGGTGTGTTTCCTGGTGACTGCTCGCCTCGACGCCGTTGCCAGTGGGGTTCGTCTTCGCGGACATACGAGGGCTCTGGCAGACACCTCCACTCCGAGTCGTGTATGCGTACTCCCGGTTCGGTGTCGGGATGGTTTCGTCCAACGGCGGCAGCACCTGGGACGCGCTCGGGACGCTGCCGGCAGGCAACCCGTGGGCATCGGTGGACGGGAACCGGCGTTTATGCCAGTGCGCGTGGTACGACGATGCACCCGTGATCGGACGTACTCAGTGGGCCATCGCAGAGGGGTACATCCCCGAAGGGAGTCACGGCCCCGAACCGGAGATGACCAGCCACGAAACGATCTGTTTTCTCAACGCCGGTGACGAGGACGCACACGTCGAGATCACGATCTTCTTCGAGGATCGCGACCCGGTCGGCCCCTACGAAGTGACCGTTCCCGCCCAGCGGACGGAACACGTCCAGTTCAACGACTTCGAGGACCCCGAACCGATCCCTCAAGGCACGGCGTTCGCCAGCACCATCGAGTCGGACCAGCCGATCGTCTGTCAGCACACCCGACTGGACTCCAGGCAGGCCGAGAACGCGCTGCTGTCCACGGTACCCTACGCGGGAGAGCAGTAAGCCCTCCTCCCGACCCGCCCCTCACCTGGTCGAACGGCCCCACAGAGTGGGACAGCAAACAATATCGGCTCCAGTAACCAGAACTAGTATACAATATCCGAGCCAACGCCACATCAATTCACAGCTGTCAGAAAGATCTTTGAGTGCAGTCGCTGTTGGTTGGACCACGTCACAAGATACCGCGGTTTCGGAAGGCGATACGTCGACGTACTCGCGGACGTTCACGAACGAGGAGGTCCAGCAGTTCGCGGCGTTGTCGAAAGACCAGGGCTACCATCACATGGTCGAAGACGAGGAGGGGACGGTCGTCCTCCACGGGTTGCTCACGGCGACGATGCCGACGAAACTCGGCGGTGATCTCGACTTCCTCGCGCGCACGATGGAGTTCGAATTCCCCAGGCCTGCCTACACCGGCGTCGAGATCACCTGTGAGTCCACTATCGATGAGGGAACGGAGCGGGACGGGCGGACGGAGATGGTCGCCTCGTTCGTCTGCGAGACGGAAACCGGCGACGTGGTCCTCCGTGGGCGGTCTGAGGGAGCCGTGATGGGGTGAGACTGAGTGGGTGACAATAGCACGCCGCACTGCGATTTTGGCTCCGATTCGGAAGCCTTATACTTCCCACCCCGAATAGAGTGAAGTGTAGCAGGCAAGGCGCGCTGGTGGTGTAGTGGTATCACAGGACCCTGCCACGGTCCTAACCCGAGTTCAAATCTCGGCCAGCGCACTTCTACAGAAGCAATCCACGTAGCGACGCGTTTCATCGCGTCGCGTCTTTGCTTCTGGTGTATGCGGAGTAGAGATTTGAATGAGAGAAGACGCAGCGTCCGAGCGGAGCGAGGACGACCGTCTTCGCCTGGTTCAAATCTCGGCCGGCGCACTTCCACCTTTTTCATCGTCAGGTTTCCTCGCTCGCTGGCTCACGGCTACGCCGTTCGCATTGTCGAGGCGCTTCGCGCCTCGCTCTGCTCGCTGCGGGAACCCTCCTCGAAAAACGTGGGCGAAAAAGCCGAACGCTCGCTTCGCTCGCGTTCGGTACAATCCGTAGTCATAACCGGTGAGTGGCTGCCTTCGCCTGGTTCAAATCTCGGCCGGCGCACTTCTCCGAACGCCGACCTACGAGCGACAGCCGTGCGTGTCGCAGACGACGGAGGTAAATTGCCAAGGAACAGAGAACGAAATCAGGATTCCTCGGCCTGTTCCTCGTAGGTCCCTTCTTCTTTGGCTTCGTCGTCGGGCTCCGAGGCTTCTTCTTCGACGTCCTCGGTGTCGATCTGGACGGTCGTGCTCGTGGACGGCGGTTCCTCTGTGTGAGTTCGGAGTCGCTGTTCGCCGCCGAGGGGGATCTCGACGGGGAGCCGGTCCTGGAGATCCTTGGCGATCGATTCGACGCGGTGGCGGACCGTCGCGACCTCCTCTTCGAACTGCTCGACGTTTCGGTCCACGTGGTACACGTGATCGCGCGGGAGGTGGCGCATCAGATCGTTGCCGTCCTCGTCGGTACCGACCGGGAGTACCCAGTGGTCCTGTGCGTACAGCAGTTCCTCGTTGTCGACTGTGATCTCCGTGCGGCCCTCGTCGGGGTCCTCGTAGACGATCGTCGCTTCGCCGAGTTCGAGCTGGTCCATGGTACACTATCGCTAGATCGTGCGGACGGTTAGCCTCTCCGTCCGTCGGTTTCGTGAGATAACAGCGGCCCGTCAGGCGCGCAGTGACGGCAGCAGTATCCCCTGCAGATGCAGGCCTTGCGTTGATTCGATGGCTCGCCATAGCGCGGCTCCCCACGATGCCACGGTCGTATCAGGACATACTCGTCGAGGAGATACAGGCAGGACTACACCAGATACGTCGGCCAGGAGCAGGGCTGTTCCTCTCCGGGCTGTCCGCGGGGCTGGACATCGGGTTCGGACCGCTTCTCATGGCAGTGACGCTCTCCCAGAGCCAGGGGATACTCGCCGAACCAGTGACGAACCTCTTGGTGGCCAACGCCTACGCCATCGGGTTCGTGTTCGTCGTGCTGGGTCGGTCGGAACTGTTCACCGAGCACACGGCGATCGCAGTCGTCCCGGTGCTCTCCGGTGAGGCCACGGTGAGAGACCTCGGCCGACTGTGGGCCATCATCTACGTCGCAAACCTCGTCGGTGCCGTGCTGTTCGCACTGCTCGCAGTCTGGTTGGGTCCGTCACTGGAGACCATCGAGACAGGTGCCTTCACGGAGATCGCACACGGCCTCGTGGCGTACCCCTGGGACGTGACGCTGCTCGGCGGCGTGTTCGCCGGGTGGCTCATGGGACTGATGGCGTGGCTGGTCGCCGCAGGCCGGAGCACCATCAGCGAGGCCTTCTTCGTCTGGATCATCGCGACCGCCATCGGCTACGCCCACCTCCCGCACTCCATCGCCGGGAGCGTCGAGGTGCTGCTCGGCGTGTTCGCCAGCGATGCGATCTCGGTCCGGGCGTACGCCACCTTCCTCCTCTGGGCGACGCTGGGCAACATCGTCGGCGGGTCGGTGTTCGTCGCCCTTCTGAAGTACGGCCACGGGGTCGTCCCCGGCGACGAACCCGACCAGGAAGCCGTCGAGCGGACCGTCGACGAGCAAAGCGAGTAGCACAGTCCCGGTCCCGCACTCCGCTCGGGTGCGAGTTCCGTAGTGGAGATCCAGTGCCGGAACGGCAAAGCACACGTTCCCCGAGCGACGAGTGCGCATATGATCGGCGTCGTCGGCGGTGGCATCGCAGGGTTGGCTGCGGCCTACCGGCTTCAGCAGCGCGGCCGCGAGGTGCAAGTGTTCGAGGCGAGCGAGGACCTCGGGGGACTGGCCGGGGTCTACGAGACGGCCGGCGACCCCATCGAGAAGTTCTATCACCACCTCTCGAAGTCCGAGGAGACGATCGTCGACCTCATCGAGGAGTTGGGGCTGGGCGACCGACTCGAGTGGCTGTACATGAGCAACGCGTTCTACGTCGACGGCGTCGTCCACCCGATGGACAAGCCCTGGGAGATCGCCGCGTATCCCCACCTCTCGCTGTACGACAAGTACCGGCTCACGATGCTCACCCTCGAGATCGACGTGCGCGGCTGGCTCCCTTCGTTCGACACCTACGAGAGCCTCCAGGACTTCGAGGACGTACCCATCAAAGAGTTCCTGCTGGACCACACCACCCGCAGCGTCTACGAGAACTTCTGGGAGCCGCTGCTCGACGCGAAGTTCGGCTCCCGGAAGGAGGACGTCAGCGCCGCGTGGCTGCTCGGCCGCGTGAAGTTCCGCGGCGAGCGCGACCTCCTGCGCGGCGAGATCCTGGGCTATCTCCAGGGCGGGTTCGCGCCGCTCATCGGCGCGCTCGTCGACGCCGTCGGCAGAGAGAACATCACCACGGGCGCACGCGTGAGCGATCTCGACACCAGCGAGGAACGGGTGCGGTCGCTGACCGTGGAGACGGCCGACGGGACGACGACTCGGGACGTGGACGCGGCCGTCGTCGCCGCGATGCCGAACGTCCTGGAAGACCTCACCGGGTACCCCTGCGAGATCGACTTCCAGGGGACGGTGTGTTCGGTGTGGAGCATGGACGAGTCGCTCACCGACACCTACTGGCTCAATCTCGCCGACGAGGCGCCGTTCGGAGTGTTCATCGAACACACGAACTTCGTCCCGCCCAAGCGCTACGGCGACGAACACCTCTACTACACCGCCAGCTACGTTCAGGACCCCAGCGAGGAGCTCTGGCGGATGGACGACAGCGAGGTCGAGGAGCTGTGGATGGACGGCATCGCGGACCTCTTCCCGCAGTTCGAGTCCGAGAGTGTGAACTGGGTCGAGACCGCCCGCAACCCCCGGACGGCGCCCGTCTACGAGCGCGGCTACCTCGACATGGTCGTTCCGTACGACCTCTCGGACGCCGTGGCCGAGGGCGTCTACTACGCCGGCATGGCGAGTCGCGCCCAGTACCCCGAGCGGAGTCTCAACGGGGCTATCGAGGCCGGCTTCGCGGCCGCGGACCGAATCACGGACGACGCAGTGACCGCCTCGACGACGGACGGCCACGAGGCGGTCACTGAGTGAGGCGAACGGCCGAGTCGGACACGTAACAACAGGCCACATATTTATAGTGTATCCGCCTGTTCGACAGATATGAGCGACGACGCGGTTCTACTCGAGGTTTCCGACCAGATAGCGACAGTGACGTTGAACAATCCGGACATGCGCAACGCCCTGACGGCGGCGGTGTCTTCGGGGATCGTCGACGCGCTCGACGAAATCGAGGGGACCGACGCACGCGTCGTCGTGTTCGAGGGGGCGGGCAGCGCCTTCTGTGCCGGCGGGGACATCAACACGATGATGGAAGGGCTATCCAGGGACGTCCCGGCCTGGCGAAAGGCCGAGGAGATCATGTCCGGTCTCCACCGCGCCATCGAGCGAGTCATCCGGTGTCCGCTGCCGACCGTGGCGAAGATCGACGGCCAGGCGTTCGGTGCGGGAGCGAGCCTGGCGATCGCCTGTGACGTCCAGGCCGTCCACGAGGACGTCGACATGAGCTTCGCCTTCCGGAAGGTCGGACTGGCGGTTGACTCGGGAACGTCCTGGATGCTCCCGCGCCTGGTCGGCGCGAACGTGGCGAAACGACTCGTTCTGACTGGGCAGGTCTTCTCCGCAGAGGAGGCTCAAGAGATGGGCGTCGTCACTGACGTGTACGCCGACGAGGAGTACGAGGAGCGGACGGCCGAACTGGTCGCCGAAATCGCCGAGGGACCGACCGTCGGTCTGAAGATCTCCAAGCGTCTCATCCGTCAGAACGCCACCAAGTCGCTCACCGAAGCGCTCGACGACGAGGCGACCGCGCAGGCGCTCGCACTCGGCTCCCAGGACCACGCCGAGGGAGCCAGCGCGTTCATGGAAGGACGGGACACCGAGTTCGAAGGCCAGTAAGCAGTCGTTCGCGAGCCGCGAGCGCTATCTCAAACGGCCGTTTGACTTTACAGAAGGCAGTTTACGCTGTCGCTGGTGCGGTGAGACATGAACCGCCGCACGGTCCTCGCGACGATCGGTACCGCAACAGTCGCGACCGCCGGCTGTCTCAGCGACGCCGGCGATCGCTCGAACGACGCGACAACGAGCGCTGACGGGACCGAGACCGACGATTCGGGGAGCGACCCGTCCGACGAAACGACGACGACCGACGGGACGCCGGGATCGGACCCGGACGATCCGTTCGCGGACGCGGACTGTCCCTCCTTCGCGGACGGCGTCGACCGGACGGTCTGCTGGCCGACGGCCGACCCGGACTCGGAGCCGATCTATCTCGACGCCTCGACGGCCGTCTTCGAGCCGACGACCGGCGACGACAGCGTCGAGACGATGGCGTTCGTCCTCCACAACGAGTCGGGAGCGCCGTTCGGGCTCAACCCCCACGCCTGGGCGATCAAGCGCCAGACCGAGAGCGGGTGGGAACACGTCGCGCCGGAGGAGTGGATCGAGCCCTGGTACACCGTCGAGAGCGGTCAGCGCTACACCTGGCAGCTGAGCGTCGAACAACGTACCCAGGCAATGGCCGAGCGAACGATGACCGTCACGCAGGACCTCCAAGACGGCACGTACGCGTTCCAGATCACAGGCCTGGCCGGGGAACAGGAGACGGACAAGACGCACGTCGAGTGTCTCGCCCTGTTCGAGGTCTCACGACAGAACTGACGGGATCGTCCGGATTACTCGGCGTCGACTTCGTCGTCCACGCCGGGCGCTTGCTCGACGTCCACGTCCTCGGGTTCCTCCTGACCGCCGACGACGAGGTCGCCCTCGCCGGTTTCGACGTACACGTCGTCGGCGAAGCCACCCTCGGCGTGGGGGTGATCGGGATCGTCGAGTCGCTCGGGCGTCGATGGGGCGTCTGGGATCCCACCGGCCGGCTCGAACTCGCCCAGGGGATCAGCGATGGTGATGTCGTGGGACTCGAAGAACGCCTGATACCGCTCGTAGTGGGTTTCGAGTTCGTCGCTCGGGAACTCCATCATCTCGGTCCAGCCGTGGTTGTAGAAGTCGAAGTTCGCCTGGATGTGGGTGATCTCGCGGGCTTCGGCCTCGGGGAGGCCGGCTTCGAGCGCGGCGAGATAGACGTCCATCGTGCCCTCGAAGAACGCGTCGAGGTGCTCGCGACGCTCCTCCTGGCGCGCGTCGTCGGCTCGTTTCAGGAAGACGCTGGTGTGGAGGTCCACCAACCAGTCGTTGGTCTTGTCCCCGACGACGGGCATCGTGAGTGCCTTCTTGGCTGCCCAGTGACGGACGTTCTGGCGGATCTTCATCTCGTCGTCTCGGTAAGGACGCAACCCCCTAAAACGTCCCGGCTGGCGACCCCGTCTATGAGACCGCCACACATGGGAGCCGTTGTGGGGGTGGCGACAATGATGGAGATAGCAATGCACATTAGGCACGGTATGCAACTCCCCGTACATGAGCGCGTCGCACGTAATCATCGGTGACGGCATCGCGGGGAGTTCCGCGGCAGAGACTATCAGGGAAGAGGACCCGGACGCCGACATTACGGTCATCACCGAGGAGGGTGAGGCACTGTACAATCGCATTCTCATCAAGGAGTTCGCGAAGGGCAAACTGCCCGAGGCGCCGATCTCGATCCACGAGGAAGACTGGTACGCCGAGCGCGACATCGACCTCGAACTCAACACGGTGGTCACCGAAGTCGACACGGACGCCAAGGAAGTCCACACGTACGACGGCGACACCTACGAGTACGACAAGCTCCTGGTCGCCACCGGTGGGACGCCGACGCAGCTCCCGGTCGACAACGCAGACGCCGAGGGCATCCACCACTTCTGGACGTTCCAGGACGCCCGCGCCATCCGCGAGAGCGCCGAGGAAGCCGACACCGGTATCGTCGTCGGGGCCGGCCTGCTCGGCATCGACCTGGCGGCGATCTGTGGCGCACAGGACGTCGAGGCGAACTACCTGATGCGGGGCAACTGCTGGTGGCGCTACGCCCTCACCGAGGACGGCGCGGAGATCATCCACGAGGCGCTCGAAGAGAACGGCGTCACGCCCGTCTTCGACTCCGGCGTGGACCACTTCACGACCGACGACGACGGCCACGTCACGGGCGCCGTCGACCCCAACGGCGAGGAGTTCGACGGCGAGTTCGTCGGCGTCGCCATCGGCCTGAACTTCAACACGGAGTTCCTGGAGGGCTCAGGGCTAGAACTCGACGACGGTATCGTCACCGACGAGTACATGCAGACCAACGTCGAGGACGTGTACGCGGCGGGCGACATCACCCGGTTCTACGACACCATCCTCGGCGAGCAGGCACAGAACGGTGCCTGGGGCTCGGCCAAAGAGCAGGGCGCCGTCGCTGGGAAGAACATGGTCGCCGACGCCGAGGAAGAGGAGTTCCGCTGGGTCTCCTCGTACTCGATCACCCACTTCGACTTCCCGTTCCTCTCCTTTGGACACCCGACCATCGGCGACGAGTACGCAGAGCGCAAGTACTCCGACTCGGAGTGGCGCCGCATCGCGTTCAAGGACGGCAAGGTCGTCGGCGGCGTCCTCATCGGCGATCTGGCCCCGCAGTCGAAGTTCAAACAGCTCATCCGCGAAGAGCGCGAAGTCGGTGACCAGAAAGAGGTCCTCCTCGAACAGAGCGTCGACCTCGACAAGCTCGACGCCTCCGCGGAAGTCGAATCCGAGTAATCCCCCGCGCTCCGCCGCTCATCCCGTTCTTTTCGTCACCGCCGTCGTAAAGCGACGCCGCGGCGAGTGATCGACCCGTCCAGAGTTCCCGACAGGGCACCGGACAGGTCGACGCAGTATCCAAAGCGTTTTCTCCGGGCACTGCCGACCGGCAGGTATGGACGGAGGCGGGAGCAGCGACATGACCCTGGCGTTCGAGCTCGATGCACTCAAACAGCTCGCCTACCCGGACGAGGTGTTCAACGACGCGCGCCAATGGAGCGAGTACGTCGGCGTCGTCTCCGAGAAACCGACGTACGTCGTCACCAACTTCACGCGCAAACATCGCATCCGACAGGACTTCTTCTCCGGGCCGCGCGGCCGCGAAGAGAGTCTGACGAACGTCAAAGCGCAGTTCGAGACTGACCGACACGTGTTCGTCGGCACCTCCGAGGACGACGCGGCGCTCGCCGACGAGGTCGAGTGGGAGTACCTGCCCGTCGAGGACGCCGCCGAAGCGGCCGACTGGGAACTGGGCGAACCGGAGTCGCCCGACCAGCAGACGGACGACGAACGCGACGACTGGCCCTGACGGGCGACGTGACGGCGGAGGGAACGGTTTTTTCACGCGGACGGGAGAGTATGCCGTCATGGCCCTGGAAATCGATACCGCCCTCCGCGAGGGGTTCGAGCGGACGTTCGCACGCGCCGGTCTCATCCTGATCGCGGTGTTCGTGCTCTTCGGGTTCGCCAACGCCGTCATCTCACAGTCGCTGTCAGCGCAGGTGTTTACCCTGCTGGAACAGTCGTTCGATCAGTCGTTCCAGCAGGAACCGAACCCGTTCGGCCCGGAGGCACAGACCCCGACGCCGTTCGCGGTCCCGCTTCCGCTGTCGGTCCTGGCGCTGCTGTCGCTCGCGTCGGTGCTGGTCGCGGAGGCGATCCACGTCGTCTCGATTCGCGCGTTCGCCAGCGACCAGACGGACGCGATACGGAGAGACCTGGCGACGCGTCGGATCGGGCTCGCGACGATCAACGGCGTCGTCGGCGGGATCATCGCGGGGACGCTCACGCTGCTCGGGCTGCTCTTTCTGGTTGTGCCGGGGATCTACGTCGCTATCTCGCTGTTTTTCGTGCGCCAGGAAATCGCCGTCGCGGACAAGAACTTCATCGACGCACTGGCCGATAGCTGGAGTCTGACAGACGGGAACCGCTGGGAGTTGCTGGGACTCGCAGTCATCGTGATCGTCATCAACCTCGTCGCGAGCAGCCCGGGCACGCTCATCGGGTACCTGGACCGAACGTTGGCCACGGCTGTGAGCATCCTCGTCAGCGCGGTCACGACCGTCTTCGGCATCGCCGTCGCCACTCGCGCCTACGATCAACTCCGTCGGGAGCGCGACGCGAAACTGGGACTCGACGACGGTGACACCGACACCGGGTCCGACGGGAACTGGAACACCGGCACCTAGTGGACACCCGTCGTTTTTCTTTCCGCACGTGGACGATCGACGTGATGGCAGACCCAGACATCGACATCGAAATCGAGGTGGACGTCGAGGTGGATTCGGACGAACTCGAAGTCGAAGTCGGCGAGAGCCGCGAGTTCGAGGCGGAACTCGAACGGGAGGGACTCGAAATCGAGGTCGAAGCCGACGTGGAGATCGAAGAGGAGGGAGCGGCCACTCCCGACGAGTACGTCGACCTCGACGAGGAAGATACCGAGGACGACGAGAACGGTGGAGACGAAGACGCCGGGGGAGAAGACGACAGCTAACCACCCGACGGCCCGCCGTCGCAGTTCGCGGTGTTTAACCGACCGAAGTGCAAAGGGAGCCACATGGCAGAACCGCGCGTGCCGGGGAGCGGGGGAGACGGTATCGAGTTGCCCTGTGGCGAAACGATCACGCCACACGACCTCGACATGGGGTTGCGCGAGTACGACTGCGCCTGTGGCGACCGCCACGCGGTCGTCATGGACATCCACCCCCTGGGTCGATTCGTTCCGGAGTCGCTGGCCGACGTGTTGCGGGCCACCGTCGAACCCGCCGACGAGTTCGACGAGTTCACCACTGCCCATCTGATGGGCATGGTCTTAGAGGAGTTCCCCGAAGCCGTCGTCGCCGAGGACCTCTCGGAAGACGGCCAGGTCGGCTACTCGTTGCTGTGGCTCAGCGACTTCGACTCGCGCCGACTCCACGAGATCGTCGTGGAGCTCCTGGTCGAACTGATGGAACACGCGATGAGCCACGCCGGCGACGACGACGCCATGGCCGAGTTCGAGGCCCAGATGCTCGAGTTCGACGTCGAGGAGTTCGTCGAACGCTACCGCCAGGAGCGTGACTTCGACTCCGAATACGACACGGCGATCTGAACGACTCTTCTCACCGGATCGGACGAGAGGTGACGCCCGGGGGTTCGTGTCGTGCTCACGACCGACGTGTGTCTGACGGCGTTTAATGTGTCAGTACGACGTGTCTATGCGTATGCGCTTCCGTCAGGGTGATTTCGAGCGGATCCGGGCCGTGCTCGACGACACCGACGCTGACGAACCGCTGACAGCGCGCGAGATCCTCGACGTGATGGAAGAACACGGAGAGGAGTTCGACAGCGCTCACCGCATCGCGACGGTGCTCGGTCGGCGCGCAGAAACCGATGACGTCGAGGTCATTCGTGAACAGCCCTACCGGTACCGGTTCCAGGACGGGACCTGATCGGCCGCCAGGGTGTGAGCGGCAGTTCGGTGTCCCGGAGGCCCCGCCAGCTCGTCCGGTCGCGTCTCCCCGATGCTGTTTTGACGACAAAACGATCGATTTCGCGAGCGACGGGCGTCCCGACCGCTCACTGGCCTCAAACGAATCCGTGAGGACGCGGTGACGACGTTGCTTCCAAAGCGATGATGCTATCAATGAGAAGGAGCCAACCTGGATATAGACGCAGCTACCCCGGTGCCACGGTTGTTCGTCCTCCACTGACAACCACTGCGACGTGAGATTCGTCGCCGACGCCCCTGGCAACCGTGGTCGGGAGCGGAGTCGATCAGAACGTGACACGGAACGAAGACAGAAGGGATATATCGGCGACCGAGAAACAGTCGCCGAGTACGATGTCAACTCGGGGGCAGGTCCCCGACCCGACGAGACGACGTGTGCTTGCCGCGGCCGGCGTCGGAGCCGCAGCAGCCACCAGCGGCTGTCTCGGGCGGTTGCGATCTATCTTCGGGTGGCAAATCGACGGGTCAGTCAGTCTCAAGATCGGAACCCTCCCAGCAGACACCGACCCGTACGCCCTCCGCATCGCCCGGCAGGTCAAGGCGTGGTTCTCGGCTGCAGGGATCAACACGCAAGTCGTGCCGACCGCAGAGAAGGAGTTGCGCCAGCAGGTCCTGTTGCAACACGGGTTCGACGTGTTCGTCGGCCGGATGCCACACGCCGAGCCGCGCCCGGACACGCTCTACTCGCTGTTGCATTCGACGGGCGTTCCCTCGCCAGGGTGGCAGAACCCGTTCGGCTACGCGAACCTCGGCGTCGACGACCTGCTCGAGACCCAGCGACGGACGACAGGGCAGGAGCGGCGGAACGCAGTGGCCGCCATGCAGCGAAGTCTCGCCCGCACCCAGCCGTTCAGCATCGTCGGGTTTCCCGACGACATTCGGGCGGTCCGAACCGACCGGTACGCGAACTGGGAAAACGCCGACCTGCGGTCGCCGCTGGGCTACCTCGCGCTGAGCCGTGCGGAAGGTGAGGTGGAGACGCCCGGCGAACTCCGAGTCGTGACGACGCGGGGGCGAACGGTGGGGAACCTGAACCCGCTGGCCGTCGAGTTCCGCGACCGGGGGCCGATCACGGACCTGCTGTACGATTCGCTGGGCCGGCGGTACGGCGAGAACGGCGGGATCGAGCCGTGGCTCGCCACGTCGTGGCAGTTCGTCGAAAACTCGGAGACGCCTCGTCTGGACGTGCAACTGCGGCCGAACGCCGTCTGGCACGACGGGAAATCGCTGACCGCCGAGGACGTTCGGTTCACTTACGAGTTCCTCGCGGACACGAGCGCGCGTGACAGCGACAACGTCATTCCGGTCCCGCGGTACCGTGGGGAGTCGAGCCTCGTGGACGAAGTACGGGTCCTCGGCGACGACAGGATCGAGATCGCGTTCACGGACTGCTCGCGGGCGGTCGCGATGCGGGCGCTCACCGTGCCGATCCTCCCGGCACACGTCTGGCGACAGCGGCGAAACCCGGCGACCATCGGCGGCGTCACGGTCAGCGACGTGGTGACCGAGGCACTGGTCACCGACAACACCCCACCGGTCGGGAGTGGGCCGCTCCAGTTCGACGGGAACCCGTCGGGACGACTCGCCCTCACGCGGTTCGACGACCACTTCCTCCACACCGGAGCGCAGTTCGACGGCCCGGCGTGGCTGCAAAACGGCGTCGCGTTCGATCGGCTCGTCGTTCGCGTGGCCGTCTCGGAGCTGACCGCGGCCGGGTCGGTCGCGGACGGCACCGTCGACGCGGCCGTCTCGCCCCTCGGTGCGAAGGCGCTGCCCAGGATCGAGGACAGTGACGACGCGCAGAAACTGGTCGAGCAGTCGCCGTCGTTCTACTTCGTCGGCTACAACGCGCGACGCTCGCCGCTGACCAATCCCCGGTTCCGCAACCTCCTCGGGCGGCTCATCGACAAGGAGTATCTCGTCGAGAACGTGTTCGAGGGGCACGCGACGCCGGCAGCGAGTCCGCTGGCAGGAAGCGACTGGCTCCCGACCGATCTCGAATGGGGCGACGGCGACCCCATGACGCCGTTCTATGGCTCGGACGGAACGCTGGACGAGGAACGAGTGGAAAAAGCCCTCGAGACGGCTGGCTACCAGTACGACGCCGGGGACGTCGTGAAACGATAATCCATGGCGCTCCTCAGTTTCACCGCGAAAACACTCGTGGTCGTGCTCAGTCTCGTCGGCGTCGCGTCCGTGGCCATCGTCGGGCCGCGCCAACTCGAGGCGACCGTTCGGTCGCTTCGCGACCGCGTCCGCGCGGCCGGTCCCTCGATCGGGGTCCTGGGGGTCGTCCTCGTGATCAACAGCCTCGTGCGGGAGGCCGGGGGCGACCTCATGTGGATGATCGGCATCAACATCACCGGGTACATCCACTCGGTAGAGGGCGCGTTCGTCGCGGACGTCCAGTCGCTGGCGACGCCCATGTTGACCGAGTACTTCTCGTTCATCTACGTCTACGGCTACGCGTTCCTGCTCATCTTCCCCGTCGTGCTGTACCTGGCGCTGGAGAGCGCCGAGTCCCTCCGGGAGATGACCATGGCGTACACGCTGAACTACGCCATCGGATTGGTGTTTTACGTCCTGTTCATCTCCTTCGGTCCCCGGAACCTCATCGCCGACCAGGTGCAGTCGCTCCTGTACACGGACTGGCCGAAGGCCCAACTCATCACGAGCCAGGTCAACCGCAACACGAACGTCTTTCCGTCGCTGCACAGTTCGCTGTCGGTGACGGTCGCGCTCCTCGCCTACCGGACGCGCGAGCACTATCCGAAGTGGCCAGTCGTGGCGATCCCAATGGCGGTGAGCGTGGTCATCGCGACCATGTACCTCGGCATCCACTGGGGCACCGACGTCGTCACCGGCGTCGCACTCGGCGTCTTCAGCGTCTACGCGGCCGAGCGCATCCGCAAACGGACGTCCTGACGGCGTCTCGGGGCCCCGCCGCACCGACAGCCATCGGATACGAATTTCGAAATTCGATTGCGATGCTCGCAATCTTTCGCCGAGTTTATTACGATGTGCGAACTGCAAATGGGTAATGACAGACGGATCAGGCGATGACCAGACGATTCTGCTCATCGGTAGCGGCCCCATCAAGATCGGGCAGGCTGCGGAGTTCGACTACTCCGGTGCACAGGCCTGTCGCGCACTCCAGGAAGAGGGTGCGCGAGTCGTGCTGGTGAACTCGAATCCGGCGACCATCATGACGGACCCGGAGATGGCAGACAAGGTGTACATCGAGCCGATCAACACCGAAGCCATCGCCGAGATCATCCGGAAGGAGAACCCCGACGGCGTCATCGCTGGCCTGGGTGGACAGACCGGCCTGAACGTGACGGCCGAACTCGCCGAGGAGGGCGTCCTCGAGGAACACGACGTCGACGTGATGGGCACCCCGCTCGACACCATCTACGCGACGGAAGACCGCGACATGTTCCGTCAGCGCATGGAGAAGATCGGCAAGCCCGTCCCGCGTTCGGAAACTATCGAATCGATCGACGAGGTCGAGGACGCGGTCGAGGCCGTCGGCGGCCTCCCGGTCATCATGCGGACCACCTACACGCTGGGTGGCCAGGGGTCGGGCGTCATCGGCGACATGGACGAACTCAAAGACGCCACCCGCAAGGGGCTCAACCTCTCGCGCGACAACCGCGTGATGATCACCGAGTCGATCGACGGCTGGATCGAACTGGAGTACGAGGTGATGCGCGACGCCGACGACTCCTGTATCATCATCTGCAACATGGAGAACATCGACCCCATGGGCATCCACACCGGCGAGTCGATCGTCGTCACGCCCAGCCAGGTCATCCCCGACGAGGGCCACCAGGTCATGCGCGACACCGCCCTCGACGTGATCCGCGAACTCGGCATCCAGGGCGGCTGTAACATCCAGTTCGCCTGGCGCGACGACGGCACGCCCGGCGGCGAGTACCGCGTCGTCGAGGTCAACCCGCGCGTCTCTCGCTCCTCCGCGCTGGCCTCGAAGGCGACCGGCTACCCGATCGCCCGCGTCACCGCCAAGGTCGCGATGGGCAAGCGCCTCCACGAGATCGAAAACGAGATCACCGGCCAGACCACCGCGGCCTTCGAGCCAGCGATCGACTACGTCGTGACCAAGGTGCCGCGCTGGCCCAAGGACAAGTTCCGCGACGTCGAGTTCGCGCTCGGCCCCGCGATGAAGTCGACCGGGGAAGCGATGTCCATCGGTCGGACCTTCGAGGAGTCGATGCTGAAGGCGCTCCGTTCCTCTGAGTACGACCCTGCCGTCGACTGGCAGGACGTCAGCGACGACGAACTCGAGAGCCAGTATCTCGAACGCCCGACGCCGGACCGCACGTACGCGGTCTTCGAGGCGTTCGAGCGCGGCTACACCGTCGAGGAGGTCAACGAACTGACCGAGATGCGCGAGTGGTACCTCGAACGCTACAAGCGCATCGCCGAAGCCGCAGCGTCCGCGGCCGAGGGCGACTTCGAGACCGCCGGTGACGTCGGCTTCACCGACCAGGAGATCACCGCCATCGCCGGCGGCGAGTTCAACGACACGCACGCGTCCTGGCTCCCCGACCGCGACGAGGCGAACCAGGTCGACGCCGACGAGGTCGAGGCTGACGGCTCCGGAATCACGGTCGATCAGGTCGAGGACGAAACTGCCCCGCGGACGTTCAAACAGGTCGACACCTGTGCGGGCGAGTTCGCCGCCTCGACGCCGTACTACTACTCCGCACGCGAGCCGATCTCGGGACTCGGGCGCGACGAGGTGCAGGTCGACCGCGACGTCGAGAGCGTCGTGGTCGTCGGCGGCGGTCCGATCCGCATCGGACAGGGCGTCGAGTTCGACTACTGTTCGGTCCACGCGGTCCGCGCGCTCGAAGAGGCCGGCATCGAGGTCCACGTCGTCAACAACAACCCCGAGACCGTCTCGACGGACTACGACACCTCCGACGGCCTGTTCTTCGAGCCGGTCACCGCCGAAGAGGTCGCCGACGTCATCGAGGCGACCGGCGCCGACGGCGTGATGGTCCAGTTCGGTGGCCAGACCTCCGTCGACATCGGCGAACCCCTCGAAGACGAGATCCAGCGCCGCGACCTCGATTGTGAGATCATGGGCACGTCCGTCGAGGCGATGGACCTCGCCGAGGACCGCGACCGGTTCAACCGCCTGATGGACGACCTGGGCATCGCCCAGGCCGAAGGTGGCACCGCGACCTCCGAGGCAGAGGCCCTGGAGATCGCCCGCGACATCGGCTACCCGGTCCTCGTGCGCCCGAGCTACGTGCTCGGCGGTCGCGCGATGGACGTGGTGTACAACGACGAGGACCTCGAAACCTACATCGAGGAGGCCGTTCGCGTCTCCCCGGACAAGCCGATCCTCATCGACGACTTCCTCGCCGACGCCGTCGAACTGGACGTGGACGCCGTCGCCGACGGCGAGGACGTTCTCATCGGCGGCATCATGGAACACGTCGAGACCGCCGGCGTCCACTCCGGCGACTCCGCGTGTATGATCCCGCCGCGCTCGCTCTCCGAGGACACGCTCGAACGCGTGCGCGAGGTCGCCGAGGACATCGCGACCGCCCTCGACACCGTGGGCCTGCTGAACGTCCAGCTCGCCGTCCGCGACGGCACCGTCTACGTGCTGGAAGCGAACCCGCGCTCCTCGCGTACCGTCCCGTTCGTCTCGAAGGCGACGGGCGTCCCGATCGCGAAACTGGCCGCGAAGGTCATGGCCGGCGCGACCCTCGGGGAACTGGACGTGGACGAGCAGATCCCCGACCAGGTCTCGGTCAAGGAGGTCGTCCTGCCGTTCGACCGCCTGCCGGGCAGCGACCCGCGCCTCGGCCCGGAGATGAAGTCCACGGGTGAGGTCATGGGCACCGCCGGCTCCTTCGGGAAGGCCTACCAGAAGGCCCAGATGTCCGTCGGCAAGCCGATCCCACTCGAAGGGAAGGCCATCGTCGACCTGCCGGTCATCGGCTTCGAGGACCACTTCGACGTCTCGGACCTCGACGACTACGAGGACGTCGACGCCATCAAACAGCAGCTCCGCGACGGCGAGATCGACATGGTCGTCTCGCGCAACCGCGAGATTCTCGAAGTGTGCGTCGAGGAGACCATCACGTACTTCTCGACCATCGAGAGCGCCGAGGCGGCCCTGGAGGCCATCGAGTCGGCCGACCAGCCGCTGAACGTCCAGGACGTCGCCGCACGCCCCAAGGACCGTCGCGACTGGGGCTCGTTCTAAGCGGTCCGACTCGCCCCCTCGTTCGCGTTCGCTGACCGATTTCGTTTTGCGGCCGGTTGTCTGAACGACGGAGTGTCGACAGCCCGTACTGAGGACGAGCATTCGTCGAAAAGACGGGTCGCATCCGTTGGATTCCGCCCCGATAGGCGAGATCCGGTCACTTGGCGCTCGGTTTCGCCTCGTCGGACGACGATTGTCGGCCCGAGGAAGATTCGTACGTGTCGATGCCCAGGAGCGAGTTGAGGACGCAGGTCTGCATCGCGGCTGTGGCTGTGAACACCACTCCGAGGAGGAGTGCAACCGCTGCAAGGGCCACGCCGAGCGTGCCTGTTCCGAGGCTGACGAGGCCAGTGACGGCCGCGATGCCGAGTACGATCAGTAGCGGTCCGACGACGAACCGGGCGAGACGGTCGTATCCACCGACGTTTTTCTCCATGATGAGGTTCACCAGTTCGGACAGTACGCGCTGCGAGGAGATAAGTTAGCGAGTCGCTGCCTGTCCAGTATCCGTGCTGCTGGTGCCCATCCAGCGCGTCGACACCACTCTCCACTCGTCCTGGCGTTTTTCTCACTGGTTCTCCGACGTCAGGTATGACCGACGCTGTCGTCGACGCCGCCTTTCCAGAACTCGCCAGTATCGAGAACGCTGACCTCCGGGACGGAGTCGTCTCCGCCTGGGAGACAGCGATCGAGGACAACGACATCGAGAACCTCGAGAGCGTCCCGTGGCTCCCACCGACGCAGCGTGCCCTCGGTCTCGACGACGAGTCCCTGGTCGACCACGTCCGAGACGTCACAGCAGGGGCCGTCGCCCTGGCGGAGACGCTGCTGGAGCGGCGCGAAGTCGGCCTCTCGCTGGACACCGTCATCGCAGGTGCGCTGGTACACGACGTGAGCAAACTGTACGAGTTCGACGGGATGGAGACGACCGCCGTCGGTGACCTGCTCGGACATCCGTACTACGGCGTGCACGTCGTCGCACGGGCGGGACTGCCGGTCGAACTCGCACACATCGTTCTCTCGCACACGAGTCGAACGACGGTGGAACCGGCGACGCTCGAAGCGGCGGTCGTTCGCCGAGCCGACGAGATCGCGACGACGGCGATCCGGTCCCGAGCGACCGACGATCTCCGGACCGTGTGAGCAGCACTGACCCAGTCGGCACGGCCCAACCAGTCAGTTCGAGCGCAACAAGTTACTTCGCCGTGGCTGTGGAGAACGAACCGTGCCCAGTGACTACGACCGCGTCCTCGTGGCCGGGGCCAGCGGCCGGACGGGCCGGGAGGTTCTCGACGTGCTGGCCGGCCGTGACCTGACGGTCCAGGCGATCACGCGCTCAGCCGAGAACCGCAGCGAACTCCTCGAGCGCGGCGTCGACGAGGTCGTCGTCGGTGATTTGCTCGACCCTGCCGACGCCGAGGACGCCGTCCAGGGGTGTGACGGCGTGCTCTGTGCCGTGGGGTCGTCGCTTCGATCGATGTTCGGCCCCGCGCTGGTCGACGGGCAGGGCATCATCAATCTGGCCGAGGCCGCCGCCAGGGAGGGCGTCGAGCGGTTCGTCATGGAGAGCTCCATCGGCGTCGGCAACTCAAAGTCCGAGGTCCCGCTCCCGTTCCGGCTGCTGCTCTATCGCGTCCTGAAAGCGAAGGGGCGTGCCGAGCAGTACCTCGCGATCACAGGGCCGCCACACACGATCATCCGCCCCGGCGGGCTCACTGACGGGCCACCGAGGAACGACGTGCTCGTGGCCGAGGGCGGCGACACGATCACTGGCATGATTCCCCGCGCCGACGTGGCACGTCTGATGGTCAGTGCGCTCTGGACGCCAGAAGCCGAGAACCGAACCTTCGAGGTGGTTACACGGAAGGGACTGCGGGGCGAGGCGACGGGACTGGTCGACGTCGACTGGGCGCCGCCGGTCGACGGGGCGAGGGCCGTCGCTCCCGACGGGAGTCACAGGAAAACGAGAGAGAACGGCAGGTAGTCCTCAGTTTTCAGTCATCGCCAGCACGTCGTCGAAAAAGCCCAGCGAGTCGTGGGGACCGGGATGGGCCTCGGGGTGGTACTGGCGGGTGATGATGTCGAGGTCGTCGTTCTCCAGGCCCTCGGGCGTGTCGTCGTTGACGTTGATCTGCGTGACTTCCAGATCACCGGGTTCGGCGACGGTGTAGCCGTGGTTCTGGGTGGTCATGACGACCTGGTCGGTGCGGAGGTCACGGACTGGCTGGTTGACGCCGCGGTGGCCGAACTCCATCTTCTCGGTGGAACCGCCGAGCGCGTTGGCGATGACCTGCTGGCCCAGGCAGATGCCTGCCAGCGGCGTCTCACCGGCGTACTCGTCGACGACCTCGGCGGCCTGCTCGAAGTTCTGCGGGTCGCCGGGGCCGTTCGAGATGAAGAGGAGGTCCGGGTCGACGGCGGCGACGTCGTCGGCCGTCGCGTTGTAGGGCAGGACGTGGACCGTCGCGTCGCGCTCGACGAGCGAGTCGACGATCGATCCCTTGGCACCGCAGTCCACCAGCGCGACGTCCGCACCGTCGCCGTCTTCGTTGTAGACGGTCGTCTCACCGACGCTGACCTGCGAACCGATGTCCGTGTGATCGGACATGTGCTTGCACTGGTCGAGCTGGTCGAGCGCGTCCTGTTCGGTGACGTCCGGGCCGGCGGCGATTCCGCACTTCATGGCTCCCTCGTCGCGAATGCCCGTGACGAGTTCGCGCGTGTCGAGGTGGTCGACGGCAGGTACGTCCTCGGATTCGAGCCACTCGGCGACGTCGTCGGTGAGTTCGCGAGCGACGACGCCGCGCGGGTGGACGCGGTCGGACTCGAATCGCTCCTCTCGGACGCCGTAGTTTCCGATCAGCGGATACGAGAAGGTGAGGATCTGTTCTTCGTAGGAGGGATCAGTGAGGCTCTCCTCGTACCCAGTGTAGGCGGTCGTAAACACCAGTTCCCCGCGAGTCGTGCCCGGAGCGCGAGCGCGTGCTTCGATGACGCGCCCGCCCTCGATGGCCACATAGGCGTCCGACATTACGAGATACGTATCCGCCACCCGTTCATAAGTGTTGCTTTCGAAGCTGAGTTACGAATTTCGCAATCCTCAAGTACAGTCACAGACAACTCTCGCATCTCAATGGACGATCTGGACCGTCAGATTCTGAGCATCCTCCGGCGGGATGCCAGAACGCCGTACACGGAGATCGCCGACCGGGTGGGAACGTCCGAGGGAACGGTCCGCAATCGGGTCGAGCGACTGGTCGAGGACGGGATCATCGAGCGCTTTACCGTCGCGACGTCGACGGGGAACGTCAAGTCGATGATCGAACTCAGCGTCGACGTCAACGTCGACACGTCCGCGGTGTCGGACCGCATCATCGAGTGGGAAGAAGTCGACTCGGTCTGGCAGGTGTCGGGCGACCAGGACATCGTGCTCGTCGTCGACGCCGCCGACACGGAGCGCGTCAACCAACTCATCACCAGAGCCCGAGAGTTGGACGAGGTCGTGAATACGAAGACTCGTCTCATTTTGGACGAGCGGCTCGGCTGAGTAACGCGAAGCGATCTTTTCACAGGGGTTCTCGGAGTTTCTCTTTGGACGACGCTGGAGAGTTACTGTTCTCCCGGCGGTGGGCCGACGCCCGGCGTGAGCCAGTCGGGGCGGTCGAGGTCGCCTTTCTCGGTGTGGACGGAGCGGTAGACTCGTCGCAGGAGTCGGTGTGGCAGCCAGTCGGTGACGCGCGGTTCGACCCGGCCGTCGCGGATGGCGGCGACGACGCTTTCGGGCGTGAGCCGATCGGCGTCCACGGCAGTGTAGGCGCGACCCACCTCGAACGGATAGTGGGCGTCGCTGCCGCCGACGGTCGGCAGGTCGTGCTCGTCGGCCAGGATCTCCACCCACTCGCTGGTCCGCGGGTGCTTGCCGTTGATCTCGATAGCGTCGAACGGCGCGTCGACCTCCCGCACGCTGCTGTTCCGGTAGGGGTGAGCGATGATGGCGGCACAGTCGCGCTCGTGAGCGAGTTCGACGACCGCCAGCGGGTCGAGCGCGTCGACGCGCGTGACGGTGGGCGGGTCCGGGCCGACGACGAGGACGTGCCCGCGGGTACTCGACACCTCGATGCCGGGGATCGTCGTGACGCCGTCGACGGGCGACACCGGCTCGTAGTAGTCGTGGTTCGTGAACGCGACGCCGTCGAGACCGCGAGCGCGGGCGACGGCTGTCACCAGCCGCGCGCCGACGGGATCGAACGGCGTCGGTCGCGAGGGAAACCCGTGGAAAAAGCGGGTATGCGTGTGAAGGTCAACGGCGAACACACCGGAAGGAAGCGGTAAGAGTCCTTTTGGGTTCTGTCCACTTCTCTAGCGGGTAGTGACCGACGGGCGGAGTGACCTGTGCGACGGACGTCCGGACGGCGGTACCGCACCGGACGAGACGCGTGTACTCGTTCTCAATCCCACGAGCGGAACCAGCGCCCACGTCGAGCGCATCCGAACGCTCGCAGCCCAGCACGGATTCACAGTGCAGGAGACCGAGCGCGAAGGCCAGGCGATCGAGTTAGCGGCCGCTGCGGCCAGCGACGGCGCGTCAGTCGTCGCTGCGGCCGGTGGCGACGGCACGCTGAACGAAGTGGTTCGGGGTCTCGTCGCGGCCGACGCCCTCGGCGACGTCGTGTTCGGGGTCATCCCCGCGGGAACAGGCAACAACTTCGCCGGAAACGTCGGCATCGAAAGCGTCGAACACGGGTTCGACGTCATCGAGGATGGAACCGAACGGGACATCGATCTCGGGTTCGCCGGTGATCGTCCGTTCTTGAACTCCTGCATCGGTGGCCTGACCGCCCAGGCGAGCAGCGAGACGACGTCGGAACTCAAAGCGGACCTCGGCGTCGTCGCCTACGTCCTCACGATGTTCCGAACGGCCGTGGACTTCGAGGGGACGAGACTGCGCATCGAGACGGACGAGACTGCCGAGCGGGCCTGGCAGGGGACGGCCGTCCTGTTGCTCGTCGGGAACGGCCGTCGGTTTCCGTCGCGGGGACAGACGCAGGCCGACGTGGAAGACGGCCTGCTCGACGTGGCCATCATCGAGAAGAAACCGGGGTCGAACCTCGCGGGACTCGCCAGATCGACGGCGCGCGAACGGCTCCTCGGCGCTGACGCCGACCACGTCACTCGGGTGAAAACGGCTGGGCTGACCGTGCGCGTCCTGGACGACGATCCGACGACGTTCAGTCTCGACGGCGAGGAGGTGACCGCACGGGAACTGGCCATCGAGGTCAGCCCGGCCTCGCTTCGACTCCGGGTGGGCGAGGGATACGAGCCACATCCGGAGGGGTGACCGAGTCACCACGTGTCCGACGGCATGAAGCGAAGGGTGTTTGAACCCCGTCGTCAATGAAACAGGCATGAGTTCCGACGACACGTCCGGGGACGGTCTCGGTGACGACCTCCAGCACGAGAACGCTGGGCAGGACGTCATCAAGGTCGACGCCGACGACAACGCACTGGGGACCGTCAACCGACTGGACGCACACACCGGTGACGGCATCCGACACCGCGCCTTCACGAGCCTGCTGTTCGACCAGGACGACAACATCCTGCTGGCCCAGCGCAGCCCCGACAAGCGCCTCTGGGACACCCACTGGGACGGCACCGTCGCCTCCCACCCCGTCGAGGGCCAGAGCCAGGAAGATGCCACCCGACAGCGACTCGAAGAGGAACTCGGGGTCACGCCCGACCAGTACGACAATCTCCGGGTGACCGACCGCTTCGAGTACAAACGGTACTACCAGAACGAGGGCGTCGAACACGAGGTCTGTGCGGTGCTGAAGGCGACGCTGGTCGACACGACGCTCGATCCCGATCCCGAAGAGGTCGCCGGCGTCATGTGGGTCCCCTACGAGCGCCTGCACGAACACCCGCGCTGGTATCGGCAACTGCGCCTGTGTCCCTGGTTCGAGATCGCGATGCGGCGCGACTTCCAGGACTGACACCGAGCCTGATTTTCATCCCTGGTAACTGGCGGGTCGGGTTTTTGCCCCCTGACGCAGGGAATTTCCACATGGACGTCGAGACGTACGAGTCGCTCGGCGGCCAGGTCGCGCTGGTCACGGGAGCGTCCCGCGGAATCGGGGAGGCCATCGCCGCGAAGCTCTCCGGACTGGGCGCGACCGTGTACGCTGGTGCCGAAGACACCGATGAGCTCTCCTGTGACGACCAGCGGCCGCTCGAACTCGACGTCACGTCCGAGGACGACGTCGTCGAGGCGATCAACGTCATCGACGACGAGAAAGGGCGACTCGACATCCTCGTCAACAACGCCGGCGTCATGGACACCCGCGTCGCCCTGGAGGAGATGCCCACCGGCGTCATCGACCGGACGTTCTCGACGAATCTGCGCGGTCCCGTCCTCCTCACCAAGTACGCACTGCCGCTGTTGCTCCTGCGCGACGGGAGCCGCGTCGTCAACGTCTCCTCGGGGTTGGCGTCGCTGACCGGCGAGATGGGGCGCGGCATGGCAGCCTACCGCGTCTCCAAGACCGGCCTCAACGGGCTGACCGTGTATCTCGACGGCGAGTACCGCGATCAGGGACTCATCGCCAACGCGGTCTGTCCCGGCTGGACCCGCACCGACATGGGCGGCCCATACGCCGAACGGAGTCCCGAAGAAGGCGCGGAAACGCCGGTCTGGCTCGCGCGGTTCAAGCCACAGAGCCCGAGCGGTGAGTTCTGGCGCGACCAGCAGGTCATCGACTGGTAACTGTGGCTCCGATCGTCCGTCCGCAAATCGGTTTTTCGGGGGAACCACCCACAGCACTATACCGGTCGGTCAAGACTTGCCGAGCAATGAGTGAGGGTCGGGGACGGGGCACCAGCCGACGGGAAGCACTCGTCTGGCTCGCCGTGCTGTCGATCCCGCCCGGCGTCGGGATGGTCGGATTCGTCGCCGTCGCGATGGCCGGTGGAGCAGTCACCCCGGGAGCGATCGCCGCCGGAGTCGCGACGACGGGCCTCATAGCGGGCGTTCTCACTGTCGTGCTCGAATTCGGACCCGACGAGGAGACTACCGATTGACGCGTTCGATGCGACCGGTGTCGAGCCACTCCTCGTAGGTGTCCGTCAATCCCCGCGTGTCTCGCAGCCGCAACAGCGTGTGGGGGAAATCGCCCGGCAGCATCACGTCGAGCGTCGAGAGCGGCGCGTCGTCGAGGCCTCCGCTGTCGCGTCTGGACCGGACGAGCGTCGGGAACTCGCTCCCGAACGAGGGCGCGTGGCCAGCCTGGTGGACGCGGAGGACTCGCGGCGCGTTCGGACACACGTACACCTCGTCACCGAGCGTGTACCCTCGAAGGCAACGGGTCGCGAGCCAGGTCCGCAGGCCGCGCAGGAACGACCCAGACGCGGGGTCTCGGTCCGGGCTCCCGGTAGGTCCGTGATGGGCGTCGAAGGCTTTCAGATAGCGGTACCAGCCGAGTTCGTACTCGACGAGTTCGGGGCCTTGACTCCCGTCGCGCTGCTGGGAGCCTGGTCCGGGAGACGACCGCAGGACACCCAGGAGTCGGTGCCAGATCGAGAAGACGGCGATGACGACCGAACCGACCACGAGCGTGGCGACCGTGCGGACCGTCTCGCGTCCGACGGCACGATAGCCGCGCCGTTTCACGTCTCGTTTTCGTCTGGACATGACACGGCATCGAACGGTAGCCGGAATAGGTCTTGTGTTGACACGTACAGAAAGCATATATCGGTCGATTCCACACCAGCGGTCGTGCGGGCCGTTCTGTTCACGAGCGAGGAACCACTGTATCTCCCGCGGTATCTGAGACCCATCCTCGCGAGCCACGCCGATGTCATCGAGGAAGTGGTCGTTGCGCCGTTCGATACACCCACCACCGAGCAGCTTCGCGACCAACTCGGAATGTACGGATTCCGCGCAGGCACGCGGCTGGCCATGCGTTACCTCCGTGGGACGCTGTTGGACGCACTCCCCGGGCGACTGGGCTGGCAGCTGGCGGGTCGGCCCCACTCGGTCGAGGCAGTGGCGCGGCGGTACGACGTTCCGTTCGAGCGCGCGTCCGACGTGACCGACCCGGAGTTCGTCGAGCGGGTGGCGAGGCTGGACCCCGATCTGTTGCTCTCGATCGTCGCCGGGCAGCGCCTGTCGGCGGAACTGCTCGACTGTGCGACCGACGCGGTCAACCTGCACGGGTCGCTACTCCCCGCCTATCGCGGCCGGGCGACGGCGTTCTGGCCGCTGTACTACGGCGACGACCAGACCGGAGTGACGGCCCACCGGATGACCGAACAGTTCGACGCGGGGCCGATCCTCACGCGGCGACCCGTTCCGATCGAGCCGACGGACACCGTCGACTCCATCTACCGGAAACTCGCCTCGGCCGGAGCGACCCTCGCCGTCGACCTGCTCGACCGATATCCCGACTTGCCCCCGGAGACGCCGAACGAGACGAGGGCCGCCGACTACCACGGTCTGCCCGGACCGGCGGAGCGCCGCGAGTTCCGCGACCGCGGCAACGAGTTCCTCTAATCCCCGACCGAGTTGGACGTACGCTGCCCCCAACTGGTCTGTTTGCCGCAGAGACCCGACCGCATACACTCCAGTTCGGCGCTCGCTCACGTAGCGTTCGATTCCACAGCAACACACGTCGGGATGAACTGGGAACTGAACGCGGGTAACGGGCTACAAGACGACTGCCAGCCGTCAGGCGTCGTGGTGACTTGACGGATCGTCTCGCGTCTACGTACCAGTCGGTCTCCAGACAGCGTGGTTTGGTCCCGAGAATCGAGGGGTCAAGAGCGATGCCGACGTACTCACGCCATGGGACGCACTACCAAACTCAACGAGCTGCGTAGCCTGGTGGCCGAGCTCCACTACCCGCTCGACTGTGAGACCGCGAGCGAGGCGGTCGACGACGTGACGCTCCAGTTGGCCGACGGGACCAAGAACCTCGGCGCGGTCATCGCGGACTCGAACGCCGACGCCTTCGAGACCGCCGAAGAACTGGAGACGGAGGTTCGGAACCTGCTGCCTCGACGCGCCGTGGGCGAACCCTACCAGTCCGAGGGCGAAGGATAGCCGATGCCCCACGAGAGCGCCTGGCACTGTACAATCTGTGAAAGCCGTCGGGGGCGATCGGGCCCTCGTCGAGGCGCGTGACGGCACGGGGACCTACGCAGTCAAGCCGAGTCAGGTGGATCGCGACCGCGGACGCGCGACCCGCAGCGAGTGACTCAGTCCAGCAGCGACACCAGGTCACCGACGTCGTGGTCGTGGAGCCGCTCGACGACGTCTTCGACGTCCTGAACGCGCTCGTCGTTGTACCGCGTGGCAGCCAGCCGTTCGTATTTCGTCTCGATCTGTCCCCAGTCCATCGGCTGGGTCGGATGGCCCTGGAAGGCGTCCTTCTCGATCTCGACGGTCGTCCCGTCGTCGAGGACGACCTGGAGGACGGCCGGCATCTCGCCGTTCTCGAACCGCTCGGTGAGTTCCCCGTTTTCCTCGACGTCGACGACTCGGAGGAGGCGCTGGACGTCCGCTCGCTGGATGCGGTCGCGGTCGTACTGCCTGCTGGTCATCTCGCGGTCGACGAGCGCGGCTGCGAGCATGTAGGGCAGCGAGTGGTCCGCCTGGGCTTTGGTCTCGACCTCGTAGCGGCTTCCCTCGCCGCCGCCGATGATGAGTTTCGCGCCGTGGAAGGTTTCGAGGTGGATCGCCTCGACGTCGTCGGGGTCGAGGTCGGTCTCCACGGCGATCTCGATGATGCCTTCGACGGCAGATTGGGCGTACGTCTCGGCGACGTACCGCTTGGTCATGGTGTCGAACACGTGGCCACAGCCGGGATCGAGGTTCACCTCGAAGTCGCCGGCGACGACCTGTTTCCAGCCTTTCTGGCCCTCGAAGAGGTTGGTCGGCCCCTCCATGCCGTTGCGGGCGAGCAGACAGGCGTAGACGGCGTTGCGGGCGGCGTTGGCGCTGGCGATTCCTTTCCACTCGTTGATACCGCCGGTCCTGGTGACCCGGAGCGCGTTGTGGGCCGTGCCGGCGATCCCGATGGCGTTGCGGAGTTGGTCGCGGTCGAGGCCGAGCACCTTCCCCGCGCCACAGGCGGCCGAGACGACGGTGTGGGTGACGTGGTCGAACCCTCTGTCACGGACGGGGGCGTTCCAGGCGAGTTCGCCCTGGACCTCGTAGGCCACGCCGATCCCCTCCAGAAGGTCCTGGCCCGAGGCGTCGACGACCTCGCCACAGGCGACGACGCTGGCGACGTTGTCGCTGGGGTGTGGCGTCTCCCCGGGCGCGAGAAACGAGTCCATGTAATCGAGATAGCGGGTGAGCGCCGTGTTGTGCATGGCTGCCTGCGGCGGTGAGGCAGTTCCGCTTCGACCCCAGAGCCGACACGGCCCGTCTTCGTCGAGGTCGAGCACCGTCTCGGCGACGACGTCGACCGGGTCCGCACCGAGCGCCCCGATGGCGATCCCGACCGAATCGAGGACGCGTTTCTCCAGTTCGGTCACTGCCTCGTCGCTGAAGTCGTCGTACGTGACCGACGCCACGAAATCGGCCAGTTCTGCCGTCGTTGTCATGCACCCCCATACTACGAAGCGTCCCAAAAGGCTCCTTGCAGGTTGGTCAGCCGGTACTCGGCGTGCAGCGCCGGGTTCGCGGGGTTTTCAGTCGGTCGGCCGGTGATCGGGCGTCGCCGATTGCGAGTTCACGATTCCGTCGACCGTTGCTGACTCGGACGCATCGGCCGCGTCCGACGGCCCGGACCCGGCGTCGTCGGAGACGCGCGGGAGTTGCAACCTGACGGTAGTGCCGTCGTCGTCGTTCTCGAAGGCCAGACGGCCGCCGAACTGTTCGGCGACCCAGTTGACGACCCAGAGGCCGACGCCGCTCCCGTGTCGAAGCGCCGTCTCTTTGCCCTCCGTAAGCACTTCCAGCTCGTGGTCTTCGATGCCGGGACCGTCGTCGCTGATCTCGAGGACGGCGAACTGATCGCCCGGGTAGCCGACGACGGAGACGACCGGCTGGCCGTCGTTGTGTTCGATGGCGTTGACCAGGAGTTCGTGGATCGCCACCGCGACGGCCAGGCCAACGCTGACGTCGAGGTCCGACGGGACGTCGACCGTGACGCTGGCCTGGGGGTACGTCTCGCGGATCTGTTCGACCTGCTCGACGACCGTCGCTTCGAGATTCAGTTCCACCCGTTCGGGGTCGTCGAGCAGCCGCGCGGCCTGGCCGACCTTGTCGCTTCGCGCCGTGATCTGGGTGGCAGTCGATTCGATCTGGTCGATCCGCTCGAGGAGGTCGCTGTCGGTGAGTTCGTGCTCGAGGAGTTCGGCGTTGCCGGCGATGACGTTCATCTCGTTGCGGAGGTTGTGTCTGAGTAGTCGGTTGAGAACGTCCAGTCGCTGGCGTTGTTGCCGTTGCTCCGTAACGTCCCGGAGGCTCACCAGTCGCCCGGCAACCATCCCTCGCGCTCGGTTGAGCGGGGAGACGCGCACGTCGTAGTACCGGACGCCGTCACCGCTTTCGAGGGACAGTTCCGTCTGCGTTCGCCCTTCCGTCGCCGAGTCGAGCAGTGTCGCGACCGCCGGCAGCACGTCGTCGATCGGCTGGCCGATCGCCTCGTCTTCCGGACGGTCGAGTAGCTCCGCGGCCGCCGGGTTCAGATCGGCGATCCGATCGTTCTCGTCCGTGACGATGACCCGGTCGTCCATGTTCTCCAGAATCTCGTCGCGGGCCACGTCGCGTGCGACGGGGACGATCTCCAGTAACTGTCGCCGGAGGATCGTCGCCGCGATGAGGAACCCAGTGAGCAGGAAGCCGACGTTCGTCGGATCGAGCCCGGCGGGGAACAGACCGAACGTGTAGAGGACGTTCCCGAGCACGGGGACGGAGCCAGCGACGAGCAGCGCCGTCGCCTGTGCTCGGTACAGCCCTTCGGCGAGGAGAATGACGCGCAACAGGAGCGCACCGGCGACGAGTATCGTCACGTAGGAGTAAATGATGTGGACGTAGTACGCGGGCCCGAAGGTCTCGGTGATTACCCGGAACCCGTTGATCGTCGTCACGCCGAGTCCTCTTCGGACGAGGTCGGGAACGAGCCAGACGGCGGCCGCGTTCATCGCCGGCTCGACGAGCAACGCGCCGAGCGACCACGACCGCAACCACTCCTCGTTGCCGGTGTATTCGAGCACCAGCAACAGAAAGGAAAGCGGAACGAGCCCGGAGATCGCGAGCTCCATCTTCGTCCAGAACACCATCCCCGCCAGATCGGCGTGAGCGAGGTTCATGCCCTCGGCGAACGACCAGACGCTCGCGCTGATCATGAACAGCGCCAGCGGACGCGCACCGGTCCGGTCACGGTGGAAGAAGGCGAACAGCGCGACCCCGAGACCCACGACTGCGGAGAGAAACACCGGCGCCGTGTACGGGGTGTACTGGAGGGCCATCTACTGTCCGTAGTAAACCATAACGAGCTGTCACGAATAAGGATTCGGGCCGGAATCCCGAGCCTGAGAACGGAAAGCCCGAACGTGTCCAGCAGTCAGGCCAGCAGTTATCGAGCGCGAGAACGCACGGCGGACCAGACTGCGATGGTTCCGAGCAGGAACGCGGGGACCAGTGGCAAGACGAGATACGTGTGTTGCAGGCCGAGGCCGAGGCTGGCGACGGCCTCCTGGACCGTGGGGAGCACGTACAGCATCCCGGGAACGACGAGGAACGCCAGCACGACGGCTCCGACGAGCAGCCAGCCGCGCCAGTCGAACTCCGCGTCGGTCTCCGCCGGGGTGTTCCGCGGGTATTCGTCGCGTCGGTCGGGTCCATCGTCGTCGCTGTCGGCGTCGGACGAGTCGGCGGCCGTCCGACCGGCACCCGGTTCGTGGACGTATGTATCGTCGGTCACGGTCGTCAGAGTTCGCTGTCGGGGACGACGACAACTTTGCCGAAGCCCTCGCGGTTTTCGAGCATCTCGTGTGCGCGATCGATCTCGCTCATCGGCAGCACGTCGCGGACGCGGGGTTCCATGTGGCCCTCCCAGACGAGTTCGAGCACGTCGTCGACCTCGCCGGGCGTGCCCATCGTCGAGCCGAGCACGTCGAGCTGGTTCCAGAAGATGCGGTTGATGTCGGTCTCGGGGTTCGGGCCGGTCGTCGCGCCGCAGGTGACGACGCGGCCGCCCTTCGCGAGGCTCGCCAGCGACTGCTGCCAGGTCGCGGCCCCGACGTGGTCGACGACGACGTCGACGCCGCGCTTGCCCGTGATGTCGCTGACCTCGTCGGCGAAGTCGTCCGTCTCGTAGTTGATGACCTCGTCGGCACCGAGTTCGCGCGCGTAGTCGAGCTTCTCCTCGCTGCTGGCGGTCGCGTACACCTCGGCGCCGGCGTACTTCGCGATCTGGAGTGCGGCGTGGCCGACGCCTCCGCTGGCACCGAGCACGAGCACGGTCTCGCCGGGCTGGAGCTCTGCTCGCGTCATCAGCATCCGCCAGGCGGTCTGGAAGACCAGCGACGACGAGCCTGCGACCTGCCAGTCGACGTGATCGGGGACGGGGACGAGATTGTCCGCGGGCACGGCTGCCTGTTCGGCGTGGACGCCACGGACGTGCTCGCCGAGGATGTGGTAGTTGACACACAGCGTCGGGTCGCCGTCGCGGCAGAACTCGCAGTGGCCACACGAGACGCCGGCGGAGACGGCCACGTGGTCGCCCGGTTCGAACCGCTGGACCTCGTCGCCGACTTCCGTGACGACGCCGGCGGCGTCACTCCCCGGGATGTGTGGCATCTCCAGGTTGATCCCAGGCAGTCCGCGCCGAGTCCAGACGTCGAGGTGGTTCAACGCAGCCGCCTTCACGTCTACGAGGACCTCATCCTCGGCCGGATCTGGGTCCGGGAACTCGCCGTACTCTAAGACGTCGGTGTCGCCGTGTTCCGAGAATTGGACTGCCTGCATACCAGGGGTGTTCGCGCGCGCGTGCAAAACGCTGGCGAATCTCGTGGGTTGCGTCCGCAGCCGTGGCGGAAAATAGGAGGCCGCGTACGGGGACGCCTGGACGGAGTGCAGTTCGAGCGACCCGCGCCGGGGGACGGTTTACAAGCACGGCAGCGTAAGTCACCGCATGGTCGACTTCCAGTCACGCGACACCCGATTTAGCGACGACGACGATGGCGGCGCGGACGAACCGGAGGAGCAAACAGACGACGAGACGCCCGAATCCACCGACCTCAGCCACGACCACGGCCACGACCACACGGACCACGAGCATCACGCACACGACGTGGAGACCCTGGGCGTCGGCATCGTGACGATCTCGTCGACGCGAACGCGAGACGACGACCCTGCAGGCGACGTGATCCAGGCAGCCATCGAGGACGCAGGCCACGAGGTGGCGGTACGGGACGTCGTTCGCGACAACTACGACGGCATCCAGAACGCACTGGACGCGCTGGTCGGCCGCAGTGACGTCGACCTCGTCGTCACGAGCGGCGGTACCGGCGTCACCCCCGACGACGTGACCGTCGAAGCCGCGGAGCCGCTGTTCGACAAGGGCCTCCCGGGCTTCGGCGAGCTGTTGCGACTGCTCTCCTACGAGACGGTCGGCACGAAAGCCATCTGCACCCGTGCGACCGCCGGCATCGCCGACGGCGTCCCCGTGTTCTGTCTCCCGGGGAGCGAGAACGCCGCCAAACTCGGCATCGAGAAGATCGTCGTCCCCGAAGCAGGTCACCTCGTCGGCCTCGCGACCCGCGAGTGAGCGGCTCTCTTGCCGGGGGCTGTCTCATCAGCCGGGAGCACCAGTGACGCACTCCCCGAGCGAGCGCTGGTGGCTGAACCCACACCCGCTCCCCGGGACGTGAGTGAGCGTCGTCCGGAGTCCGCCCGCAGCCGCCCGTTGTATCATGAGTGACGAGCCCTCGTTCACGGTGACAGTCGTCGTGGTCGAGTCGGCGTTGCCAGCAGCGTCGGTCACGGTCACCCGCGGCGTGTAGGTCCGGGCTCTCTCGTACGTGGTCGTGATCGTCGGCGTCGTCGTGTTGCGCTCGGTGACGCCGTCGCCGTCGACGTCCCACTGGTACGAGACGACGCCAGTGTCGTCAGTGGCATTGGCCGCCGACAGCGTCACTCGCTGGGAGACGCCGATAGTCGAGCGGTTCGTCGAGATGGAGGCCGTCGGCGGCGTCCGGTCGCAGCCACCGGGCCGAATCGTGACGGGTTCGTCCAGAGCGAGCGTAGCGACCGGCCACCCACCGCCCGAGAGCAGCTGCCAGGAGTCGATCCGTCCCCCCTCGCTCCTGGGCTGCCACGTTCCCCACAGCGCGGCCTCCTCGTTGAACGACGGCTTGATGGTGATGCCCGACTGCCCGGCGGCGCCGAGTCCGCGGAACGCTGCACCGTCGGTCCGCTCGTCCTGCCAGACCCAGTCGATCGTGCTCCGCGAGCCACGGTGGGCGAAGTTGTCGTCACGGCCGGTGTAGTGGTCGTCCTCGACGGCCCACGTCCCAGCGGCGGGCAGCCCGGTGATCGTAAACGAGACGGCACCGCCGCCGGATTCGTCGTACTGGTCGTGGAGGATCACCAGGCTGTCGCCGTTCGCACCGTCGTAGACGAACAGTCGGCTCTCCTGGTTTTGCTGAATACGTCGCGTCCCCGCAGAGCTGAAGCTGAAGTTCGGGCTGTAGTCGTAGAACTGCGAGACCGTCTGTGACCCGTCGCCCAGCGCCGTCACCTCGTAACAGGTCCCGTTCTGTGAGACCGCGTAGATCCCGTCGGCCGCCGGTGATGCGACGTCACCATGAGTTGGCGAACTCTCTATCCCCCTGACGGGAACAGGGACGACCCCGGCAGTCGTGACTGCCGCAACCACCACCGCCGTCAGGGCGAGAGTGCGGAGTTCGAGCGCGAGGCCGAAGCGGCCCATCACGCGACACCATCCACGGGCGTGTCACTGTGCGGAGTGCCCAGCATGCTACTCACCCCTCTGTTCGACGGAGTGGGTCATTGTTATCCGAGCGTTTTGGCGGTAAGCAGCCGCTTCCAGTCGGCGTCGCCGATCGAAAAAAGAGACGCGTCGCGGGCAGTCCTCAGCGCTGACGGGTCAGCGCCGCCACGGAGAGCACCAGCGCGACCAGGCCACCGAGAACACCGAATCCTGGCCCGTCGGAACTCGTCGTGGACGCCTCAGTGACAGTGGCCGTGTTCGCGGACGCCCCGTCGTCGTCGGCCGGCTCTGAGGGAGTCGGTTCCGGCGACGTCTGCGCGGTCGTCGTCTGTCCGTCCGAGTCGCTGTCGGACGAGTCCTCGCCCGGATCGGGGCTCGTGATGACTTCGTCGTCGCGGACGACGAACGATTTACTCTGGTTGCCGATGAGCGCACGGTACTGTCCGGGGTCCTCGAACACCAGTGCCGACGACGTGACCGACCCCTGGCCGCTGGCGACGGGAATCTCGGTCTCGTTGACGACAGTCGCGTTGACACCGTCTTCGCCAGTCCTGACGACAGTCAGGTTGAGGCTGTACCCGTCGGGGAGCTCGTCGGTGTCTGAGAGCCAGACGGTCGCCGAGACGGGATCGCCCGTCGTCACCGAGGTCGTGTTCATCTGGACGAGCAGCGGCGTGGGGCGCGTCTCCGTCTCCTCGTAGAAGTTCACCGAGGACTGGGTGATTCCGGCCATCGGCCCACCGTCCGAGTCTCCGTAATTGACGTCCGACCCATCAGAATCGTCAGAGCCGTCGTTGCCGTCGTCGCCGTCGTTGCCATCGTTCCCGTCGTCGCCGTCGTCGCCATCGTTGCCATCGTTCCCGTCGTTGCCGTCGTCGCCGTCGTTGCCGTCCTTCGCGACGACCTGGAACGTCTTTGTCAGTTCGTTGGCGTTGCCAGCGCTGTCCCTGATGTCCAACGTGACGCTGTGCGTGCCGGTGGTCGTGAAGGTCTCTTCGAACGACCGGCCGTCGGGGCCTTCCACGCCGTCGACGTACCAGCAGACGTGTTCGATCTCGCTTTCGTCCGAGATGTTCGTCGCACGAACGGTGATTGACTCGTCGACGACCACTGGGTCGGGCACCACGATGGTCGCAGTCGGCGGCTCCGTGTCAGCGCCGTCCGAGCCGTTGCCACCGTCCGATTCGCCTGTCACCGACACGGTCGCAGTCGCCGCGTCGGTCTGTCCGTCGGCGTCGGTGACCGTCACTTCCGCCGTGTACTCGCCGGCAGCTTCGTACGCGTGCGTGACGGTCGGATCGTTCGTCCTGTCGTCGACGTAGCCGTCACCGTCGAAGTCCCACGCGTAGGTGTCGATGCCGCTGTCGTCCTCGCTCCCGCCCGCGTCGAAGCTGACCGCCTCGTTGACCGCCGCGTCCGACGGCGACGCCGTGAGCGAGGCCGTCGGCGGGTCGTTCTCGTCCGATTCGTTGGTCACGGTCACTGCTGCGCTCGCCGTGGCGGTCTGTCCGTCTGCGTCGGTGACCGTCACGGTCGCAGTGTAGTCGCCCGCGGTCTCGTAGGCGTGCGTGACGGTCGAACTCTGTGTGGTTTCGTCGATAGTACCGTCGTCGTCGAAGTCCCAGGCGTACTCGGTGATGCCCTCGTCGTCCTGGCTGCCGCTCGCGTTGAAGGACACCGATTGACCGGGCGCCGCGTTCGACGGCGACGCCGTGAGCGAGGCCGACGGCGGCTCACTCACGTCCTCGGTCACGGACACGGACGCGGTCGCCGTGTCAGTGTTGCCGTCGGCGTCGGTGACCGTCACTTCCGCCGTGTACTCGCCGGCCGCGCCGTAGGTGTACTCGACGTTCGAGTCCTGAGTCGTCCGGTCGGTGCTGCCGTCGCCGTCGAAGTCCCAGGCGTACTCGGTGATGCTGGCGTCGTCGCTGCTTCCGCTCGCGTCGAAGCTGACCGATTCGTTCACTGCTGGGTTCGATGGCGACGCCGAGAGCGATGCGGTCGGCGCGGTCCCACCACAGGGTCCGCGCGTGATGGTGACGTCCTGATCCATCTGCAACGTCCGGTTCTCGCCGTCGGCGGTGTACAGCCGCCAGGCTTCGGTTCTGTTCTGACCACCGGACCAATTCCAGTCTCCCCAGTGGTTCGCCTCCTCGTTGAACTCGGGATCGATCGTGAGTTGCAGGTCGTCAGTGGTCGTGAGCCCGCGGAACGCGCCGCCATCGGTTCGGTCTCGTTTCCACTTCCAATCGACGTGCGCGGTGGTCCCGCCAGTATTCCAGTCGTCGTCGGTGTTCTCGCCGTAGTAGTCGTCCTGCACCACCCAGTCCCCGCCGCTGGGCAGGCCGGAGAAGTTCATGGTGATCGTGCTCCCGTACGGCGCCACGCCGTGTTCGTCGTGAACGAGACCGAGACTGTAGCGATCGTTCGTGCCGTGGTAAATGAAGAGGGAACTCTCCTGATTTTCCTGTACCGCAGTGGTGTTGATCGAGCTGTAATCAGTTTCCCGTCCCTGGTAGTTGAAATAGTCATCCACGGTTTCGGTCCCGTCCCCGAGCGGCGTGACCTCGTAACACTGGTCACCCTGCCTGACGGCGAACGTTTCGTGCGACCCGTTGCCGTCGTGCTGCAGCGCGGTCGCCTGGGCAGTGGCCGACGAGCTCGCACTGACAGGGCCGGCCATGGCGACGAGCGACCCCACCACGAGCACGACCAGTGCGAGACTCCGGACGCGGTGGCGCGTCCCGCTCATGCGAGTTCGCCCCCAGTCCCGGTCGATTGAGTCACTCGCACGCGACCCGAAGACGGGCGGACCCGTCCCGGCGTGGCCACCCCCTCGGGCCATCGATGTGATCTCACGCTGACCATCGGATTACGAGCAGGTAATCCAGTCATGTAGTTCGGTCAGAGCGTCCACGTTCTGTCCCATTGTTATAGACAGTCTGCGGGTCGCGTTCGATTGGTTGCGGAAAGGCTCGACTACGGGAACGATTATGCGTCCGTTATTAGGCTTGTGGCCAGCTATGCGGGCGAAACTCGCGACGCTGAGAAAACGGTGTTTACCGGCGGGTCAGCGGTGTGATTCCGTCTCCCGCCGGAACAAAACGAGTGGTTGGTGCGGTATTTCGAGGAGTAGCCGCCGACTTACCCCGGCAGCGGACAGAGGCTCGCAGTCAGCACAGCGACCTCGTCGGTCTCGTTTCGCGCCCCGTGGGTCGCCCCGCGTTCGTTGAGAACGACGCCGGGCGCCGCAATCGTCGCTTCCTCGTCGTCCCGGACGACTGTGACCGTCCCAGCCAGGACGTGAAACACGTTGGTCGCGTCGGCGTGTTCGTGGGGCGCGAGTTCGGCGCCGGGACCGAGCGCGAACACCTTCACCAGCACGTCGTCGGTCACCGCCAGTTCGTCGTCGATGACCTCTCCCTCGGCGGGGTCGAGGTCGGGAAGTCGATCGAGCGTCATGCCCACATGTCCGGCCGACTCGGCCTTATCGGTTCGGGCGGCGGTCGCGACGACCTGCCGCCACACGTGGGTTTTAGCGGTTCCAGTCCCGAGCGGCCACATGGTCTCTGCACTCGGGGACGACGTCTGGTGGTACGACCTGCGCGGGGTGAACGCCTATCTCGTCGACGACGGCGGGACGCTCACCCTCGTCGACGCGGGCAATCCCTGGGACGGGCGCACTCTGATGCTCGGCATCGAGGACGCCGGCTACGCGCTGCAAGACCTCGATCGAATCCTCCTCACCCACTACGACTTCGATCACGTCGGGGCTCTCGGCCGTCTCCCCGGCCTGGACGCGACCGTCTACGTCGGCCAGGGTGACGCGCCGTTCGTGACTGGCGAGCGGACGCCCCCACTGCGCAACCACAAAGGACTCCTCCAGCGCGTGCTCGGCCCCGTTCTCAAAGCCCCGGAACTCCCCGTCGAGACAGTCGCCGACGGCGACGAGATCGGTTCGTTCACCGCCTACCACACGCCCGGGCACACCCCGGGACACGTCGTCTACGTCAGCGAGGCCCTCTCGGTGGCGTTTCTGGGCGATCTCGTCGTCGAGTCCAACGGAGCGCTGCAGACGTCGCCGTGGCTACTGAGTTACGACGCCGACGAGGTCGAGGAGAGTATCCGCGAGCTCGTCGGTCAAATGCCGCGAGTCGAGATCGTTGGCATGGGACACGGCGTCCCGTTCCGACACGGGGGAAGCGAGCGACTAGACGTGCTCGCGAAGGCGCTCTGAGACGGTCACTCGGCAGCCAGTTCCTCGGCGACGGCGTCGGCGCTGAACAGTTCGGGATCGAGGAGCATGTCGGCCTGGCCCTTGGCGAACTCCGGGAGCGAGTCAGTGGCGTAGACGACGACGTGCAGGTCGTCGTTTAAGTCCTTGGCGACGGGGATCGACGTCGCCAGTCCCGTGTCGGTGAGCACGAGCAGTTCCGCGTCGACGATTCCGGCCTCTTCGAGCGCGGGGCGGTTCGCTGTTCCCGCGGCTCGGGTAACGTCGATACCCGCTTCGTCCAGTGCCGCTCCCAGGTCGTGCTCGTCGGGACCGGCGATGACTGCGTTCATATATCACTCCCTGACGCCCCTGGGGTTTGGCTCTCACGGTCCGGGGCCGTCCTCGGCGCGTCGAAAACCACCCGCGCCGACGAAAAGAAACGGCGGAGCGCTTACTCGTACTCGATCGTCGCCGGCGGCTTGTGGGTCACGTCGTAGAGGACGCGCGCGACGTTGTCGTTCTCGCCGGTGATGCGCGACTGGATGCGCTGGAGCGTCTGCCAGTCGATCTCCTGGGCGCGAGCGGTCATGCCGTCGCGGGATTCGACCGAGCGAACCGCGACGACCCAGCCGTGGACGCGGTTGTCGCCCTTGACGCCCGTGGCCTTCCCGATGACTGCCGCGAGCGCCTGCCACGGCTCGTACTCTTCGAGTTCCTCCTCGACGACGTGGTTGGCCTCGCGCGCGACCTCGAGTTTCTCCTCGGTGACCTCGCCGATGATCCGGACTGCGAGACCGGGGCCGGGGAACGGCATGCGCTCGGAGATGATCTCCTCCAGATCGAGTTCGCGTGCGACCTCGCGGACCTCGTCCTTGTAGAGGTCTCGCATCGGTTCGACGATGCCCTCGAAGTCGATGACGTCGGGCAGGCCGCCGACGTTGTGGTGGGACTTGATGGTCCCCTCGCTCTCGATGCGGTCGGGATAGATGGTCCCCTGGACGAGGTAGTCCGCGTCGACCTCCTTGGCGACCGTCTCGAACTCGCGGATGAACTGCTCGCCGATGATGTGCCGCTTCTCTTCGGGGTCGGTCTCGCCTTCGAGCGCGTCGAGGAACCGGTCCTGAGCCTCGACGATGCGCAGCGAGTCCATGTAGTCGAACGTCTCGCGGATCTCGTCGGTCTCGCCCTTTCGCATCAGTCCCGTGTCGACGTAGACGGGCGTGAGTTGGTCGCCGATCGACTCGTACGCCAGTGCGGCCGCCGTCGAGGAGTCGACACCCCCGGACAGCGCGATGATAGCGTGTCCATCGCCGACTGCCGCTGCGATTTCGTCTTTCTTCTCTTCGATGAAGGAATCGACGTCGACCATCAGGCCTCCACCTCCTCTTCAGTGCGACCGCGCGCCTCGTCACCGTCGAGAATCGCCTCCAGCAGACCGACGAACGGCGGTGATGCCCGGCCGGGTCGCGAGCGGAACTCTGGGTGGAACTGCGTCCCCAGGAAGTACGGGTGGTCGGGGAGTTCGAGAATTTCCATGCGGTTATTGGTGTGACCGGAGAAGACTAAGCCTGCCTCTTCGAGGTCGTCGATGTATTCGGGGTTGACCTCGTAGCGGTGGCGGTGGCGCTCCGTACAGGAGGTGTCACCGTAGATCTCGTGGGCGACGGTCCCGGCGTCGATGTCCGTCTCGTGGGCACCGAGGCGCATCGTGCCGCCCATGTCTTCGAGGTCGTACTGCTCTGGCAGCAGGTCGATGATGGGATGGGACGTGTCGGGTTCGATCTCTGCGGAGTGTGCGTCTTCGAGTCCCAGGACGTTCCGGGCGAACTCGACGACGGCCATCTGGAAGCCGAGACAGAGGCCCAGGTACGGCACGTCGTTTTCACGCGCGTAGCGGACCGCTTCGATCTTTCCTTCGATGCCGCGGGAGCCGAAGCCGCCAGGGACGACGACGCCGTCGACGTCGTCGAGTTCGCCGTCGTAGCCGTCGGCGAGTTCCTCGGAGTGAACCCAGATCGGGTTCACGTCCACGCCGGCCTCCAGGCCGGCGTGTTTCAGCGACTCGTGGATCGAGATGTAGGCGTCTTCGAGTCCGTACTTCCCGACGAGTGCGATGTCGATCTCGCCCGTCGTCTCCCGGGTCACGAGTTCGCGCCAGCGGTTGTCCCGTTCGTCCGCGGGGAGCGCTTCGTCGGCCAGGTCGAGCCGTTCCATGACGTACTCGTCGAGGCCTTCCTCCTCGACCATCAGCGGGACGTGGTAGATGTCGTCGACGTCCGGGTTCGAGAAGACGGCGTCCGTCGGCACGTCGCAGAACAGCGCGATCTTCTCCTTGACGTCGGGGTGGAGTTTGTCTTCACACCGACCGACCAGGATGTCCGGTTGGAGCCCGATCGAGCGCAGTTCCTTCACGGAGTGCTGGGTCGGTTTGGTCTTCTGCTCGCCGTTTTTCGAGTAGGGGACGAGCGTGACGTGCGTGAAGAGGATGTCGTCCTCGTCCTGTTCGTGGGCGAACTGCCGGAGCGCTTCGAGGAACGGCATGCCCTCGATGTCTCCGATGGTGCCGCCGACCTCGACGATACAGACGTCGTGGCCCTCGGCCGCCTCTCGGATGCGGCGCTTGATGTCGTCGGTGATGTGCGGGATGATCTGGACGGTCTTCCCGAGGTAGTCACCGGCACGCTCTTTCTCGATGACGTGCTGGTAGACCTTCCCCGTGGTGACGTTGTGGTCGAAGGTCATGTCGATGTCGAGGAACCGCTCGTAGTTCCCCAGGTCGAGATCGACCTCGCCACCGTCTTTCAATACGTAGACTTCCCCGTGCTGGTAGGGGTTCATCGTCCCTGCGTCCACGTTGAGATACGGATCGATCTTGACGGCGGTCACGTCGAACCCGGCGTTAGACAGCAGCCGTCCCGTACTCGCGGCTGTGATGCCTTTCCCAAGCCCTGACATGACCCCGCCGGTTACAAAAATGAACTTCCGGCCCTTCGAGGGGTCGTAGTTCCGCTCTGGTTCCGTCGGCATACCGACGGTGCGCGCGCGCCAGTCAAAACGATTTCGGAGCAGTCCCCCCGTGGCACTCGCTGGCAGCCGCCTCACCCCCGTTCGCGAGTGCACGAGAGTTTCTGACAACGCGCCAACAAACTAGCCAGGTTTAAGTACGAAACCGCGGGAACACCAGTTCACACGGGTATGAAATCGGTTCTGGTGGGGATTATAGTCTTGGTTGCACCGCTTACGGGGGTATCTGCCGCGGACGTCGACAGCGAGTTGCCGCTCGCGGACGCGGGGCTGGACCAGCAGACGCCGGTGGGTGCCACGGTGCAGTTGGACGCCACCGGGTCGCGCGACCCCGACGGGACGATCGCCGCGTACAACTGGACGATCGAGACGCCGAACGGCTCGACGGTCACGCCAGCGTGCCGCTCCTGCGGTCGGACCTCGTTCCGGCCGTACCGCATCGGCCAGTACAACGTGACCGTCACGGTCACCGACGACGAGGGCCACACCCACGCAGACACGTTACATCTCACCGCCGAGCCGGGACGTGGTCCGACGGTCGACGTATCTGGACCTGAAAACCCAATTGTCGGCGCCAACACGACCTATACAGCGGACAGCACAGCCGGCAACGTGCCGTTGGACCGCATCGAGTGGCAGCGAAACGGGAGTACGGCCGTCAACCAGAGCCTCAGCGGCGAGCAACAGACCGTCGATCACGGCTTCTCGTTTAGCGAGCAGGGAGAGACCAACGTGACCGCGATCGTCGTCGACGTGGCCGGTCAGCAAGCGAACGCCTCGATGACAGTTGATCCCCGGACCGCGAGTCGTGGTGGGAATGGTGGCGGAAATGCGCCACAGGGATATTACCAACCAAATTTGGACGGTGGAACGTACTTAGAATCGGAGGGATCGAGCACGGCCGTGAGCCCATTCACTGGCGAGAGCGTGGGAACAGTGGTATGTTGCTCGTCCGGTGGCCCAGGCGATAGTTTCGGTTCTCATGTCGATGACGGATCAGATAATTCGGGTACTGATGGCGGCCACAGTAACGGCGGATACAATAGTGGAGACAACAGTAATACAGGCATCAGCCTCTTTTGATATGTTTACTACCAGATAGAATTATTTGCCAATTTGATCAGCTTCATAGGCAATTTCTTTCCGAATGATATCAAATATCTCTGATGATGGGTCTTTAGACGAGATTCTTTCAACATCGGTATCATTGTACATATGCCAAGTTCGAATATCATAGGTTCTCGGGCTGGAGCGATATCTTTCTTCTAAAAACACATCTGTTACTCTGGAATATTTATCACGGGTGAGCTCGCTCCCGATACTATCTATTACTTTATACATCTCAATAGCACGTGTTTGATTTAATTGTGGTGAGGTTGAAGTAGAGTAGTCGACGAAGAGGACCGAACCATATATTTCCGCTCGGAGAAGGGAGACATTTTGCGGTAGTTTTTGGTTTCTTATATCTTCGAATGGCTCCACATTTCGAGCAGAACTAATATCTTCATATGAGTCCGCTGTTGCAGTTATTGCTTTTATGATAGTCGAATCATCCCAATCCCTAGAAGTGTAATAGAGTGACCATGCTTCGTCAATGACTAAAAGACCACTTGGCCGCTCAGAGCTATGGTTTTCATATTCGACTGCTTTTATTTCATCAAATGAAATATTGTCAGGAGACATTATTGATTGGTTTGAAACATGATTGTAGACAATAGATATGACTCTAATTTCATTTAACCCTTTACTGGTGTTATAGTATTCCACGCGAAGCCGCGTATCGTTCGCTGTTCCGGAGCCGTATTCCTCGATCTCGATCGATTTGATCTCGACCATCCCCGAGTGGAGCGTGTTGTTGTCGGGCAGTGGGGTGTCGAGCGAGGCCATCCGAGTCGAGTTCGAGCGGAGAATCCGACTCAGCATCGCCACGTATTTCGGCTGATCGTCACTCGAATTGTTGCTCGGGGGACGCTGCGGCTCCGACTCGTTCTCGTCCGGCGTGGGTGTCGGCGTTGCCGTCGTATTGGGAACTAGCGTCGTCGGCGTCGCCGTGGTCGGCGTCGCCGTCCCAGTCGAATTGTTCGCGGGCGTCTGCTCACCGGTGAGCACGTACAACCCAGCGCCACCGGCCGCAGCGGCCAGAAACACGGCCAGAACGGCGAGTACAGTTCGATTCATCGACCCTTCCCCCGTGACCGGTTGCGGTCCGCCATCGTGTTCGAGAGAGTGAACGTCGTCATCACGCTGGGATACATCTTTTCTCCCACATATTGTTTCGGAAACGAAGAGCGTGAAGCGAAGGATCGCTCCCAGCGACTCCACAGACGGCGGACCGGTCCGACGTTACTCCACGGTGTCCCAGCGCACGTCGTTGTACTCACGTTGTTGGCCGCTGGCGAACGTCTCTTCGAGTTGTTGCTGGAGTGCCTGTTTCTCCTGGCGACTGATCCGCGCGAGTTCGTCGGCCTTTTCGACCGCCAGCGGTGGGCCGGTCCGAGCGGCGACGTCCGTGAGAATCTGCATCGTCAGGTCCTCGCGGAGGTCCTCGTCGCGGGTGAACGCGTAGGGGGCTTCGACGCGATAGATCAACTCCTCGCGGGGGTCGTAGATGACGAAGAAGGTGACTTCGTAGGCGTCGGGGTCCAGTTCCTTGTCGAGGTCCAGATCGAGGTCGCCAGCGGTCGAGAGCGCGCGGTTGGCCCCGCAGCGGGAGACGAACCAGTTGGTGAACGTCAGCGCGTCCGTCTTCGTCTCGCCGTCGTCGTCGGTCCGGCGGAGCAGTTGCTCGAAGAAGGCCGCGTCGTTCACCCAGGGCGCGTTGTGCTTGCGGCGGACCGCGCGGGTGATCGCCTTCGAGGCCGTGCTCTTGACGAAGCCGACGAGGGGAATCTCGCGGGCGACGAACGTCTCGACGAGGTCGACGTAGTTCTGGACGACGTCCTTGGGACGCTCGTCCTCGACGAGGACTTCCGCCAGTGTAGGGTCCTGGTTCGTCCACTTCAGGAGGCCGGTGGGGTAGATGGGGCCGTCGAGGATCAGCAGGTCGTCGACCACCTCGGCCTGGAGTTCGGCGTGGTGACTCTCGGCGAGGTAGAGCGCGAGCGCGTGGACGACGGTCTGCTCGAAGCGGTCGACGCGGGGCGCTTGCATGATGCGGCCGCGGCTGAACCCGCGGTCGAACATCGTCCAGTCGTCTTCGCCGACGGCGACCGTGGCGTCGTTTGAGTGGACGGTACTCACGACCGAGCGCGCGCGATGGAGTTCCAGCTCGGAGGGGACCGAAGCCATCGCGGCCTGGGCCACGTCGATGACGAGCCCGTTCTTGAACGTCGTGGGATTGATCGTGCCCGAGTCGAGGCCGTGCTGGGTGGGAAAGCGGGGTTCCATGAGCGCGGCGTCCTCGACGTCGACGAGACGGCGGCGCTGCTCGCCGAGCGGTTCGAGGACGGGCGTTCCGTCCTCGTAGAGGGGGTCGAGGAACTCTTCCCAGACGGTGTTGGCGAAGTCCCGGTGATCGCTGGCGTCGACGCCGCTCTCGATGCGGCCAGCGAGTTGGGCGATGCCGTCGAAGTGCACCGGGTCGAGGGTCATATCCTGCCATCGAAGGGGGTCATCAAAAACTTCCGGGAGGCAGGGCGACGGCGACGCTATCGGGTGCGGACGCTATCGAAAGAAAACGGGCGAATCAGTCGTCGCGGCCGGTCTTCTCGTTTAAGACTTCCGTGATGGCTTTCTGATAGGAGTTGAAGTCCCGGATGGTCGCGCCGTCGGTCGTCATGAACACGCCGTCGCGGTCGCTGGTCACGCGGAGGAGGAAGCCGTTCTCGAACACGCGGATGGTGTACTTGTACTCGCCGAGTTCGGTGCCGCGGTAGGCGTCGGTCGTGTTCTTGAAGCCGCGCCACTCGTGGCCGATGAAGCTATCGAGGTCGGCGTCCCGTTCGAGGTCCTCACGGAGGTACAGTTGCTCGAAGTTCGAGCGCGTGAAGTACGTGAGCGAGCGCAGGCTGTCACCGGCCGCCGTCCGTGCGGTGGTAACGAGTTTGTCCGCGAAGTCCTCGTCCACGATTGAGGTCACCATGGCTTCACACTGGCTTCCCCTATATATAACACCGGTGGTCTCCGGCACCTGCTGCCGGGGCCGACGACGGCTGCAGGGAGTCCGACGGCTCTTTAGGCCCCTGTGTCGTCCCCTGGGATATGCAGGTGGGCCTGATCATCCTCGACGGCTGGGGACTCAATCCCGACGCGGACGCTCGCGACGCCGTCCGCGCCGCGGAGACGCCGAACTTCGACCGCTACCGCGAACAGGGCGCGTTCGGGACGCTCGAAACCCACGGCCGCCGCGTGGGTCTCCCCGAAGGCCAGATGGGCAACAGCGAGGTCGGCCACCTCAACATCGGTGCCGGCCGCGTCGTCAAGCAGGAAGCGACCCGCATCAGCGACGACATCGCCGAGGGCACCCTCGCGGAGAACGACGCCATCGTCTCCGCGTTCGGGCACGCCCAAGCCAACGACGGGCGCGTCCACTTCATGGGACTGGTCAGCGACGGCGGCGTCCACTCATACCAGGCGCACCTCCACGCGCTCATCGAGATCGCCGCCGACCAGGGCGTCGACGCCGTCACCCACGCGTTCACGGACGGACGCGACACCTCGCCCACGGGCGGCGAGTCCTACCTCGCGGACCTCCAGGCCCACGCCGACGAGCAGGGGACGGGCCACGTCGCGACCGTCACCGGCCGCTACTACGCGATGGACCGCGACCAGAACTGGGAGCGCACGAAGCGCGCCTACGACGGCATCGTGAACCGTGAGGCCGACCACACGGCAGCGACGGCGGTCGGCGCGACAACCGAGTCCTACGAACGGGGCGACACCGACGAGTTCGTCGAGCCGACGCTGATCGAGGGCGGTCCCGCCCTCCAGGACGGCGACGCCGTCGTCTTCTTCAACTTCCGCTCGGACCGGGCGCGCCAGTTGACCCGGATGCTGGCCGACATCCGCCCCGAGTGGGAGTTCGAGACGAACCCACCGGAGACGCGAGTGGTCACGATGACCGAATACGACAGCACGTTCGAGGTCCCGGTCGCCTACCCGCCGAACCAACCCGCGGACGTCCTCGGCGAGGTGCTCGCGGACACCGACCACACGCAGCTCCGGATCGCCGAGACCGAGAAGTACGCCCACGTCACCTACTTCCTCAACGGCGGCCGAGAGGTGGAGTTCCCCGGCGAGATCAGGGAGATCGTCGAGAGTCCCGACGTGCCGACCTACGACCTGCAACCGGAGATGAGCGCGCCCGAGGTCGCCGACACGGCCAAGGACGTCATTCAAACCGACGACCCGGACGCGATGGTCCTCAACTTCGCGAACCCGGACATGGTCGGGCACACCGGCGACCTGGACGCGGCGACCGCGGCCGTCGAAGCCGTCGACGACCAACTCGGTCGACTCGTCGACGCACTCGAAGCCGCCGGCGCACACACCATCATCACCGCCGACCACGGCAACGCCGACGACATGGGGACCGAGGAGAACCCCCACACTGCCCACACGCTCAACCCAGTCCCGTTCGTCTATCTCGACCGCGACGGGACCAGTGGCGGGCGAACTGTCAGAGACGGCGGAACGCTGGCGGACGTCGCGCCGACGATCCTCGCACTGATGGACATCGATCAGCCGGCTGCGATGACTGGCGAGTCCTTACTCGAGTAGTTCGAGACCCATCAGGAGAGACGCGCCGAGTCCGGGCTTCGCTGGCCGATCACTCGACCGGGCGCCACGTCGTTTCGACGGCCGTCACCGAACAGCCGTCCGGCAGGAGTAACGCACGCTGAGCGGCTGGCAAGGCGTTCTTTCGTCAGACAGCGCGTTGCTAACTAAGCGCTCTGAGCTCCTATCCGCGGGGATGAAGTCGACAGGAGAGCCAGAGACCGAGCAGATCGAACACCTCCCGGAAGGTGACGAACAGACGCTCCGTGCCTCGCTTGCGGGGACTCTCGTCACACCGGAGGACGAGGCGTACGACGAGGCGCGGCAGGTGTGGAACGGGATGATCGACAAGTTTCCCGCCGCCATCGCGCGCTGTACCGGGACGGCCGACGTGGTCGCAGCCGTCGAGTTCGCCCGCGACCACGACCTCCTGCCTGCGGTCCGGGGCGGCGGCCACAACGTCTCGGGCAACGCGACCTGTAACGGCGGGCTCGTCATCGACCTCTCGGAGATGGACGGCGTGCACGTCGATCGCCGCGAGCAGACGGTTCGCGCCGAGGGTGGCGCGACGCTCGGCGACGTCGATCGCGAAACCCAGCTGCACGGGCTCGCGACGCCGCTCGGCGTGGTCTCACAGACCGGAATCGGGGGGCTGACCCTGAGCGGTGGCATGGGGCACCTGCGACGCGAGTACGGCCTGGCCAGTGACAACCTCCGGTCCGCAGAGGTCGTGACCGCCGACGGCGAAGTGCGGACGGCCAGCGAGGAGGCCGACAGCGACCTCCTCTGGGCGCTGAAAGGGGGCGGCGGGAACTTCGGCGTCGTCACCTCGCTGGAGTACGACCTCCATCCCATCAGTCCCGACGTGTTCGCACTGTTCGTCTGGTACCACGGCGACGACGGGCGCGACGCGCTCCACGGCTTCCGCGAGTGGGCCGCCGACGCACCCAGGGAAGCCAGCGTCCTGCCGTTCACCGCCCACGTGCCCGACATTGAGGAGTTCCCAGAAGCTGCCTGGGGTGAGCCAGCCGTCGTCTTCCTCGGCTGTTACGACGGGAGCGAGGACGAGGCGACGGAGACGTTCGAGCCGCTCCGGAGCCTCGCCGAGCCGATCGCCGACCTGAGCGGGGCGATGGACTACACCGAGTTACAGACGATGCTCGACGAAGACTACCCCGACGGGCTGCGCTACTACTGGAAGTCGGTCTTCCTCACTGACCTCACCGACGCGGTCATCGACCAGATGATCGACCACGGACTGGCGAGTCCGTCGAAGCTCTCGACGGTCGACGTCTGGCATCTCGGTGGCGCGATCGCCGATCCGGACCAGGACGAGACGGCGTTCTGGCACCGCGACAAGCCCTACCTGCTCAATTACGAGGCCAACTGGGAGGACCCGGCCGACGACGACGAGAACGTCGCCTGGGTTCGCGAGGGAATCGAGACGGCACGAGACCTGGCAGTCGCCGGCGGTCAGTACGGCAACTTCCCGGGGTTCAACGAAGACCCCGCCCAGATCCTCTTCGGCGACAACTACGCCAGGCTATCCGCACTCAAAGCACTGTACGACCCCGACAACCTGTTCCGACGCAATCAGAACATCACGCCAAACCAGTAACGCTGCGTGAAAATACCGTCAGGTAGCGCGAGACTACCGCGGGCGCTCCGTCGGTCTCGAACTCTGCACGAACGCGTACAGCAGGACTGCGACGAGCAGCACTTGCACGACTTTGTCGGCGACGCCGATCGTGAACTCGTCCATCCCGCCCAGCACCCACAGCGGGACCTGCACAGCGGTGAATCCGGCCCCCAGGAGAGAGAGGAGGCGCCGTCGCTTCTCGGTGAACAGCAGCAGGGCGATGCCGAGGAAAAAGCCGATTCCCGCGAGCAGGAACGGCACTGCCTCCCCGGGTTCGCCCCACTCCTCGAGGGCGAGCAAGAGATGAATTCCACCCGAAATCGCTGCGAGGAGGACAGCCCCACCCAACAGTCCCGGATTGGACGTGAGCGTGATCGGTCGCTCCAACATCTGATGTGACATACAGGTTCGAGTTGCCCGCCACCGTAATTGACGGTTGCTTCCCAATTGTCGAATTATCGTACGTTCGTCGGCTTATCTCCGGAGAATGGTAAAATAGTTCGGTAGTCACGGAAGAATACGTATAGCCAGGATATGGTCTGCCGAAGTGTCACGCCGGCCGCCGTCCCGTTCCGACGGGGGCGGGCCGGTCGGCGTGTTCGGGCACGTCGAGGGTGGCAATGCCGGCACCGATCGCCAGGATCGCCACGGGAAGTGCGATCGGCGGCTGGGCGAACAGCCCCTGAACGAGGACGAGCGCCGCGAGTATCGTCCCGATCGCCAGGAGCGCCACGCCCGTCACCGTCTCTTTGATTGTCGTCATCGTCGTCACCTCAGGTGTAACTACGTCGCCAGCCAACATGAAGGAGGGGCTACATTCCCGGGTCGTGGGAACGGCAACCGAAACCAGGCTACAGACGGGACGGAACGTCAGCCAGTCCGGAACGAGTAGTCCAGCGCGTCAGCCGAGTGCGTCAGCGACCCCATGGAAATCACGTCCACGCCCGTGCCCGCGTAGTCGGGGACGTCGGCGATGGTGATCCCACCCGAGGCTTCGGCGAGCACCGACGAATCGGCGTCTCGGAGCAGTTCGACCGCCGCCTCGGTCTCGGCCGGCGTCATGTTGTCCAGGAGGACGACGTCCGCGCCAGCCTCGACGGCTCGCGGTGCGTCCGCGGGCTGTTCGACCTCGACTTCGACCTTCGTCGCAAAGGAGGCCCGTTCTCGAAAGTGGGCGATGGCCGCCTCCATGCCCATCTCGGCGACGTGGTTGTCCTTGACCATCACCATGTGCGAGAGGTCGAGCCGGTGGGTGTCGCCGCCGCCCGCGACGACGGCTCGCTTCTCGATCCCCCGAAGGCCGGGCGTCGTCTTGCGAGTGCCTGCGATCGACACGTCGTCGCTCACACCATGTGCGGCGTCGACGGCCCGTCGCGTCCGCGTTGCGATGCCGGAAGCGTGACCCGCGACGTTGACCGCCACCCGCTCGCCGCGCAGGACGTCCTGTGCAGGACCGTCTGCCGTGAGTAGGGTGTCGCCGGCCCGGATTCGGTCACCGGATTCGACCTGCTGCTGGGCGGTGACGCCCAGATACTCGAACACGGCGACAGCGGCGTCGAGACCGGCGGCGACGCCGTCGTCCTTGGCGACGAGCCGGCCAGTCGTCTCACCGGGGACGAGGTTCGTCACGTCGTGGTGGCCCAGGTCTTCCCGCAGCCAGTCTTCGATCTTCGAGTCGGGAATCATCAGTCGTCGGCGTGTGGTTCGGCCGTCTCCTGATCCGGTTCGACCAGGTGGTGACAGCCGACGGATTCGTCGTTCTCGGCGGCCTGCCGCGCGATCAGCAGCGAGGTGACCGCAGCCGAGCGGAGTTCGTACAGCGACCGCGAGGTCCGCGTCCGGGTGTAGGCGTCGACCTCACCCTTGAGTCGACGCAGGACGGCCATCGCGCGGGTGAGGTCCTCGGGTTCGCGTTCGAGGCCGATGTACTCGTCCATCACGCGACGGAGGCGGTGGAACTTCTCGCGGGCGAACTGCTCTGGCAGTTCCGGGTCGCGCTGGAGCAGGTCCGGCGCTTCGATCGTCTCGACGGGGGTGCCGGCGGCGTCCTCGCCAGCGCGGAGTCCCCAGACGAGTCCTTCGAGAAGCGACGTGGAGGCGAGGCGGTTGGCACCGTGGACGCCCGTCCGGGCACACTCGCCGACCGCGTAGAGGCGATCCAGCGACGACTGCCCGCGGTCGTCCACCTCGATGCCACCACAGAGGAAGTGTTCGGCGGGTGCGACGGGGATGCCGTCTTCCCAGTCGACGCCGTGGTCCTCACACTTGGCTGCGAGGTCCGGGAACTCACCCTCGAAGTCGAGCGGAGAGACGTCCAGCACCACCTCGCCCGTCTCGTCGCGTTCGGTCTTGACTGCGCGCGCGACCACGTCGCGGGGCGCGAGTTCGGCGTCCTCGTGGTAGTCGGGCATGAACCGCTCGCCATCCCCGTTCTGGAGGACGGCCCCCTCGCCGCGAACAGCCTCGCTGACGAGGAAGGGGCTGTCGCGCTCCGCGGTTCCACCGCTCCGCTTCGAGGTGCTTCGCACCTCGCTATCGACGCAGACGGTCGGGTGGAACTGGATGTACTCCATGTCCGTCACGTCCGCCCCGGCCAGCGCGGCCATGGCGATCCCGTCGCCCGTAGCGCCGTCGGGATTGGTCGAGCGCGGGTAGAGGTCGCCGATGCCACCGGTGGCCAGGATCGTCGCGCCGGCGTAGTACGGCTCGAACTCGCCCTCGGATTCGAGGACGGCGCCGTAGACGCGCCCCTCGTGGCGGACGAGTTCGAGCGCGGCGGTGTCGTCTCTGATCTCGACGTTGTCCTGCTCGTCGAGGTAGTTCAGGAACGGGACGTGGACGTGCTTGCCCGTCGAGGCGTCGACGTGCAGGATTCGGTTCTCCGAGTGTGCGGCCTCGCGGCCGAAGTCGAACTCCGCGTCGCCGTCTGCTTCATCGAAGTCGACGTCCAGCGTCTCCAGCAGGACGTCACGGACTGCCTCGTTCGCGTGTTCGACCAGCACGTCGACGGCCTCGGGATCGGCCGTGTCGCTGGAGGCCTCGACGATGTCGGCCTTGAACTGCTCGGGGTCGTCCCGCGCGATGGCGATGCCGCCCTGTGCCCACCACGAGGAGGCACCCTCCGGGCGTTTCGCCTTCGTCGCGACGGTCACGTCGGCACCCTCGCGAGCGGCGGAGAGTGCTGCCGCGAGCCCCGCGATGCCGGACCCGACGACGAGGACGTCAGTAGTCTTCTCGCTCATGGGTTAGATCTCCAGCATCCGGTCGAGTGCGACCTGTGCGAGTTCTTTCTCCTCGGGCGCGACCCGGATGACGTTCCGTTCGCGGCCCTCGACGAGCTCTTCGAGGACCCACGCCAGGTAGTTGGGATCGATCTGGCGCATCGCGTTGCAGTCCATGCAGGCGTCACCGCACAGCGGCATGACGTCGACCTCGGGATGCCAGCGGCTGAGGTGGTTCGTCAGGTGAATCTCGGTCCCGATCGCCCACTGCTCGCCGGGGTCGGCGTCGGCGACGGTCTCGGTGATCGTCGACGTCGAGCCGACGACGTCTGCGGCTTCGACGACCTCGCGGCGACACTCGGGGTGAACGACGACGTTCACGTCGGGGTGTTCTTCGCGGACGTCCTCGATATGGCTCTCGCGGAACCGTTCGTGGACCTGGCAGTAGCCGTCCCAGAGGATGATGTCGTTCTCGGCGGCAGCGGCGGCGTCCTTGCTTTCTGGATCCCACGGGTCCCACTCGACGATCTCGTCTTCCATGCCGAGCCTGTGGGCCGTGTTCTCTCCCAGGTGCTTGTCGGGGAGGAACAGGACCTTGTCGCCCTTGTCGAAGGCGTACTCGAAGGCCTTGTGGGCGTTCGAGGAAGTACAGACCAGGCCGCCCTGTTCCGCACAGAAGGCCTTGAGGTCCGCGTAGGAGTTCATGTAGGTGATCGGGATGATGTCGTCGTCCGTCTCGGCCGTGATCTCGGCCCAGGCGGCGTCGACCTGCAGCGCTTCGGCCATCCCGGCCATCGGACAGGACGCCTCCATGCTCGGGAGGATCACCTTCTGGTCGTCGTCGGTGATGATGTCCGCCGATTCGGCCATGAACGTGACGCCGCCGAAGACGACGTACTCGGCGTCGGCGTTGGCAGCCTCCTTCGAGAGCTGGTAGGAGTCGCCGATGAAGTCGGCGTGCTCGACGATCTCGCGGCGCTGATAGTTGTGGCCGAGGATGACCACGTCGTCGCCGAGTTCGTCCAGCGCGGCCTCGATGCGTTCTGTGCGTTCGTCCTCGTCCAAGTCCCGGTACGCCGGTGGGAGCTGTTCTAAGTTGTCGTACTTGAAGAGACTGAGGTCAGTCTCGAATTGGGCTGTTTCCATTTCCGGCACGGTCGGCCACCTTGTTGAGTATTGGAATGAACGAACGCACATATTGAAAAGATTTTGCCTTCAATATTCGGCTATGGTGGCTGATCTGGCAGATGTTGCCGCAGTAATCGAGATTTAATCACCCATGGAGAGTCGAAAGTGGATTCCTGTCTTCGATGGCGTCAGCGCCCGTCGTAGACGATCTCGCCGTCGATGACGGTCATCGCCACGTTGATTTCGCCGATCTCCGCGTCGGTCACCGCCCACGGGGAGCGCTCCAGGACGGTGAAGTCAGCCCGTTGTCCGACGTCGACGGTACCCAGGCGATCCTCGTCGAATCCCGCGTATGCTCCGCCGCGAGTGTACGCCCGCACGGCCTCGGTTACCGAGAGTTGCTGGCCAGTACCGGGCGCAGTGACGGCCTGCTGGATCCCGAACAGCGGATCGAGGGGCATGCAGTCGCTGCCGAACGCCAGGTCCGCGCCCGCGTCTAGGAGGTCGCGAAAGCGGTTCGTGGCCTGCCGGCGGTCTCGTCCGAGTCGTCTGTCGTAAAGCCCGTCGTCGCGCGCCCACTTCAGGAAGTTCGGTTGGGCGGACACGACCAGGTCCGACGCACCGAGCCGTTCGACGAGGGGGTCCGTGAGCACCTCCGCGTGTTCGATGCGATGCCGAGCCGTCCCATCGGTCTCGACGAACCCGTCCAGCGTGGCCCCGATGGCCTCGTCGCCGATGGCGTGGACGGCCGCCTGCAACCCGGCGTCGTCGACGCGGTCGGCAAACGCCCGGAGAGCGTCGGGGTCCCGGAGCCACTGGCCGGCCGCGTCCCCCTCGCCAGCGTCGCTCTCCTCGGCATCGGCGTACGGAGCCGAGAGTTTCGCCGTGCGACTCCCGATGGACCCGTCGCAGTAGGTTTTGATCGCGCCCACGCGCAATCGGTCGCTCCCGTGATTGGGTGCCAGTCCGGTCGCCTCGACGGCGTCGAGGTAGTCGTCCCAGTAGTTCAGTCGAACGCGGAGCGTGAGGTCGCCAGCACGGGCGAGGTCGTGGTAGGCCCGCGGAATCGGCCGTCGGCGGACCATGTCGTGGACGGTCGTCACGCCGACCTCGTGGGCTCGCGCCTGGGCCGCCCGGAGCAGGTCCCGGGCCGCCGACCGCGTCAGCCCCACCGCCTCCCAGACGGCGTCGGTCCCTGCCTCGGTCACGACGCCCGTCGGCCCCCCGTTTCGAGTGTGGACGTTCTCGTCGCGGACCGCCTCCCGGACCCGTTCGAAGGCGACGGAGTTGAGGGAAACCAGGTGGAGGTCCTCGCGGAACGCCGCGACCGGTCGCTCGTCACTCACGGCGTCGAGGTCCCGACTGGTGAGGTACCGGCGGTCGTCCCAGGCACTCTCGTCGTAGCCGAAGCCTAAGATCCACTCCTCGCGGGCGTCGCCGACCGCGCGAAGCCGATCGACACACTCGGCTGGCGTCGCGGCCGGCGAGAGGTCGGCGTCCACCAGGTAGTGACCGACGAGCGCGAGGTGGGTGTGAGCGTCCACGAATCCCGGCAGGAGGACGCGATCCTCGAGATCGACCACGTCGGTGTCGACGCCCTCCAGAAAGGCAGTCTCGTAGGCGCTGCCGACGCGAACGATCGCGCCGTCGCGGACGGCGACGGCCTCCGCGCGCGATGGGGAGTCGGTCAGCGTGTGAACCCGGCCGTTCGTGAAGACGCGATCGGCTGCCCCGGTCATGTCCACGACAGCGGTCGGCAGCGACCTAACCGTTGGGGGGTAAACGGCGTTTACCGAACGCGGCCGCGATCGACGACGGCGGGACTGTCAGCTGCCGTACCCACCACAGTCTATTTTTGGATCGTAGCCGTACACTACCAGTCGATGGACGTGCTTCGCTCGCCGCCGTCGTGCACCGTCCAGCGCAGGGAACCAGGGTCGGACCACGGACCGATGAGTGCCGGCTCTCGCCATCCCGCTGAGGTGAACCCGTGACGGAGGAACCGACGGCTGATCGGCGTGACGTGCTGCGGTCCCTGGGTGGCGTCCCCACCGGCGCCGCGCTCGTCGACGCACTCGGCAATGACCCGTCGGGCCGGTCACTGCCCACGGAGTCGCTGTCGGGGGAACCGGAGCCGGTCGAACCCGACCCTGACGCCGACCGGGTGTTCCCGCAAGGCGTCGCATCCGGCGATCCGATGAGCGACGGCGTCGTCCTCTGGACCCGCATCGCCCCGGACGCCTACAGTAGCGGTGGTCAGCTGACCCTGCAGATGACCGCCGCCAGTGGTTTCCACGCGTTCGGGCCGCTGTGGTCGATCGAGACGGACAGTCTCCCGGACAGGGATTACACCGTCAAGGTCGATCTCGCCGGCCACCTCGAACCGGATCGGGAGTACCACTACCAGTTCGTCTACGACGACGTGTACGGGCCGATCGGCCGCTGTCGCACGCTCCCGCGGGCCGGATCGTCGCCCGAGAGCGTCCGGTTCGGCGTCGTCACCTGCCAGAACTACCGGAAGGGCTACTACGGCGCCTTCAACCACCTCGCCGCCGAAGACCTTGACTACCTGCTCCACCTGGGCGATTTCATCTACGAGTGGGCGGGCGACTCGACGCACGACGGACGGTCGATCACGCTCCCGAGCGGGCACGGGCTCGCGTGGAACCTGGCCGACTTCAGACACCTCTATCGGACCTACCGCTCCGATCGGTTCCTCCAGCAGGCGCTCGCGCGCTACGCGATGATCGCCACCTGGGACGATCACGAAATCGTGAACAACCGCTACTGGGACTACGAGGCGGGGCGACCGAAGGCGGGAAAGGGCGCACATCCGCGAAACGACGACGCCGCGTTCATGCGCCAGTTGTTCGCCGACGGCATCCAGGCGTGGTGGGAGTACATGCCGGTCCGCGTCCAGTACGACCCCGACGCGGCGCACTTACACGACCGCCTGCGTCTCTGGCGGTCGTTTCGCTTCGGCGACCTGCTCGACCTGGTCGTGACCGACGAGCGACTGTTCCGCTCCCAGTCCGACGAGGACCCACGGGTCGATGTCTCCGACGCCGCCCTGTCAGCACCGGGGAGCGTCGACCTCGACCACACCATGCTGGGCGCCGCCCAGCGCGAGTGGTTCGCCGACGCCGTCACCGACGACGCGACGACCTGGACGGCCTGGGCCAACGAGGTGTTGAACATGCACCTCGACACCGAGTACAACGGGAAAAAGCAGTTCGACAACGGCGACGCCTGGGACGGCTACGAGACCGAGCGCCGGCTCATCATGCGCTATCTCGACCGCCAGGACGTCGACAACTTCGTCGCGCTGACGGGCGACCTCCACACTGCCCTGGCGGGCTACATGCGCACGGACTACGACGAGGCGCCCGACCCCGACGCCCGCGTCGGCGTCGAGTTGATGACGCCGGCGCTCACGAGCATGAATCTCGCAGAGGCCGGCGACATCTCGGACAACCCGTTCGCCCAGGATCTCGCCCGGAGTGCCATCCTCCGGAACAACCCGCACCTGCAGTTTTTCGATAGCTTCCATCACGGCTACGCGGTCGTCGAGTTCACGCCCGACGCCTGCGAGTACACCGCCTACGCCGTGGACAAGACCGTCGACTCCACCAGCGCCAGCAAGCACAAACTCGCAGCCTTCAGCGTCCCCGAAGGAGAAGTCCGGCTGAATCGCAGCTAGCCGACCGCGGTTGTGCCACCGAGTCGCACGAACCGCAAGCCCTCAAGCCGACAGCGCCGCTCCGTACTGGTACGGCGACGGAGCGACGTGCCACACCCGTCGTCGTCTTGCACGCTCCGGTCACAGCAAAGCCGTACCGCCACGCCAACCCGCAGTTCTCACTCGACGCATCCGGTGTGGGTTCGTCCCACACCACCAGTTTCGACGAATCGGCAATTGTTAGGAGGGCTGGGTGTGACACCACGTCCAATGACAGACCCGAGTGCCCTCGCCGACCGCGTCCGCGACGGTGAGCTCCGGCTCCACGAACTGGAGGCCCACGCAGACCACGAGACGGCAGCCGCCGCCCGGCGGGAACTGCTCGAAGCCGAGACCGGCGCCGACCTCTCGACGGTCGGCGAGTACGCCTTCGACGCCGAGGCCGCCGAACCGAACATCGAGAACATGATCGGCGGCGCGCAGGTCCCGATGGGCGTCGTCGGCCCCGTCCCCGTCGACGGCGAAGCCGCCGACGAGGAACACTACCTCCCGCTCGCCACGTCGGAGGGCGCGCTGCTCGCCAGCGTCAACCGCGGCTGCTCGGCCATCCGAGAAGCGGGCGGCGCGACCGCTCGCGTCCTGAAAAACGGGATGACCCGCGCCCCGGTGTTCAGCGTCGCCGACGTGGGCGAGGCAGCGACGGTCGCCGCCTGGACCCGCGAGAACGTCGACCGCCTGGCCGAGGCCGCAGAGTCAACCACGAGCCACGGCGAGCTCACCGACGTGACGCCGTACGTCGTCGGCGACTCCGTCTTCCTCCGGTTCGTCTACGACACGAAAGACGCCATGGGGATGAACATGGCCACCATCGCCACCCAGGAGGCCTGCGACCTCGTCGAGGACGAGACGCCGGCCTCGCTCGTCGCGCTCTCGGGCAACCTCTGTACCGACAAGAAGCCAGCAGCCATCAACGCCGTCGAAGGGCGCGGTCGCACGGTCGCAGCCGACGTGCTCATCCCGCACGACCAGGTCGAGGCGAAACTCAAAACGACCGCGGACGCCATCGCCGAGGCCAACACCCGAAAGAACCTGGTGGGGTCGGCCAAAGCGGGCAGTCTGGGATTCAACGCCCACGCGGCCAACGTCGTCGCCGCGGCGTTCCTCGCGCTGGGGCAGGACATCGCCCAGGTCGTCGAAGGCTCCAACGCCATCACGACGGTCGAAGCCCGCGAGGAGGGGCTGTACGCCAGCGTCACGATCGCGAGCCTCGAAGTGGGAACGGTCGGCGGCGGGACGAAGCTCCCGACGCAGGCCGAAGCCCTGGACGTCGTCGGGGTCCGCGGGGGCGGCGACCCCTCCGGCAGCAACGCCGACGCGCTCGCGGAGGTCATCGCCACGGGCGCACTCGCGGGCGAACTCTCCCTGCTCGGGGCACTGGCGTCGAGTCACCTCTCCTCGGCCCACGAAGAACTCGGACGATAGCGGGCCTGGATTCACCCGACGTCGTCGAGCGGTTCCGCGGTCGGCACCAGTACCTCCTGCGCCTGTTCGTCGGAGACGATTCCCACGAGCAGCAGCGCCATCCCGATGACGAACAGGACGACGAGCCCCGGGATGAACAGGTCGCCGAGTTCCGCACCGAGCAGTCGGTCGGCGAACAGCAGTCCCCACCCAGCCGCCAGGAACGCGAACCCGAACGTGTACCGACGGTAGCCGAGTTGCGAGAAGCCGACCGCGCCGATCACGAACGCCAGGAAAAAGAACAGCTGCCCGACGCGGTGGAATCGGAGGCCGAGCACCGTCGGCCGGGACAGGGACACGTCCGTCAGGACCGCCAGCGTCCCCAGCACCAGCAGCCCCCACAGTCCGTAGATCGATACGCTCACGGTCGATCCCGTCTGCTCGTCCATGACTACTGGTCCACAGTTTCACCGATAAATGTCGCAGTCTGGCCAGTGAAATTTTCTATCGGACAATCATGTCGCTGCGATTCGGCTGAACGCGTCAGCGAACCAGAGAGTGAAGCGACTGCCACGGGCCGACCGCGGAACGACAGCCGATCAGAGCAGCCGATACGTGCCGTCGCTCCGAGTCACCTCGCCGCGGCGGGCGAGTTTGTCGAGGGCGTCTCGGACGTAGTCGGCGGGGACGCCGCGGTCGGTGGCGTATCCGACCACGTCGTCCTCGGTCGGCTGGTCGAGGTCCCGCAGCGCACGCACGACGAGATCTTTCCGGCTCTGCCCGCCGCCGCTCCCCTGTTCGACGCGCTTCCCGGCGGCGGCGACCTCGTCGGCGTCGATCCCCGAGCCTTCGAGGTACTCTTCGTCGTCGACGCCGACCTCGTCGACGTACGTGTCCATCTCGGCGAACGAATCCAGTTCGGCGAAGGCGTCCTCGTGGCCCTGTCGCTTGGCGAGCATCGCCGCGCGGACCTCGCGGGCGTGGTCCGGGTCCTCGGTGGTGACGAACTGCTTGCGTTTGGCGTACTGGCGAGTCGTCCCGCACTGGGGACACTCGCTGCGCTCGGGCCGTCCCTCGACGACCCAGAGCGCGCTGCATTCGCTGCACCCGACCACGGCGTACATGGCAGGGGCTGGGAGGTGACGCCCATTGAATCCTCCGACGAGAGGTCGGGGGGTCGCAGCTCCCGCGGAAGGCTTAGGTGGTCGCCGTTCGATGTGGCGCTCCATGGATACACAGACGCTGTCCGCGGGGAACACGGTCGAAGTGGTCGAGGGCGTCCACCTCACGCAGCTCGTGGCGGGCGACCGAATGAGCATCCAGCACTTCCACGTCGAACCCGGCGCGACGGTCCCCGAACACAGCCACGAACACGAACAACTGGGCTACGTGTACGACGGCACGCTCGTCTTCGAGGTCGCAGGGGAGGAGTTCGTCATCGGGGCGAACGAGTCGTACGCCATTCCGAGCGAGGAGCCACATGCGGCCGTCAACCGGGGCGACGACCCGGTTCGCGGGCTCGACGTGTTCGCGCCGGCGCGGCCCGACCCCGACTGGGCACAGTAACGGCTGGTGGTCGGTGGGACCGCGGCAAAAAATCGGGGCGTGATCCGGTCGGTTTAGGCGAGGTCGCGGATGTTGTCGGCAACGCGCTCGGCGTACTCGCTGCAGGCGAGCTTGGTGCCGTTCTGGATCTGGCGCTCGATGTCGTAGGTGACGTGCTTGGACTTGATCGTCTCCTCGACGGCGTCGACGACGAGTTGGCCGGCGTCCTTCCAGCCCATGTACTCGAGCATGAGCTTCCCGGAGAGGATCATCGCGGTCGGGTTCACCTTGTCCTGGCCCGCGTACTTGGGTGCGGAGCCGTGGACGGGTTCGGCCAGACAGCGGCCGTCACCGAAGTTCGCACCGGGTGCGATGCCCAGACCACCGATCTGGGCGCCACAGGCGTCGGAGAGGTAGTCGCCGTTCAGGTTCGGCAGGGCGAGCACGTCGTAGTTCTCCGTGCGCGTGAGGATCTGCTGGAGCATGTTGTCGGCGATGCGGTCGTTGACGACGACCGCGTCCTCGGGCTGTTCGCCGTCGCGCTCCTCCCAGAGCGTGTCCTCGGTGATGACTTCCTCGCCGTACTCCTCTTCGGCGACCTCGTAGCCCCAGTCGCGGAACGCGCCCTCGGTGAACTTCATGATGTTCCCCTTGTGGACGAGCGTCACCGAGTCGCGGCCGTTCTCGAGCGCGTAGTCGATCGCTTTCCGGACGAGGCGCTTGGTCCCGAACTCGGTGATCGGCTTGATGCCGATGCCGACCGGACCGTCGTGGATGGTGCTGTCGAAGCCCATCTCGTCTTCGACGAAGTCACGGACTTTCTCGGCGCCCTCGGTGCCGGCTTCCCACTCGATGCCGGCGTAGACGTCTTCGGTGTTCTCCCGGAACGTGACCATGTCCATCTGGTCCGGGCGCTTGACCGGAGACGGGACGCCCTCGATGTGATACGTCGGGCGCACGTTGGTGTACAGGTCGAGCTTCTTCCGGAGCGCGACGTTCAGCGACCGGAAGCCTGCGCCGACGGGCGTCGTCAGCGGCCCCTTGATCGCGACGTTGAACTCCCGGATCGCCTCGGTGGTGTCGTTCGGGAGGTTCTCGTCGTACTTCTCGCGTGCACTCTCGCCCGCGTACACGCGCATCCAGTTGATCTCGCGTCCGGTCGCCTCCGCAGCGGCTTCCAGCACCTGCTGTGCTGCCGGTCCGACGTCCACACCGATGCCGTCACCGTAAATGATGGGGATGATCGGGTTCTCCGGCACGTCGAGTTCGTCGTTGTCCGGGTCTACGACCTCGATTTTCTGGCCGTCCGCGGGCACATCGACCTTCTCGTAGGACATATGGCCGAACTTCACACGTCGGGCTAAAAGGCCTACCGCTTCTAGGGAAACTCTCGACAACTTTCGGGAAGATTATTTGCAATGCGACCGACGACGCGGCGCATCCGACCAGTTTCCGCGTGGGCACCGACCCGTCGCTGCCGGCCGGAACCGCGCCGAACACAAGTCCTTTGCCGCCCTTCGCCGAACGAGCGTGTATGACAGACGTGGACCTCGACGCCGAGCAGTACGAGAAAAACCGGGAGGCCGGTGAGATCCTCGCGCAGGTACGCAACGAAGCCGTTGAGAAGGTCGAAGTCGGTGCCAGCCACCTGGAGGTGGCCGAGTGGGCCGAGGACCGCATCCGCGAACTCGGCGGCGAGCCGGCGTTCCCGGTCAACATCAGCATCGACGAGGAAGCCGCCCACGCCACGCCGAGCATCGACGACACCAGCACGTTCGGCGAGGACATGGTCAACCTGGACATCGGGGTCCACGTCGACGGCTGGCTGGCCGACACCGCCGTCACCGTCGACCTCTCCGGGAACCCCGAACTCGCAGAGGCCAGCGAGGAGGCGCTCGAGGCCGCCCTCGATACGGTCGCACCCGGCGTCGAAACCGGCGAGGTCGGCGCGGTCATCGAGGACGTCATCGAGGGCTACGGCTACAACCCCGTGGTGAATCTGACTGGCCACGGCCTCGGCCACTGGGAGCAGCACACGCCACCGAACATCCCGAACCGCGCGGTCGATCAGGGCATCGAGTTCGAGGTCGGTGACGTCGTCGCCATCGAGCCGTTCGCCACCGACGGCGCCGGGAAGGTCCGCGAGGGGAGCGACGAGGAAATCTTCGCCCTCGAAAACGACGGCTCGGTCCGCAACCGCCAGGCGCGCCAAGCGCTCAAGCAGATCACCGACGAGTTCCGGACGCTCCCGTTCGCGACCCGCTGGCTCGACACCTCGCGCGCGGAGATGGCCGTCCGCCGCCTGAAACAGCAGAACATCCTCCACGGCTACCCCGTTCTCAAAGAAGAGGACGGCTGTCTGGTGAGCCAGAAAGAACACACGATCATCGTCACCGAGGACGGCTGTGAAGTGACGACGGAGTTATAATGCGGCTGACGAGCAGCCACGGACCGTCCGCTATCGAGTCACACGGTGAGTCAACGATTTCGATGAGGACGGTAGTTGCGTAACGAAATCGCAACAGGGAGACACGGTAATCGGCGACCTCAATCTACCGATCGCGTTTCGGCTGACGAGTGTTCTTCCGGGACACTGTCGGTTTGCTCTCGGTTGAGAATCCGTCTCGGCCCCGTCCAATCGAGGTCCCTGCGAAGGCAGACCTCGAGGATGCTCTTGAAGACGAGCAGGTCGTGGAAATGTTTGTAGCCGATAACGAACAGCGGTGAGAGCGCTGACAGCGACAGGTCGTCCCGCTCGACGCTGACTGCGAAGACGGAGATGGCCAGGACCACGCTGGTGTAGACCGCGAACATCGCCACTGTTCTGACCACGTCGCCGGCGAGGAGACGTTGAACGAGAACGCCGAGGATAATCCAACTCGCCAGCGGCAACACGAACATTTCGACGACCTGCATCGGGTACGAGATTCGGTGAAGGTAGCCGTATCGGTGGTCGAGTGCAACACGCCAGTGTTTCAAGAGCGTCATGACGTTTCCCCGGTACCAGCGCATCCGCTGGAGATACAGGTCGTACCAGGTATCCGGTGCTTCAGTATACACGGTCGCCTCGCTCGTTCGAACCGACCAGCCAGCGCGCAGCAATTTCACGGTGAGATCGAAGTCCTCAGTGAGCGTCTCGGGGTCGTAGCCAGCGACGTCTTCGATCGCCTCCCGGCGAAAGGCACCGAGACAACCGGGAACGATCGGGACAGTCCCGAACGAATCGAGAACGCGCCGGTAGACGTTCAGGCCGACGATGTACTCCAACCGCTGCAGAGCGAGGATCAGCGATCCGCCGTTTTCGATCTTGACCCTCCCGGCGACGGCACCGATCGACTGATCAGCCAGTAACGGCGAGACCGCAGCTTTGAGCGCCGAGTCGGCGATGACGCTGTCGGCATCGACACAGACGACGACGTCGCCCGATGCGAACAACAGTCCGTAGTTGAGTGCTGAATACTTCCCGCCGTTCTCCTTGTGAACGGTTTGGACTCGTTCGTCACTGATTGAAAGGGCCTCCGAGAGTGTGTCGTCGGTGCTCCCGTCGTCGACGACGACGACCTCGACTTTTTCGGCCGGATAAGAGGCGTTGAGGATTGCCGACACGGTTCGTCTGATGTACCCGACTTCGTTGTACGCCGGAACGATGACGCTAATCGTCGGCAGTTGCTCGTCGGCGTCGAACGCGGTGTGGCTGGTGGTGGTGTGGATCGTCGCCAGTGGGAACATGAACCAGAGTGACGTCAGGACGAGAAACAGCGCCAGGAAGTGAACGAGGCCGGCAGCAGTTGTCGGAAGCCACCCGAGCCAGGCAGTGGTGATGCCACACCCGACGAGCGCGACGACGAGATGCGGGAACGTGAACAGACCCTGTAGTCGTCGAGTGTAGCGGACGACCACATACGACCAGATCAGGTACCCGATTAACAGTCCAGTGAACACGGCGAGTGCGAAGACGACGCGACGGTCCGTCTCTGCCAGCAGGAGCCAGCCGAGTATGATTAACGGCACGCTCACCACCAGTGAGGCCCAGTCGATGCGGTCTCTCCAGGTCCGAAGTGAGGCGAGAGAGCTCTCCATCCGGATCACCCCGCAGCCCCGGACCTCACAGTACGGTCACAGTCTGCGGTGCACGGAACGATCCACCCATCGTCGACGCGACGGATCGTCCCACGCTGAATGCCGTCTGTATACTGATCGACCGTCATGAACGCGACGCCCTCTTTCGACTGCATGTAGTCGATAAACTGGCGCAGTCGCTCCCGCTTGGCCGGAGTGTCGAACGTCGGATAGTGGATCATCTGTACATAGACAGTCCCGTTGCGATACGCGCGGTCGAAGTCGTCAGTGAGTTCGGTGTCGTTCCGAAATCGATTGGTCGACCAGTCTGCGACGAACGACGCCGAGTTCGGGACGTGGGACACTCCGTGTGCCCGGAACGGCGACGTCTTCCCGTAGTACTCGCGGGTGAACCAGCTACCACCAGAGATCGTTTGATAGCCGACCTGAGCGACTTTCTTCGCCGTCGTATTATCGTAGGTGTTCATTGGCGGGACGAACGTCTCTGGTCGCTCGCCAACACACTGCTTGACGATTTTCGTCCCCTTTTGGATGCGCTCGAGTTGGTTTCGGGGCGAGAGCCCGCCGAACTCACTACCGCTGTAGAACGCTGTCAATTTCTCGTGCGTGTAGCCGTGAAGAGCGAACTCGAACAGTTCAGGGTGGCGTCGGTGTCGTCGTCGCAGATACGTGCAGGTATCGTCTGTTTCGTCGATAGGACGGTCACCGGTCATCGGAATGATACCCTGCGTCACGGGAACGGATTCCTCCACAAAGATCCGGTCCACTGCGCGCATCGTCTCCGTCCGATAGTACGGTTGTATGTCGTCGTTCCGGAAGATAACGATCGTCTGAACCCGGTGCGTCGGCGGACTGGCATCGGCGGGAGCGTTCACGTACGGTCCAGCCACGAGCGTCCCTGTTATCGAGATCGTGAGGATGACGACGAGCACGACACCAGTAAGGAGACGGCGCCGGAGACTGACGGACGCGTCAGGAGAGAGCGGAAGATATCCACCACGTCCGTGGTCGCGGGGTTCCCCGTCGGGTAGTGACGCGTCGCCAGTGGCCTCCGGAGAATACTCTCCGACGGCTTCGACCACGTCGTCATTCGTCTCGTTCGGGGATTGAGTCACGATCTCTGCAACTCCGAACCGCTCGTCACACTTCGAGCAGACGAAATATGTGGCGACCTCGACAAACGCGTCAGTGGCAGCAGTGTAGTCGTCGCTGCATTCAGGGCACGCAGCCGCGGCCTGAAAGGCCGATTCTGGTTTGATACACCCGCAGACGGAGTGTTCGACTGCCGTGATCCGAACGAGTTCCGCCCCGCAGTCTCGACACGAGCGGATGCCACCGGGTTCCGACATTGAGGGGTGTTTGTACTACATACATTGTCGTTGTAATTTACTCCATGTACAACCTACAATCACTCACAGCAGAAATCACGTTGGCGAGTGAAGTGTAGAAGCGGTTGTCTATACAGCAGACGACTCCGGACAGACAGTCTTTACCCCAGCGTCGACGTCCGATTCCAATCACCGAGACGGGCCCGGAAGTCACAAAGTAGTTGAAGGAAGTGTCACTCAGCATACACTTCCCAGTTCGGGAATTGTTAAAAAAATGGTAACAGTCCGGACACAACTCGTCACCTGTAATCCCGGTAAGCGTCAGACATTACCACATTCATCCATTCCAGAAGTGTGCAAGGGGAGGAAGTTAGCGGGATGAACCGGATGTCAGCTCACGCGTTGTTCATGCGAAGCGCGGTTTGGGCGCCACAGATACGGCACTCGCTCACACGGTACGGTTCACGCGAGTACTCTGCGTTCTCGGGATTCGAACTCTCCGTCATGATCTGAACGGAGACGTCGTGTGGTGTCTCACGTCCACAGTGTTCACAGTGTTCGGTCATCCCATCGAACGTGCCGTCGGTGGCTGACATCACACCGTGGCGTACCGACGATGGGAGCATAAAAACCCCATTTCGTTCGGCTCCGTTCATACCGTTTTTCGGCCGCCTTCTTGCGGTTTTGTCCCTGAGACGTTGAGAGTCGTCGAAACTGTTCAAGGACCGTTCTAAGGCCCCCATCTGACTCCCAGCGATGAAAACGGCCGAACGATTTATAAGTCGCATTCGCCCAGAACCGGTCGATTGTTTTCAGACTTTGATTCTGGTCGGGTTTCGGCGCCAATACTCGGGGTATCCGATTCTCAGGAGCAATACTATCTCCGAGACGGAGTGTCCGTGGCCGTTATGCGAGTCGGGGTCACAGGACCCCTATGGAGCAGGTGTTCGCCCCCTGGCGAATCGACTGGATCGAGCGGTCGGACGAGAACGCGGACGTCGAGGAGTGCGTCTTCTGCGAACTCCCCGACTGGGAGGACGATCGCGAAAACCGGCTCGTCGCCCGGAGCGAGCACGCGTTCGTCCTGCTGAACAACTACCCGTACAACCCGGGGCACGCGATGGTCATTCCCCACCAGCACACCGGCGACTACCGGGACCTGGACGAGGCGGTCCTGCTCGATCACGCCAGACTCAAACAGCGAACGATCGAGGCGATGGAGACGGCACTGCAACCGGACGCGTTCAACGCGGGCCTCAACCTCGGCGGCGGGCCGGCCGGCGGGTCCATCGACGATCACCTCCACACCCACGTCGTCCCTCGCTGGGACGGCGACACCAACTTCATGCCCGTCATCAGCGACACGAAGGTGATCGTCGAGGCCGTCGCAGACACCTGGGAACGACTGCACGGAGCCTTTGGCGAGCAGGACGGCGTCACAGTCCCCGGCGAGGACCAGGCAGTGATCGTCGAGTGAGATCACTGCGCACGCGCAGACAGCCACGGGCGACTTTTAGTGCCACGTTTCGAAAGGGTGGGTAATGGCACGGTCTTCGGCCCTTCGACGAGTCGCCGTCGTCGTCCTCGGTGTCAACCTCTTGTTGGCGCTGGCGAAAGGTGCGACGTGGTACGTCACCGGCAGTCTCGCCGTCGGGTCCGAAGCCGTCAACAGCCTCGCAGACTCCGTCTACAGCGTCGTCATCCTCGCGGGGATCTACCTGACGACGCAGCCGCCGGACTTCGAGCACCCTCACGGCCACGAGCGCATCGAACCGTTCGTCGGCCTGTTCATCGCGCTCGGGATCTTCGCCGCCGGCGCGGCCGTCATCTGGCAGTCGGGGACTGCACTCCTGACGGGGAACGTGACCGTCACCCGGAACCCGATCGCGATCGGCGTCCTAGCGGGGGCGGCAGCCGCAAAGTACGTACTCTACCGGTTCTGTCTCAAGATCGGCCGCGAGCACCACTCGCCGGCCGTCATCGCGACGGCGAAGGACAACCGACTCGACATCCTCACCGCCGGGGCCGCGCTCGTCGGCGTGGCCGGTGCTGCCGCCGGTTTCCCACTGCTCGACCCGCTGGCTGCGACCCTCGTCGGGATCGGCATCCTCGCGACCGGCGTCGACGTGGTCCGCGACAATCTCGATTACCTCGTCGGTGCCGCGCCGCCGGAAGACCTCCGCGCCGAAATCGTCCGTCGGGCGCTCGCTCACCCAGAAGTCGAAGGCGCCCACGACGTCATCGCCCACTACGTCGGTCCGGAGATCGACGTCTCGCTCCACATCGAAGTCGAGGGCGACCGGACGTTACTAGAAGCCCACGACATCGAGACGGCCATCATCGAGTCGATCCGGGCGCTCCCGGAAGTCGACGACGTGTTCGTCCACGTCGACCCCAAGGAACTCGGCGAGTGGAAAGAAGACGCCGAGATCGACCGTCTCGTCGGCCGGAAACCGGAAGCAGACGGCGACTCGTGAGCGCCCCAGTGCGTTCGAGTTGCGCCACCAACACTTACCAGAGTGCCCGACTAACACCAGACTATGTCCCCGTCGCTGATCGACACCCCTCCATACACGTACGTGTTCTACGCCGTGTTCCTTGGATGGGTCTTGCTGAACGCACGACTGCTGGGCCGGGAACGAACGGGTGCGGTCCGGCGCGAACGCCGCCACTCGAAACTCGTACTCGGCACTCTCACCAGTGCAGGCATCGTGGCAGCTGTCGCCTTTCACTACGTCGCACCGTGGGCAGCGATGAGAGCTCCGCGACCGGCCTTCTGGTTCGGCATCGTGTTTCTGATCGCCGGCGGCGTACTCAGGGAGTGCGCCGTTCAGAAACTCGGACGGTACTTCACGGTCGACCTCGGTGTCGAGGACGACCAGTCCGTGATCGAAGACGGCCCGTACCACTGGGTCCGCCACCCGAGCTACCTCGGGAGCACGCTGTCTTATCTCGGAATCGGCGTCGTCTTCGCGAACTGGCTGAGTCTCGCGGTCGTTGCCGTCTCCCTCGCGGTCGGGTACTGGTACCGTATCACCGTCGAGGAGGAGCTATTGCGCGCGGAACTGGGCGACGCGTACGAGGAGTACGCCGAGCGAACGCCCTACCGGCTGGTGCCGGGACTCTGGTGACGCCGTCGACTCCGGAATACGACCGAATCGCTAGCTCGGCACCCCGAACGCGTAGACGGTGTTGTGGCTCGTGATCTCGACGTCGACGACGTCGCCGAGTTCGAGTCCGCGCTCCTCGCCGTCGGCGATGACGACCTGCCGGTAGGCCTCGTCGTAGCCCACCAGCGACTCGTCGGTGCCGTCCTCGATCAACAGTACCGACTGCTCGGTACCGACCATCTCCTCGTACGCCTCGCCGACGAGGTCCATCTTCAGTTCGCTCAGCTCCTTCGAGCGGTCCTTCTTGACCTGGCCGCCGAGGCCCTTCATGTTCGCGGCGTCGGTGCCCGGCCGCTTCGAGAACCGCGTGACGTTGATCTTCTCGGGGCGGGTTTCACGCATCAGCGCTATGCTCTGTTCGTGATCGGCGGGTTCTTCGGTCGGGAAGCCCGCGATGAAGTCAGTCGAGAGCGTCCAGTAGTCCAGCGACTCGTCGAACGTCTCGACGACCTCAACGTACTCGTCGACGTGGTGCTGGCGGCGCATGTCGGCGAGCACGTCGTCGCTGCCGGACTGGACCGGCGCGTGCAGGAAGTTGTACAGCTTCTCGTTCTCGGCGAACACTCGGGCCAGTTCCTCGCGAACGCCGTGAACGCCCTTCGGGTTGGCCATCCCGACGCGAACGCGGAACTCGCCGTCGATGTCACAGATGCGGTCCAGCAGTTCCGGGAGGAGACTCGTTCCCTGGTTGGTGTCCCAGCCGTAGACGCCGGTGTCCTGGCCCGTGATTCGGATCTCCTTTGCGCCCGCGTGCACGAGCGAGCGCGCCTTCTCGACGTTCTCCTCGACGGACGGGCTCTCGATGCGGCCGGTCGCCTGCTTGGTGATGCAGTACGAACAGTCGCTCATGCAACCGCGAGCGATCGGGAGGATGCCGACGACCCCGGAGAGCACCGGTTCGGTGTCCGGCGTGACCGTCGGGCACTCGCCGTTGAGAACGTGCTGTGGAACGTCGTCCCAGTGGAGTACCTCCGCGTCGATCTCCTCCTCGCGGAACAGCTCGCCCTGCGCGAGCGCCATACAGCCCGTGACGACGAGATCGCCCGGCGTCTCGGCGTCCAGTTCTTTGGCCCGCCGGAGCATGTTCTGCTCCGTCTTCTCAAGGACGGTACAGGTGTTGAGGATCGCCACGTCGGCCTCGTCGGGGGCGTCCGCCGGGTGGTGGCCCCCCTCGCGGAGCGCCTGCTCGATCTGCTGGGTCTCCCCGCGGTTGGAGGTACACCCGTACGTCTCGATGTGATAGCGGGCCATGCGACTCGTCTGCTACTCGCGGCTGGGCGAGCAAAAGCGCGACGGATTGCACTCCCGAATCCGGGTCGAACTCGGCATCGTTTTCCCGCTGGTCCCGGTACGACCGCGCGTGACGCAGGACCGTCAGGCAGCCGATTCGGCGCCGACGATTTCACGGACCGGAATCGCGGTGTTCATCGCCGGCGTCGCGAGCATGGGGCTCGAAATCCTCGCCGGTCGGCTCCTGGCACCGACGTTCGGCAGCGGCATCTACGTCTGGGGCTCGATCATCGGCGTCTTCCTGGCCGCCCTCAGCCTGGGGTACTGGATCGGCGGCGTCCGCGCCGCCGTCGAGGCGTCCCGAAGTGCGATGGCGTCAGTTCTGCTCGGCGCAGCGATGGGCGTCGCGGTGGTGATCGTCCTCGGCGAGCCGTTTCTCGATGCGATGGCGGGGCTCCCCGTCCCCCAGCGGTACGCGCCGGTGATTCCGATCACCGCCCTCTTCGGTCCGCCGACGGTGTTGATCGGGTTCGTCAGCCCGTACGCGGCCGAACTCGACAGAGCCGAAAGCACCGGTACCGCCTCGGGACGCGTCTACGCCCTGGGAACCGTCGGCAGCATCGTCGGTGCGTTCGGAACGACGTTCGTGTTGATCCCCTCGGTCGACGTGACCACGATCGGACTCGCGTTCGGTCTCATGCTGGTCGGTGCGGCTGCGACGGTCACCCCGAGATCGGACACCAGAAACTGGGGCGGCGCGGTGCTGGTCCTCGCGCTTCTGGTCGGTGCGTTCACCCTCGCGACCGTCGGGACCACGGTCGGCGACTCGACGGTCTACCAGACCCAGACCGCCTATCAGGACCTTCGCGTCGCCGACGACAACGGGATTCGGACGCTGTATCTCGACGGCTCACCACACGGCGCCCTGGACAAGGACCGGCCCGACAGGTACGTCTTCGAGTATTCGCGCTATTTCCACCTGCCACTGCTTCTGCGAGACGACCCCGAGGTCGACCGCGTCCTGTTCATCGGTGGCGGCGGGTTCTCGGGGCCGAAACGGTTCGTCGAGGAGTACAACGCCACCGTCGACGTCGTCGAGATCGACCCGGAAGTCGTTCGAGTCGCGAAAGAGTACTTCGACGTCGAGGAGAGCGATCGCCTCCGGGTCCACACGATGGACGGCCGGGTGTATCTCGACCAGACCAACAGGACGTACGATCTGATCGTGGTCGACGCCTACCGATCCGATCGAGCGCCACACCACCTCACCACGGTCGAGTTCATGCGCCTGGCCAGGACACACCTGACAGACGACGGCGTCGTGCTCGCGAACGTCATCTCCGCGCGGTCGGGCGTGGGGTCCGCGTTCTACCGCGCCGAGTACCGCACCATGAACCAGGTGTTCCCGACGGTCTACAGTTTCCCGACCGCCGACCGGAATTCACGGCAGAACATCGAGTTGATCGCGACGCAGACCGCGACTCGGGTGACGCGTGCGGAACTCGAGCGGCGGCAACGCGAACGCGACGTCGGAATCGAGCTCGCCGAACCCGTCTCGCAGTATCGGTCGAACGTGCCGGTCGGAGACGCACCGATCCTCCGCGACGACTACGCACCCGTCGACCGGTTACTCCGCTCCCAGGCCGGGGAGCGATACGTGGTCGAGCGGGCGAACGACACTACGGACTGATCCGGTCAGTTCCACAGCGACTCACCCCTCTTGCTCGGCCGCCGCTCGCCACTCCTCGACGATGGTGACGCCGCTACTGGCACCGATGCGCTCGGCGCCGGCGTCGAGCATCGCCTCGGCGTCCGCCCACGAGCCGATGCCGCCGCTGGCTTTGACCGGGAGGTGCTCGCTCATGCGTTCGACGTCGGCCACCGTCGCACCGCCGTCGGCGAAGCCGGTCGCCGTCTTCACCATGTCGGCGTCCGCCTCGGCGGCGAGCGCACACGCGCGGTCGATCTCCTCGTCGGTCAACAACGGCGCCTCGACGATGACTTTCACCGGGATCGGCACGGCTGCGACGACCTCGGCGACGTCGTCGCGATACGCGTCCTCGTCGCCGGCTTTCAGTCGGCCGGCGTTGGCGACCAGATCGATCTCGTCGACGCCGGCGTCCCACGCCCGTTCGGCCTCGGTCGCTTTGACGCGGGACGTGTGCTGCCCCTGCGGGAACCCCACGACCGTCGCGATCGTCGTCTCGGGCGCGTAGCTCGCGGCCAGTTCCGCGTAACACGGTGGGAGACAGGCGTTCATCCCGTGTTGGATGGCCTCGTCGAGCACTCGTAACACGTCCTCGTCCGTCGTCGTCGGCCCGAGAACCGTGTGGTCGATCCGTCCCGGCACGTCCATGCGCGCCCATACAGTCGCCTGGTTAAAAAGGTGGCCGGGAGTACCGGAAGGCTTTCGGCGGCCGGCCCGCCCCCTCCGATATGCTCCCGCGTGGCCTCACACCGGTTCCGTTGCAGGTGCTCCCCGAGGGTCTCGTCGTTCCACCACTCCCGTATCTGGCTGGGATTGTGGTGGGGCTCGCCGTCGTCGGTGGCAGCCTCTTCCGCCAACGACCGGCCGTTACACGGAGAGTAGTCGTCGCCTTCGGGCCGTGGATGGTCACCGGGGCGGCGTTACACGTTCTCTACCAGCTCGAAAGCGCACCGGCCGTCGTGGCACCGCTCCTGAGTGCCCCGACGGTGTACGCCACGACCTTCCTCGTCGCTGGCGGGGTCTGGACGACGCTCGTCGCCATCGAAGGCCTCACTGTGCCCACGCTACTGGGTGGCGTCGGTTTCGTCACGGCCATCCTCGCCAGTGCAGTCGTGCTGGCGGCCGGGGCAGCCAGCGGCAGCCTCTCACTGCAGTTCCCGGTACTCGGTCTGCTCCTCTCGATCGTCTTCACGGCCGTCGTGTACGTACTCGTCCGGTCGGTTCGACCGTCGATCACGACGGCGACCGGCAGTCTCGGTGCGCTCGTCGTGTTCGGGCACGTTCTCGACGGCGTCTCGACGGCGATCGGTGTCGATCTGTTCGGAACGGCAGAGCGGAGCCCGATTCCCCGCGCGATCATGGACGTCGCCGGGTCACTTCCGACAGCATCGGTCGTCGGGACCGGCTGGTTGTTCGTCCTCGTGAAGGTCGGCGTCGCCGTGGCAGTGCTCGCCCTGTTCGCCGATTTCGTCGAAGAAGACCCCGTTCAGGGAAACGTCGGTCTCGGCGTCGTCGCCGCTGTCGGCCTCGGACCAGGAGCGCACAACCTCTTGCTGTTCGCTGCCGCACCGATATAGGTAGCCGTTCGATCACCCCGACCGTCGTGCGTGTCGCTTCCGCCCGTTCCGGTGGACCATGAGAATTCTGACCCACCACTCACCGTAGCGACTGCGTCAGCGACTCGAAGAGGGGATCGCTGCCCGGCGATCCATAGGGGAAGCTAACGTCGGCGTTACGAACGCCAGGTCTCAGACGGAGGCCAGTGGCTATCAGGCCGGCGAGTGAGAGAACGTGTTGGGGGGTACGAAATGGGGGCGGAAGTGACCGCCCCGTGGTGTTGGGTTGGGGGTACGAGAGTGAGGTTCGGTGTTTGTGGGGTGAGGGGGTGTGGACGCGGCAGACGAAGACGGACACCGAACGGAACCGTCCACGTCTCCGCGTCCCTATCCGTTCAATACGCTCGGTGAATCATAAAGGTTACTGCTCGTGAACCTTACTTCGTAAGGGCGAAATTTGGAGTTAGAGCCTCTGAGCAGTAATGGTTAGAATCCCAAGGTTAATGCGTATGCACGAAATATGGATGTATATGTCCTCAGACTCCGACTCAGACGAGTATCCTCGGGCACCCGCCCAGAAGGCTCGTGACGAGAACATTCTCGGAGTCTTCGAGGCGACCGACGACCCGGTACTGACGACGTCGGAGGTCGCCGAGGAGCTACCCATCGGCAAGCGTGCGACGCTCAACCGATTGGAAGACCTGGTCGATCGGGAGGAGATCGACTCGAAGGACGTTGGCGTCGGACGTGTGTGGTGGCGTGCAACACCTGCCGAACCCGAAGAACCCGAGAGTGAGGCCGCTGAAGTCGACGTGCCAGCCGACGAACCAGCCGAGGTTTCACCGCCCCCGGGTGCACCGGTGACAGAGCCGATGAGCCGGCCACCACAGGCTTCGGAGATCGAGGAGAGCCCGAAGTGGGCCTTCATCGGGAGCCTCGGCCGGCACTCGATTTTCGCGGGGATTTTCCTGCTGGGACTGTTGATTACCGAGACGTCGACGCCGACTCAGCAGTTACTGCCCGTCTCCGTGGGCCGGCTGTTCCTGACGGCGTTCGTGTTCTTCCTCATCGGCTTCCCGTCGTACGTCACGTACCGGACGAAGCAGTACGTCGAGTCGACGGACCTCTCGCTGTCGCAGTTCCTCGGTCCGATATCGAGTGGCGGTGAGGATTCTGGAACGTGATCGTCGCACACGCAACGCACGTGACACCCTTGCCGGCACCGCTCTGGGTAGCCGTCGCGATCCTCTCCGGCTTGGCCGCAGCGATCTTCATGAACGTCCCGATGCTGGGCCTCCCGGAGGGGTACACGCCGGCAGTCGTCACCACGTCGGTGATCCAACAGACCGTTCCCTCGCAGGTGTCCAGCCGTGCTGCCGTGGCCGTTCACCACGCGTTCGGCCCGCTCGCAGGCGCCGCGTACGCTGTCTGTGGGATCGCCCTGGACGGCGTCTTCCCCCCGGTCTCCCGCGTGGCGGGTCTCTCTCTCGGCGCACACGCCGTCGCCGTCGCGCTCGTCACCGCGTTCAGCTTCGGGGTGTTCGCGTACAACATTCTCCCACAATACGGGGGTGCTGCCCGCGACCGGGCCGGAGCCGTCCGGCGGCACTGGCTCGCGTCGACGGCGGTGTTCGGTGCGTCGCTGGGGATCGTCGTGCCGCTGGCGGCGACCGCAGTCCGATGAAGTCCCCCGTGGTTTTGTAGTGGCCCTCCCAAGGGAGTCGCATGTCCAAGCAACCACATCTCCTGGTGAGCGAAGGGGACCTGGCCGACGTCGCACTGATTCCCGGTGACCCCGGTCGCGTCGACCGGATCGCGTCGCTCTGTGACGACTCGACCGTCGTCGCCGAGAACCGCGAGTACAAGGTCGTCAACGCCACCTTCGAGGGACGAGACCTGACGATCTGTTCGACCGGCATCGGCTGTCCGTCGGCAGCGATCGCCGTCGAAGAACTCCACGCGGTCGGCGTCGAGACGGTCATCCGCGTCGGGACCACCGGGGCGCTCCAGGCCGGCATCGAGATCGGCGACATGGTCGTCGCGACCGGGGCAGCCAAAGACGAGGGGACCTCGAAGCGCTACGAGAGCGAGACGCTCCCCGCCGTCCCCGACTACGACGTGCTGTCCGCGCTGGTCGACGCTGCGGAGGCAAACGGCGAGGACGTCCACGTCGGCCCGATCGCCACTGACGACGCCTTCTACGCCGAAACCGAGGCGTACGTCGACGACTGGGAAGCCGCGGGGATGTTGGCCGTCGAGATGGAGGCCGCAGCCGTGTTCTCGCTGGCTCGGCGAAAGGGAATGCGAGCAGGCGCTATCTGTACGGTCGACGGCAACCTCGTCGAGGGCACGCAGAAGGGCGAAACCGACGACGAGGAGCTGCCGACCAAAGCGAAGAACAACGTCGAGCGCGCCATCCGAATCGCACTGGCTGCGACGACGACGCTCTGAATCCGGGCACTGTCTCGTCGGAATTATTTTATTTGATCACCGGAAACGGAGAAATACTTGCCGGGGTGGTAGGATTCGAGATCACGTTATGGTACTGCACGTCGACGACGACGAGGAACTGCGGAAGCTGGTGTCCGCGTGGATGGGAGCGCACACCGAGGACATCGAGATCATCGCGAAACGGGACGCCGACGCAGCGCTCGCGACGTTGCGGTCGACGTCCGTCGACTGCATCGTCAGTGACTACGAGATGCCGGGCGCCGACGGCCTGACGTTTCTGGAGCGGGTTCGAGAATCCCACCCGAACCTCCCGTTCATCCTCTTTACGGGGAAAGGGAGCGAAGAGATCGCCAGCGAAGCGATCTCCGCCGGCGTCACCGACTACCTCCAGAAACAGAGCGGCACCGAGCAGTACGAGGTGCTCGTCAACCGCATCCGGAACGCGGTGGAGCGGCGACGCACACAGGCGGCCCTCGAAGAGAGCGAACAGAAGTACTCGACGCTGGTCGAAGAGGCGAACGACGGCGTCCTCATCGTCCAGAACGGAACGTTCACGTTCGCAAACGAGACGGCGGCGACGATCCTGGGCACGACAGTCGACGAGGTTCAGGGGGCGTCCATGCCCTCCTTCGTCGTCCCGGAGGACCGGGAAATCCTTGCCGACCGGTACGTGCGACGCGAAGACGGCGGCGACGTTCCGAACCGCTACGAGTTCACTGCCCTCCGGCCAGACGGCGAGCGCGTGCCCATCGAACTGACGTCCTCGCGGATCACCTACGACGGCGAGCCAGCAGTGATGGCCATCTGTCGGGACGTCTCAGAGCGCACGAGCCGCGAGCGCGAACTCGAACAGTACCGGACGCTCGTCGAGACCGTCGGTGACCCGATGTACGTCCTCGACACGGAGGGCCGGATCACCATGGTCAACGAGGGGTTCACTGACCACGCGGGCGTTCCGCGGAGCCAACTCGAAGGTGCTCACGTCTCGGAGTACATGAGCGAGGAGGCAGTCAGGAAGGGGACGACGCTCATCCAGGAGCTCCTCGAAAGCGATGGCCGAGACCGCGGCCGCTTCGAGTTCGAGACCGACCTGCGCGAGGACCGCCGTATCTTCGAGGACAACGTCGCCATCCTGACCGACGAAGACGACGAATACGTCGGGTCCGTCGGGATCCTGCGGGACGTGACCGAGCGCAAAGAGCGCGAGCGGGACCTGGCCATGTACCAGACGATCGTAGAGACCATTCCCGACGTGGCGCTCGCCATCGACGCGGGTGGGACTATCATCGAGATCAACGAGACCGGCGCCGAGATGATCGGCCGACCGAAATCCGAGCTCCTCGGCACGTCGATCCCGGAACTGGTCACGGACGGCGTCGTCGCGGAGTCGGCCCTCGAGAAACACGTCGATGCTCTCCGTGACCTCCTCTCTGCCGACAGCGACGCTGACGAGGCCGTGTTCGAGTTCGTCGCCTATCAGGACGACGGCGAGGAGCGGATCTTCGAGAACCGACTCGCCCTCCTCCCCTACGAGGACGCGTACCGGGGCACGACGGGGATCGTTCGTGACATCACCGAGCGCAAAGAACGCGAACGACAGCTCCAACGACAGAACGAACGCCTCGACGCGTTCGCCGACGTGCTCTCCCACGACCTGCGAAATCCCCTCGGAGTCGCGATGGGACGCGCCGAGCTCCTCCGCAGGGAACTGGCCGACCGATCGGCCCCCGGCGAAGGAACGCTCACGACCCACCTCGACCACGTCGATCGCGCGCACGACCGCATCGACGACATCATCGACGACGTCCTCACGCTGGCCAGACAGGGAGAAACCGTCGCTGACAGCGACCGCGTCGCCCTGACGACGGTCGCCGAAGACGCCTGGCTCCACGTCGAGACGCGAGAGGCGACGCTCCGCGTTCCCGACGCGGGGGCGATCCGGGCCGACCCGAACCGACTCACGCGCCTGCTGGAGAACCTCTTTCGGAACGCGGTCGAACACGGCGACTCGAACGTCACCGTGACGGTCGGCGTCACCGACGACGGGTTCTACGTCGCCGACGACGGGCCGGGGATTCCCCCAGCGGAACGGGATCGGATCTTCGAGTCCGGGTACTCCCGTTCGCCAGACGGGACCGGCTACGGACTCGCGATCGTCGCCGAGATCGCTGGCGCCCACGGCTGGGACGTCACCGCCACCGAAAGCGCGTCGGGTGGCGCGCGATTCGAGTTCTCCTCGGTCGAGACGAGGTAGCGGCGGATCGTTTTTATACGCTGGTCAGCATAGGCCACCCCATGCGCGACCGGTTGCGTGAGCGCTACCACGCCGCACTGACGCGAATCAGGCGGTTCGAGCGCCGCGAGAGCTACGAGATCCGTCGCTGGCTCGAGAATACGCGCAACCTCGTTCACCTCTCGATCGTGATTTTCGTGCCGCTGCTCATCGCGCTCGTGACCTGGCTGTCCAACGCAGTCGGGATTTTGCCGTATCTCCTCTTTCCGCCGCTGGCGTCAGGGACGTACACGCTCTTTGCCGAGCCCGAAAGCGAGTACGCCTCCCCCAGCCGGTTCATCGGCGGCCTCACGATCGGTGCGTTGTGTGGCTGGTTCTCCTACGAACTCCTGACGGGAAGCACACAGTCCGGCGGCTTTACCGTCTCGCCGACCGCCGCAGCGGTCAGTATCTTCCTGACCGGGCTGGTGACGTGGCTCCTGAACGTCGAGGAAGCGTCCGCGTACTCCAGTGCGCTCCTGGTCCACATCATCGACGTGGGAAACGTCGCCGACATCTCGGTCGTGCTCGTGTCGGGCGTGACGGTCACCGTCACGCCGCAACTCACGTACGTCGCCAGCGTGTTCGTCTCCTCGACGCTCGTCGCAGGCGCGTTCGTCGTCTGGTACCGCCAGTTCTACGAACAGCGTGCCCAGTACCTCTACGAATCGACGAAGGGGGACGACCACGTGCTGGTCCCGATGCGAACCGAGTCCGCGGACCAGACGGCGATGCTCGGCGCCCGACTCGCCGCGGCCCACGACGCCGGGAAGGTCGTCTTGCTCGACATCGTGGACAGTGAAGCGGTCGCGGCCGCCCAGCGGGAACTCCTCAGCCGTGACGCCGCCCGGCTCTCCCCGAACGTCGGCGCAGACGGCGGCAGTCCAAACTCCGAGGAGACGGTCTCGGAGGGCGCGACCGACTCGGAGCCGCGATCACCTGGTCTCTCTCCCGCCGACCTCATGGACAAGATCGCCGCCGACAGAGCGGTCGCGGCGGCAGCGACGCGGCTCGAAGAGCGGGCGGCCGAGATCGAAACACAAGTCGGCGTCCCCTGCGAGGTCGTCGTCGCCGTCGACACCGGGAACACCGCCTCGCTCGTCCTCGAGACGGCGCGGCAGGCGAACTGCGACCTCATCGCCACGCCCTACGAGGAACAGTACGGGAGCCTCTCGCCGTTCGTCCGCTCGTTGTTTCGGGGGAACGTGGACGTGCTCGTTCACCGCTCACAGAGCGGGCGAACCCGGTGGCGGCGCGTGATGGTCCCCGTCCGCCGGGCAGGAGACGTCGCCCACGCGATGATCGACTTCGCGATCCGACTGACGGGACAGACCGGACAGGTCAGCGTCTGTAACTGCGTCGAGCAGGGACGGAAGATGCGGCGCGCCCAGGAGATGCTCTCGGACCTGGTCGACCCGTTCGACGGGCCACTGGAGACGCTCGTCTCCCCCGACCCCATCGCCGAGTTCCTCGATCATCACGCCGCCGAGTACGACCTCGTGTTCATGGGCGCGAGCATGGACCGCAGCGCCGCCTCGCGGCTCATCTCGCCGCCGACCTTCGAGCGAATCCAGGACCTCGACTGCGACGTGGCCATCGTCGACCGCAAGTTCCGCCAGTGATTCTCACTCTTCGAGGAGTCGGTCGGCGAGCGACTCGACGTCCGCGTCGCCGAGCGCCGACTCGACGAGCAGGTGGCCGCCGATCAGCGCCGGACTGATGACCGCGTCCGCCCCCGCACGGCGCAGTTTGTCGACGTTCTCGCGTTCGGTCGCGGCCGCGACGATGCGAATATCGGCATTGAGTGATTTGGCGGTGAGGATCGCCAGCGCGTCGTCGGCGTCGTTGTTCGTCGCCGCGACGACCGCGCGAGCGTCCGCGATGCCGACCTGGTGGAGCGGGTCCTCGTCGCTGGGGTCGGCCGTGAGTACGTCGACGTCGCGGTTGCGGAGGTCCGCGGCCGCGGCCGTGTCGGTGGTCACGACGACGAACGGCGTCGCGCCCTGGAGCTCCTCGATGATCGGTTCCGTCAGGTCGCCGTAGCCGAGGACGACGACGTGGTCCTCGAGCAGTTCGAGCTGTCTGTCAGTCATGGTTCCGAGTGCATGTGCGAGTCTGGCCTCGATGGCCGGACCGAGCAGCGAGCCGAGTGCCAGCGCGAAACTGACCGTCCCGAGCAGGACGACCGACATGGAGAACAGTCGCGCCCGCGCGGACAGCGAGGGGACGACGTCCCCGTAACCGACCGTGCTCGCCGTGACGATGGTGTAGTAGATCGCGTCGGTGAGCGTGTTGACGCCGTCGAACTCCGCGCGCAGCGCGTAGGCTCCGACCGTTCCGTAAACGAGGGTCCCCGCGAGGGCGGCACCCGCGGCCAGTTGCGCCGTCGAGAGGTCGAGGTGTCGGTCGAACCGCCGGTAGTTGATGAGGACGGCCGGCAGTGAGAGCAGCGACAGCACCACGAGCGGGTACGACGCGACGTTCGACTGCGCGAGCCCCTGGAGCGCCGTCATCGGCAACAGCAGGACGGTCGAATACCAGGCCACGCGCAGTCCCCTGCGGAGGCCGAGGGCGCTCCCCAGCATCAGAAAGCCGGTGAGTGCGCCGGTGAACCCGGCGGTCTGGGCGACGGCCGTCGGGACGTGGGGCGCCAGTGGCCCCTGGACGTCGGTGGCACCGATTTTCAGGATGCCAGTCCCGAACGAGAGCAGCGCGACGATCGTCGTCGTGACGACGGCCGCGCGGGTGCGGAGCAGCGTCCCCCGGGGTGCCATGTCCACCGTTCGGAGGGGCGGCCGGATAAGTTCGCGGGACAGGCGAACATCGCCGGCGGTCGCCGGGCGAGTTTGTAACCGGAAACGGTGTCGCCAGTACTGGTTAGTGAGCAGGTGGCATGCTCCGGCGTATGGCGTCGGCACCAGTCGAGATCCTCCTCGGCATCTATCTCGGAATCCTCACCGGCATCATCCCGGCGCTCGTGTCGTGGGCGCTGGGATTCGGGTTTAAGTACTTCACCGGCGTGACCATCCCGCCCCTGGGCGTGTTGGTCCTGGCAGTCGCGCTCGCCGGAGTCAGCGGCGGCCTCCTCGCGCTGGCGAATCCGGCAGTGACCGAATCGGCGAATGCGCCCACGCTCGTCACCGGCATCCTCGTCGTGGCCGCGCTCTCGCTGTACGCACACGCGAAGGGCGATCAGATGGGCGAGACCGTGCCAAAGCGGCTCTCGCTGTCGACGCTCCGCGAGCGGACGCTCTCGCGTGACGTCGTCGAACTCATCGGCGGCCTCGACGAAGTCAGGATTCGCGTCACCGGCGACGTGGCGGACATGGAGGGGTTTCCACCGTTACCCGCCGACCTGCGGGCAGAGATCCGCGACGCCGAGTACACGTTCCCGGCGGACCTCCGGATCTCGGCGCTCGAAACGCGATTCGCCGAACGACTCCGGACCGAGTTCGACCTCGGCGACGTGGCCGTCAGCATCGACGAGCGCGGCCAGGCGTCGGTCGTCGCCGCCCCGCCGTTCTCGGGACTCTCGAAACGCGTCTCCATGGGAGAACGCGCAGTCTCCGTCGAGACGCTCGTTCCGACGGGACTCGCGCGCGGCGACGAGGTCCGACTCGTCACGGACGGCGGGCGACTCGTCGGAACCGTCGTCAGCGCGCAGTCGGACGAGAACGCGTCCGGCCGGGAGCAGCCGGCAGCGTCGACACGCGACGCGGCCAACCCGACTGAAGACGACGAGGAACCCGTCTCGTCGCCGGTCCGAGCGCCGACGACGACCGGCGGTCGCGGTCGGCTCACCGTCGCCGTCCCACACCGGGACGCGGGAGAACTGGTCGAGGCAGACGCCGTCCAGGTCGTCGTCGAGGCCCAGGGGAGCCGTCTGGAGTACGAACTCGTCTCGCTCCTCCGGCGAAACGGCAAGCTGTTCCAGCGGTTCACGGTCACGTCGGGCAGTCCGATCGAGGGCGCGACGCTCGGGACGGCAACCGTCCGGGAAGCCTACGGCGTCGCGGTGCTGGCGGTCAGACGGCAGTCCGGCTGGACGCTCGTGCCGACGGGAACCTTCGAGTTCACGGAGAGCGACGACGTGTTCGCCGTCGGCAGCCGCGACGCGCTCGACCGCTTCGCGGAGGCAGTCGCGTAGCGATGTCGATCGAGACGGCGGCGGGACTCGCGCTCCAGGACGTCTCGGTGATCGACAACCCGGTGATCGCCGTCACCCGACTGGTGGGGATGGCGCTCCTCTCGGGATCGCTCTCCGGCACCGTCGCGCTGGTGTTCCGGTGGTACGCCAACGAACGCGTCCAGCCCGGCCTCCCGGTTCTCGTCGGCCTCAGCGGGGTCGCTGCGTATCTCAACACCCGCCGCGCCCTCGGACACGTCATCACCGGGACGGGACCGGACCCGCTTTCGACGACGACGGCGCTGTTCAACGTCAGCGCGTTCCTCGTCGCCGGCGTCGCCGCGTACGGCGCGATCGCCGTCGGAGACCGCCTCGGCAAAGACGTGTTCGTCGCGGCCGGCGGTCGAAAGGTCAACGGCGAGGTGAGCCGCGTCGTCGAGGCCGTCGGCCGGGTCATCGCCGTCGAACTCCCCGAGGAGATCGACGACATCGTCGGCTACGATCCCGTCCCGGCGGAGACGAAAGCTCAGCTCGCCGGCCACACGTTCCTCTTTCCGAAGCGATTGACCGTCGGCGAGCTCGAACAGCGACTGCGAACCCGGCTCAAAGCCGACTACGACGTCGGCCACGTGGACGTCGACGTCGCAGCCGACGGCAGCGTCGAGTACCTCGCGCTGGGCGCGCGCGCCGCCGGGATCGGCCCGACGCTCCCGCCGGAAACGGCCGCCGTCGCGATCAACGCCGACCCCGCGTTCGCGGCCAGCGCCGGCGACGTCGTTCAGGTCTGGACGACCGACCCGATCGAGCACGTGACGACGGGCGAGATCCGCGGCATCGCCGACGACGTGGTGACCCTGGCGATCGACGCCGCCGACGCGGACGGACTCGATCAGACCACCCGGTACCGGCTGGTGACGCTCCCCGTCGAGCCACGCGCCGACCGCGAGTTCACGTCGCTGCTCCGGGCTGCAGACGAGACGATGAGCATCGTCACCGTTCGCGACGGGAGCCCGCTCGCCGGCCAGCCCCTCGGCTCGCTCGCCGTTACCATCATCGCCGTTCGGGTCGCCGACGGCGACGTCGAAACCCTCCCGAAACGCAGTCGTCTCGTCGATCCAGGCGACGCGCTCTACGCCATCGCTCGCCCGGAGGAACTCCGCAAGCTCGACGCGGCGGCTGCCGCTCGCGGCGACACTCCCGAGAGCGAGCCGACCGAGCCGCCCGCCGAAGGGGACTGAGCGGACCCGGAATCCTCTTTGTCGCCGCGGCCGCCTCTTCTGGTATGCAGTGGAAGCTCTTCGCCAATCTCGCGGAGACTGTCGGTACCAAGGAAGTCTCGGTGGACGTCGATCCCGGCGCGACGTTCGGCGACGCGCTGGACGCGCTCGTGGACGCCCACCCGGAACTCCGCGAGGAAGTGCTCGACGAGAACGGCGAGATCGAGGACCACATCCGCGTCCTCCACAACGGGGACAACCCGTTCGTCGAGAAGGACGGGTACGAGACGGAATTGGCAGAGGGCGACGAACTGGCGCTGTTCCCGCCGGTCAGCGGTGGCTAACTCTCACTCAGGTCTTTCTCCAGCACGAACTCGGGTGCCTCGCCGACGTTCGCCCGCGCGTACGCCGCGTCTGAGACGTGGCGCGCAGTTTCGGGGATGACGACCCGCGTCTCGTCCACGCCGAGCGCCGCGGCGTCGCGTTCGATGGCCGCGAACACCGTCTGCGCGGCCGGAACGTCCGTCCAGGTCGCGAAGCCGTACTCGGCGTACCGCGTCTCACCGTCCGTACTCTCGTAGTCACGCACGCGCACGGCCGCCGCGCGCGTCCCGTTCTCGCCCTGCACCGCGAACACGCGCTCGTCGTCGGCTACGTCCAACAGCTGCTGGCGAGACAGTTCCGAGACGGCCCACGTCTCCGTCGGATCGAGCATCAGGCCGCGAAGCTCCGCCGTCACCGCGGAGCGCTGCCAGCAACTCCAGGCGGCCGCGGCGTCGTCGGTGACCGACAGCTCCCCCGAGGTCTCGGCCGGCGCTTCGGCGTCGGCGTCAGGCTCCGGATGCGCGAAGCGAAACTGGGTCGCTGGTTCGAAGCCCACCGCTCGCGACTGCCCGAGGCCGGCGTCGTTCCACGAGAAAACGAGGTTGCGACACACCGTCGCGCCCCGGTCGCGCGCCCACTCGAACACGGCCTCGGTGAGCGCGACGGCGACGCCTTCACCTCGGAAGTCGGGGTCGACGCGCATCCCCTGTGCCCAGGCCTCGTGGTCGCTGAGCAGGACGCCCTGGCAGAGCCCGACCACGTCACCGTCGACTTCGGCGACGAGCGTCCGCTGGCTCGGACCGTCGGACGCTACCCACTCGCGGAACACGTCGGCGATGTAGTCGCCGACGTCGCGGTCGGCCCAGGTGTCCTCGGTGAACGCCGCGACCGCCTCGTAGTCGTCGGCCGCGGCCTGGCGGACGGTGGGCGCCATCGTCTCAGGTCCAGGGAACGGAGCGGTCGGTGATCTCGCCAGCGAGCGGTTCCTGCATCGTCTCGGCGACGTCCTCGGCGTTTGCGAGCGCCCACATCAGCTTGACTTTGGCCGTGCCGGGGAGCATGTCCTCGCCTTCGACGACGCCGGCGTCGAGCAGATCCCGGCCGGTGTCGTAGACGCGATCGCAGACGCGCCCGTCGAGACACTGGCTCGTCATCACGACGGCGGTGCCGGCGTCGGTCAGTTCGTCGATCGTCTCGATCCAGTCGGTGTTGACGTGGCCGAGACCGGTGCCCTCGATGACGACGCCCGCGGCGCCGTCGGCCGCGGCTTCGAGCAGCGCGGGGCTGGTGCCGGGCGTGAACTTCACGAGGTCCACGTCGGTTTCGAGGTCGTCGGCCAGCGCCAACTCGCGCTCGCCGCGCTCGACGTGGTCTCGGTTGAAGGTGACCTCCTCGGCGTCGTAATCGACCTGCCCGAGCGGTTCCGAGCCGACGGTCTCGAAGGCGTCGCGCCGAGAGGTGTGGTTCTTCCGAACGCGCGTCCCGCGGTGGAGCGCGCAGACGTCGTCGGACTCGCTTTCGTGCATGCAGACCAGCACCTCCGCGCAGTCGTCCTTGGCGGCCTCGACCGCGCAGACGGCGTTCATGACGTTGTCCGAGGACGGCCGGTCGGCCGAGCGCTGGCTCCCGGTGAACACGATGGGAACCGGCGTGTCGAGCATGAAGGCGAGCGCCGAGGCGGTGAACTGCATCGTGTCGGTCCCGTGCATGACGACGACGCCGTCCGCACCGGCTTCGATCTCTTCTTTCACTGCGTGGGCGAGGTCCTGCCAGACGTCGGGCGTCATGTTCTCCGAGAGGATGTTCGCGACGACGCGACCCCGGTAGTTCGCACGGCCGGCCAGGTCCGGGACGGCTCGCAGCACGTCCTCGGCGTCGAACTGAGCGGTCACTGCGCCGGTGCGGTAGTCGACGGTCGAGGCGATGGTCCCGCCGGTCGAGATGAGCGAGATGGTCGGCAGGTCCTCGTCGAACTCGATTTCGGACTCGCCGTCGGTGTCCTGTGCATCCTCGACGGCGTACACGTCAGATTCGAGTACTTCCACGTCCGCCGCGTCGCGGTCGACGCCGACGTTGTACCCGCTATCGAGCTTCACGACGAGGTTCTCCGTCGTCGTGGAGGGCAAGAGGACGCCCTCGTACGTCTGGTCCGCGCGGTCGACGCGGACCCGGTCCCCTGGGTTCATACGCTCGCGTACCGCACGCCCGGACTTGAAACCATCTTTTCGCGCACCGCGCCGGGAAAAGACTCACGTCCGCACAGGTCGAATTCTCACACACGATGGCTGAACGAACCGACCAGCGAGATCGGTCGGTCGACGACTCCGCAGACCTGCTCGACGACGCCGGCGTCAGAGCGGACGTCGATCCGGGCCCGGACGTCGACCGCGGACCGGGGCCGGACGAGCCGGCAGCAGCCGCCAGCGAGGCGACGATCACCAGCCGGCTCCGAGAAAGCCTGGCGTCGCCGTTCAGCGGCCTGTTCTCCGTGCGGGTGTTCCTGTTCGTTCTCGGACTCGTGCTGGTCGCGATGGTCGCCGCGGGGTCCGTCGTCCCGATCCCGTTCCTCGGCGGCCTCGCCGGGTTCGTCGGGATCGCGACGGTCGGGTTCGGCGTCGGACTCGCCGACGCCAGACCTCGGTACCTGGAGTTGCTGCTCGCCGGGGCGATCGCCGCCGGCCTCGGCACGCTACTCGACCACCTGATCCTCGCTGCGTTCGGGCTGGGACTGCCGCTGGTCGTGCTCGGCGTCGGTGCCGGGAGCCTCGCCGGACTCGTCGGCCACTACTTCGGTCGCGACCTGCGCGACGGCCTCACGAGAGACCTCTAGTCGCGGAGCCGCCACTGACCGCCGTCTTTGCCGACGATGCCACGCTCGGCGAGTTCCGACAGGGCCTCCCTGACGACCGGGTTCGGGGCTTCGGTGCGCCGGGTGAGCTCGTCGACGGTCTTCGGGCCATCGGCGAGCGTCCCCAGGAGGTCAGCGTACAGTCGCGTGTCGTCGGTCCCGAGTTCGTCGCTGAGTCGCTCCATCACGTCGGCGAGTCTGCCCTGAACCCACCGCTGGGCCATCGACAGCTCGTTCTCGAGCTGTTCGAGCGTGTTCAGCTCCGCGGCGAGGTCGGCGAGTTCGCTCGCGTCGTCCGTGTTGAACTCGATCTTGAGATGGCGGCAGGTCGATCCCACGTCGAGACTCTGGCTGGCCGGGTAGGCGCTTTTCATGCCGAACCCGTAAGGGGAGACGCTCACCTCCAGGCGGAGGTTCTGAGAGATGAAGTAGTACTTCCGGCGCTGGTCGTCGACGCGACTCTCGATGAGGCCCGCCTCCTCTAACTTCCGGAGGTGGTCGATGACTGCCTTGGGGCTCACACCGAGGTACTCGCTGATCTCCGTCACGTAGCAGGGCTTCCGTGCGAGCAGCCGGAGGATACGCCTGCGATTCTCGTTACCCAGGAGGTTGAGTAACTCGGCGGAGTCCATTTACCGGACGTAAGCGAAGGGTAGTGAAAAGGTTAACTGCAAGCCGCCGGCGCGTCACCGACCACGTGGGTTGCCGTTGCCGCCCGGTTGGGAGCCCCCATTGCCGCCCGGTTGGGAGCCCCCATTGCCGCCCGGTTGGGAGCCCCCATTGCCGCCCGGTTGGGAGCCTCCACCGCCGGCCTTCTGAGAGTCTCCGTCACCGGCCTTCTGGGAGTTGCCACGGTCGGCGTTCTCGTTGGGTTCATCGCCAGCGCTTCCACTGGACGGGTTCTCGTCGGCACTCGGGCTCCCGGCGCCCTGACCGTCACCGCTCTTCGGGTTTCCCGAACCACTGCCCGCGCTCTCGCTATCCTCGGAAGCGACGCCAGTATCGTCGTCAGGAGCGTTCGCTGCCCCGTTAGCTGCGTTTTCGGAGTCACCTGACCGCCTGGACTCGCCCGCGTTTGGAGTCCCGCTGTCGGACCCGTTGTTCCCAGGGCCTTCTGACGCGTCGTCGGCCCGTCCGGGCGCCGACTCTGACGGCCCCGTCTCGTCGGCCCCGGTCTCATTCGCGTTCGGGCCGGCCTTCGCCGGTTTCCCAGGAGCATCGGGCCCGTTCGTCTCGTTGGCTGGACCGACGTCCGCCGGTCGACCAGGTTCGGCTGGCTTCCCAGTGTCATCGGGTCGACCAGCGTTCTCCGGTGGGCCGGCTTCTTCCGGTTGGTCAGCACGGTCCGGCGGCCCACGCTCGTCGCGTCCAGGCGGGTTCACGACGGGGAGCCGCCTGGCGGTCTGTGCGACCTCGCGGCCGCTCACGTTTGCGGCTTCGGTTCGCAGTCGGTCGAGTCGCGTGTCGTTCACACCGGCGCTCGTCGCCGCGGTCTCGGTGTCGTTGATAGATTGCTGGAGCGAGTCGATCTGTTTCGTGAGATGAGTCGCCTGCGCCACGTAGGCGACCTCCGGAAGCGTGCCGTTCTCGTGTCTGGCCTCCAGGTCGCCCATCCGCGCTTCGAGACGGTCCAGTCGACGGTCGAGCGTCCGGATTCGGTTCTCGACGACGCGGTCCCGTTGGGAGCCGTTCGACGCGTTGAACTCCGCCCGCCACATGCCCGCGTCGATGGACCCGTTGACCTCGGCCGAGCTCGCCTGCATAAACGAGGAGATCTGCGTCCCCAGGCTCACGCCACCGCTACTCGATCCGTTCGTCTCGTTTGCCGCGAGCGCTGCCGCCGGGCCCGTGGCCCCGTCACTGGCCGTCGAGCCAGCAGCCGGGGCCACCGCGAGCGCAGTCCCCACAGCGACCAGTAGTACAACCAACGTAGCCTGACGGACGCTCATGTTACTCACCCCTTATCCAGAAAGACACAAAAAAGCGAACATCCGTTCGTACCGTTCAACCGACCACGTTCGCGGACTCACATCGTCTAATAGCGTTTACTTTCCGTTCTGACCCGGTAATCTATCGAGCGCGAGACCGGCGAGCGCGACTGAGAGCAGGGAGAGTATAACCGTCGAAACGACCAGTACGAGCGTCGGTTCGTACCGCAACGGCGGATGCAGGCCGAACCCGTAGTCGAGGATATCGTTTCCCACCGACAGGACGAGTGCGGCCGCCAGCGCGCCCCGAGTAGTCGCTCCATAATGGGGGATTAGGTACGCTTCAGCGACGAAACCGAGGTGCGTGAGGATGATACCGAAGTACGCCCACACCGCTGGAAAGTACGCCGTAAAGCCGAGATTGAGGGCGACGAACGTCCACAGTCCCATCTTCACGAGCCACACGAACGCGAGCGTGTGGAGGTACGCCAGGACCCGCGTCCGAGGCACGGCGTCGAGCGGCCGGCCGATGAACGGAAGCAACGTGGCGATCGACAGCGCCATCAGGAACACTGCGACCGGCGAGTCGACGTAGAACGGCCAGAGGAACGTCGAGACCCCGGGCATCGTCGCGACGTAGTATTGGATGCCGACCAGCACCGCGAACACGTTCGCCACGAGCAGCCAGACGAGGCTCGGCGCGTTTCCGAGATAGTACTGTGCCCACCGCGCGGGGATGACCCGCCCCTCACGTCGCCACATTACCCCATCCTGCCCGCCCGTCCCCAAAGCCGTGTCGCCTCCGACCGCCCGAACCCGCTGTTTGCACGACGGCATAAGTCCACTGGCCAAGGCTTTTATCCGATCGGTTGGTAGGCGTTATCGTATAGCATGTTCGAACGGTTTTCGAGCGGATACTACCTCGGCCGGTTGTACGTCGAGCCGGACGAGCGGGAAACGGCAGCCATGTGTCGCGAGCAACACGAGCGAGTCAACGAACAACTGTATACAGACGGCGAGGGCATCCAGCGCCTCGACAACCCGCTCGTGATGAAACTCGACGCGAGTCACTTTCCGGTGACGGGCGACGATGGGCTCCCGCCAAATACGCTCGCAGTCCCCGAAACCGTGCTCGAAGACAGTCGAATTCGGAACCCGCCCGCGCTCCGAGAGGTCCTGCTCGCAAAGGCCGATCGGGCCAAACAGCTCCTCGAACTGACGGGCCAGTTCGAGTTCGACGAGGAAAGCGACGGCAGCGGTTTCGGCGGGAATTTCGGCGGCCAGGCATTTTAAGCCCTCAGCGATTCCCTCTCCGGTGATGCTGGACCAGCTGCTCGGGCGCGCCGAACTGAAAGCGCGCATTGCGGACCTCGAAGACGAGAAGGAACACCTGGAACGACAGCTCGACGCCGAGCAGGAACGCCGCGCGGACGCGGCGAGCGCCCGCCAAGAAGCCGAAAAGCGCGTCAACCGGCTCGAAGACCGCATCGCCGAACTCGAGGGCACCGTCGACCGACTCGAAGGCGACGACGGCGGCCACCTCGACTTTCGTCGCACCGAACGGCTCCGCGGCGAGCGGCTGACCGAAGTCCTGGACAGACTCGACTCCGTCGAGACGGAACGCGAAGGCGCGCTGACGGCCTACGTCGACGCAGACGTCCCCGACCGCGTGCGGGACGCACTCGGTGAACGGGCGGCGCTCGTCTCGCGGGCCGCCCCCTGTCTCGTCTGCGTCGACGACGCGGGGCTCGTCAGCACGGCGCTTTCCGTGCCCGCACCGCCGGCCCCGTTCGCCGAGTGGAGCGCCGGCTTTTCGTTCGAGCGATCGTGGCTCGAACCGACCGGCGAGTTCACGCTCGCGCTGGTCCGATCGGACCTGTTCGCCATGGGGGAGTACGACGGCCGCGAGCGGACCGCCTTCCACGGGTTCGACTCCGAGCTGAAGAGCCAACACTCCAAGGGCGGGTTCTCCCAGGCGCGCTTCGAGCGGCTCCGCAACGAGCAGATCGACACCCACGTCGACCGCTGTCTGGAAGCGCTCGACGAGCGCGAGACCGAGCGGCTGTACGTCGTGGGCGAACGGACGGTTCTGGGCGAGTTCTCCGACGTGGCCGACGCCACGGCGACGGTCGACGCGACCGGCGATCCCGAGGACGCGCTGGCGGACGCGTTCCACGACTTCTGGACGGTCAAACTGCGCGGGCTCTGACCGTCAGCGCGACTCGACGCGACGACCCACGACAACCAGTCCCAGGAGCGCCGCGAGTGCGGCGATCGCAGTGAATCCGGGACCGTCGCCGCTGGAGGTCGTCTCGGTCGCAGTCACAGTCTCGGACGACTCTGCGTCGCTCCTTTCGGTCGCAGTCACAGTCTCGGTCGAGTCGGCGTCGCTCCTCTCGGTCGCAGTCTGCGTCTCTGTCGACTCGGTGTTGCTCCCAGCGGTGTTGTTCTGACGCGGTGACTCGGGCAGTTCGTCGAAGTCCAGCGGTGCCGGGAGCGCACCGGCACGAAGTGCGAGCGAGAGGTCCCGCGCTTCGGACATGTTCGCTGCCGTGATGACGAACTCGGGATCGTTCACGAAGTCACCCGTCTCGAACGTCTGGGCGAGTCCAGCACTCATCTGGGCCGCGGAGACGACCTCGCCGTCGTACACCGTGTACAGACAGTGGCCCGAGGCGTTGTCGGGGTCTTCCTTCGCAGTGTCGGTCTGGCAGTCCGCGATACCCTCGTCGCTCGTGAACCCGAAGTTCTGCATCGCGTTGGAGTAGTTTTGGGCGGCCTCGTCCGTCAGCGTGACCGGAACGAGAGGGGTGGTACCCGGCCGCCCCGACCGTGCCGAGCCGACGGTCTCGAAGTCTTCGTTCGTCAGCAGCGTCACGTCCCGATGGACGGTGTCGCCGTCGCGCTGGACCGGGAAGTGAGCGACCATCTCGACGCGTCCCTGGAAGGTGAGATTCTCCACGATCACGGCGGGGTCTGTATCGGTCGCCCTGATGCGGACACCACGAGCACCGCCGTCGGTCGTCACCGACGCAACCGTCGCGTCGATATCTGCGCCAGCGAGGCGCTCGTCGATGATCCTGACCGTCTCGGTCTGGGTATGTGCGCTCACGCCGTCGTGAACGGTCGCGGCCGACGCGTTCAGGCCGGCGGTTCGGAGCGCATCGCGCAGGGCCGTCGTCGAGACGTTGCCCTCGCGCACTTCGACCGCGGTCTCTTCGGGCGCGACGCGGACCGTTTGTTCGTCCACGTCGAGTTCGGCGGCGACAGTCGCGCGGATGTCGTCCACGTCTGCGTCCGGCGAAATCGTGACGTTCGTCGCTGTCGTCCCTTCGATCTCGGCCGTCAGGACGGTCTCGTTCCCGTTCGGGACGGTCGCTGCTCCGGCCGCCGAGCCGACCGTCATCGCGACGGCCAGCGCGGCGAACGCCAAGAGGACTGCAGGGCGGCGCATGACCGTAGATGACGCTCATCTAACACAAAAAGGAGGCGGTGGCGGTGTTTATGTCCGGGGACGCCGACACCCCGGCCATGAACGTCGCGATCCTCGCCCACGAGCAGTTCCCCGACCGGGCCAAGACTGCCGTGGGCATCCTCCGCTACGCGGACTACGACGTGGCCGCGGTCCTCGACCGGGAGACTGCGGGCGACCGCGTCGCCGACCACCTCGCCGACGAGCGCGTCCAGGACGCCCCCATCGTCGCCGGAATCGACGGCGTCGAGGGACCGCTCGACGCGCTCGTCATCGGCATCGCACCGATCGGTGGCGGCTTCGAGGAGTCCTGGCGGGCCGACGTCCGCGGCGCGCTCGGACGCGGCTGCGACGTCGTCTCCGGCCTGCACTACTTCCTCGAATCCGACGAGGAGTTCCGAACCCTCGCTGCAGAGCACGACTGCGACATCTGGGACGTCCGCAACCCGCCCGACGACCTCACCGTCTCGGCCGGGCGGGCGGCCGACGTGGACGCCGACGTCGTCCTGACGGTCGGGACCGACTGCTCGACGGGGAAAATGACCACCAGCGTCGAACTCGTCGAGGCCGCCCGGGAGCGCGGCGTGGACGCGGCCCTGATTCCGACGGGCCAGACCGGCATCATCGTCGAGGACTGGGGCATCCCCGTCGACCGCACGGTGAGCGACTTCACCGCGGGCGCGGTCGAGCGCATGGTCCGCGAGCGCGGCGCCGACCACGACCTGCTCGTCGTCGAGGGCCAGGGCTCGATCACGCACCCGGCCTACTCGGCGGTGACCTGCGGCATCCTCCACGGCGCGATGCCCGATCGACTCGTCCTCTGTCACGAGGCCGGCCGGGAAGCGATCCACGGCTATGAATCGTTCCCGATCCCGCCGCTTCCCCAGGTGGTCTCGCTGTACGAGGACCTCGCCGCACCGGTGTCGGCGGCGGACGTCGTCGCCGGCTCGCTGAACACCTCGCACCTCGACGACGGTGACGCGAACGAAGCGATCGTGGAGTACGCCACGACGCTGGACGCGCCAGCGACGGACCCCATCCGGTTCGGGACCGACGAGATCCTCGACGCCGTGCTATGACCCTCACCACGGACTTCACCTGGCACGACCTGCCGCTCGACGTTCCCTTCGGTATCTCCCGGGGGACGACCGAGCGGTCCGGCAACGTCGTCGTCCGCGTCACCGACGAGGACGGCACCGTGGGAATCGGCGGCGGCGCACCGGTGGAGTACTACGGCGAGAGCCGCGAGAGCGTCGAAAGCGTGCTGCCGGACTTGCTCTCGGTGGTCGAGGACGTGGACGACCCCTTCCAGCTCCAGCGCATCGAGCGACGGCTGCGAGACGTGGTCGGCGACGCGACCAGTGACCCCGCGGCCCGCAGCGCCGTCAGCGTCGCCCTCCACGACCTCGTCTGTAAGCGACTCGACGTGCCGCTGTATCGCTACTGGGGCCTCGATCCGGACCGGCCCGTCACGTCGTCGTTCACCATCGGCCTGGCCGACACCGAAGCGATGGCCGACCGCGCCGCCGAGACCGTCGACGCCGGCTACTCGGTCCTGAAAGTGAAGCTCGGGACCGACCGCGACAGGGAGGTCGTCAGGGCCGTCCGCGCGGCCGCGCCCGAGGCGACCGTCCGCGTGGACGCCAACGAGGCGTGGGACCCCGATGAGGCCGTCGCCATGACGGAGTTCCTGGCCGACCACGGCGTCGAGTTCGTCGAACAGCCGGTCCCAGCAGCCGATCCGGAGGGGCTGGCTCGCGTCCGCGAGGAGGGCGCGCTCCCCGTCGCAGCCGACGAGAGTTGCGTCACGGCCCGGGACGTGCCGGCAGTAGCCGACAGCGTCGACGTCGTGGTCGTCAAGCTCGCGAAGTGCGGCGGGCTCCAGGCGGCGCGCCGACAGATCCACACCGCTCACGCGCACGACCTCGACGTCATGCTGGGCTGTATGACCGAGAGCAACGCCTCCATCGCGGCCGCCGCCCACCTCACGCCGCTGGTCGAGTACGCCGACCTCGACGGCGCGCTCCTGCTGGCGGACGATCCCTTCGACGGCGTGCCGATGCCGGGCGGACGCATCGACCTCACAGCCAGCGTCGGGCCGGGCACGGGAGTCTCGGAGCGATGAGGGTCGGCGACGAGCGGGGCCGACGGGCGGCGCTCGTCCTGCTGCTCGTCGCCCTGCAGGTGGGGATGCTGTTCGATTACGGACGGTACGTCGAACGCCGACCGACCGCCGAGGACTTCGCCGACGACTACGGGACGTACGTCGGCCGGACAGTGCAGTTCGACGGTACCGTCGTCGCGACGGACCCCACAGTCGTCGCCGTCGACGGGACGAGCGACCGGCTCGAACTGACGTTGCACGGGTTCGATCGGTCCGTCGAGCGAGGCACGGCCGTCGACGTCTTCGGGACCTTGCACGCCGACCACACCGTGCAGGTCAAAAGCGGCGTGGCACAGCAGACGGCGAACAGAATGTACATGTACGGCATCAGTTTCGTCGCGCTCGTGTTCGTCGTCGGCCTCGGGCTGCGGGACTGGCGGTTCGACGCCCGGGCCCTCGTGTTCCGAAAGCGGAGGGACGAGTAGATGCCGGACTTCATGACGCACGTTCTCGTCGCGTACGTCGCGCTCCAGGTGAGCGCGTGGCGCGTCGACTGGCTCACGCGACCGCGGATCGTGACCGGGATGGCCGGCGCGCTCGTCCCCGACCTGGTGAAGGTCAAGCTGCTCGTTCCGTCCTATCAGGTCGAATCCGCCCTCGGCGTGGCGTTCTCGTGGGAGCCGCTCCACCGGCTCGGTGGTGCCCTGCTGACGGCGGCGATTCTGAGTCTCTTCGTCGAGCGGTCCGAGCGGCGCGTCGTGTTCCTGCTGCTGGTCGGGGGCCTCCTCTCGCATCTCCTGCTCGACGCGTTCCTCCTCCGCCCGGTGCCGTACACGTACGACCTCCTGTACCCACTGACGCACTGGCGAGCGCCGATCTTCGATCTGGACCTGTACCTGTCCAGCGATTACTGGCCGTCGATCGCGACGGGGGCGGTAGCACTGGTCGTGTTCGGCGTGACGCGGCGGCGGGAGTGAGAACGGGCCGGCCCTTACAGCCACTCGGCGAACGTGTCGTGCTCGTTCGAGCGCCGGACGTACTCTGTTTGCATCGTCGCCAGGGCGGCCTGGAGGTCGGCACCGTCGGCCAGCGCCTCGCGCACGCGCTCGATCTTCCACTGACTCGGCGTCGTCCGCGCCTCCCAGCGGGTTTCGAGGGGGCCGAGGTACGTCTCGACCGTCGACTCGGCCACGCCGAGGTCGTCGAGGCCGCGACGGGCGTACTCGAACACCTCGGCGAAGACGGTCTCGGGATCGTCGGTCCGCTCGCCGTCCGCGGTGATCCACGCGAACTCGGCGTCCAGCCCGTTCTCGACGACCGAGTAGAAACAGGCCTCGGCGGCGTCCCAGTCCAGGTCCGTAAGTGGGTGGTCGTCGACGACGAGGCCGTTGACGAGCCCGCCGACGAGACACTGGAACCCGACGATGTCGCGGATCGACGGTTGCGTCGGGAGGGGACGGTACTCGATGCGGAGCGAGCGCTCGTCGCTCAGTCCGTCGACGGGGTCGCCGCCGATGACAGTCCGGAGCCACCGCCAGTACGTCCCGCGCTTGTGATCGAGTTCCCAGAAGTTGTCCGCGTACACGTCGCCCTCCCCCTCGCCCGCGAGCCACTCCGAGAGGAACGGGGAGACGACCGGGTCCGCGACCAGGTAGTCCACCACGTCGGTCGCCGTCTCGACGTCGTCGGGCACCCGGACTTTCCGTTCTCCCGTCTGGTTGACCGACTGCTCGAAGGCGGCGATCCGGAGTTCGTGGTGGGTCTCGGTCAGGAGGCGCTCGGGGTCGACGTCCTCGTCGTACAGGTCACCGGGCAGGAACGGCGAGTTCGTCGCCAGCGCCAGCACCGGACCGAGCGTCCGGATGGCCGCGTTGTAGTATCGGGGGAACGCGTCCGTCGAGGGGATCTGGACGTGCGGTTGGATAGAGGTCGCGAGCGATTCGAACAGGATCGTCGGGAAACTGATCGACGCGCCCGGGACGTCGAACTCGATCTCGCCGCCGGCCTTCCGGACGCAGTCGCGGTCGATGCCCCAGTAGCGCGAGATCGCACGCATGTTCGAGGGGACGGTCACCCCGTCGCGTTGCTCGGTGGCGGCGAGGTACTGGTAGCTCCCCTCGTCCGGTGGGAGCGTCCACATGGCGTCGAGAACGAGGTCGCACCCCGCGTCGCGAGCCGCGTTCTGTGCCGCCGCCCACTGCGTCCGGAGCGCGTCGGCCTGGGCTTCGATCCCGGCAGTCGTGAACGGGTCCGGGTCGGTGTTCAGTTCCGCGTTGTGCAGGCCGAGTTCCTTGTTGCAGGCGTCGAAGACGTCGTCGGGAATCCGGGTCAGCGCGCCGTCGTCGACGGCGTACACTTCCAGTTCCAGCCCGACGGCGAACCCGTCGGTGTCGAGGGCGCCACGGGCGAGTTCCTCCCGCAGGAACGCCGCCTGCTCCTCGACGCGAGCCCCGAACGTCGGGTAGGTGTCGGCCGACAGCGACCGCTCCACCAGTTCCACGCGATCGGTCATTGCTCACAACCTACGAGAGCGGTCGGTTTAGCCTGTCGATTGTTCTCACCGTTTAAATTCCCGGAACATCGTCACGATATTTTTTTGATGGAGTGGCGAGAATTCAGTGGTACGAATGGTGGGGGACATAGTCACGGTCGCCGGGGGGAAAGGCGGTATCGGGAAAACGACGACGGCGATCAACGCGGGCGTCGCGCTCCAGGAAGCGGGCCACGAAACCGTCGTCGTCGACGCCGATCTCGGCATGACGAACCTGGGGAAGATTCTCGACTTGGATCACCAGCCGCGACTGCATCACGTGCTGGCAGGGGAAGCCGAGATGAGCGAGGCGATCACCGACGGGCCGGAGGGACTGTCGATTCTGGCCGGCCACGAGAGCCTCGAAGCGTTCGCCCACGGCGATCCGTCGAACCTCCGGCCGGTGTTGCACTCGCTGGCCAGGAACTACGACGTCGTCCTCGTCGACACCGGCGCGGGCGTCTCACAGGAGACGATGATTCCGATGGACGCCTCGGACGGCGTGCTCCTGGTCACGACGCCGAAATCGGTGTCGATCGTGGACGCCCGGAAGATGTCCGAACTCGCCGAGCGCGTCGAAACGGACGTCGTCGGGGCCGTCGTCACCAAAGCCGACAAGGACACGGCAGTGTCGGCCGTCGCCGACGAACTCGACGAGGAGATCCTGTCGGTGGTGCCCCAGGACGACGTGGCCGCGGCCGAGGAACCGCTCGTCGTGACCGCCAGCGAAAGCTACGCCGCACAGGCGTACCGCCGGCTCGCGATGAAGCTCACGGACTACGTCGGGACGCCCGTCAAACAGACCGCGGAGTCATAGGACGCACGCCGGTCGCACAGCGGCGCCGGCCTCTTCACCCGCTCCTGAAAGCGATCAGAAACGTCCTAAATAATTACACGCAAGGTATTTTTCCCTGTGAGTAGATATATCGGGTACGCAATGGGGGAAGTGTACGCCATCGCCGGGGGAAAAGGTGGTGTCGGGAAGACGACGGCCACCATCAACACCGGTATCGCGCTCGAACAGGAGGGACACGACGTCGTCATCGTCGACGCCGACCTCGGCATGACGAACCTGGGAGGGATGCTCGGCATCGAGCACACGCCGACGATCCACGACGTGCTGTCCGGTCGCGCACCGCTCAGTGAGGCGCTCGTCGAGGGACCGGCCGGCGTGACCGTGCTGCCGGGGGCCGACCGACTGGAGGCGTTCGTCGACGCCAGTCCGGAGAACCTGCGACCGCTGATCGACGAACTGCGCTCGTCGTTCGACGCCGTCATCGTCGACACCGGCTCCGGGCTCTGCCAGGAGACCGTCGTCCCGATGCGAGTGGCCGATTCGGCGCTGCTCGTGACCACGCCAGAAGAGGTCGCCATGGAGGACACGCGGAAGATGGCCGACCTGGCCGATTCGGTCGACACGGGACTGCTCGGGGCCGTCGTCGTGCAGGCCGAGCCGGACACGACGATCCCGGAGATCGCCGACGAACTCGGCGTGACGGTCCTGGCGGCGGTCCCGAAAGACCGCGACGCAGCCAGCGACGAACCGGTCGTCGTCAACTATCCGGACCACCTCGCGACGCAGGCCTACCGGACGCTCGCCCAGAAGGTCGGGAACTTCGTTACGGCCCGCGCGTCGGACTGAGACGGTCTGCTGGAAGGCAGTGACGCATGGACCACCCACCATCGGGTGATCGCCGCGGTACCCAGTGACGGCAAACCGTCTGAGCCGAGCCGCCGTGTCGCCCGGCTCTCAATACACTTATCCCATACGGTCGGCTTGCCACGGGTATGAGCGAGGTCACGGTCACGCTACCAGACGGTTCGACCCTCTCCGTCGCGGAGGGGTCCACCGTCGAGGACGTCGCCTACGAGATCGGACCGGGATTGGGGAGTGACACTATCGCGGGCGTCGTCGACGGCGAACTCGTCGACAAGCACGCGCCACTCACCGAGGACGTCGAGATCGAGATCGTCACGGAGTCCGCCGACGAGTACCTCGACGTGCTACGTCACTCCGCGGCCCACGTCTTCGCCCAAGCGCTCCAGCGGGAGTTCCCCGACGCGAAACTCACGATCGGCCCCTGGACGGACGACGGGTTCTACTACGACGTCACCGGCGTCGACATCGACGAGGACGATCTCGAAGACATCCAGGCGGAAGCCGAACGGATCATCGAGGCCGACTACGACATCGAGCGCGAGCTCGTCGACCGCGAGGAAGCGTTCGAGCGCTACGAGGACAACCCCTACAAACAGGACGTCCTCGAGACGGAAGCCGCCGGCGAGGACCCCGTCTCCTTCTACCAGCAGGACGATTTCTACGACCTCTGTCAGGGACCGCACGTCGACTCGACCGGCGAGATCGGCGGGTTCGAGCTGCTGGAGATTTCGGCGGCCTACTGGCGCGGCGAGGAGGAGAACGACACGCTCACCCGCGTGTACGGGACCGCCTTCCCCACCGAAGAGGGGCTCCAGGAGTTCCTCGAACAGCGCCGCAAGGCCGAGGAGCGCGACCACCGGAAGATCGGCCAGGAGATGGACCTGTTCTCCATCGACGAGACGACCGGGCCGGGGCTCCCACTCTATCACCCCAACGGGAAGACGATCCTGAACGAGCTGTCGGACTACGTCGCCGGGCTCAACCGCGACGCGGACTACCGCGAGGTTGAGACGCCCCACGTGTTCCGGACGGAACTCTGGAAGAAGTCCGGCCACTACGAGAACTACCGGGACGACATGTTCCTGCTGGACGTCAACGACGAGGAGTACGGCCTGAAGCCGATGAACTGCCCAGGCCACGCCACCATCTTCGACCAGGGCCAGTGGAGCTACCGCGACCTCCCCGTCCGGTACTTCGAGGACGGGAAGGTCTACCGGAAAGAGCAGCGGGGTGAACTCTCGGGGCTCTCGCGCGTCTGGGCGTTCACCATCGACGACGGCCACCTGTTCGTCCGCCCGGACCAGATCGAAAGCGAGGTCGAGGCGATCATGGACATCATCCTCGACATCCTCGACACGTTCAACCTCACCTACACGGTGCAGTTCGCGACCCGCCCGGAGAAATCCGTGGGCAGCGACGAGATCTGGGAGAGAGCCGAAGCCCAGCTCGAATCCGTCCTGGAGGACGCGGACATGGACTACGTCGTCGAGGAGGGCGACGGCGCGTTCTACGGCCCGAAGATCGACTTCGCGTTCGAGGACGCCCTCGGTCGCCACTGGGACGGCCCGACGGTCCAGCTGGACTTCAACATGCCCGAGCGGTTCGATCTGACCTACACGGGCGAGGACAACGAGGAACACCGGCCGGTGATGATCCACCGCGCGCTGTACGGCAGTTACGAGCGGTTCTTCATGGTGCTCACCGAGCACTACAACGGGAAGTTCCCGACCTGGCTGGCCCCCGAGCAAGTACGGATATTACCGATCAGCGACGACAACATCCCCTACGCCAAGGAAGTCAAGCACCGCCTGGGCGACTACCGCGTGACCATCGAGGACCGCTCCTGGACGGTCAAAAAGAAGATCCGCCAGGCCCACGAGGATCGGGTCCCCTACATGCTGATCCTCGGTGACGACGAAGAGGAAGCGAAGACGCTCTCCGTTCGCGACCGCAAAGAGCGCGAGACGAAAGACGTCGAGATCGACGCGTTCCGCGAGCACCTAGAGAGCGAAGTCGGCGAGCAGCGGCCGGACCCGGACTTCCTGGACTAGGCGTTCGAATCCATTTCTCGCAGCACGAACGGCCCGATGGCGAGCGTCCGCTTCGCGACGGTCGCGATGCGCAGGATGTACGCGACCAGCAGGACGAACGGCGTCAGTGCGACGACCGTCGCCGCGCTCGTCAGCCAGACGATGCCGTCGACGCCCAGGACGGTCCAGGCGACCGACGCGCCGTCGTCGACGTAGACGATCATCGCGACGGAGACGGCAAGGGCGGGGAGCGCCGTGTACAGGAGCACGCGCGAGAGGTCGATGAGTTCCCACTGGAAGTACAGCGTCTTGACGTGCTCGCGTGCGGGACCGAACAGCTCGAGGAGTTCCAGTAGTTCGTCGAGAGCGTTCGTCACGTCGTCCGGGAGTGCGTCGCCGTGCTCGGCACGGATGCGACGGGCCTCGTAGATCTTCACCGAGTAGTTGAAGTTCAGTGCGGCAGACACCACCGCGAACGTCCCGAACTGCGCGCCGTCGAGTTGCTGACTGACTCCATCGGCGTTTTGACGGATCTCCGCCGTGAGCGACTGAATCTCCTCGCGTGCCTGCGGGTCGCTGCTCTCGGTCGCGGCCGCCGCGAGCGTCTCGCTCCTGGCCGCCGCCGCGTCGACGAGTGCCCCCAGGAATGCACTGGGTTCGGCAGGCACGACGCCCACCGACAGCGTCGACGCCAGGTCCTGGCGGAACGAGAGCGCCCCCTCCATGCGGTCGCGCTGGTCGCCCAGCGGGCCGAGTTCCTGCGAGAGCACGAGCTGGTTGATCGTGACGACGAGCGTGACGCCGGTGATGATCGCCGTGGTGAGCGCCTGGAAGAGCGTATCGATCGGGTCCGTGGACGTGAGCGCCGAGCCGAGCGAAACGGGATCGAAATGCCCGAGCACGACGAACGTGAGAAACAGCCCGGCGAGCACCACGCCGGCGAGTACCCATCGATTGGCCTCCAGCAGGAGCCACAGTTTCAGCCGACTGCCCGGGACGCGACTCCGCATCGTGTCGGCGCCGTTGTCCTGATCCGCGTTCGAGGCCATGCGAAAAGGTCGCCCCACAGCCGGAAATCAGTACGCCCGGGCAATCGCCGGCCGGGCCACCGGTCCAGTGTCGTCAGCTCTTCTCTTCTTCTCTGAGTTCTTCGAGTTCCGCGTCGAGTTCCTCGTCGCTGACCTCGCTGTCGCCGGTCTCGGTGTCCGTCGTCTCCACGTCGGTCTCGACGTCGTCCGCTACCTCCCCGTCGCCTTTGCCCATCTCCTCTTTGAGCGTGTCGAGTTCGGCGTCGACCTCGCCTTCGGTGCGCATCTCTTCGAGTTCCCGGTCCAGTTGGTCCTTGTCCGAGAGGGCGTCCTCGAAGGCGCCGCTCTCCTGGAGTTCGTCCATCGCGGCCGCGCGGGCTTCCATCTCGTCGGTGCGTTCCTCGGCGCGTTCGATCGCCCGCCCGACGTCTTCCATCTCCTCGCCGGCCCCAGTCATGGCTTCGGAGACGCGGTTGGAGGCCTCGGCGGCCTTGTACCGGGCTTTCATCGTCTCTTTCTTGGTGCGGAACTGCTCGATGCGGCTCTGGAGCTGATCTTTCTTCTCGATGAGCTGATCCTGTTGGCGCTGGAGCTGCTGAATCTGGGACTCCAGATCCTCGATCTGGTTCATCTTCTGCTTTTTCTTCTCCAGTGCGCGGCGAGCGAGGTCTTCGCGATCCTGTCGCACTGCTTCCCGGGCCTGCTCGTTGTGTTTGTCGACGTTCTCTTCGAGGCGGCGCTGCTGAATCTCCAGGCGCTTTTTCTGGGTCGTGAGGTCGGCGATGCCCTGCTTTACCTCCTGGAGTTCGTCGCGGAGCTGCTCGTAGGAGTAGTCCAGCGTCTCGGCTGGGTCCTCCGCCCGGTTCAAGACGGAATTGATCTTCGACCGGATGACGTAGGAGGCGCGCGAGAGGATACCCATGTCGGCCCGTTGGGCACCGTCGACCTTAAAACACTTACACGCATCGAGGTCGAGAAACAAATATGAGCGACGAGATCCGCATCGCGGGCGCCCGAGACGTCCGCGCGACGGTCGATACGCCCGACGCCGACGCTGCAGTCGTCGCCTGCCCGCCGCACCCGCAGATGGGCGGCTCCCGGACCGATCCGCGACTCCGGGGCGTCGGTGACGCGCTCGCCGACCACGGCATCGCCTGCCTCCGCCTGGACTACGGGCCGTGGGACGAGGGGAAGGGAGAACGACTGGACGCGCGGAACGCCCTCGCGTACGCCCGGGACCGCTACGAGCCGGTCGGGCTCTTCGGCTACAGCTTCGGCGCGGCCGTCGCGCTGCTCGCCGCGGCCGACAGCGACCCCCAGCCGGCGGCCCTCGGCGTGTTGTCACCGCCAGCGGCCGCCGGCCACGAGTTCGAGACCGTCGCTGCCCTCGACGGCATCGACTGTCCAGTCCAGGTACTGTACGGTGAGCGCGACGAGACCGTCGACTGGGAGCCGGTGGTCGAGCGGGCTCGCGAGCGTGGCTGTGCCGTCGATTCCTACCCCGCCGATCACTTCTTCGTCGGACAGACGGAGCAGATCGCCGCGCGCGTGGCCGACTTTTTCGCCGAGGCGCTGTAAGCTCAGGAGCGACGGCGCCACTGCGGGTCGGCGTCGAGTTCCGGGAGCGCCGCTTCGAGGTCGGTCTGCGTCGCACCGTAGAACCGTTTCCGACCGACGGGCGTCCGGACGCGGACGATGACGGTGTTGCTCGTCGCCGCGTAGAACGAGAGTCGCCGCGGCGTTTCCGTGTGCGTCCACTCGCTGTGGAGCGTCGATTCCCCGTCCTCGACGATTCGAGCACCCAGTTCCCAACTCAAGCGAGTCAGAGCCGAGAGGGCAGACGGCACAGCAGGCGGCAGATCGACTGTGTCCGTGTCAGCGTCCCTCGGGGCATGAGTCGCCATACCACAGGACTAGACTGACGTGATTAAGAATGTACCTATTTCGACGAGAGCCGGGGCGTCAGTTCGCTTCGGATTCGGCCTGGACGACGTCGATGTCGACCTCGGCAGGGTCGAGGCCGACGCGGGCGAACTGGGTGCGGATGTGCTCCTCGGCGGCGTCGATGGCCTGCTCGCGGGTCTCGAACCCGTGGGGCATCGGCGACTCGAACGCGACGTTCAGTTGCCGACCGTCGATCTCGGTCTGTTGTCCGCCGCTTTCGACCTCGTAGAAGGAGTCACAGACCCAGATGTAAGGGGCGTCCTCGTCGGGCGCGCCCTTGAACGACGGGGAGCGCTCGCCGCGCTCGTACAGCGTGCCGGTCAGGTCAGTGCCGCCGGCGTGGCCGCTAATGAGTAACATACCCACACGTACGTGACGAGCAGGGAAAAAGTCACCTGTGGGGGTGGTCGAGCACCCTTCTTCCTGGCAGGCCCGGAGACGGAGATCAGCGTTCGGCTTGGCGACGCAGGGCAGGACCAGATCGGCCTGTCGGTCGACGTCATAGCATTTCGCGTCGGACTGGTCGACGCCCCCGCTCGCGTGTTGCCTGTCGTCGGACATGGCAGGTAAGGGTACCACGGCGACCCGTTTGACCGTCGTGGCGGGCTCCTGCGTGGAGACGGACGATCGGTTTCGCGGTGCCCGTCTCAGTCGAGCGAACGTATCGCCGAGCGGCGACAGGGGAAACGCGTTTGACCCGGGGGTCCGATGGAGCCAGTATGTCAGATCTGGGTGACTTTACGGATTTCGACGCAGACGACGGGGGTGACGAGGACGACGACGCGCCGAGCGAGGAGACGGTTGCAGACGACGCGTCGCCGACTGAGCCGACGACCACCGACGCGACGGACGCCGACGCGGAGACGCCGGAGTTCGAGACGGTCGACGTCTCGCCGGCGGGCAGCGACCGTGGCATCGGCGTCCTCTCGGCCTCCGAAGGACTGACGATCAGCGAGGACCCGGACGACACGGCCCTGCGCGCGTACGTGACGGTCCAGAACCGCTCGCAGGTCCGCATCGGCAAGTACCTGCTCGTCCCGTATCCCGACGACGAGCGGTTGTTCTGTCGGATCACGGCGCTGGAGTACGCCCAGGAGTTCCGGACCGACGACGCGACCGAGATTCACGCGCGGCGCGCGATGCGCTCCCGGGGCATCGACGAACAGGACTTCAAGTTCATCGCCACGCTGGAGCCAGTGGCGGTACTCTTCGAAGAAGACGGGGAACTCAAGCGCCGGATGACCGACCGGGTTCCCAAGCCCGAAACAGTGGTCCGGGCCGCGACAGACAAGAGCGAGATCAAGACCGGCCTGAAGATCCCCGAGGACGGCGTCTTCCTCGGGCACCTCGCAGTGGGCGGCGAGCGCGTCCAGACCGCCGCCGAACCGCCGACCATCGACTACCGGCTCAAAGACGACTACGACGCGGGCGACCCGCTCGTGTTCCGCCACACCCTCGTCGCCGGGGGGACTGGCTCCGGGAAAACCCACGGCTCGAAGAACATCCTCCGGCAATACCTCGACGAGGACCGCAGCTATCCGGTCGCCTCGGGGAGCGACCGGGAAGTGCAGACCGCCGTCGTGCAGTTCGACCCCCAGGACGAGTACGCCCAGATGCACGACGACAACCCCGACATGACCGACGAGGACCGGCGACGACTCGAACGGGAAGGCGTCGCCTACGGCGGCCACGACGACACCGTCGCGTTCGTCCCGAAAGTCGGCGGCAGTTCCTACGCCGCCGACCACCACCGCGCCGAGCAGGTCGAGTTCACCATCCCGTTCTCGATGGTCCGGGGCAACCCCTGGCTCGTCTCCGGCGGCGGCCTCAACGACAACCAGTACTCCGCGTTGCGCTACCTCCTGAAGCGCTTTTTCGACAACTACGGCTCGAACGGGAGCTACGAGCAGTTCATCTCGTTTCTCGACGACCCCGCGCTCAAGGAGGAACTCGACGAGAGCGGGCGCGTCCACGAGGCGACGTTCGACGCCGTGCGCCGGCGTGCGCGGGGCTTCGGCGACGTGTTCGACCAGGACGCCCGGCCGATCACCGAGCTGATCCACGAGTTCGTCCGTCCCGGTGGTCTCACGGTCGTGCCGACCTACCACATCAACGAGAGCCGGACCACCGAAACGATCGTCCTGGCGCTGTCGAGTCTCCTGGTAGACGAGAAGCTCTCGAACGATCCGCACTTCGACCGGATCAAAGAGACGCCCCTCGTCGTCGGGATGGACGAGGCCCACAACTTCCTGACCGACGCCGACAGCGTCCAGGCCCGGAAGGTCATCGGGAAGTTCACCGAGGCGGCGAAACAGGGCCGCAAGGAACGGCTCGGCCTCTTCCTCATCACCCAGGACCCCCAGGACATCGCCGAGCCGGTGTTCAAGCAGATCAACACGACCGTCGTCCTCAATCTCGGCGACGACGACGCGATCTCCGCGGTGAACATCCCGTCGAACCTCGAAGCCAAGGTCCCCTACATGGAGAAAGGCCAGATGGTCGTCTACTCGCCGGACAACTCCGAACCGGTGGAACTCATCGGCCTCCCGGTGTGTGTCACCAAACACGGCCGCGACTGAGCACCCGACGGTCCCCGTCGAGCACGAACTATTTAATCGTGGTAGATGTTATGGAATACCATGAGCAAGCGAATCTTGGTTCCGCTGGACGGGTCGTCGCAGGCCTGGGAAGCCTTCGAGTTCGCCATCGACGAATTTCCGGACGACGAACTCGTCTTGCTCAACGTCATCAATCCCGCCGAGGCGGGCTACAGCGCGCAGGCGTCCATCCCGAGTTTCTCGGAGGAGTGGTACGAGCACGCCCAGTCCGAGGCCGAGCATCTGTTCGAGCGCGCACGAGACCGGGCGAACGGCCGCGACGTCGTCGTGACCGAGGACACCGTCGTCGGCAAGCCCTCGCGTGCGATCGTGCAGTACGCCGAGGAACACGACGTCGACCAGATCGTCATGGGGAGCCACGGCCGCTCGGGCGTCACGCGCATCCTGTTGGGCAGCGTCGCCGAGAACGTCGTCCGCAGTTCGACGATTCCCGTGACCGTTGCACGGTAAACCACTTTTTTACGTCGGGGGGTCGCTCCCAGCGACCCCCATCGCAAAAACCTGGACTAAAAACTGCTGCCGGCTCGCTTCGTCGCCGGACTACGTCCGGCTGCCAGCGGGACCTTCGGTCCCTCCCTGCTCGCGGATGCTTGTCTGCTCAATAGATGATCTTATTGATTGGATTGAGACTACATCCTGGTTAGGAGTCGTGATGTCACCAATCCGTTCATACTCCATGACACTCTGTTGATTAGGTATGCCCAATCAGTGGATACTAGCTGGACGGTATCTATGGCACCTCTTTGTTGGAAAGCCAACCCGTTCACGTACTGCGTTCCTCGTGGGGGCGGTCTGTCTCACAGTGGTCGTCATGATATTCGGACGCATCGTGCTGCCAGCCGCATGGTTCCAGTTTCATCCAGAGGCAGTCATCCTGATCAGCATTGTTGTCGGTGTCATCGCTGGCTGGGGAAGATACGGTTTGGGAACGGGGTTCATTGGCACTGCAATTTTCGTTAGTGGATTCTACTTGTGGTACTTACCGACAGCTAACACATTTCCTCAAAGTACAGTTGGCTCGGTAAGTCTTCACACCGCGGGAGTGATCTGCACGCTCAGTACGATTACTGGTAGTATCGGCTATTTTGTCGGTGCTGGTGAATACCGTCCTGTGACCGAAGACCTCAATGCGTAAGTCAATACACCGTTCCCACAGGAATGTGCGATAAGTCCGTCTGTAGACTTTCAGCGTACGTCCTTGACTATCGACCTACCGACTCCTCAACGATATTTTAGGCCAATAATTCTGCCCTCTAACTACTGTGGCACCGTGCTGACTATGCGCCCTGTACTGCCCACCAGCATCCGCGAGCAGGGAGGAACCGGAGGTCCCGCTGGCAGCCGGCGCGAAGCGCCGGCGTTCACGAGAGCTACGCTCTCGTGCGCCAACCAGAACGCTTCGCGTTCTGGTGACGACGAAGCGAGCGGTTCACCAGAAGACTCGCTTTGCTCGTCTTCTGAGCCATTCGCTCGTTCCCTGCGGTCACTCACGAAGACACCGGACGCGCCGTCGGCGCGTCCGGCTTTTTTGGTCCAGATTTTTTGCGGGAGTGGTGCGCTTCGCGCACCCGACCGCAAAAAAGGTGGTTAGAAAATATTCGCCTGCTGATACACGGAGATGCCGTCGCCGGTGATCTCGTAGGGTTTGGTCTCGCGGGAGTGGTTGGCGTTCCGGATCTTCTGGATGGAGACTGCAGTACGGGTCTCGCGGGTCTCCTCGCGGACGTACCGGAGGTGGATCACGGCGTCGGTGAGGTACTCGATGATGCCGTGGCGGGACGAGTACTCGTGGTCCTCGCTGGCCTCGGAGGTGAGCATCGTCGTGACGCCGGATTTCTTCAGCGACCGGGTGAAATCGAACACCTGAGTGCGCCGTTTCGCCTGGTCGTTGTACATCATCTCCAGCAGGGAGACCGAGTCCAGGACCAGTCGATCGGCGCCGAAATCCTCGATGAGGGTGGGAAGTTCCGCCCTGATGTTGTCGAGGCTGTTCGCCATCTCGACGGGATCCAAGTCGACGATCGCGAGTTTGTCCTCTTTCTCGTACTGCTCGAAGTTCCAGTCGCGCTCGGCCGCGGTGGCCATGATGGCGTCGCGGCTCTGTTCGAGCGTGATGAACACGGCCTTCTCGGGGTCGTCTTTCTGGAGGCCGTGGTGGAGAAACTGCAGGCCGAACGTGGTCTTGCCGGTCCCGGCCGATCCGATGGTGACGATGAGGTGGCGTTCGGGAATGCCGCCCTGGATCATGTCGTCTAGGCCTTCGATCCCGAGTTTGATCCGCGGGAGGTCGGAATCTAAGTCCTCGTCGTCGAAGTCGCCGCCACCGCTGTCACCGCCGCCACCGCCGAACGCAGAGGCGAAATCGTCGTCGAACAGGTCGCCGTTGCCGTCACCGCTCTTGCCACCGCCGAACGGACTGTCGCCGCCGTCGCTCCCACCGAAGGGGCTGTCACTGCCAGCGTCACCGTCTCCCCCACCGAAGGGGCTGTCCGTGTCCCCGTCCGCAGTATCACCGAACGAGCTGTCGCTGTCAGTGTCCGCTGCACCGAACGGGCTGTCGTCTGCATCGTCGGCGGAGGGACTGTCGCCGTTCGCGTCGTCGCTGCCGAACGGGCTCTCCCCGTCGCCAGTACCAAACGGGCTGTCGCTGTCAGTGTCCGCTGCGCCGAACGGGCTGTCGTCTGCATCGTCGGCTGGGTCCCCAGCGTCAGTGTCACCGTTCTCGGGAGACTGCGGGTCGTCGGCCGAGGCCTCGGGCTCGTCGTCGTCGCCGAGCGCGCTCTCGAACCAGTCGTCGTCGGCGGATTCGTCCTCGCTCATCGAACAACACTCGCTCCCGGCCGGGGGGCCATGGATAGCAGTTGGGATGCGGATAAATTAAGGTTGCCTGTATTTGACGTCGTCACAGTGCCGAACTGACTGGCAGGAATCGCGGGACGGACGCCGCTCGTGGGCGGATTCGAGTGGGTTTATACTTTCGGGGGGGCAAAGCCCGACGAGATGAAAGTCGGGATCGTCGCCCAGCGGGACAATCCCCGCGCTGCGACGCTGGCGGGCGATATCGTCGAGCGACTGCGGGCCGACGACAGCGCAGTCGTGGTCGACAGAGAGACGGCCGCGCATCTGGCTGCCGAAACCGACCACTCGGTGCCGGGCGTGGCGATCGAGGAGATGGCGACCTGCGACCTCGTCGTCTCCATCGGGGGCGACGGCACCTTCCTCTTTGCCGCCCGCGGGGCCGGCACGACGCCGGTGATGGGCATCAACCTCGGCGAAGTCGGCTTCCTGAACGCCGTCTCACCTGCCGACGCCGTCAGCGCCGTCAGCGACGAAGTCGACACGCTCCGCGAGGAGGGGCCGGCCGCCACACGGGCGATGAGTCGGCTGGCGGCCGGCGGCGAGGACTGGACGCTCTCCCCGGCGATCAACGAGATCGCTATCCTCGGACCCCAGCGCGGCCACGGCCAGGGGCTCGACCTCGAGGTGACCGTCGACGGGGCGATGTACACGAGCGGGCACGCGGACGGGGTCCTCGTGGCGACGCCGACCGGGAGCACGGCCTACAACCTGAGCGAAGACGGCCCGCTCGTTCATCCGGGCGTGGACGGGTTCGTCATCACGGAGATGGCGGGCGAAGAGCCCATGCCGCCGCTGGTGGTCGACGAGGAACGCACCATCGAGGTGACGGTGTCCGAGGCGGACCACGCGGTGGTGGTGAGCGACGGACGGGAGGATGAGACTGTCACGCCGCCGGCGACCATCGAACTGCGGCGTGCAGGTGAACCGGTCCACGTCGCGGGACCGCCGTTGGATTTCTTTGCTGGACTCGGGAAACTGGACTGACTACTTGCGAGCGGTCACGTACACCATCGGACCGATCACCAGCAGTGCGATGCCGAAGAACTTCCAGTGAGGCTTTGCTAGCATGCTCTGTGGGGTGAGCAGGTAGATGACCCCGAACGTCATGAACTGGAGTGCGATGACTTTGCGCGATTTCAGCGGCAGCGCTGCCAGGAACCCAAGGACGAGAATCAGGAAGATCGCCTGCCCGATGTTGTACTGGAGCAGGAAATTGTCGATCACCTGGAGCGGTAACGCGTACATTCCTATTGCGAGAGTCCTCCTGTAGCAGCCTAAAAACTTCCGTTACGCGTTCGAGAGCGAAAACGACCCCACGGCGCGGTCACGACGGGCCCGTCATGTCCAGCGGGCGCAGCCAGACGTACCAGATGAGCACCATCGCGCCGAGATAGCCGCTGACCCACACGACGATGCCCAGCAGCTCGTAGCCCGCCTGTGCGAGGGCGTAGTCCGCCAGCCCTGGCAGGATTATTCCGCCAGCCAGTACCAGCGCGAACTTCAGCCGTTCGGACAGCGCCATCACCGCCCACCTCCGGACGTGTCGATCATACAGAGTGGAACGGGCTGGACCGGGGAGAAAGGTGCGGTTTCAGTTCGGCAACCGACCGCCAGCGGCCGGCCGACCACCCCTCGGCGATGTGATTCGTCGCGCGCAAAGTATAACCCGTCGCCACAAAAACAGGGATGCATGGCGAACGATTCGGAGGCTACCCTCCTGGTCGTCGACGACGAGAAGGAGGTCGCAGACGTCTATGCGCTCAAGCTAGAGCGCGAGTACACCGTTCGCGTCGCGTACGGTGGCGAGGAAGCCCTCGAAAAGGTCGACGACGAGGTCGACGTGGTCTTGCTCGACCGTCGGATGCCGGATAAATCGGGCGACGACGTGCTCGAGGAGATCCGGGAGCGCGAGTTGGACTGTCGGGTCATCATGATCACGGCAGTCGACCCGGACTTCGACATCATCGAGATGCCGTTCGACGACTACCTCTGCAAACCCGTCGAGAGCGACGACCTGCTCGGTGCCGTCGAACAGCAACTCAGCGCGAGCGAGTACGACGACCGTCTCAGCGAGTACTACGAGGTGACCTCAAAGCTGGCGCTCCTGGAAGCCGAGAAGACCCCACAGGAACTTCAGACGAACGACGACGTCGTCGCCCTCCGCGAGCGCGCCGAGGAGCTGAAATCGGAGATGGACGACGCGCTGACGGACTTCGACGACTTCGAGATGGCGTTCCGGGAGATCGGTCGCCATCCCGGACGCTGACGACGTGCGGGCGCTTGCACTGGGAGAGACCACCGGTGAGCATCGACCCGTGACACAAGTTATAACTCAGCGAGCCTCCGAACTCGGAGTATCGTGGGTCGTTCTCGTCCACACGTCGTAATCGTCGACGACGAGCGTGACATCGCCGACATCTACGCGAAGAACCTCGAGGGGAGCTACGAGACGTCCGTCGCGTACGGCGGCGAGGAAGCGCTCGACGTGATCGACGACGGCGTCGACGCCGTGTTGCTCGACCGCCGCATGCCCGATATGTCGGGTGACGAGGTGCTCGCCGAACTTCGCGAGCAGGGCATGGACTGCGCAGTCATCATGGTGACCGCCGTCGATCCCGACCTGAACATTCTCGACATGGGGTTCGACGACTACCTCTCGAAGCCGGTCGACGAGGAGACCCTCGAGTCGACGCTCGAACGGCACGTCGATCCGGTCGCAGACTCCGAGCGCGTCGAGGAGTACTTCTCGCTGCTCTCGAAACTGGAGGTGCTCGAAGCGGAACTGTCCGGCGCCGAACTCCAGGAGAGCGACGAGTTCAAACGAACCGCGCGCAGAGCCCGAGAGATGACCGAACAACTCCGCGAGGAGATCGACGACTTCGAGTCGCTCGTCGAAACCTACCGGAACATCGACCGCTCGCCCGGCGACGACGGACGCTGACGTGCGGAGCAGAGTGAATTTCTAGCTAGTTTATTAGAGTTTACAAACCGGTTAAGCGGAGAGCGGCCAATAGGGTCGGCATACCAGTTGCCGCCCGAACGCTGGTGGGGGACCTCCATGGACGCGTACCAACGAGTGATCGATTGGGTCGACGACCGTATCGTCAACAGCCCCGGGAAAATCATCCTCCTCTTTCTCGGGCTGACAGTCCTGTTCGTCGGCGGGCTCGGGAACATCGAGACCGAGACCGGACAGAACCAGTTCATCGAGGACTTAGAGTCCTTCGAGGCGCTGGAAGACATCCAGCGCGACTTCGGCGCGAGCTTCACCAGCGGGAGCACGTCGAGCACGACGCTGCTGCAGGACAGTCAGAACGTCCTCTCGAAACCGACCATGGTGCGGCTATTACGGGCCCAGGAGCGGGTCGAGAACCAACACGGGATGCGGGTCGAGTCCACGTCGAGTCCGGCCGGCGTCGTCGCGCGGACGCTCGACCCGAACGCGACCACCCTGCAGGAAGAGATCGACGCCATCGAGGGCGCGACGCCGGCGGAGATCGACGCCGCCGTCCGGACCGCCGCCGAGCGGAACCCCGGCTTTACGAACCAGTTGAGCGACGACTTCAATCGCAGGGCAGCGTCGGCCGCGGCCGCGCAGGCGACGATCACGCACGGGACGAGCGACATCCCGGACCGGGCCGACCGGGTTCGACGCGTCGTCTCGACCGCCGGGCAGGACATTCGCGTGCTCGGGAGCCAGCCGGACACCATCTCGGACTCGCTGGTGTTGGTCTTGCCGGCGGCGTTCGTCCTCATCGTCGTCTTCCTCGTCGTCGCTTACCGCGACCTGGTGGACCTGCTGCTCGGCATCGCGACCATCGTCATCGCACTGCTGTGGACGTTCGGCTTCCTCGGCCTGGCCGGCATCGCCTTCAACCCGCTGCTCGTCGCCGTGCCGCCGCTGCTGATCGCCGTGGGAATCGACTTCGGCATTCACGCCGTCAATCGCTACCGCGAGGAGCGCGCCCAGGACCAGGACATCGAGCGGTCGATGCGCATCACGACCGACCAGCTGCTCGTCGCCTTCTTCATCGTCACCGGGACCACCGTCATCGGGTTCCTCTCGAACCTGGTGAGCGCGTTCCCGCCGACCCAGGACTTCGGGCTGGTCGCGGCCATCGGCATCGTGTTCACGTTCCTGTTGTTCGGCGTGTTCCTGCCGGCCCAGAAGGTGTACGTCGACCGGCTCCGCCGAAAGTACCCACTCCCGACCATCAGCGAGCGACCGCTCGGGGCGGCGGACTCCGCACTCGGCCGAGCACTCGGCGGCGGCGTCACCATCGCGAAGCGCGCGCCCCTGGCGTTCATGCTCGTCGTCCTGGTCGTCACCGGCGGCGTCGGCTACTACGCGACGGGGATCGGGACCGGCTTCTCGCCGGAGGACTTCATGCCCGCCGAGGAGACGCCAGAGCCGCTCCAGTCGCTCCCCGAGCCGTTCCGCCCGCCCGCGTCGTACCAGTACGTCGAGAACTACAACTTCCGCGAGGAGAAGTTCGACCAGGACGGCCAGGTGTTGCTGTACGTCGAGGGGCCGATGACACGCGACACTGCCCTGGAGTCCATCTATCGGGCGGGTGCAGACCCACCGCCGACGTTCCGACGCGACGATCGGCGAGCGAAGTCCCAGAGCATCGTCACGGTCATCGAGTCACGGGCAGCGGCCGATCCCGAGTTCGCGCGGCTGGTCGCGCGCAACGACCGCAACGACAACGGCGTGCCGGACGACAATCTCGACGAGATCTACGACGCGTTGCTCGACTCACCCGCGCGCGAGCAGGCGCTGTCGTTCATCGGTGAAGACCGCCGGAGCGCCCGCGTCGTCTACACCGTCGACGACAGCGCCGACGACGTGGCGACGACCGTCGACGCGCGGGCGGTCGCGGCCGATCACCGCTTCGACGCGTCGGCCACCGGTTTCGCGGTCATCTTCCAGGACGCGACGGCCGTGCTGTTCGAGGGCGTCGTCCAGAGTTTAGCGCTCTCGCTGCTGGGAGCGTCGGTGTTCCTGATCTTCATCTACTGGGTGCTCGAAGGACGGCCGTCGCTCGGGATCGCCAACGTCGTCCCCATCGCGGTGAGCGTCGCGTTCGTCGTCGCGTCGATGCGAGTGCTGGGCGTGAAGTTCAACGCCTTCAACGGGACGATCCTGGCGATCACGATCGGCCTGGGGATCGACTACTCCGTCCACGTCGTCCACCGCTTCGCCGACGAGTTCGAGGAGCGACCGCTCATGCCCGCGCTCACGCGAACCATCGTCGGAACCGGCGGCGCACTGACTGGGAGCATGCTGACGACGGTGTTCGGCGTCGGCGTGCTCTGGCTCTCGTTGAACCCCGCGATCGGCGTGTTCGGCATCCTCACGGCATTGAGCGTCGTCTACGCCTACCTCGCCTCGCTGTTCGTGCTGCCCTCGACGCTGGTGCTGTGGGACCGGGTGGCCAACAGCTCACGATCCGCCGACCCGATGGCAGGCGGCGAGTCCAGTACGTCCACGCCACACGAATCGCTCACGGAAGACTGAGGCCGAAAAGCACCGCGGGATGCCGCCTGAGGAACGGCATCGCGGTTAAGCTGGCACGTGGTGCTTGCGGGACGGCCGTTGAGGAGACGTGGGCTCGTCTCCCGCCGGTGAGAGACCGGAAGCGATGTACCACCCACCCACCGGCACCAGATACTTCACACAAAACGGAAATGAAAATTGCCCCGGTGATACGTGGGGATTTAAGTTTGTCAGAAAGCGACAGGCCTGGCGGTCGCCGGCTCAGTCCTCGTCTTCTTCGTCGGTGTGGGCGATCAGAACCGATCGGTCCGTATCAAGCAGGACGCTCTGGGTGACGCTCCCGAACAGGACCTTGCCCGCCGGGGAGCGCTTGCGACCGCCCAGACAGACGAGGTCGGCGTCCAGTTCCTCGGCGACGTCGAGAATTTCGGTGGCAGGCTGCCCGCTGCTTTCGTCCATCGTGTACTCGATGCCTGCCTCCTCCAGAACGTCACGCGCGCGCCGAGCGGACTGGAGCTGGGAAACCGACGCCCCGGAGGGGTTGTCGGTGAACGAGTGGAAGATCGTCACGTGGATCTCGTCCGCATCGCCCGGAAGGTCCGTGATCGCCGTTGCCTGTGCAGTTGCGCGCTCGTCGCTCTCGTCGACCGGGAGGAGTACCTCGTACATACCCGGTGGTCGAGGGCACGTCTCATAAATTCCCACGTCAGTTACCAACTGTGGAGAACGACTGGCCGGCAGCGTCGCCTAGTCGACTAACCCGACGTCGTGAACGTGGCGCGTGAGGGCTCTTTCCGTCTCGAACGTCACACCGCAGGCGTCACATCGGTAGTCGTCGTCTCGGTCCATAGGCGAAACTACCACACGACGCAGGAAGAACCTGGCGGCGACTGTGTGCGGTCGACGCACGCGAGTCTGTCGCGGGGGGTACCGCAGGAAACCGACGACGGACAGGTAACGGAGAGTAATCAGGTTCGAGAAGGTGACTATATACCGCCGGCTGTCGAACGGCACGCCATGAGCGAGGACGGACAGGAAGGCGACCCAGTGGAGATCTGGTGTGCGGGCGAGGAGTGGTGTGCGGTGACGGCGACGGCGTCGCTGATCGGCAAGAAGTGGCATCCGGTCATCGTCGACCGATTGCTCACGAACGGCCCACTGGGATTCAACGCGCTCAAAGAGGCCGTCGACGGGATTTCGAGCAAGGTGCTCTCGGACAGCCTCGAAGACTTAGAAGAGCGCGGCATCGTCACCCGGGAGGTAATCAGTGAGAAACCGTTCCGCGTCGAATACGACCTGACGGAACGGGGTCGAGATCTCGGGCCGGTCATCGACGCGATGCGGACGTGGGGGAAGGCCCACCTCGTCCCGGCAGACGAAAGAGAGTCGTAACTACTCTTCTTCGACGACGGCCGACGGCAGTTCGGGGTCGTCGGACTGGAGCACGTCAGTGACGCCGCTGGCAGCGAGCACGTCGATGCGGTCTTCGACGGTGCACACCGAGCCGTCGTCAGAGCAGGGGGCGACGAACGCCAGGTCACCGTCGCGGTACTCGGCGAGAGTCAGACTGGGGAGGACCAGCGCGGCGTACTCCTCGTCCATGATCTCGGATTCGACGCGTCGCGTCTCGAAGAACGAATCGACGGACCGACCGGTCTCGGCGGCCCACGAGCGGAACTGCTCGACGCGGTCGAGGACGAACTGCCCGGCGTCGGTGTTGGCGGCAGCAGTCGAGAGACTGATCTGATGGCCCCAGACGTGGACGTTGAAAGCCTCGATCCGGTCCGCCGACTCGAGGTCGTCGAGTCGCTCGATGGCGACGTTCTGTTGGGCGTGGCCGGCCCGCGGCGCGAGCGAGCGGACGTGCAGATCGACGGTCACCGCCTCCTGTGAGGTGTCTGCGTTCATGTTGACCCCGGCTGTTGAGATAGACTTGATGATGAACGATAAAGATTTTGTGCGCTCGTAGGAATCGCCGGACTGCTCGGTGATACTCCCCGATTTCAGTCGTGAAATTGACAACCACGAACCGGTTTCAGTTACCCGTCGAGTTTCTCGGTAGCGGTTCTGAACAACCCGTCGAGGATTTCGGGCGTGGTCGGATGGAACGCGCGGTCGGGGACCGCGCGGACGTCCATCCCGGTCTCGACGACGACCTGCATCGTTTTGGCCATCACGTCCGCGTGGTAGTGCAGCCCCTGGTAGCCCAGTACCGTTCCGTCGGTGGCGTCGACGACGAGCGACGCCCGGCCGGCAGCGGCGTCTTTGGTCTTGAAGACGCCGTCGCTGCTCGCTTCTCGGGAGACGGCGACGAAATCGAGGCCGGCGGCCTCGGCGGCCGCCGCCGAGTAGCCCACGCGGGCGTACGGGTACACGCCGAGCGCCGAGAACACGACGTGGTGATGGACGTTCTCGTAGGGGACGAGCGGTTCGCCAGCGGCGTGGCGACGGACGTTCGCCGCCGCGGTGAACCCCTGCTCTTTGGCGACGTGGAGGATCGGTTCCTTCCCGTTGACGTCGCCCGCGACGAAGACGCGCTCGTCGTCGCGGGCCTGCATCGTGTCCAGTACCCACCCGGGATCGGGATTCAGTCGCGTGTGTTCGAGCCCGAGCCCGTCGAGATTCGGCCGACGGCCGGTAAACAGGAACAACTGGTCGGCGTCGACGGTGGCGCGTTCGTCGTCGCGATCCGTGTGCAGCCGGACGCCGCCGTCGTCGGTCGGCTCGACGCGCTCTTCGTAGGTCTCGGTGAGGATCTCGATACCGAGTTCGTCGCGGTAGATGTCGAGGAGCGCCTCGCCGAACGCTGGGTCGGCCTCGTCGAGCGGGCGCGCGTCGTGTTCGACGACGGTGAGGTCCATCCCGCCGGCCTCGGCGAGGTACGGGACGAGTTCCATCCCCACGTACCCGAAGCCCATGACGACGCCCGAGTCGGGTAACGCGGTCGCGTCGAGGACGTCGGCGCTGGTCATGAACTCGACGTCGTCGATCCCGGGGAGGCCGGGGACGTTGACCACCGAACCGGTCGCGACGACGACGTAGTCGGGGACGTACTCGCGATCGCCGACGCGGACGGTCCGGTCGTCGACGAAGCGCGCGGTGTCGTGGACGAACTCGACGTGGTCGCGCTCGGTCAGCATCTCGACCGCAGCGCGTCGGTGTTCGGCGAAGTTGTGGATGTGCTCGTCTTTCGTCCCGACGACCGCGTCGAGGTCGACGTCGGGCGCGTCGGTCACCCGGTGGTCCGCGCGGGCCTGGAACCGATGGGCGCCCGCCGAGAGCACCTCCTTGGACGGCATGCAGCCGTCGAGGATGCAGAGGCCGCCACCCGGGTCGCCGTCGTCGACGAGCGTGAGCCGGTCGATTTCCGGGGCGTCGACGAGGTCAGTAGCCACGGCGACGCCCGCGCTCCCGTACGCGCCGATGATGAGGACGTCCATATCCACCACACCATGACCGGCCCATTCAGTGTTGTCCCGCTCTGGTTTCCGGGCCACACAGTCGCCACGTATTGATCGACCAGCCACAGACTGATTGGCCACGCAGTGGAAGACGAGCGTAATGACCGAACCACTGCACGTGGAGGCGGGCGAGCTACACGCAGACGAGTTCATCGAGGCGCTCACCGACGGCCGCCGCGTCGTCGTCCGGACGGAACTCCTCGGAACCGAGCAGGAGGTCACGCTTCGGTGGGACGGCGAGGTGTTCTACTGCGACACGCCCACCCGACTCCACAAACACGAGAGTGAAGCGGAAATGCGCCAGTGCATCGAGAACCAGGGGTACGGCCGGACGGGAGAGTGACCCCAAACGACCGATGGGGACGGACCGAGGGCCATCCACGATACGTGGTAACACTTAACAATGTCGTGGCGTGTAGGTATCATCGTCGGACGAAAACAGCCCATCCCATGTCAGTAGAACCAATGGACGATACGAATCCCCAGACCGCCGGAGTCGCTGAGCAAGACGATCGATTCGCAGAACTGGAAACCGGTGACGGCGTCATCATCTACGACCGACAGAATCACCGCGCCTGGGTCCAGGCGGACGACGCGGTCATCGTCACAGACCGGCGGTAGCCCACCCACCAATCACGGAGCCACTTCGACCGCAGCCCGTTTTCCCGGCCGAGCGGCGAGACGTGTCACGCGACGCGATCCGCCTCGTCTTTTATGAGCGTCGACCACCAGCGTAGTCGTATGCCCGACCTCGTGACCTTCGGGGAGACGATGCTCCGGCTCTCGCCACCGGGAGACACGCCGATCGAGACGGCCGACTCGTTCGACGTCCACGCCGCCGGAGCCGAGAGCAACGTCGCCGCCGCGGCCGCCCGACTCGGCGCCGACGCCGCCTGGCTGTCGAAACTCCCGGACTCACCGCCCGGCCGGCGGGTGACAGGTGCACTCCGACGCCACGGCGTCGAGCCAGCAGTGGTCTGGACCGACGACGGCCGGCAGGGGACCTACTACCTCGAATCCGGGGACCAGCCCCGTGGCGCGACCGTCGTCTACGACCGCGACCACGCGGCCGTCCGGACGGCCACGCCCGACGAACTCGCGACCGACCGCGTCGAATCGGCCAGCGTCTTCCACACGACCGGCATCACGCCGGCGCTCTCGGACACGCTCGCGCGAACGACGGGCGATCTCCTGACGCTCGCACGGGAAGCCGGCACGACGACGACGTTCGACCTGAACTACCGGTCGAAGCTCTGGGAGCCGGCCGAGGCGCGGGAGACGCTGACCGATCTCTTTCCCCACGTCGACGTGCTCGTCGTCGCCGAGCGGGACGCCGAGACGGTGCTCGGACTGTCGGGGCCGGCCGACGAGCAGGCCCGGCACCTCGCCGGCGAGTACGACTTCCAGACGACCATCGTCACGACGGGCAGCGAGGGCGTAGTCGCGCTCCACGACGGCGAACTCCTCGAACAGCCGGCGTTCACGGCCGGGGACTCCCACCCCGTCGGCACGGGGGACGCCTTCGTCGGGGGATACCTCGCGAAGCGACTGCAGGACGGAACTGTCGCCGACGCGCTGACGTACGGCGCGGCGACGGCAGCGCTGAAGCGCACCATCCCCGGCGACGTCGCGGTCGTCACGCCGGCAGCAGTCGACCGCGTGGTCGCCGGCGACGACACCGACATCTCCCGATAGCCGCGTTCCAGGGAGAGACAACGACGCCGCGAAACCGCACCGGCGACGCCGAACCGATCACTTCTCCGGACACTTGCTGCAGAGTCGCACGGCCGGGTGTCCGATACGCCACTGCGGCGGGCCCAGACCGGTCGATCCACGCCCACATTTCCCGCGACAATAGTGTGATAAAACTTGCCACACCAAATTGATAGATATTAATTCGATATTGAGTAAACTCTTTACAGGAGTACCCCGTACGGGTACGTATGGCCACGTCACGACAGTATCCGGACGACATCTTCGTGGAGGGGAAGTTCCAGACCGACGAGGTGCTCGAGGTCACGGACCTCGCAGCGGGCGGGACGTTCGCGCAGGTCGGTGCGGCGGGACCCGACGAGGCGCGGGACGCGATCGACGCCGCGCACCGCGCACAGCGGGAGATGCGCGAGACGACGCTCGTCCAGCGCGCCGAGTGGCTCGAAACCATCGCCGACGAGATCGAATCCCGGAAGGCGGAACTCGCGGACATCATCGTCCGCGAGGCCGGCAAGCCGATTTCGAGCGCGCGCGGCGAAGTCGACTCGGCAGTCGAGCGGTTCCGCCGCGCCGTCGAGGAGGTCCACGACCTCCAGGGCGAGTTCCTCGAAGGGACGACCGCGGGCCACGAAGGCTGGAAGGCCATCGTCAAGCCCCAGCCGGTCGGGACCGTGCTCGCGCTGACGCCGTACAACTACCCTCTCGCGACGACCGCGCTCCAGGTCGCGCCCGCGCTCGCCGGCGGGAACAGCGTCGTCCTCAAGCCCGCGACGAAGACGCCCGTCAGTGCAGCCGTCCTCGCGGACTGCATCGAGGCGGCCGACCTTCCCGACGGTGCGTTCAACTACGTCGCCGGCCGGGCCAGCGACATCGGTGACGTGCTGGCCGGCGACGACCGCATCGACGCTATCGCCATGACCGGCTCCTCGGCGGCGGGCAAACACGTCGCCCGCGAGAGCGGCATGGTGAACCTCCACATGGAACTGGGCGGCAACGCGCCGGCCGTCATCTTCCCCGACGCCGACCTCACCGACGCCGTCGGCCAGTGTGCCAAGGGCTCGTTCAAGTACGCCGGCCAGCGCTGTTCCGCCGTGAGCCGCGTCCTCGCCCACGAGGACGTCCACGACGAGATGGTGGACCTCCTCGACGCGGAGATGGACAACTGGGAGGCCGGCGACCTCTTCGACGAGGAGACCACGTTCGGCCCGCTCATCAGCGAGGAGCAGGCCGACTACGTCGAGGAGCTCATCGCGGACGCCGTCGAGAAGGGCGCCGACCTCGTGCGCGGTGGCGAGCGCGAGGGGCAGTTCGTCGAGCCGACGCTGCTGGCGAACGTCCCCCACGACGCCCGCCTCATCCACGAGGAGCAGTTCGGGCCGATCGCCGTCGTGACGAAGTTCGAAGACGAGGCCGAGGCCCTGGAACTCGCCAACGCTGGTGACATGGGACTCGACGCGGCAGTGTTCACGGCGGACTACGACCGTGCGATGGACGTGGCCGAGCGCATCGAGGCCGGCGCGGTCCGCATCAACGGCGCGCCGTCCCACGGTCTCGGCGACATCCCCTTCGGTGGCGTCAAGGACTCGGGAATCGGTCGGGAAGGCCTCGGCTACAGCATCGAGGCGTTCGTCACCACCAAGAGCATCGTCCTGTAGTCCGAGTCCCCGGCGTTCTCCCGGATTCGGACAGACGTATCCCCCTGTAGTTTCAATCACCAGCAAACGCGCCTGGGCCGTTCGCCAGCGGCCCAGTCCCGGAGGAATCCTGTATGCGAAACGCAAAAATCGTCTGTACGATCGGTCCGGCATCGGAGTCGCGCGAACAGCTACGGGCACTGATCGAGGCCGGCATGGACGTCGTCCGGATGAACGCCAGCCACGGCACGCCCGAGGAACGCGCCGATCTCATCGACCGCGTCCGCGAGGTCAGCGGCGAACTGTCGGCGCCGATCCCGGTCGTCCACGACATCGCCGGCCCCGAGGTCCGGACCGCACCGATCGACGAGCCGATCCACGTCGACGCCGGTTCGACCGTCCGGTTCGTCGCCAGCAACGACGCCACGTCCGACGAGATCGGCCTGTCGATGTCCATTTCGGCCGTCGAACCTGGCGACCGCGTGCTCTTAGACGACGGTCGCATCGAGACCACCGTCGAATCCGTCGCGGACGACGTCGTCGTCGCCCACGTCGAGGACGGCGGCGAACTCGGGGGGAGAAAAGGCGTCAACGTCCCCGGCGTCGACCTCGACCTCCCGACGATCACCGACCAGGACCGCCGGGAACTCGAAGTCGCCGTCGAGAAGGACGTGGACTTCGTCGCCGCGAGTTTCGTCCGCGACGGCGAGGACGTCTACGAGATCGGCAAACACATCGACGACCTCGGCGGCGACGTCCCCATCATCGCCAAGATCGAACGGTCGGGCGCCGTCGAGAACCTGGACTCGATCATCGACGAGGCCTACGGCATCATGGTCGCCCGGGGCGATCTGGGCGTGGAGTGCCCGATGGAGGAAGTCCCGCTCATCCAGAAGCGCATCATCAAGCAGTGCCACGCCGAGGGCGTACCGGTCATCACCGCCACGGAGATGCTCGACTCGATGGTTCACGCGCGCCGCCCCACCCGTGCGGAGGCCTCCGACGTGGCCAACGCCGTGCTGGACGGCACCGACGCGGTCATGCTCTCCGGGGAGACGGCCATCGGCGACCACCCGGCCCGCGTCGTCGAGACGATGGACCGCATCATCCGCGACGTGGAGGGGAGCGAGGAGTACGCCGAGTCACGGGAACAGCGCGTCCCGGCCGCGGGCGAGACCAGCACCGACGCCCTGGCGCGGTCGGCCCGCTACCTCGCGCGGGACGTCGACGCCAGCGCGATCGTCGCCGCCTCGGAGTCCGGGTACACCGCATTGAAAGCCGCGAAGTACCGCCCGGACATGCCCGTGATCGCCGCCACGCCCAGCGAGCGCGTTCGACGGCAACTGGCACTCTCGTGGGGGATTCAGCCCAGATACGTGCCCTACACGAACGGCGGCGCCGACGCGGTCATCCAGACGGCAGTCCAGTCGGCGCTCGACGCCGGCGTGGCCGAGGCCGGCGAGACCGTCGTCGTCCTCTCGGGGATGATGACCGAACTCGAAGGGCTCGACACCGCGAACATGCTCAAAGTCCACGTCGCCGCCGAGACGCTGGCGTCCGGCCGCTCGGTCGTCGAGGGGCTCGTCTCCGGGCCGCTCGTCCGCGTCGGCGACGGCGACCTCTCGGCGGTGCCCGAGGGCGCGATCCTGGCCGTGCCCGACGAGTTCGACGGGGAGTTCGACGGGGACGTCTCGAAACTCGGGGGCATCATCGACGGCCATCAGGGCGTCACCGGCTACGCCGCCATCGTCGCCCGCGAGATCGACGTGCCGATGATCTCGGACGCCGACCTGCCCGACGTCGGCGACGGGACCGTCGTCACTCTCGACGCGGAACGCGGCGTCGTCTACGAGGACACGGTCGGCGACCGAGCGGACGCGACGGAGTAGCAGCCACCATTTTCCGCGTGCACTCACGTCCAGCGAACGGGCTTAAGTGTGCCAGCGCCCTCAGTGCCCTGCATGTACGCGGGAGTCGACCTCGGCGCGACGAACGTCCGAGCCGTGGTCGCGGACGACGACGGGACGATTCTCGGGGAGGACCGACGCGGGACCCCCCAGGGACCGGGCGGCATCGCCGTGACCGAGGCCGTCCTCGACTCGCTCCGAACGGCCTGCGAGACTGCCGGGGCCGACCCGACCGAGATCCGCGCGGTCGGCATCGGTTCCATCGGCCCGCTCGACCTGGCGGCCGGGGAAGTCCAGGACCCCGCGAACCTCCCCGAAACCATCGACCGCATCCCGCTGACCGGCCCCGTCGAGAACCTCGTCGAGAGCGACCAGGTCTACCTCCACAACGACACCACGGCCGCGGTCATCGGCGAGCGGTTCCACAGCGACCGCAACCCCGACGACATGGTGTATCTCACCATCTCGACGGGCATCGGCGCTGGCGTCTGCGTCGACGGCCACGTCCTCACCGGCTGGGACGGCAACGCCGGCGAAGTCGGCCACCTGACGGTCGACCCCGCGGGACGGCTCGTCTGTGGCTGCGGCCACGCCGGCCACTGGGAAGCGTACTGTTCCGGGTCGAACATCCCGCACTACGCCGAGTTCCTCGCCGAGACCGAAGGCGTCGAGACCGAGATGGCCGTCGCCGACCCGAACTTCACCGCTGCGGACGTGTTCGCCGCCGCGGGCGGGGACCCGCTGGCCGATCTGGTGCTGGAGCGAGTGACAGAGTGGAACGTCATCGGCGTCGCGAACGTCGTCCACGCGTACGCGCCGCTGGCGATCTACGTCGGCGGCGCGGTCGCCCTGAACAACCCCGAGCAAGTCCTCGATCCGGTTCGCGACCGGCTGGACGACGCGGTCGTGTCGAACGTGCCAGACCTGCAGCTGACGAATCTGGGCGACGACGTCGGGGTGAAGGGAGCGCTCGCGAGCGCGCGGACTGGGGGAACTGGTGACCGGTCCCGAATCCGTCGGTGAGGGACCGCAGCAGAGCCGCCGCAGGTGGTACAGGCGACCGGTCCCGAATCCGCAGGTGAGCGCTTCTCCAGTGGGTTTTCGCGGCATTCCTCGCACTACCATTTCGCGACCGGCTGCGCGCACGTGGCCACACCCCAGAGTAACCGATTTACGTTACAGTTTCGCGACTGTCAGCGATGCCGAATTCGAGACATATCACGTCCAAAACGACATCGCGCGGCCGAGAGACGTGACGACGCACCCAACCCAGACGTTACTATAACCGTTTGCATCCAGAGTTAGATTTATTTCGACAAAGGCCGAGACTGTAGTACAGAGTTCGACAATTCATGGAGAAGATCAGACCAGTGAATCCGGCGACTGGGGAACAGATCGACGCGTACGAGCAGGCAGACGAGGACGACGTCGAAGCGGCGCTCGCCCGGGCGTCGGACGCGTTCGAGTCCTGGCGACAGCGACCGATGCGCGAGCGCGAGCAGTTACTGCTGAACGCTGCGGACGTGCTCAGGGATCGCAAGGCGGAGTACGCCGAGTTGATGACCCGAGAGATGGGGAAACCGATCTCGCAGGCGACGGCGGAGATCGAGAAGTGCATCTGGGGCTGTGAGCACTACGCCCAGCACGCGAGCGCGTACCTCGCCGACGACCACTACCCGAGTCCGGCCGGCTCGACCGTCAAGACGGCGTACGATCCGCTCGGGGTCGTCCTGGCGGTGATGCCCTGGAACTTCCCGTTCTGGCAGGTGTTCCGGTTCGCCGCGCCGTATCTGACGGCGGGGAACGTCGGGGTGCTGAAACACGCCTCGAACGTCCCGGGGTGTGCGCTCGCCATCGCGGACGTGTTCCGGGAGGCCGGCTATCCCGAGGGCGTCTTCCAGTCCGTCCTGGCGCCGTCGAGCCTCGTCGACGACATCATCGCCGACGAGCGCGTCGAGGCAGCGACGTTGACGGGGAGCGGCCCGGCCGGGAGAGCCGTCGCGTCGACCGCCGGCGAGCACCTCAAGAAGACCGTGCTCGAACTCGGCGGCAGCGATCCGTTCGTCGTCCTCGAAGACGCCGACGTCGAGCACGCAGCGGAGCGCGGAGCGTGGGCGCGCAACCAGAACGGTGGCCAGTCGTGCATCGCCGCCAAGCGGTTCGTCGTCCACGACGCCGTCTACGACGAGTTCGTCGACCAACTGGTCGAGGAAGTCGAGGCGCTGACCGTCGGCGACCCGATGGACGAGTCGACCGACGTCGGGCCACAGGCGCGCCAGCGGTTCCTCGAAGAGCTCCACGAGCAGGTCACCGCCAGCGTCGAGGCCGGGGCGACGGTCCTCACGGGCGGTGAACCACTCGACCGCGATGGAGCGTACTACCCGCCGACGGTCCTCGCGGACGTGCCCGCGAACTGCCCGGCCGACTCCGAAGAGCTGTTCGGTCCCGTCGCGACCGTCTACCGCGTCGACGACGAGGCCGAGGCTCTCGAGGTCGCCAACGACACTCGGTTCGGTCTGGGCGCGAGCGTCTGGACCGCCGACCGCGAGCGCGGCGAGCGACTCGCCGGCCAGATCGACGCCGGCTGCGTCTACGTCAACCAGCTCGTGAAGTCGGACCCACGAGTGCCGTTCGGCGGCGTCGGCGATTCGGGGTACGGTCGGGAACTCTCCGCGATCGGCATCCAGGAGTTCGTCAACCGGAAAACCGTCTGGATCGAGTGATCGCCAGCGGCGGCGTCAGTCCGCCCTGGTGTCGTAGAGGCGTTTGAACACGGTGGTGGGGAACCGGGGTTCGACGCGGCTGGGCGGGCGGCCGTGCCCCTCGCTCGCGGCCTCCTGCCGAACGCGTTCGACGATGCCGGTCTCGGCGAGTTCGTAGAGGAACCGCTTGACGGTGCCCGAAGTGAGATCGACCGAGGCCGTCTCGACGATGGCGTCAGTCGTGCGCTCGACGGATTCACGGGCGTCGTCGTCCAGGTCGACGAGCGTGCGAAGAACGAGCTGGCGGTTCTGCGGAAGTGCCACGACGCGGCCCAGCGAGCTACAGGGCCGCGGGACGTCCATCATGCCCGCAGTGATGTCCTCGCTGTGGATTCGCGACCGACCGTGGCTCGCGGCGCGGTCGGCGGCCCCGAACAGGGCCGCCAGGGCGTCGTGGGCGTTTCCCTCGGCCCAGTCGGCGATCTCGCGGGTCTGCTCGTGCTGGAGCGCTCGCTCGGAGAGGCCCTCGGACGCGCGGCCGGTGAGGATGTCGACCAGGTCGTGGCGGCGGTACGCCGGCACCTCGATGCGTTCCGGCGGGAGGTCCGCCGACAGTTCGTCCGGGTCGGGCCGGCCGATGGCGACCCAGGTGAGCGACGAATCGAGCGGCGCGAGTCGCTCGGCGATCGTCGCCAGTTCACAGGTCTCGGGCTCGCCGACGTGGTCGATGGCGACGATCACGTTCTCGCCCGGCGGTCGGAGCGAGTCTGCGAGCCGAGCGCGGAGGGTGTCGGTGCCGATGCCTTTCTCCGGGATGGACTCCGCGGAGACGGCGTCGAGGATGGTGCGGTACTGTGCGAAGGCGCTCGCGGCCTCGCGGCTGTCGACGTAGACGAACTGCGGGGCGTTCGTCGGCTGGGAGCGCGTCGTCGTGTGGATGACCGACTGGGACTCCGAGAGCTGTGCCGAGAGGTTCGACCACAGCGCGGTGACGACGGCCGACTTCCCGGCGCCCATCGGTCCCCAGACGTAGGCATTCGGCGGCAGGCCGCCGTCGAACACCGGATCGAGGTAATCCAACAGGCGTTCGAGAACGGGACCACGGCCGGTCGGCTCGGACACGTGGGCGATCGGACTGATCGCCTCGTAGTCGAGCACGAGGGGAGCAGTGTTACCGGTGCGACGGCGTCGGCGGATGCGAGCTTTCAGATCCATCGGCGTTGTGTTCGGTGAACGATCATTCGTCGGGGAAGCGACGACCGGACGTAACGTTCGGTTGGCAGTACAGTAAGGAAAGTGATGTGATTCGGTCAGACCCCGGCCGGGAGCGGGACCCAGACGCTCGTCGGGAACACGCCGGCGATCGTCAGGACCCCGATCAAGAAGGTACAGAAGACGATCGCTGCGGCCGGCGGGTCCCAGTGCGTGTCGCCGTGAGCGTAGAAGACGCGCTGGAACGTTTCGCCGAACAGTGCTCCGATGACGCCGAAGGCAGCGCCGACGAGGACGGCGACCGCAGCGCCCTGCCCGGCGAGTGCGGCGTCCCCGGAGGCCATCACTGCGAGCGTCGCCGTGCTGGCCGGCAGAGTGATGTGATGCGTGACCGGGATCTGCTCGACGCCAAGGTTCAGGAAGGTCAGCGTCGCTGCGCTGATGCCGAACGCCAGGAACGCGCTGCCAGTGACGACGGCCGTGTAGGCACCGAGAATTCCGGCGACGAGGCCGATCATGGCGACGTTGGCCCACTTGTACTGGTGGCCGAGCCACGGCTCGACGGCGAGTCGCTCTTTCACCGTGCCACCGTCGGTGGCCGCGGCGGCCGTGCTACGAGCAGGGCGCATCTCTTCGCGTGCGAACGGCGTCATGTCCAAGATGCTGTCGCCCCGAACCTCGCCGATCAGCGGGTACCCGAAGGCCAGGCGGTGGAACAGCGCCGAGAGCACGACGCCGATGGCGATCGGGTCCCACGGGACGCCGAAGTTGAACGAGACCTGCCGGATCAGCATTCCGAGAATGCCGAACACGCCGCCGACCGCGAGCACGTCGGGCTTGGTGCCGAGCGCGTAGGCGATGTTCTTGGCCTCGTGATAGTCGAAGCCGGAGTCCATGTACCCTTTCCGCGCCGCGTAGGCAGCCGCGGCCGCACCGCCCGCAAAGGAGATGTGCGGACCGAACACCGGCCCGAACGCCACGCTACCCGTGATGCCGGTCCCGATCTGGCCCTGGATCGCGCCGAGTTCGCCCGCGATCGCCTTCGTCGCGAGGTTGGACGCCTCGCCGGCGATCACCATGAACCCGGTGAAACAGAAGGCCGGGAGCGCGCCCAGTGCCGCGCCGAACGCGCCACCGGCGAACGCGGCAATCCAGAGCGCCGGATTGCTGAGCGCTTCGACGAGCGCTTCGACGGCCATCCTCAGTCACCTCCGTCTGTGGCCCAGTTCTTCGAGCGCTCGACCGCCTCGGCCCAGCGCTCGTACTTCTCGTCGTACCCGTCTGGGTTCTCGACCGCGAACTCCCGGTCGACCTGCCAGTTGTCCCGGAGTTCGTCCAGCGTCTCCCAGTAGCCGACGGCGAGGCCGGCCGCGTAGGCCGACCCCAGCGCGGTCGTCTCGTCGACTTCCGGCCGGACGATCTCCGTGCCGATGATGTCCGACTGGAGCTGACAGAGGAAGTTGTTCTTGACCGCCCCGCCGTCGACGCGCAGACTCGTCGTCTCGACGCCGGAGTCGGCCTCCATGGCTTCTGCCACGTCGCGCGTCTGGTACGCGATGGACTCCAGGGTCGCGCGGACGATGTGTTCGCGGCGCGTGCCGCGGGTCATCCCGACGATGGTGCCGCGTGCGCGGCCGTCCCAGTGGGGGGCGCCGAGGCCGGTAAAGGCGGGGACCAGGTAGACGCCGTCCGTGGAGTCGACCGAGCGCGCCATCTCCGCGGTCGCGGCCGCGTTGTCGATGAGATCGACGTCTTCGAGCCACTCGATCGCGGCGCCGGTGATGAAGATCGCGCCCTCCAGCGCGTACTGGACGGGTTCCCCCGAGCGCTGGAAGCCGATCGTCGTCAGCAGGCCGTGATCGGACTCGACGGCCTCGTTGCCCGTGTTCATCAGGTAGAACGAGCCCGTCCCGTAGGTGTTCTTCGCGTCGCCCTCGTCGAAACAGGTCTGGCCGAACATCGCGGCCTGCTGGTCGCCGAGCGCCCCCGCGACCGGAACGGCTTCGCCGAGGAAGCCGTCGGCGTCGGTGTACCCGTAGTAGTCCTCGTCGGACGACGGGCGTACCTCCGGGAGCATCGACGCGGGGACGTCGAACTCCTCCAGGAGTTCGGCGTCCCACGCCAGGTCGTGGATGTTGAACAGCATCGTCCGTGAGGCGTTCGAGACGTCCGTGATGTGGTTGCCGGTGAGGTTGTAGATGAGCCACGCGTCGATCGTCCCCATCATCAGCTCCCCGTTCTCGGCGCGGTCGCGGATGTCCTCGGTTCGAGACCGATCCATCTTGATCGGATCGGCGTTGTCGAGGATCCACTCCGTCTTGGTCGCGGAGAAGTACGCGTCGCACTCCAGTCCCGTCTTTTCCCGGATCCACTCGACCTTGCCGGCTTCCTGGATCTCCTCGACCCGGTCCGTCGTCCGACGGTCCTGCCAGACGAGCGCGTTGTGGACCGGCTTCCCGGTCTGGGCGTCCCAGACGATCGTCGTCTCGCGCTGGTTCGTGATACCCAGCGCTTCCAGCTGACTCGGTTCGAGACCGGCCTCGGTGAGACCGGTCGTCACGACGTCTTTGGTGTTCTCCCAGATCTCCATCGGGTCGTGTTCGACCCACCCGGGTTCCGGATAGATCTGTTCGTGCTTCTGGTAGGCGTTGGCGACGACCTGGCCGCTATGGTCGAAGACCATGAACCGGGTCCCGGTCGTCCCTTGATCGATCGCACCGACGTAGGTGTCTGTTGGCATATGGCGTTCACCACTCTGGTGTCGACGACGGCTTTCTTTACTGCCAAAGCCGTCTTAGCGGTAAAAATTATAGTCTATGATGATAAGTGTTACGCAGTAACGCACCTCTAGAACCGGATATAAGCAAAGAGAGGTGACGAGGAGGTGATGCCAGTGGCCCGAAGTTCCAACAGGTAGTAGTGCTCGAAGGCGGTGGTCCGGACCCGGACAGACCGAGCACCGCAGCTCGGTGAGCCACAGCACGGAAAGCGTGATCTCCTGCCCGGGACAGAACCCGACACGGGGGCGGAATTCCCGTCGCTCGTTTAGAAAAGCGGACAGTTCGGGACGCGCGGAGCGACTCGGTTCCCCGCCGCGTCAGCGCTGGGTTGGTGGCTGGCGGGCGATCAATCATGACGAGTGAGTAGAGTATTTTACTGATAGTGATTCCCCTGCGGTAAAAATATGTATACGCAGTCCAATGTGGGGACAGTGCGATGGCTGACACACCGAGCGTTCTCGTGATCGGCGGTGGGTCGACGGGCTGTGGCATCGCCCGGGACCTGGCGATGCGCGGCGTCGACGTCACCCTCGTCGAGAAGGGGAACCTGACACACGGAACGACGGGGCGGATGCACGGGTTGCTCCACAGCGGCGGCCGGTACGCCGTCGCTGACCAGGCCAGTGCCAAAGAGTGCATTCAGGAGACGCGCGTCCTCGAAGACATCGCGAGCCACTGCGTCGAGGAGACGGGCGGGCTGTTCGTCCAGCGCCCCGAAGACTCCGACGAGTACTTCGAGCGGAAGCTCCGGGGCTGTGACGAGTGCGACATCCCCACGGAAGTTCTCTCCGGGCGGGAGGCACGCAAGCGCGAACCGTACCTCGCGAAGGACGTCAAGCGAGCGATCGCCGTCCCCGACGGGGCCGTCGACCCCTTCAGGCTCTGCGTCGCGAACGCCCGCAGCGCGGAGAACCACGGCGCCCGCATCGAGACCCACGCCGAGGTGACCAACCTGCTCGTCGAGGCCGGCGAAGTCGTCGGCGCCGAGGTTCGACACCGGAGCGGCCCGGGAAAGCGCGACCACGGCGCGGCCGGAACGACCGAAGAGATCGCGGCCGACTACGTCGTCAACGCCACGGGCGCGTGGGCCGGCCAGATCGGCGAGATGGCCGGCGTCGACATCGAGGTCCGCCCCTCGAAAGGCGTGATGACCGTGATGAACGTCCGGCAGGTGGACACCGTCATCAACCGCTGTAAGCCGAAGGGCAACGCCGACATCATCGTGCCCCACGAGACGACGGCCATCCTCGGGACCACCGACGCCGAGGTCGACGATCCCGAAGACTACCCGGAAGAGCAGTGGGAGGTCGACCTGATGATCGACGAACTCTCGAAACTCGTCCCGGTCCTCCAGGAGGCCCGAACCATTCGGTCGTACTGGGGCGTTCGTCCGCTGTACGAACCGCCGGGCGCCGGCACCGAGAACCCCGAGGACATCACGCGGGACTTCTTCCTGCTCGATCACACCGAGCGCGACGATCTCCCGGGCATGACCTCGATCGTCGGCGGGAAGTTCACGACCTACCGGATGATGGCCGAGGACATCAGCGACCACGTCTGCGCAAAGCTCGGCGTGTCAGCCACCTGTCGAACCGCAGACGCTCCCCTGCCGGGCAGCGAGGACTTCCGCGTCCTGGAGGACGCGATGGACGACTACGGGCTGACCTCGCCCATCAAGAAACGATCCGTCCAGCGCCTCGGCGACCGGGCCGACGAGGTGCTCTCGACGACCGACCCCAACCCCGTCGTCTGTGGCTGTGAAGGCGTCACCCGCGCGGAACTCCAGGACGCCATCAGCCAGGCCGGCACTGACCTGAACGCCGTCCGCATTCGGACCCGTGCTTCGATGGGGAACTGTCAGGGCGGGTTCTGTACCCACGCAATCGCCCAGGAACTCCACCCGGAGTACGACGCCGAGCAGTCGTACGCGGCGCTGGACGAACTCTATCAGGAACGGTGGAAGGGCCAGCGCCACGCGCTGTGGGGCGAACAGCTCTCGCAGGCCATGCTCACCTACGCGCTCCACGCGACCACCATGAACCGAGACGCTGATCCCGCCCGGCGGGAGGACACCATCGACTTCGCGGCGTTCGACGACGGGAGGGGGGCAGGTGCCAGCGCGAATCGAACGAGTGCGGCCACGGACGGAGGTGAGCGGCGTGGCGATTGAACAGGACGTTCTCGTCGTGGGCGGCGGACTCGCCGGAATCACGGCAGCCATCTCGGCCGCGCGGTCGGGCGCCCACGTGCGCCTGGTCTCGTACAAGCAGTCCACGCTCCGCCACGCCAGTGGACTCGTCGACGTCCTCGGGTACACGCCGGACGGCGAGGGGCCGCTCGTCGATCCGTTCGACGCCATCGACGACCTCCCGGAGGGGCACCCATACGAGCGCGTCGGCACCGACGCCGTCGCGTCGGGACTCGCCCTGTTCGACGAGATCACGGCCGGTACCTACGAAGGCAGCCACACCGACGCGAACGCGCTCGTGCCGACGCACGGTGGCACGATCAAACCCACGGCCCGCTATCCAGACAGCGCTGCCGCCGGACTGGCCAGCGACGGCCGAGACGCACTGCTCGTCGGGTTCGAGCGCCTGCCCGGGTTCGACGCGCCGCTGGCGGCGACCCACCTCGGTGCGACGGGTGCGCCGTTCCGGGCGCGGGGCGTCACCGTCGAGTTCCCGGTGAAACTCAGCGCGGACCCGAAGGTGACCCGCTTTGCCCACCTGCTCGATCAGGACGAGGGCATCGACGGCGGGACCCGTGGCGTGCGACGTGCGCTCGCGGAGCTGGTGAAAGGGCACCTCGACGGCGCCGAGCGGGTCGGCTTCCCCGCAGTGCTGGGCGACGACCATCCCCGCGAAGTCCGTGCCGACCTGGCCGAGTACATCGGCGCCGACGTGTTCGAGGTCCCGATGGGGCCGCCGAGTCTCCCGGGCATCCGGCTGGAAGACCGACTCTTCGCGGCCCTCGACGAGGCCGGCGTCAGCATCGAGACCGGCAACCCCGTCGTGGGCTTCGAGCGCGACGGCGACACCGTCGCGTCAGTCACGGTGAGTCGAACGGGCAACGAGGTCCCCTATGCGGCCGAGCAGTACGTTCTGGCGACCGGCGGCCTGGTCGGGAAGGGTCTCGACTCGGACCGCGAGGGCGTCCGCGAGCCCGTTTTCGACTGCCACATCGCACAGCCACCGGACCGCTACGACTGGTTCGGGGACGACGCCTTCGGCGACCACCCGTTCGCCCGCTTCGGCGTCGATCCCGACCGGGAGTTGCGGCCCGTGGACGCCGGCGGCACAGCGGAGTTCGACAATCTCCGGGCTGCCGGTGCAGTGCTGGGCAACTACGACTTCGCAGCGGAGAAATCAGGCAGCGGCGTTTCGCTGGCGACCGGCTACCACGCAGGCACACTGGCAGGAGAGGAGGCGACATGAGCGACGCAGAATCACCCCCAGACGACGACGTACCGTCCGTCCCCGACGACGAGATACCCGCCGGCGACGAGTTCGAGCCGGTCCAGGTGTTTCCGGACAGCGACCTCGACCTCCGGGAGGGCGCCGACGACTGTTACAAGTGCTCGACGTGCGATACGAACTGTCCGGTCGCGGAGGTCGACGACGACTTCCCCGGCCCGAAGTTCCAGGGGCCGGAGCAGTGGCGGCTCAAGCGCAAGGACGACGAGGACATCGACGCCTCGATCATGGACTGCTCGAACTGCATGCGCTGTGACACCGCCTGCCCGTCGGACGTGCCCCTCAGCCAGATGCACAACGAGGCCCGCGGCGAGTACGTCGACGAGCAGATGGACACGTGGTCCGTCGAGTACTGGCGCAACCGCGTCCTCGCGAACTACCGCATCAGCGCCTGGTTCGCGAGCAAGATGCCCCGCCTCGCCAACGCGGTGATGAGCAATTCGCTCGTCCGGCAGGTCGGCGAGAAACTGTTCGGCGTCACAGCCGAGCGGGAGTTCCCCGCCTTCGCCGAGCAGACCTTCCGCGAGTGGTGGGCCGAGCGCGGCGGCCCGAAAGTGCAGAGCGAGGACAAGCGCGTCGCGTACTTCCACGGCTGTTATTCGAACTACAACACGCCAGAGGTCGCCAAGGCGATGGTCCGCACCTTCGAGCACTTCAGCTACCAGATCGCGGTCCCCGACCAGGGCTGTTCGGGCACGCCGATGTTCGCCAATGGCATGTTAGACGACGCCCGTCGCGACGCCGAACTCAACATAAAGGAGTTCTCACAGCTCGTCGAAGAAGGGTACGACGTCATCTGTTCCTGTACCTCCTGCTCGATGGCGCTCCGTCAGGAGTACCCGGAGCTCTTTTCCTTCGAGGGTACCGCGAAAGTCTCCGCGAGCACCTACGAGGCCGTCGAGTACCTCCGGATTCACGAGGATCTGGGGAGTGCGATCTCGGACGCCGAGGTCGAGTTCCCGGACCTGGCGTACCACGCGCCGTGTCACGCCCGGAGCCAGGGCCTCGATCGGCAGGCGGTCGAGTTGTTCCGCGACCTCGACGGCGTCAAGATCGAGGACGTGGGCGAGTCCTGTTCGGGGATTTCGGGCACGTACGGCTGGAAGTCCGAGAAGTACGAGAAGTCGATGGCCATCGGCGAGGAGATGTTCGAGCACATGGACGAAGCCGAGGGCGAGACCGGCATGACCGAGTGCCCGACCTGCGCGATGCAGATGGAACACGGCTCTGGCTACGAGATTCGCCATCCGCTGGAAGTGCTGGAGGCGGCGCTCGTTTCGCGGTGAGCTGCCCCACCGTCGTTCGGGACGACGCCACTCAGCGCGGAATGCCGTAGGTCTCGTCGTCGAGGTCGATCATGTAGACGCGCTTTTCGGTGTCGATGTCGTCGATGCGGGCCACGTCCTGGTCGTCGAGTTCCCAGTCGGCCACCTGGAAGTTCGAGCGGATGTGTGCGGGCGTCGAGGACTTGGGAATCGTCACGACGCCCTTCTGGATCTGCCAGCGGAGGACGACCTGGGCCGGCGTCTTCTCGTAGGACGCGGCCACGTCCTGCACGACGGGATCGTCGAGCACTTCGGTGCGGGCGAGCGGCGCGGCCGCGGTGAGGACGACGTCGTTATCCTCACAGTACGCCAGGAGGTCGTCCTGGTTGAGCCAGGGGTGGTACTCCACCTGGTTGACGGCGATGGGGACGTCGCTCACTTTCTGCGCGAACGTGAGCTGGTACTTGCTGAAGTTGCTCACGCCGATATTGCGGACTTTCCCCTCCTCGTGGAGGCGTTCGAGGGCGTCCAGCGTTTCCCGGAGCGAGATCGTCGGGTTCGGCCAGTGGATCAGATAGAGGTCGAGGTAGTCCGTTCCGAGCCGGTCGAGGCTGGCCTCGCATGACTCCAACACGGACTCGTAATGGAGGTTCTTCGGGAGGACTTTCGAGGTGAGGAAGACGTCCTCGCGGTCGTACTCGGACAGCGCGGCGCCGACCTCGGCTTCGTTTTTGTAGCCTTCGGCGGTGTCGACGTGGGTGTAGCCCGCGTCGAGCGCCGTCCGAACTGCGTCGGTCACGGTCTCGCCGGAGATGTTCCACGTCCCAGCGCCGAGTTGCGGCATCTCGTCGCCACTGGGCAGCGTTCGCGTCGGAATAGACATACGAGTCTGCCTTCACAGGGGTCGTCTAAAGGGCTGCCGACTTCCGGGACGCCGGTCGTGACCAGCCGACAACAGCCGTCTCACCCCGTATTCTTCATCCCGGCAGCGATCCCCTGCACAGTCAGGCGGAGCGTCCGCTCCTGTTGGGGCGAGAGGTCGGCCTCACCGAGCAGGCGCACCTGTAGCAGGTTCAGCGGGTCGACGTAGGGGTTTCGGCGCTGGAGGTTCTCCTCGAGCCACTCGCGGGTCAGCAGGCTGTCGCGACCGGTGATCTCGCAGACTAAGTCGACGGCGGCTTCGTACTCCTCGCGGATGCGCGGGAAGATGCGCTCCCGGAGGTCGTCGTCCGCGAGGTCGGCGTACTCACTGGCGATCTCCACGTCCGTGCGGGCCAGCGCCTGGGACGCGTTGTCGAGCACCGTCCGGAAGAACGGCCACTCGCGGTACATCTCGGTGAGCGTCTCGACGTCGCCGCCCTCGTCGAGGTAGTGCTGGAGGCCAGACGCCAGCGAGTACCAGCCGGTGATGATACACCGGGATTGGGTCCAGGAGAACACCCACGGGATCGCCCGGAGGTCCTCGACGCTGCGCTCTTCCGACCGGGAAGCCGGGCGCGACCCGAGGTTGAGGTCCTCGATGACGGTGATGGGCGTCGCCTGCTCGAAGTACTGGACGAACCCCTCGGTTTCCAGCAGGTCCTGGTACTCCGCGCGGGCGGCGTCGCTCGCGATGTCTAGCGCGTCCAGCCACTCGTCGGGGATGGTCTCGGCGCCCTCCTGGAGGGCTTCGTACCGCGCGCGGATCTGGGCGTTAGCCATCTGTTCTAAGTTCCGCTCTGCGATGTCGTCGTTGGCGTACTTCTCGGAGATGGCTTCGCCCTGTTCGGTGAACTTGATCTGGCCCGACACCGTCTCCCGGGGGAGCGCGAGCATCGCGTCGTTCATCGGGCCGCCGCCGCGGGAGATCGACCCGCCGCGGCCGTGGAACAGGCGCATCTCCACGTCGTAGTCGTCTGTGATCTCGGCCAGGCGCTTCTGGTTGCGGTGAAGGCTCCAGTTCGCGGCGAGATAGCCGTTCTCCTTGTTCGAGTCGGAGTAGCCCAGCATGATCTCCTGGAGGTTGCCCCGCGCCTCGAGCGCCTGCGAGTAGGCCTCGTTCTCGAACAGCGTCCCCATGATGCGCCGCGCCCCGGAGAGGGCGTACTCGGTTTCGAGCAGGGGGACGACGTCCAGCCCGCAGTAGCCCGGGAGGTCCACGATGCCGGCCTGATCGGCCAGGAAGAGAACTTCCAGCACGTGGCTGGGTTCCTCGGCCATGCTGACGGCGTAGGTGTCGATGGCGTCGACGCCGAACTCCCGCTGCCAGTCGGCGAGTTTCTCGAACCGCCGGAGAACGCGACTGGCCGTGTCGCCGAGGTCAGCCCTGTCCTCGACGTCCACGACGGCGTCGTCCTGGAGGATCGCCTCGGTCAGCACCTCGGTCCGTTCGTCCTCGTCCATCTCGGCGTAGTCGATGCTCTCGCGAGCGAGCGCCTCGGAAACGGCCGTGGTGTGCTGTTCCTGGTGGTCGCGCACGTCGAGGCTGGCCATCGCGAAGCCGAACGTTTCGACCTTGCGGACGAGCGGGTCGACCTGCGTCTCGGCGACGTCGGCGGCGTCGTTCGCGCGCAGACTGTCTGCGATGACCCGCAGGTCCGTCGCGAGTTCGTCGGCGTCCCGGTAGCCACCCTGGCGGACGTCCCCGACCCTGAGGACGCGTTCGCGCATCAGTTTGAGCTTCTGGCGGTACGGTTCCTCGGGGTAACGCGCCTCGGCCCCGCTGGCGACGCCGGGGAGTCGCTCGCGGTCGGCGGCGAGCCGGTCCTCGAAGGCCGAGCCGGGGTCGATCTGACTGGCGTCCTGGCTGAGGACGCCGGACAGCGCCTTGAGTTCGTTCCGGTACATCGGGAGGACGGTCTCGCGCTGGCGCTCCAGGGTCTCCTCGGTGATCTCTGGGGTGACGTAGGGGTTGCCGTCGCGGTCGCTGCCGGCCCACGAGCGGAACTCGTAGAGCTTGGGGACGTCGACGTCGGCGTCGAACTGCTCGTCGAGATGGCGTTCGAGTTCGTCGTACACCTCACTGATGACGTCGAAGAGGACGTTCTCCAGGTACCACTGGACGTTCAGCGCCTCGTCGGTCACCTCCGGCCGTCGCCGGCGGACCTGCGGGGTCTGCCAGAGGCTCGTCACCTCGGCGTGGAGGTCCCGCTCGACGGCCCGTTGCTCCCGGTCGGTCAGTCGGACTTCGTCGAGCGTTTCGAGATCGTCGGCGACCGACCGGAGTTTCGCCTTGACGGTCTTCCGGCGCGCTTCGGTCGGATGGGCGGTGAAGGTCGGCTGGATCAGCACGTCCGTCAGCACCTGCTCGACGGTCTCGGGGTCCGCGTCGGCGTCGGCGAGTCGGCTGACCGCCGCTTCGATGCTGTCCGAGAGCATCCCTCGCTGGCTGCCCTCGCGGATCTCCCGCACCCGGTGGCGTTCCTCCGCGAGGTTGATGAGCTCGAAATACGTCGTGAACGCCCGCGCGACGACGTCCTGGCGATCCGCCTCCAGTCGGTCGAGTTCCCTGTGGACCGCCTCCCGCGACGCCGCCTCACCGCGCCGGTAGGCGATCGCCGACGTCCGCAATCGCTCGACGGTCTCCAGCGCGTCGGTCGACGCCTGTGCCGCCAGTATCTCTCCCAGTAGCGACCCCAGTTCCTGCACGTCCTGGGTCACGTCCCTGGCGTGTAAATCCATACCATATCACCACACAGCGCCACGTAAAACACTGACGAAAATTCCCAAATTACAACTCATACTCGAGTAAATATCTATTACATATCGGCGCGGCGCGGTGAGTGTGAGTGACGGTCGCGAGTCGAACTCCGGGAACGAGTCGCGCAGGAACACTGCGCCGTCGGGACGGTCCGGACGGTCGAGGCCGTCTCAGCCGTCGAAATTCGCCCGGAGTTTAAGACAGAGACCACGGTATCGGTTGGCATGGGGCTTCTGAATTGGTTCACCGGGCTGTTCGAGGCGGACGAGGCGTCGGGAGACGGCGGCGGCGCCGCCGATGCGCCAGCGGAACTGGACCTGCAGGTCGACGTCGAGCGTCGCGCGGGAGCGATCATGGAACACTACGAGCTGGCGAGCGAAGACGCCCGGCGGATCGCCGAGATTCTCGACGCGGCAGTGAGTCGCGAGGACGGGTACGCCAGAACGATGATCGTCGACCAGCTGGTTCGCGAGGTCGACGTCGACGAGGACCGCGCCCGGACAATCGTCGACACGGAAGTCGGGTCCATCCGCAACCTCGCTCGCGTCCGGAAGTTCACTGCACAGAGCGACGACGAGGTCAGCGTCCGCTGGGTCGACTCCGTGGGCAGGGACGACTCGCCTGTCTGTGCCGACGTCCGGTCGGCGATCGACGCGGAGGGCCCCGTGACGCCCGACCGCCTGCGCGAACTGATCCGCGAGGCGGCCAGCGATCACGACGGCGGCACGCCCGAGCGCGCCGAGGACCTGATCCCCCACGAGTCCTGTCGTCACACTGTCGTCAGGCACTTCGAGACGAGCTAAGCACCCCGGGCCAGCCAAACGTCTTTTTCAGTCCGGCGTGAACCCACGGTATGGACATCCACCGGTACTTCGACGAGTTCACCGAGCGAGACTGGCAGGCCACGAGCGGTGACCAGGAGCCAGTCCGCTTCGCCATGATCGGCCTGGGATGGTGGACCCGTGAGGAGGCCATCCCCGCCGTCGCCGACTCGGCGCTCTGCGAGACGAGCGTCGTCGTCAGCCGCGACAAAGAGAAGGCCCAGTCGGTCGCCGACAGCGTCGAATCCGTCGAAGCCGGCATCACGGACGAGGAGTTCCACGACGGGGTCGCCCGGGACATCTACGACGCCGTCTACGTCGCGACGCCGAACGCCACGCACCTGCCGTACGTCAAATCCGCCACCGAGTTCGGGAAGGCCGTCCTCTGTGAGAAGCCGATGGAAGCTACCGTCGATCGAGCCGAAGCGATGGTGACTGCCGCCGAGGACGCCGGCGTCACCCTGATGGTCGCCTACCGAATGCACACGGAACCGGCCGTTCGACGGCTCCGCGACCTCGTCGAGGAGGGGCTGCTCGGTGAGCCCGTGCAACTCCACGGGCACATGTCCCAGCGGCTCATGGAGATGATCCCGAATCCGGATCAGTGGCGACTGAATCCGGACCTCGCAGGCCCGGGCGCGAGCGTCACCGACATCGGCCTCTACCCGCTGAACACCGCTCGCTACGTCCTCGACGCCGATCCGGTCGCGGTCCAGGCGAGCATGGACTCGACGAGCGACGCCTTCGACGCCGTCCCCGACGAACGGGCGGCGTTCACGATCGAGTTCCCGGGCGGCGTGTTTGCTGCCTGTACCGCCAGCCAGAACGCCGTCCAGTCGAGCCACCTCCAGGTGATCGGAACGGAGGGAACAGCGACGCTCGACCCAGCGTTCTTCGCCACGGAGCCTCGGGAACTCACGGTCTCTCGCGCCGGGACGCGCGTCGACACCACCTTCGAGCAGGTCGACCAGATGCGCGAAGAGTTCGACTACTTCGCGGACTGCCTGCACACCGACCGGGAGCCGGTCGGCGACGGCCGCCACGGCCTCGTCGACATGCGTGCCCTCGAAGGCATCTACGAGGCTGCCGAGCGCACCGAACGCGTCGAGTTGTAAGGTCGAGAACGCTCAGGTCTGCACCTCGAACCGCACGCCGCCGGCGTCGCTCTCGGTGAGCCGGACGTCCCACCCGTGGGCGGAGAACACTTCCTCGACGATGGCCAGCCCGAGCCCGGTTCCGGTCTCGGTCGTCGAGTACCCGTACTCGAAGACGGCGTCGCGTTCGTCGGCGGGAATCCCCGGACCGTCGTCGGCGACGAAAAAGCCAGACGGCGTCGTCCCGACGCGGAGCGACACGTCCGGCCCGGCGTGTTCCAGGGAGTTCCGGAAGAGGTTCTCGAAGGCCTGGAGCAGCCGCTGGGGGTCCGCGTCGAGGCGCCCGTCGGCGTCGATCGTCAACTCGCCCGTCGGCGCGTCGACGTGTTCCCAGGCGTCTCCGGCGACGGTCGCCAGGCTCACGGGTTCGGTTTCGTCGACGGTCTGGCCCTGGCGAGCGAGCGCCAGCAGGTCGTCGATGAGTTCTTCCATGCGCTCGTGGGCGCCGTCGACGGCCGCGAGGAGGTCCGAGTCGCACTCGTGGCGCGCCATGTCCAGGTTCGACTCGGCCATCCGCAGCGGGTTCCGGAGGTCGTGCGAGACGGTGCTGGCGAACCGCTCCAGTCGCTCGTTCTGGCGATGGAGTTCCCGTTCGCGTTCGAGTCGGTCGGAGACGTCTCGGCCGATGCCGACGATGCCTTCGACGGTGCCGTCGGCCTCGGTCACGGGTGCGCCGGTGAACTCGTAGGGGATGCGATCGCCGTCGCTGGTGACGATTCGGGCCTCGGCGCGCGCACGGCCGCCGTCGAGAATCGCCTCGATCGCCCCGGTTATCGCCGCCACGTCCTCGTCGGCGATCAGTTCGAGCGGGCCCATGTTCTCGATCTCGCGCTCGCTGTAGCCGGTCGCCTCGAGCAGCCGGTCGTTCCAGCGGATGTAGTTCAGGTCCTCGTCGAGCGCGTACATGATGTCCGGGATCGAGTCGACGAGGCCGTCGATAAACGCGCGCTCCTCGCGGAGTTCCGCCTCCCGTTCGGCGCGATTGCAGGCGGTTGCGGCGCTCGTCGCGAGCACCTCGGCGACCTGGCGGTCGAGATCGTCGATTCGATCCGGTTCCGTGGCCCCGAGCACCAGCACCCCGTACTCGCCGATCGGGACGTACATCGCTGACTGCACCGGCGATCGGTCGGCGTCGTCGTCGATCGCAGCGAGGTCATCGGCCATCAGGATCTCGCCGGTCTGGAACGCGTCGCCGACCGGCGGTTCGTCGACGGCGTAGGTCGGACGGTCGTCCATCCGCTCGCGAACCATCTCGGTCGACGCGACGGGGACGAGTGCGTCCGCCTCGTCGTCGTAGAGCCGGACGGTGCTGAGTTCGAACCCGAGGACGTCGCGCGCGGCCGCCAGCGTCGTCTCGGCGACGGTCCGGTGGTCCGGCGCGTCCATCAGGTCCTGCGTCGTCTCGACCAGTCCCGAGAGCTTCCGCTGGCGTTCCTGCTGGGCCGTGATGTCCCTGATGACCCCGGCCGTCCCGGTGAACGAACCGTCGTCGTCGTAGACGATCGTCATGTGGTCCTCGGCGGGGATGTCGGAGCCCTCCTTGGGCTGCAGTGGGAACTCGAAGGTGGTCTCGACGGACTGGCCCGCCAGCAGCGACCGGAGCTTCTCCTCTGCCGACTCGACGGTCGCGTCGTCTTTGATGATCCCGACGTGTTCGCCCAGCAACTCCTCGCGGTCGTAGCCGGTCAGGTCTGCGGCGGCGTCGTTGACCAGTTCGAAGCAGCCGTCGTCGTCGAGAGCGTACACGACGTCGTCGACGGCGTTGATCGTCTCCTCGAACCGTTCGAGTTCGCGCTGGCGTTTCCTGCGTTCCGTGACGTCGCGACCGACGCCGACCGTGCCGGCGAAGGCACCGTCCTCGCGGAGGATTTCGAGGTTCGTCTCCACGGGGACGCGTTCGCCATCGGCGCACTGTACCTCGAACTCGATGGGGGCCGGCGAGTCGTCGCCCTCGTTCAGTGCGGTCGTGATGTGGGCTTCGACGGCCGCGACGTCGTCGTCGCTCATCACGGTCGAGACGTGCGCGCCGAGCAACGTCTCGCGGGCGTATCCGGTCCGTTCGACGAGCGTGTCGTTGACCATCGTGAACCGGCCGTCGGGGTCGACGCGGTAGACGAGGTCGGCGGCCGCGTTGATCCCCGTCTCGTAGGCCTCCAGTTGCTCCTCGCGTTCCTTGCGGTCGGTGACGTCCCGGAAGTACGCCGACAGGCCGGCGTCGTCGGGATACAGCCTGACCTCGAACCACGCCGCCAGCGACTCGTAGTAGGCCTCGAAGATGACCGGCTCCTGTGTCTCCATGGCGCGGCGAGCGTTCGCCTCGAACGTCGTCCCGGACGCGCCGGGGAACACGTCCCAGATGGGCTCACCCAGGACGGCGTCCTCGGTGACGCCGAGCAACTCCTCGGCGTGTGAGTTCAGGAACGTGAACCGGTCGTCGGCGTCGAGGGCGAAGACGCCGTCGTCGATGCGCTCGAACACCGCTTCGACGTCCGCGGTCGCGGCCGGGGGCTCGTCGGTCGGCCCCGGCGATCCCGAGTACGGCGTCACGTGTCGGCAACGACCTCCTCGATCTGCTCGGCGAGCGATTCGAGGTGATCCATCCCCTCGCCTTTCTCGACGTAGGCCGTCACGCCGGCGTCGATGGCCTCGCTTTCGACCGCGTTACTCCCCTTCCCGGTGTAGAGGATGAAGGGGATGTCGAGGCCGGCGTCCCTGACGCGGGCGAGGACGGACAACCCGTCCATCGCGGGCATCTCGAAGTCACAGAGCAGCAGATCGAAGCCGTCGGGGTCGTCCCGTAGGCGGTCGAGCGCGCCGTTCGGATCGGTCGTCGTCTCGATGCGGATGCCCTCCCAGAACCGCTCGAAGTAGTTCTCCGTCGTCGCCAGTGAACCGCGCTCGTCGTCGAGGTGCAGGACTCTGATCGGACGGTCGGTCGCGTCGAACGACACCAGCATTACGGGCCGACCTCCGGGCGCGTGGCGCCGAGGAGCGTCTCGACCAGTTCGTCCGCGGGCGTGACGTGGTCGACGTATCCGCTCTCGCGGGCGTTCGATGGCATCCAGTGGGCCGGACTCGATTCGTCGTCTTGCGCGACGGTCGTCCCGCCCGCGCGCTTGATCGCCTCCACGCCGGCGGTCCCGTCCGTTCCGAGTCCCGTCATCACGACGCCCACGAGCGGTCCGTCGACGGTTTCAGCTGCCGACTGCATCGTCACGTCGGCCGACGGCTGCACGGTCACGTCCCCGTCAGCCTCGACGTGGCCGAGCGTGAGTTCCGTCCCGTCGTCGGCCGCGACGGCGAGGTGTGAGCCGCCGTTGGCGACGACGATCTCGCCCGGGCCGAGGCTCGCGCCGTCCATGGATTCCCGGACCGTGTACTCGCTGATCGCGTCGAGGTTGCGGGCGAACTGGGCGGTGAACCGCTCTCGGAGGTGCTGGACGACGAGCACGCGAAAGCCAGCCTCCCGCGGAAGGGACGCGAGGTGCTGTTTGAGCAACCGCGGCCCGCCGGTCGAACTCGCGATGACGACGACCGGGTTCGCGTCCGGCATCGCGGTGGGTGCCGACGCCGCCGTCGCGTCCCGATCTGTCTGCTCGTCTTCGTCTGGGGCGAGCGGTTCCGGCTGGACCTTGGCGGCGTCCTCGATGGTGTCGATCAGTTCCGCCTTGTACTCGTAGAGATCCAGCGACGGCTCCTCACCGGGTTTGTGGAAGTAGTCCACGGCACCGGCTTCCAGCGCCGAGAGGGTGGTCTCGGCCCCGTCCTCGGTGTAGCGGCTGAGCATGACGACCGGCGTGGGCCGAGTGGTCATGATGCGCTCGACGGCCTCGATGCCGTCCATTCCCGGCATCTTCACGTCCATCGTCACCACGTCCGGTTCGTGGTCGTCGACCATGCTGATGGCCTGCTTACCGTTTCGCGCTTTGCCGACGACCTCGTGGCCCGCCTCCTCGAGGTAGCTGGCGACCTGTGACTGCGTGAAGTGCGAATCGTCGACGACGAGAACTCGTATCATAAGGTATCCTGTCTGGGCGTTCGGAGACTGCCAGCGAATGCTGGTAGCTGCGTGACGCTGCGAATTCGGGTCGATCTGTTGCTGTGAGGGTGTGGGAGGCGCATGCGAGTCACGCCTGGAACGGCGTCTCGGATCGGAGTCTGTCTCATGGGTTGGGGGAATCCCGATGCGTCCATGGCCCGACAGCGCCCGCAGCGGACCCCAGCGAGCCACGGCGAACGAACGCGTTCAGTGTCTGATCCAACACAACTCGCATATAAAAGCGCGATACCTAACGAGAGGGGTACTGACCGCTACTGGCGGAACCGAGCCGTCGCGAGGGGGCGAGGGCGGCCGGAGTGAGCGCCGTGGTGCGGACGGGGAGTCAGCGACCCGTGAGCCTCACGCGTCGTCGAAGAGGGTTTCGCCCTCGACCATGTGGTCGGCGACGGCGTCCATGTCGAGCGTCAGCCCCAGCCCCGGTTCTTCAGGGATCTCGATGTAGCCGTCCTCGATGACCGTCTCTTCCACCAGGTCCGCCCACCAACCCAGCTCGTAGGAGTGGTACTCGACGGCCAGCGCGTTCGGGATGGCAGCGCCGACGTGGGCGCTGGCCATCGTCGCGACGGGCGAGGAGACGTTGTGCATCGCCACGGGGATGTAGTAGGTGTCCGCGAAGTCGGCGATCTTCCGGGTTTCCCGCATCCCGCCGACCTTCGGGAGGTCCGGTGCGACGATGTCGACGGCCTGTTCTTCGAGGAGGCGGCGGTGGCCGTGCTTGCGGTAGACGTTCTCGCCGGCCGTGATCGGCGTCGTTGTACCGTGGGTGACCTTCCGCTGAACGTCGTGGTTCTCCGGCGGGACGGGGTCTTCCAGCCACCAGACGTCGTACTCCTCGATCGCACTCGCCAGTCGCTCGGCGCTGTTGGGCGTGTACGTCCAGTGGCAGTCGAAGGCGACGTCCGCGCGGTCGCGCACGCGTTCGGTCACTGCCTCGACGATCTCTACCTTGTGGCGGACCTCGCCGGGCCGGAGGTGGCGGTTCGCGCGGTCTTTCTCGTGGCCGGAGGGCACGTCCAGGTCGAACTTGAGCGCGTCGTAGCCCAGTTCCTCGACGACGCGCTCGGCCTCGTCTGCACAGGCCTCCGGATCGGCCTCCTCCTCAGTGTGGCAGTCACAGTAGACGCGGACGCTGTCGCGGTACTTCCCGCCGAGCAGCTGGTAGGCGGGCACGTCCAGGAGTTTCCCCGCCACGTCGTGCAGCGCGACTTCGATCCCGGAGATCGCGGTGACCGTCACGCCCTCGATGGAGCCCTCGCCGGACATCTTCTGGACGAGGTGCTCGAACAGTCGGTCGATGTCGAGCGGGTTCTCGCCCACGACGAAGGGTTTCATTCGCTCGATGAGTTCGGGGACGCCAGCGCCCCAGTAGGCCTCGCCGGTGCCGACGACGCCCGCGTCGGTGTAGACGCGCACGAGCGTCCAGGGGAAGTTCCCGTCGACCATCGTCGTCTGCACGTCCGTGATTTCCACGTCGCGCCCGCCTCCGCGAGCGCCGTCGACGCCCATCGTCTCCCCGGAGAGGTCCCGCATCGTGTACTCCGCGTTCGGGTCGTGGAGGCCGGCATAGTCGATACGCATGCCCGGCTCTAGCACCCAGCAGACAGTAAAGGTTGAGCGCGGCGCGGGCCCGACGTCAGCGCCGTCGGTCGCTCACTTCTCGGACTCCCGCTCGTCGAGAATGTCGTCCAAGTCGCGTTCGATGTCGTGACGGTTCCCGCCGATGTCGGCGTTCATCCGCTTGAGCCAGACGAAAAACATCAACACGAGCCCACCGAGCACGACGAGGACGCCGACGAAGCCGGCGACCAGCTGGCCCAGCCGACCGCCGAGCGTCGCCGCCCACACGAGGATCGCGATCCCGCCCAGCACCAGCGCGACGACCGACGGAAACCCCACGTACTCCGTGAACGACCCCAGCATACCTCACTCTCACCGTGGCACCGCTATCAACGTTGGGACGGCTTCGGCCGCTAACAGCGCCCCGCTGTGACCCGGACTACAACAGGTCCAGGTCCCGGAGATCGGTCTCCAGCGCCGCGCGGTCGTCCGCGTCCATCGTCCGCAGCGGACTCCGGAGCGACCCGACGTCGAAGGCCACGTCGCGGAGGGAGAGCGCGGTCTTGACGCCGGCCATGTAGGGGCCGCGCTTGAGCGCGTCGCGAACGTCGTAGACGGTGCTCTGAAGCTCGCGAGCGCGCGCTTCGTCGCCAGCGTCGTAGGCGTCGTAGAGGTCGACGACGAGCTCCGGGAACACGTTCGCGACGGCGCTGACCATCCCGGGACAGCCGATTTCGAGGCCCGCGAAGAGGAGCGAGTCCGACCCCGAGAGGAAGGTCAACTCGGGGAGGGCGTCGATGGCCTGCCCGAGCCACGGGACGTTCTTGCTGGAGTCTTTCACGCCGGCCAGCCCGTCGATGGCAGCGAGGTCGGCCAGCGTGTCCAGCGAGAGAGAGTTGCCCGTCTTGCTCGGGATGTGATAGACGTACACCGGGACGTCGACAGCGTCGGCGACCCGGCGGTAGTGCTCGACGGCCCCGTCGTGGTCCAGCGGGTAGTAGTACGGCGTGACGACGATGACGCCGTCGGCGCCGGCGGCTGCCGCGTGTTCGGCGTGTTGCACCGTCTCGTAGGTGCTCGGCGCGCCCACCCCCGCGACGACGGGGACCTCGTCGACGGCATCGACGACGGCCTCGACGACGCCGTGGCGCTCCTCGGGCGTTAGCAGCGGAACCTCACCGTTGGTCCCGAGCGGAAACACGCCGTGGCAGCCGTGCTCGACGACGAACTCGGCGTGCGCGGCCGTCGCCTCGTAGTCGACCGATTCCTCGTCGTCGAAGGCGGTCACGGTCGGCGGGACGACGCCGTGCAGGGAGAGCGGATCGTCTCGCCCTGGCGCGGGAGCAGCGTTCACCATATCCTGGCTTGCCACGGGCTGGCGGTAATAGTTTCTCCCATCAGCCAATGGTTTTTCGAGAGTGAGTTAACTTTTTGAACCCAGAGTGCATTGGTATGGATACCTATGTGCCAGATAGAAATCAGCCGGTCGCTGGCCGCACGGGTGGGGACCCACGAAGCGCACGTCGCCGTCCGTGACGGAGACACGGTACAGGACGTCATCGAACGGCTCTCGGCCGAGTACGGAACGCAGGTCCAGACGGGGATGCTCGACGGCGAGCGCCTCCGCTCGGACGTCATCGCAGTCAGGAATCCCGACGCCGACCACGAACCGGTCACTGCGGCCTCGCCGCTCACCCCCGGTGACACGCTCGAGTTCCACCTGACCTCCGAACACGACAAGGTCACGCACGCCTGAACGCCGCTGACTCTCCTGCTCTCCACCTGTTCGCCGTTTCTCGGCGTCTTCTCAGCCTTCCAACCGCGCGAGCCTGTTGAGCGCGTAGACGGTCTGGAGCACGTCGGTCGCCTTCCCGGGATCGAAGACGAGTTCGTCCGTGTTCATCACGTGATCGAGCACGTCGCGTGAGGCGTGTTCGGGCGCGGCCGCCAGTCCGTAGTCGTGCTCCTGGACCCACCGCATCACCCGGAGGTCGCTCTTGCTGTCGCCCATCACCACGCTGAACGGCTCGTCGATGTCCAGTACGTCGAAGGCCGCCTCGACGCCGACGACCTTGTTGAGTTCGAGGCTGCCGATCTCGGCGGCGTCGGCCTCGTAGTAGGCGACGTCGATCCGCTCGAACACGTCCCGGACGTCGGCGGGCACGTCGTCGGCCGTCGCGTCCGGGTACTCGCCGTGCTCTTCGAGGACGGTCCGAATCTCGGGGTCCTGGGCCGCGTAGAAGGCCCGCGCCCACTGGCCGGCCAGCTCGGCGTCGGCGTCAGACCCGAGTTCCTCGCAGACGGTGTCGCCGAGCAAGTCGAGTTCGTAGATCAGCGCCTCGTCGATGACGGCCCGGGCGTCGCTGCTTCCCGTCTCGAAGTTGGGTTTCATCGTGACGTTGAACTCGTTGCCCTGGAGGTGACAGCCCCGTCGAAGGTCGTCCGGGGCGTCCGAGAGGACCCGTGAGCGGACGGCGTCGAAGACGTTCCTGATTTCCGCGCCCAGGTCCTCGTACAGCAGTTGTTTGGTGTCGCCACCGTGGCCGGGCGTGAACACGCCGGTGCCGGCCTCGTAGACGATGCTCACGTCCCCCGAGTGGACGAGTTCGTTACCCAGGCCCTGGATGAGGAACCCCTTGACGTTTTCCAGGGTCTGGCCGGTACAGACGACGATGGGGATGCCGTCCTCGTAGAACTCCGTCAGGAGGTGCAGCGTGTCGCGGGGGATCTCGTTGTCGGTCTGGCCGGCCGACCGGAGCGTCTCGTCGACGTCCAGTACCAGCGCGTTGACGGGCTGGCCGTGTTTCGAGAGCAGATCGAGCGCCGTGAACGCCTGTTCCCGGGTGGCCTTCGACGCGATGGCGGCGAAGGTCTCGCCGGTGCTGGGGAAGGCGTCGCGGATCTCGTCTTTCCCTTCGGCGAGTTCGTCGCTGGCGTTCTGCCAGTGTTCCAGGGCGACCCGCGAGTCGACCGGCGGAAAGAGATCGACGAAGTCCTGATAGGCCCGGAGTCGACCGGTGTCGAACTCGTCGTAGAGGCGGTAGAGCTGGTCGTAGCGTTCCATATCTCCGTGTGGACGCGTCAGACCAAAAGACTGCGGGGGCCGCGGGGTGGGACGAGTACGACGGACCGGCGAATCCACTCGCAGTGACGGAGAGAGCGGTCCGGGAATGCAGGGAGAATCTGTCCGTGCTTTCTGTCCAAGTCAGCCGGTATCGACCCTGCGATCCGAATATTTACTCATTACCAAATAAATTATTCGGTGTGTGGTGAGCACGGTGCGGACAGCTGGCAGACGCCAGTCCCGGGCCGTCGTCCAGAGCGGCCGGGGAAAGGACAATAACGAACGCCGTCGAACGGGCTACCTATGAAGAATATCGACGACCTGATGACTAGCGCGGCGGAGCTGGCGGATCGGGGGCTCTCGAAGGGGGAGATCGCTGACGAGCTGAACGTCTCCCGTGAGACGGCGAGCTGGCTGGTCGAGCGCAGCGGCAAGAGCACGACCACGACCCAGACACAGCAGTCCACCGGCGGCCCGGACGACATCCACGTCGACTGGAACACGATCGGTCGCGACTCGAACCGCATGTGGCACATCAGTGCTGCCCTGGCCGACCTGCTCTCGAAACAGGGCGAAGAAGTGGACCTGACCATCGGCATCGAGAAGGCGGGTGCACCGCTGGCGACGGCCGTCGCTCGCGAACTGGATACGGACCTGGGAACCTACGCGCCGCGGAAACACCAGTGGGACGACGACGACATGGACGAACTGGGCGGGACGTTCTCGCGCAACTTCGCGAAGATTCGCGATCGGGAGTGCTACGTCGTCGACGACACCATCACCAGCGGGACGACGATGACCGAGACCGTCCAGGCGATCCGCGAGCAGGGCGGCGAGCCGGTGGCCTGCGTCGTGCTGGTCGACAAGAAGGGGACCGAGGAGATCGAGGGCGTCCCCGTCTACTCGCTCGTTCAGGTCATCCGCGTCGGCAACGACGACTGAAAGGAAGGGTTGATTTGACTCGTCGGACTCACCTCCGACATGGCCGACGACCTGTACGCCGCACTCGAGCGCGTCGCCGAGCGGTTCGACTTCGGCGAGTACGAGGCGCAGGCGTATCTCTCGATTCTCGAACACGGACAACTGACCGCCTCCGAGATCGCCGACCACACCGACATTCCCCAGCCGCGCGTCTACGACACCGTCCGCGGCCTCGCCGACGCCGGCCTCGTCGAACTCCAGGAGACCCGGCCGATGCGCGTCCTCGCGATCGACCCCGAGGAAGCGTTCGACGACATCCAGTCCTCGCTGGACGACCTCGTCGACGGGCTCGAACAGCGCTACACCGCCCCCGCCCGCGACACGGAGGCCGTCTCGCTCATCAAGTCCCGCTCGACCATCCTCCGGTACCTCGAAGAGGTCATCACCGGCGCGGAGTACGAACTCATCCTCTCGCTGTCGCCCGAACTCCTCGAACGGTTCGAGGACGAGCTGATCGCCCAGCACGAGGACGGCGTCGCCATCGAACTCCTGCTGTCGCCGGCCGCCGAGGTGCCCGACCCCGAGTCGTTCGACTACCTCGAGGTCGCCACGACCGTGCGCGCCCGCCGCGGAATCACGACCCCCATCGTCGCCGTCGCCGACGGCGACTACTCCGTCTACGCCACCCAGGAGGCCCTCCGCGGCGATCGCGACCGCTACGGCGTCATCTTCAACCGCTCGGAACTGGGGTTTCTCGTCTCCGGGTTCCTCAACACAGTCCTCTGGACGACCGCCGAAACCATCGCCGAGGGACCGGACGACCGGCCGTTCCCGCGCCGCTACGCGACCATCCGCCGGTGCATATCCGACCTGCGCCACGCCGAGGGCGACTTCTACGCCTCCATCGAGGGCCGGGACGTGCGCTCGGGAGACCGCGAGGTCGTCGAAGGACCGATCGACGACGCGACCTTCGGCGCCGGCCGCGAGACCGCGACCCTCATCGTCGAGACCGACGACGGCCCCGTCGAAGTCGGCGGCCAGGTCGCCGCCTTAGAAGACATCGAAGCCCACGAGATCCGCGTCGGGAAAGACCAGCCCCCGGGCGTGTAACGACGCGCGAGACACCAGGGAGCGCGTCGGAGGTCCACGAGTCGGTCGCGATTCTGACCGCCGCCGTTTTCGCGGAGTGCGGTATCCAGTCCGTCGAGCGACGCTCACGCGTCGAGCGCGCACCAGTCGCTGGTCAGCAGACGGAAAGAAAACGGAAAACGAATCGCGACTCGGGTCCCCGGCTACAGGATGTCGTCGTACTCGTAGGTGTCGATCTCGACGCCTTCCTCGGTGACCTCGGCGACGACCAGTCCGTTCCCGGAGCCGGTGTCGCGCTCGGCTGCGGCGTTGACCGCGTCGGCGGCGACGACGCGCGCCTCGTCCATCGAGAGGTCGTCCTCGTAGCGACTCTCCAGGGTCCCGTACGCGACGGTGAGCCCGGAGCCGGTGACGGTGTAGTCGTCTTTCATGACGCCGCCAGCCGGGTCGATGCTGAACACGTGGCTGCCCTCGTCGTCGACGCCGCCCAGGATCGGGTTGATGGCGAAGAAGGGGCCGCCGCGGGCGAAGTTGCCGGCGAGCGTGGCCAGTGCGGGAATCGAGATGTCCTCGCCGCGGCGGACCTCGTAGAGGTTGACCTCGGCGCGAAGCGAGCGGATAAAGGACTGGGCACCACCGACCGAGCCCACGAGCGTGAGAGCTGCCGTCGGGTGGATCTGCTCGACCTTCTGGACGTTCTTGTTCGAGACGAAGCGGCCGCCGAGCGAGGCGCGGCGATCGGTCGCGACGATGACGCCGTCGTCGTTCGCGATGCCGACGGTCGTCGTCCCGGTCTTGTTCACCTTCTCGTTGTCCTTGCCACTCGTGGACGGCAGCGTGCCGAGTTCCGGTTCGTAGGGGCTCTGCAGGCCGTCGTCCAATCTGGGCTGTTGCGTCGGGTCCATGCCGTGGTTCCAGTCAGTCATTCTTCCTCACCTTCGGTGTCTACGTCTTCGAGGTACGTTGCGATCTCCTCGTCGGTGTGCTGGCGATACTGCTCGGTCTCGACGTCGATGGTCCCCAGGGCGACGCCCTCGGGAGTGACTTCGCTGTCGCCGACCTCGGCGAGGGCGGACAGCGCGAGATCGATCCCGCCGTCGAGATCCAGGTCCTCGCGGTACTCCTCTTCGAAGTAGCTGAGGAGATCTTCACGATTGCCACCCACGGCGAGTGCCTGCCACTCGTAGGGCGTCCCCGACGGGTCGGTCTCGAACAGGCGCGGCTCGCCGTTCTGGATGCCGCCGACGATCAGCGCGACACCGAACGGGCGTGCGCCGCCCGTCTGGGTGTACTGCTGGATCTGGTCGGTGATGTCCTTGGTCAGCGACTCGACGTCGATCGGCTCCTCGTAGCGCAGTTGGTTGACCTGCGCGTCCCGCCGGGCGAAGTCGATGAGCTGGCGGGCGTCGGCGACGTGGCCGGCGCTGGCGATGCCGACGTGGTCGTCGATCTTGTGGAGTTTCTCGACGCTCGACCGCTCCAGAAGTGGAGAGCGAACGCGCGTGTCGGCCGCGAGAACGACGCCGTCAGTCGTGCGGACGCCGACGCTGGCTGTCCCGCGCTTGACGGCCTCGCGGGCGTACTCGACCTGATAGAGACGTCCGTCCGGGGAGAAGATAGTGATCCCCCGGTCGTACGCCTGCTGTTGTGAGTTTCCCTGCATGATTTGCATCGAAAGCCGGGAGTGGCCTTCACCTCCGGTTAGTGCCACCCGTATTTAAACCCATTTATGGTAGCAAGTGACACCGTGATCGCGTGTCGACGAGACCGTAAGGTCGATTGTGGCAGGAGGTGGAGTCCCGGTTGTGGTCAAGGGCACGTACACAATACTCGTGAATCTTCCGGAAGCGGCGACTGTCACCGTCGGTGCACTCGGCGAGCAAACGTTCCCAGCCGGCTACTACGCGTACACGGGCAGCGCGTTCGGTCCCGGCGGGTTCGCACGCGTCGATCGCCACGTGGAAATCGCCGCCGGCGACCGCGACGCCCGCCACTGGCACGTCGACTACCTCCTCGGTGATACCCCCGCACGGATCGAGACAGTCGTCCGCTCGCCCGAGGTCGACGTCGAGTGCGCGGTCGCCCGAGCTGTCGCCGACGTGGGCGAGACCGTCGTCACGGGGTTCGGTGCGTCCGATTGCGACTGTGACACCCACCTCCACCACGCGACTGCCAAAGACAGGTTGTTGACTGCAGTACGTAGTGCCCACGAGTGACGCTTCGTTTGAGCGGGGCCCGCCCGGCTTACCGCCCCTCGAACTCCGGCTCGCGATCCTGAAGGAACGCCTGGACGCCCTCGCTGAAGTCCTCGGTCGTGATGATTCGCTCCTGCGCGCGGGCTTCCGCCCGCAGTGCCTCCTCCAGCGGGCGGTGACTGTTGCGTTGCACCAGCCGCTTGGTCTCGCCCAGCGCCAGCGTCGGTCGCGAGGCGAGCGTCGCCACGCGCTCGGCGACCGCGTCCTCGAACTCCTCGCTCGAGATCGCCTCGGTGGCGATCCCCAGCTCGACCGCCTCCGCGGCGTCGACCCGCCGTCCCGTCATCAGCAGATCGAGTGCCCGCCGAACGCCCACCAACCGCGGGAGGACGTACGTGGCACCGGTGTCCGGCGCGAGGCCGATGTCGGTAAAGCCCCAGCCGAACTGGGCACCGGCTTCGGCGTAGACGAAGTCACACGCCGTCGCGATCGACGCCCCCGCACCCACGCACGCGCCCCTCACGCGGGCGACGGTCGGTTTCGCCATCCGAAGGAGGGCCGTCGCGATGGCGTTCAGTCCGGTTTCGAGTTCCTGGCTCACGCTCGCACCGGCGATGCCCTCCGTGAGATCGAGGCCGGAGCAGAAGTCCTCACCCGCGCCCGTGACGACGACACACCGGACGCCGTCGTCGGTCGCCAGCGAGCGGAGCTCCGCGGCCATCTCCTGGCAGGCCTCGGCGCTGATCGCGTTCTTGCGCTCCGGGTTCGAGATGGTGATCGTTGCGTAGTCTGCCTCTCGCGTCACGTCGATGGTTGTCATTGCACTCACCGATGTACTGGAGCCGGAGAGAGTTGTTGCCTCGGATGGAAGGCCTCGATGCAGAGACAGTTCGGGACGGTCGCCTCGAAGGTCTCGGACCCCTTCTTACAGCCGAGACACCGAACCATCGGCTCTCTCCTCCGTTGGATGCGTCAGTCACCAAGCCAGCCAGACACCGAATCCAACGACGAACGTGGACATGACCGGTAGGTACGTGGGGACCAGCCGGTAGAATCACCAGATGGTAGCGGGGTGTGGTTTGAAACAAACTCAACTCCGTTTTGAGCGGTGGCTCCAGGATGAGTAGTATCGCCGGAAATTAGGTGGCTGGGGAGATAAGGCCCCAGTCTTCGAGCGGTCAAAGACCGCCCGAAAGTCAGGTGGGCCAATCCGGATTTGAACCGGAGGCCTCCCGGTTATCAGCCGAGCGCTCAACCTGACTGAGCTATTGGCCCAGGTGAGCGCATTAGGGTGTATCCCCCTGGTTATGTTAAGCGTTTCTTTTCACCAGAGGGCTGTGGGTGACTCACATCCCCCAAAAGACGTGCTGGCGTCGACAGAACTCGCCCGTTACCGGTCGGTCTCGTCGTCTCGACTCGAGCCGCCGTCGGGATCGATGTCGTAGACGTCGTCGTCCATCTCGTAGCTGTCGTCGGCCGTACCGCCGGCCGAGTCGCCACCCGGGAACCCGCCGACGTAGACGTTGCCGGAGGCGAATCCGCCCGTCTTGGCGTCGACGTACGGGGAGACGACCCACTTTTTCGTCGCGACCCGGATCGGATAGCGCGTCACCGGAACCACCAGGAGGAGGCCGATGAGGTCGGTGACCAGGCCGGGCGTCAGCAGCATGGCACCGGAGACCAGCAGGAGGCCACCGTCGACGAGTTCGTTCGTCGGGGGCTCACCCTGACCGAGTTTGCGCTGTATCTTCCGGATGGTGTGGCGGCCTTCGGCGCGGACCAGCAGCATCCCGATCAGTGCGGTCAGGACGACGATGAGGACCGTCTCGAGAGTCCCGAACCACGCTGCCACCGCCACGAGCAGCATGACGTCGAACAGGGGAATGAGCAACAACAGCGCAATGATGCGCAGCATACCCGCCTTTAGTGGCCGCGCACCCAAAATAGAACCGCTTCGCCACCACTTTTTCGTCAGGGGGTATCCTCGCGAGCCGGGGGCTCGCTGTGGGTACCCCCTGAAGCGAAAACCCGGACTAAAAAGGCCGACGGCGAAGCTGTCGGTGAACCGCCTCCCTCCGGTCGGCGGATGCGAGTGTGCTCAACAGCGATGCACGCTGGCCGAACGTGCGTGATCGCCATTGCAGAGAGCAAACAGCTGACCCGCACAGTTGCGAGCGACAGCGCCTGCGGGGAATAGATCGGCACGTCGACCGCTCCGGATTTTGACCGTAGTTATCGGTCAGAAAGTCTTAGTACGCTCCGCGTGGTAACTGGTGTCATGGTTCGGTGTCCGCGGTGTGGAAACGCAGTCGATCAACTGCAATCGCTCCCGCGTGCGGCAATCACGGCTGGCCCACGAGCAGGGACAACCAGCGACGAGGACGTGAGGGCATGTAGCTGGTGTATTCACGAGATTATCGAAGGATGACGCCACTTCGGCGAGTGGGGGAGCGGTACTGACCAGCGCATTCGCCCGAACTCAGTGAGGGTGAAAGTCGGCTCGTCGTTCTTTTTGGGTTATCCGTTCGCGGGGCGGTCGCCGCCAGCGACCCGGCGCTCGCGAGAGCGAACCGCTCGTGAGCCAACCAGAAACCGGCGGTATCTGGTGCAGAAGAAAAAGATGGGATGGCAGAATACTTGTCCGGCGACGGCCACCGCCCGGTATGGACGAACACGCGGCGGACACCAAAGTGGAGTGGCGCGAATGGGGCGAAGAGGCCTTCGCGGTGGCCGACCGCAGTGGCAAACCCGTCTTGCTCTCGCTGTCGGCCCCGTGGTGTACCCACTGTCACGAGATGGACGCGACGACGTACTCGGAACCGCGCATCGCGGCCAACGTCAACGACGGGTTCGTCCCCGTCCGCGTCGACGTGGACCGCCACCCGCGCGTCCGCGAACGCTACAACATGGGCGGGTTCCCCTCGACCGTGTTCGTCACGCCCGAGGGCGAGATCATCACTGGCGCGGGCTATCTGGGTATCGACGGGTTCCGGGACATCCTCACGTCGGTGCGCCAGACCTGGGACGCGAAGGGCACCGAGAGCGGCCGCGTCCCGCGCGCGCTCCGTGACGGCACGCCACCGGCCGGCGAGGTCACGCCGCGCATCGAGGAGCACATGGTCGAACAGTTGCTCGCGGCGTTCGACGACGAGTTCGGCGGCTGGGGAACGGACACGAAGTTCCCGCTCCCCCGGACCGTCGAATTCGCCCTCGTTCGGGCGCGCGACCAGGCCACCCGGACGCTGGAAGCCATCCGGACCCACCTGCTCGACACCTACGACGGCGGCTTCTACCGCTACGCCCTGGAACGGAACTGGGGTGGCGCCAGTCGGGAGAAGCTGCTCGACGAGAACGCGGGGCTGATCCGCGCGTTCGCTCGCGCGTACCGCTACACCGGCGACGAGGGGTATCGCGAGCCCGCCGAGCAGACCGTCGACTACCTCACGACGACGCTGTGGACCGGCGACGCCTTCGCCGCCAGCCAGGCCGGGTCCGAGGAGTACTACCAGCTCGAACCGACCGACCGCGAGGACGCCGACGCGCCCCACGTCGACGAAACCGTCCTGGCCGACCGGAACGGGCTGGCCGCGGGGGCACTGCTCGCCCTCCACGCGTACACGGACGACGAGCGAGCGCGGCGCTACGCCGAGCGAGCGCTCGACCACGTGCTGACCGAACTCGTCGACGACGGCGAAGTGCTGCACTTCGCGGACCCCGAGACCGGCGAGGTCGGCGAGGCGGGACTCCTGCTCGACCAGGCCCGCGTGCTGGAGGGACTGACCACGGCCTGGCAGGTCACCGGTGACCACGCCGAGGACGCACGCGCGATCGCGGACTACACGCTCGACGAATTACAGGACGCCGACGGCGCGTTCCGCGACGGGCCGGCCGCGGGCGCAGGCCTCTGTGATCGCGCCCTCTATCCGTTGGATACGAACGTCGAGCTCGCGGACGCGCTGCTAGACCTGGCAGCCCTGACTGGCGAGGAGCGGTACCGCGATGCAGCCCGGGACGCGGTCGCTGCGTTCGCCGGCGCGGCCGACCGCATGGGCGTCGAAGTGGCCGGCTACGCGGCGGTCACGTCGCGACTCCAGTCCCCGCGAACCTTCCGGGTCGGAACGCGAGCGGGCAGCGACCTCCACCGCGCAGCGCTCCGCATCGCCGATCACGAGGCCGTCGTCGTGCCGGGCGCCGACGTCCCGGACGGCGAAGTCCACCTCTTCGAGGGCGGCGAACAGGTGGGCACCGCCGACACCCCGGATTCGCTGGCGGACCTCGCTACCGACGCCTGAGTCCGGTGGACGCGCCAACGCACGCATCGGTCCCTCGCTGAAACCAGCGAAATCGCAGGGCATATACACATCACTGTGTGAACGTACAGTATCGACAGGTCATTCGGCAGACACTCCCCGCGTCGTCGGGGAGACCGACACCCGTCGGCGCCGCCTCGAACCGACGGACAGGTTTCCGAATCGGACCTGCGCACAGAACCCGGCATACCCGGGTAATTCCCGCCGTGACGGACCCGAGTACCATAATACACAGTGGTAAACCTGCGATGCGTTTATAAGCCCCCGAACCAACCTAACGTAATAATGGCAAGTCTGAGAGATTTGGGGTTGTCCGAATACGAGGCGCGCGCCTACCGCGCGCTGCTGAAGACTGGGCCGACGACTGCCAAAGAGTTGTCACGTGTGAGCGACGTGCCGATGGGTCGGATCTACGACGTCCTCAACAGCATCGAGACGTACAACCTCGTCCGGAGTCAGAGCGCGAGCCGGCCGAAGAAGTACGTCGCCGTCGAGCCACAGACGGCGCTCGACCGGCTGCTCGAAGACAAAAAGCGGGAACTCGACGAGAAGGCGAGTCAGTACGAGAACATCGTCGACGAGCTCGTGGGCGAACTCGAGACGGCCGAGCCGGTCGAGGAGACGTTCTGGACCGCTGCCGTCGGCCCCGAGGAGACGGTCGACCTGCTCGTCGAGCGGCTGGCGGCCGCGGACGAACGGATCATCATGGTCGCGTCGACGCTCTCCCAGCAGTTCGACATCGACATGGTCGGCGACCTGATCGTCGAGGAACTGGGCGACGCACTCGACCGCGGCGTGGACGTGTCGCTGCTGATGCGGCCGGAACTGGTCGGCGAACTGCCCGAGAGCGTCGGCGAGCACTACCGGACACATCTCGCCCGCCACGACCAGTTCTCGCTGCGGACCTCCGGGAACGTCACGGGGACCTTCGAACTCATCGACAACGCCGAAGTGTGCATCGAGGTGCCGCACCCGCTCAACGCCGAGGAGACGTTCGCCATGATCGACCTCAAGGACCGGGAGTTCGCCGCGAACGTCAGGTCTGAGTTCGACCCCAAGTGGGAAGACGCCGAGCCGCTGAACCTCTAGGCGCTGCTCGCTGTCGGTCGAGCCGTTTCGCAGGGGAAAAGAACGCTACTGTTCGATCGGGAGCGCCTGGTTCGACTGTATCCACGCGTTCGGGTTCTCCGGGTCGGAGATCATCGAGACGGTCTGTGCACCGATCGGGAATTCTTCGTACAGTTCGCGGATCGCGGGGGTCGTGTCGGCCGTATTCATTTGCTGGGGTCTACCTCTCAGGTTCGACAGCAGTACCGTCGACGACGACGGTCAGGTCCGAGCGGACTTCCACGTCGTGCCCGTGGTAGCGGAACGTCACGGACAGACCGTCGGCCCGTGATTCGAACAGGCGATCCAGTGCGTCGGGATCGACCGCCATGAACAGCGGCCTGTTGAGGTCGACTGGATCGACGTCGCGCACCGACGCGACCGCGCGCACGACTGCATCGGTTGGCTGGACGGGACGCTGCCGTTCTTTTATCGTGTTCATTACGCTAACCCAGGGGAGAGAACGGCCTGGGGTTGCCCGCTATATGTATAAACAGCCGCCAGCTAGCGGTGTAACTGTATTCACCGCCCGGTCTCGACGGCGTCAGCAGCGTCCCAGGCGCCGAACTGGCAGTCTGAGCCCGCCCGTGTGGCTGGGGTAACAGGCAGACAGTGGTCGCGGTGATCACATCGGCACTCCGTCTTCGTCGCTCGCGCGCGGACGGTCCCCAGTCGAAGCCCGCCGCCACAACGATGTCTGTCGTCGGAGGCAAGATCGGGATCGGAATCGAGCAACTGGCAACCGAGCCACGACGGCATTCGGTTCAGACGGGACACAGCAACGGTCCTGGCGCCGGACGCGATTGTCGCGACTGGCCGGTGGCGATCGACCCGTGAGAGAACACCCGAAACCACCGCGTCGGGGAGCTTCCCAGCACGGCTTGCCGGAGGACAGGTGGTGCGTTTCACGTCCCAATTGCTACCTGTGGATCGAGAGATCCGCACCGCACAGCGACGTAAGTCCGTCTTACTCAGCGGAGTACCCTGTGAAGAGGCACTAAAAACGAACGCCACAGGGACGAAGCGGCCGCAACGACCGGCGACGCCCGCGCGAAAGAGGAGCGCTCACACCCGCCGAAAGTAGGCTAAACTTTACCGTTGGGCTCTTTACCGCCAGAACCGTTTCGAATTGAAGATATGGCTCGGTCCGCTTTGCGGTGGCTCGTTCCCGACGTTCTCAGGGAGCGGTTCGCGTTGAAGTTCACGGTGGCACTGGTCGTCCTGGCGGTCGTGGTAGCGGCGCTCGGAGTCGGCGCGGCGTTCAGCGTCGGCGCCCGATACGGGGTCGCAGCGACGTTCCTCGGCGTTGGACTCGTCGCGCTCGTCGGGTACTCTCTCGGACGGGACGCGGCGACGGCCATCACCGACCTGTCGGAGAAGGCCCAGCAGTTAGAGCGCTACGAGGGGATCATCCAGGCGGTCGGCGATCCCATGTACGCACTCGATGCGGACGGGAACTTCCTGTTCGTCAACGACGCCATCGAACAGCTGGCCGGCTACGACCCCAGCGAGTTGGTCGGCGAGCACGTCTCGACGGTGATGACGGAGGCGGACCTGGCGACGGCACAGGAACTGATCCGGGACGTGCTCCAACGCGGCGAAGCGCCGTATCTCACCTTCGAGATGGCGGTCCAGACTGCCGACGGCGGCGAGGTGCTGACGGAAAACCACATGGCGCTGCTTCCGGCGGAGGACGGCCAGTTCCGTGGAACCGCCGGCGTCGTCCGCGACATCACCGAGCGCAAACAGCGCGAACAGGAACTGGAAATCGCCGACAAGCTGTTCGAGAGCACGCAGGACGTCCTCTACGTGATCGACGTCGACGAGGAGAGCGACGAGTTCCGGTTCGAACGGGTGAATCCCGCGTTCGAGGAGGAGACTGGCCTCTCGAACGCGGACATTCGGGGCCGAGATCTGCGAGCTGTCTTCAGCGAGGAAGAAGCCAGCGCGATGATCGAAAACCATCGCACGTGTATCGAGCAGCAGGAACCCATCGAACTCGTCGAACAGGTCGCAGTCCCCGAGGAAGGGACGTACTGGGAGACGCGGATGGCACCCGTCGTCACCGACGGCACCGTCGAGCGGGTCGTCGGGGCCACGCGCAACATCACCGAGCGCAAGCGGCGCGAAGAAGAACTCGAGCGCCAGCGCTCCCTCCTCACACAGACCCAGGAACTCGCCCACGTTGGCGGCTGGGAACTCGACCTCGGTGGAGACCCACCGTACGAAGGAACCCTCACCGACGAGCTCAAACGCATTCACGAGGTTCCGCTCGACGAGTCGTTCGACATGGAGCGGGGGATCGAGTTCTACCATCCCGAGGACCGCCCCCGCGTCCGCGACGCGGTCGAGCGCGCCATCGAGGACGGCGAGCCCTACGACATCGAAGTGCGGCTCGTCACCGCCGAGGGGAACGAACGGTGGGTGCGGACCACCTGCGAACCCGTCATCGACGACGGAGCGGTCGTCAAGCTGCGAGGGACGCTCCAGGACGTCACCGAGCGCAAACAGCGCGAGCGGGAACTGGAAGCGGCGACCGAGCGCCTCGATTCCATCGTGTCGAACATCCCCGTGATCCTGTTCGCGGTCGACGACGACGGGACGTTCACCCTCTCGGAAGGAAACGGACTGAAGAAACTGGGCCTCGACCCCGGCGAGGTCGTCGGCGAGTCGGTGACAGACGTCTACGCGGACAACACGGACGTCGTCGAGGCCATCGAGCGCGCACTCGACGGGGAGCGAGTGAGCAAAACCGTCGAGATCGGCGACATCGTCTTCGAGAGCACCTATCAGCCGGTGTTCGAGGACGGCGTGGTCACGGAGGTCATCGGCGTCGCCTTCGACGTCACCGAGCGCAAACGCCACGAGCGGGAGCTCCGGAAGACGAACCGGCAGCTCAACGCGCTCATCGAGAACACCGCTGAAGCCGTCTACATCAAGAACAGAGCCGGCGAGTACGAACTGATGAACGAGGCCGCGGCCGGGCTCTTCGACCTCGAACCCGAAGACGTGGTCGGGAAGCGCGACGAGGAGCTCTTCGACGAGGAGACTGCGGCTGCACTCCGTGAACAGGACAGGCGGCTCGTGGAGACCGGCAAGCAGATCAACGCCGAGGCGGTTCGGTTCATCGACGGCGAGAAGATCACGTTCCTCGACAACAAGTTCCCCTACCGCGACGCGGACGGCGAGATCATCGGCGTCATGGGACTCAGTCGCGACATCACCGAGCGCAAACAGCGCGAACAGGAACTCGAAATCGCCGAGACCCTGTTCGAGAACACCCAGGACGCGCTCTTCGTGATCGACGTCGACGAGGACGCCGACGAGTTCCGGTTCAAACGCGTGAACCCAGCGTACGAAGCGACCACTGGGTTCCCGAACGAGGAGGTCCGCGGAGAGACCCCTCGAGCGGTCTTCGGCGACGAAGACGGCGAGACCCTCTTGGCGCACTACAGAGAGTGCGTCGCCCAGCGGGACCCGCACAAATACGAAGTCCAGCTGTCGATCCGCGACTCGGAGACGTGCTGGGAGACCCGGCTCGCACCCGTCGTTATCGACGACACCGTCGAACAGATCGTCGGGGCGACGCGGAACATCACCGAGCGCAAAGAGCGCGAGGACGAACTCCAGCGCCAGCGCTCCCTCCTCGAACAGGCCCAGGAGATCGCCCACGTCGGCGGCTGGGAACTCGATTTCCGCGGAGAGCCGCCGTACGAAGTCCAGCTCACTGACGAACTCAAACGCATTCACGAGGTTCCGCTCGACGAGTCGTTCGACATGGAGCGGGGGATCGAGTTCTACCATCCCGAGGACCGCCCCCGCGTCCGCGACGCGATCGAGCGTGCCATCGAGGACGGCGAGCCCTACGACATCGAAGCACGCTTCATCACCGCCGAGGGCAACGAACGGTGGGTCCGGACGACCAGCGAACCAGTCCTCGAAGACGGCGAGATCATCAAGCTCCGGGGCTCACTCCAGGACATCACCGAGCGCAAGGAGCGCGAACAGGAACTCGAACGCCAGCGCTCCCTCCTCGAACAGGCCCAGGAACTCGCCGGCGTCGGCGGCTGGGAAGTCGACCTCGCGGGGGAACCACCGTACGAAGTGTCGCTCACCGACGAACTCTACCGCATCCACGGACTCTCTCCGGGCGAGAACTTCGACCTGGAGACGGGGATCGAGATGTACCATCCCGAAGATCAGGCGGGCGTTCGCGAAGTCGTCACGCGCGCGATCGAGGAGGGAGAACCGTACACCGAGGAATCGCGCCTCATCGGCGCCGATGGCGTCCAGCGATGGGTACGGTCCGCCGGGGAGCCGGTGTACGAGGACGGAGACGTCGTCAAGCTCCGAGGCGCACTCCAGGAGATCACCGAGCGCAAAGAGCGCGAGCGCGAACTGGAGGCAACGACCGAGCGCCTCGACTCCGTCGTGTCGAACATCCCCGTGATCCTGTACGCACTCGACGATGACGGCACGTTCACGCTGTCTTCCGGCAAAGGGCTGGAGAAGCTCGACCTCGAACCCGGCGAAGTCGTCGGCGAGTCCGTGGAGGACGTCTACGAGGGGCGAGACGAGATCCTCGAAGACGTCGCGCGGGCGCTCGACGGCGAGACCGTCAACTCGGTCCGCGAGATCGACGGCGTCGTCTTCGAGAGCACCTATCAGCCGGTATCCGAGGACGGCGAGGTCACGGAGGTCATCGGCGTTTCCTTCGACGTCACCGAGCGCAAGGAGCACGAACGGGAACTCGAGCGGCAGCGCTACCTCCTCGAACAGGCCCAGCAACTCGCCGGCGTCGGCGGCTGGGAACTCGACCTCACAGCGGGACCGCCGTACGACCTCCAGTTCACGGACGAGCTCAAGCGCATCTACGGCGTCCCGCTCGAGGAGTCGTTCGACCTGGAGAAGGGGATCGAGTTCGCGCACCCGGACGACCAGCAGGAGCTTCGCGAACTCGTCGAGGGCGCGCTCGAAGCGGGCGAACCGTACAGCTTCGAGTGCCGACTCATACGCGCGGACGGCGTCGAGCGATGGGTGCGATCCTCGGGCGAGCCCGTCCGTGCGGACGGCGAGGTCGTCAAGTACCAGGGCGTCCTCCAGGACGTCACTGACCGCAAACAGTACGAGCTAGCGCTCGAATCGCTCCACGACGCGACCCGGGAGTTGCTCCACGCGGAGTCCGAAGCCGCGATCTCTGAGACCGTCGTCGACATCGCCGAGGAGATCATCGACGTACCCGGAGTCGGCGTCTACCTGCTCGACAGCGAGGCCAACGCGTTCGCGCCGATCGCGATGACGACGGGATACGGCAGCCTGTGTGACGGCGTGCAGCCGCTCCCGATGGGGGACGACGAATCAGCGGCCTGGCAGGCGTTCGTCGACGGGGAGACCGTCTCGCTCGACGACCGCGCATCGCTTCAGTGGCTGCTCCACGACGAGACGCAACCGGACCGTTTCCACACGAGCCGTGGAGACCGCTCCGAGACCGCGACGGAATCCGACGCGACCACACAGAGTGGTCTGGTCGTGCCAGTCGGAGACCACGGCGTCGTGACGGTGGTATCGGCCGACGAGTCGGTTGACAGCCGGACGCGACAGCTCGTCGAGACGCTCGTCGCGACGACGGAAGCGGCGTTCGACCGCCTCGAAAGCGAGTCGAGCCTGCGAGAGCGAGACGAACAGCTCCAGGCACAGAACAAGCGCCTCAGGCGCCAGGTCGAGATCACCGACATCATCCGGAACGTCGACCAGTCGCTGATCGACGCGACGTCCCGCTCCGAGATCGAGACCGCCGTCTGTGAGCAGCTCGCCGAAAGCGACGTGATTTCGTTCGCCTGGATCGGCAGCCACGACAACACCGACGAAGCCGTCGTCCCCCAGACGTGGGCTGGGCAGGGCCAGCGCTACCTCGACAGCGTCGCCCTGACGGGCGAGGACAGCGAACCCGCCTGGCAGACTGCCGACGCGGAGTCGCCGACGGTCGTCGGAAGCGTCCTGGAGCGACTGCGCTCCGAGCCGTGGCGCAGAACGGCCCTCGAACACGACTTCCAGTCGGTCATGAGCGTCCCGGTCAGACACGACGAGTACACCTACGGCGTGCTGGCCGTCTACGCAGACGAACCGAACGCGTTCGGCGATCTCGAACGGTCCGTGTTCGTCGAACTCGGTGAGACCGTCGGGAACGCCATCAGCGCCGTCCAGACGAAGCAGGCGCTCTACATGGACACTGCCACGGAGCTGAAGCTCCGCTTTTTCAACGAGGAGTCGCTCCTGTTGAAACTCGCGACCGAGGCCGACTGTCGCGTCGAGTTCGACGGCCTCTCGGCCGACAGCGGCGAGACGACGCGGCTGTTTTTCACCGTGACTGACGCGCGCGCGGCGGAGATTACAGCGCTTCTGGACCGGTTCGTGACAGTGTCCGAGTACCGGATCATCAGCACGACCGACGACGGCGACCACTTCGAGGCCACCATCTCGGAAGGGCTCGTCGCCTCGACGCTCGTCTCACACGGCGTCCGGCCGCGCTCGATGATCGCCGAGAACGGGGAACTGGACGTCATCGTCGACGTGCCGCGCGAGACGGACGTCCGCGAGTTCGTCGAACTGCTGCAGGATCGCCACCAGTCCGTCGAACTCGTCGCACGGCGCGACGTCGAGCGCTCGATCGGCACGAAAGCCGACCTCGTCGAATCCCTCCTCGGCGCGTTGACCGATCGACAGCGCGAGACGCTCACCACTGCGTACTACAGTGGCTTCTTCGAGTGGCCGCGCGAGACGACCGGCGAGGAAGTCGCGACCATGCTCGACGTCTCACAACCGACCGTCAACCGGCACCTCCGACTCGCACAGCGCAGCCTGCTCGGCCAGTTGTTCGACGCCGAACAGCAGCCGGCGATGCCCACCGCGTAGGCCGCCCACAGCGACGCGGTTTCCGGCCTAAGCTGACCATAGCTGTCCGTAAGCCGAGACAACCGTATACATATTGCCTCGCCAGCGAGCCGACCGAATACACGTACCGGCCAGTCCTATCGCGTAACGGTACCTTACCGTTCGATAGGCGATACCGTCGAGACGGCGTCCGACCGACTCGACTCGCACCCACCGATGCTACTGAACACACTCACCGACTCATCGACGCACCTTCGAGCCAGTCTCGTCGAAGCAAACCGAGCCCTGCTGGCCGCGTCCGGCCTGTCCACGAGCACGCAGGACGGCGACGCCCCGGCCGACGAGATCGAACCGGCCGCCGACCTCCCGAACTGGGACGTCACCACCGACGTCGACGATCCCGACGAACTCACCGTCGGCGACAGCGTCCGGTTCGGCAAGACGATCTCCGATGCGGACGTCACCCAGTTCGCCGCCGTAAGCGGCGACACGAACCCGCTCCACCTGGACGAAGCGGCAGCCAGCGACACGATGTTCGGCACCCGGATCGCACACGGGATCCTCGTCTCCGGGCTGATCAGCGCCGCGCTGGCCCGTCTCCCCGGTCGCGTCGTCTACCTCTCACAGGACCTGGAGTTCCACAGTCCGGTCTACCTCGGCGCCCAGGTCACCGCCGACTGCACAGTCGTCGAACCGATCAGCGACGACCGGTATCGGCTGTCGACGACGGTCACCGACGAGGACGGAACCGTCATCGACGGTGAAGCCGTGGTGCTGGTCCAGCCCGGAACCGAGAGGGATGACGAACGCTAATTCGGCGCACAGGAGCCCACAGCGCGAATCCAACAGCCGAATGACACACTGTCACTGCTGCGGGTCGGCGATCGACACCTCCGATTGGTACCCGATCGTCACCGCGAAGGACGAACGCGGCAACGTCGCGCTCTACGCGTTCTGTGACAAGCAGTGTCGCGAGACGTGGCGTGCCCAGACGGCCGATTGATCGGAAGAACCACAGTGACGAACGAAGCGGTTGGTCTCCCCGGCAGCGCCCGTGACCCGCCGTGCGGACGAGCCGTCACCTGTGCCGCAGTTTCTGAACGGCGTAGACGATCGACGCGATCAGCCCGGGAATCGCCCCCATCGCGATCACGATCCCCAGGTCACCGATGAGTCGGGAGAAGACCAGCAGTGCGACCGGGAAGTAGTACACACCGCTCGGACGCCACGCGTCGGGTTCGCCCTCGCCGGACTCTGCGGCCAGCGCGTGGGCGAGCCGCTCGTGATAGACGTGGAGACCAAGCACCAGCGGCGACAGCGGAACGAGCGCGACTCCCAGCAGCGCTACCGGAGCGAACACGAGCGCCAGCACGGACGCCGGAACGAGCACGACCCCCAGCAGCGGAAAGATCGGCCAGGGAATCTTCCGCCAGACCGGTAAGAACAGCGTTACTCGCGGCCCGTCCGGCAGCGAGAGCGACGTCGGCTCCGTGACCACGCCACCATCGGTCACGTCAACCGTGTCCTCCGTTCCCGACGCACACTCGTGATCGCCCGGGAGTCGGTGGTCGATGCAGAACGCGTCCCCGCAGTCACGACAGTCGTATGCCGTCTCTATCCCATCCCCACATTCGGCACAGCTTGCCATACGTCCGTCTATTTCTATAAGACGATAATAATCTTGGGCATCTGACACCCCACCTTTTTCATCGTCGGGTCGCCAGCGGCGACCACTCCTCGAAAAACGTGGGCGAAAAACGGACCGCTCGCCATGCTCGCGGTCCGTGAACCGCCTCCCTCCGGTCGGCAGACGCTAGTCGTCCCCGTTGACCTCGCCCACGAGCGTCCCGAACTCCGCGACCCGTTCCGCGTGGGCGTTGTGCTGGTGGATCGACTCGTCGTTGGACTGTTTCATCGTCACGATGGCGTCCTCGGGGAGATCCGGGAACGCGTCGACGACGCCCTCGGCCATCGAGCGGACGCAGTCCTCGACGAACTTCGCGTCCTTGTGGGACTCGTAGGTCATGTGGTCCTCGTCCGGGCGCTTGGCCAGGTTGTAGATGCGCGCGCTCATCGAATCGCGGGCGACCTCGATGATGTCGTTCAGGTCCGCCTCGGGCGCGCCCTCGCTCTCGATGGTCAGCGTGGCGTGGCCCCGCTGGGAGTGGCCTGGCTGCGGTACCTCTTCTAAGAACTGGTCGATGACTTCGTCCTCGACGTTCAGGCCGCGGAGCGTCTCCCGTGCGCGGGACGTGCTCATTCCCTGCGAGCAGGGACAGACGGTCATCCCGGTGACGCGGGCGCCGATCTCCTCGTGGGTGCCATCCTCGGTGGCGGTCGCCGAGGCGATGATGTCCGCGGTCGACTGGGTCGGGCGGTCGCTCTCGGGCGTCCGCTCGCGGGTGACGTACTCCGCCTCCATGCGGACCTCGGCCTTGGTCGTGTAGTCGTGCTTGTCGAGCAGCCGTTCGGCGGCCTCACCGCAGACGTCTTCGACGCGGTAGGCTTCCTCTGCGACGGCGGCTTCGAGCGTCTCGTCGATGACCTCCATGTTCCGGGACATGTCTGCGCCCTTCCGCCAGGACGGCAGGTCGACGAACACCGAAAAGTCCGCCATGAGAACGATCGGACGGTCGTCTTGGCGACCGAGTTTGACGAGTTTCTCGACCCCCGTGACGCCGACACGGTTCAAGCCCACGCGTACTTCCGGACTGGATGCCTGGACGTCCGGCAGTTGCTGACTCATTGGAGTCTTCTTAGGCTTGAACTACCGTTAGTGCTTTCGAAAAGAAATTTGCTCTGCGTGAAGCCAGTCCCGGCTCCCACGGCTCGCACGCTCAGGAGCGGTCGACGTCTCCGGTGGGCTGACCGGTCGAAGCGGGATCCGCGACGGCCGCTTCCGATTCAGGAGGGTTCTCCGCCGCTGGGAGGTGGAGCGTGACGACACTGCCCCGGGGCTCGTTCTCGTCGATCGCGATGGTGCCCCCGGATTCGGTGACGATCCAGTTGATGATCCAGAGGCCGAGGCCGCTGACGTGATCGAGTTGGGTCTCCCGTCCGCGCAGGAGGACCTCGCGTTCGTCCTCGTGGATGCCGGGGCCGTTGTCGGTGATCTCGATCGCCACGTCACCGGCGTCGGTCAGCCAGACCGAGACCGACACCTCGACCAGCGGGTCCGGATTGTCGTTGTGTTCGATCGCGTTCTCGAGGGCGTTGGAGATGGCCGAATCGACGAGTTCGATGGCCGAGGCGTGCGCCGAATCGGGCAGGGCCGTGTCGATAGAGAGGTCGGGGCGTTCTGCCTCGATTTCGGCGACGACCTCGCGGACGGCTGCCGCCACGTCGATCGGTCGCGACTCGACGTTTTCCCCGTCGAGCGCCTGCTCGATCTGGCGGACCTTGGCGCTCAGATCGACCATGCCCGAGACGTGGTGCTGGATGGCCTGGACCCACTCGGCGTCGGGGTGGTTCTGCATGCCGAGTTCGGCGTACCCCAGGATGACGTTCGCCTCGTTGCGCAGGTCGTGACGCAGCGCCCGGTTGAGCACGTCCAACCGTTGTTCGCGCTGTCGGCGGTCGGTCACGTCCTGGAGGCTCACGAGCCTCCCGCGCAGCAGCCCACCGCCACGGCGCAACTCCGTCACCCGCACGTCGTAGTGGCGAAGCGTCCCGTTCTGCCGAAGCGCGACCTCGGTCCCGGTGTCGTCCTCAGAGAGCGTCTCGTCGCTCACGTCGGTCAGCGCGTCCGCGAGCCCCGGAACGACCTCGTCGATGGGTTCACCGACGATGGCAGCGGCCGGCTCACCCGCGATGTGCCTGGCGGGTTCGTTGAAATCCGAGATGCAGCCGCGGTCGTCGAGGATGAACACCGCCTCGACGAGGTTGTCCAGGAGTTCGTCACGGGCGATCTCACGTGCGACGGGCATCAGTTCGAGGAGTTTGTGTCTGTAGATGGCGATCAGAAACGCCACCGCCGTCACCGAGAACGCGACCGGCGTCGGGTCGATTGGGACGGAGAGGAGGCCGGACACGTACAGCGCGTTGCTGAGCCAGGGTGCCATCACCCCGACGAGGACGGCGGCGGACTGGCTCCGAAACACGGTCTCCGAGACCACGTAGGTTCGGACGAGCAGATACGTCCCCACCAGCGTCAAGAGGTACGAATAGGCGCTGTGGAACCAGAACCAGGGACCGTACTGAACGGCGAGCGTCGAAACGGAGCCGGTGTGCTCGACGACCCGGCGCGTCCACATCAGCTGGTGCGAGGGATTCGTCCAGACCACGAGCTGTGTGAGCACCGGGACCACGAGCAGCGGGAGCGGTCCGTACCGAGTCAGCCACACGTCGCGGTTGGCGTACTCGACGGCGAAAAAGAGGAACGCGACCGGGACGAGAGAGACGCCGACGAACGCGAGATTAGCGAACGCCCGGAGTCCACCGGGGTCGGTTCGAGCGACGCCGAGTGCGGCGGTCGCCGCCCAGACGGCCGTCGCAGCGGAGAGAACAGCCAGTGGCGTGGCGCCCGCCGCCTCGCGGTGGCGGAACGAGACGACGGCAGCGGCTAACAACAGGACTGTTACACCGGCGAACAGCACCGTATACGGCGTCTGTTCCCATGCCATGAGAGCCAGCGACGGCTATGACGGAGAGTCGAGGGAGTCGAAATCGGGTTCCGGCATCCGGAAGAGCGCGCCGAACTCGCCCTCCTCTAAGTCCATCACAGCGTCGTCGAGTTCCGCTTCGAGTTCGTTGATTCGATCGGTCAATTCCTGGTACTCCTCGTTGGTTTCGAGCGCCGACTGGCTCTTCGAGGTCTGGAGCGCAGCCCGCTTCGAGACCAGCGAGAAGTACTTCTGGAACGTGTCGTCGTACGACGAATAGGTGAGCAGTCTGTCCACCGTCTCGTAGAGATCGTCCCGCGAGACCGGCTTGACGACGTAATCGTCGAAGCCCATGTCGAGAATGTCGAAGTCCGGATCGACTGCCGTCACCATCGCCACGCGGCAGTCGTATCCCTCCTCGCGGATGTGTTCTAAGACCTCGTCACCGGACATGCCCGGCATCCGGCGGTCCAGGAGGACGGCGTCGATCTCCTCGTCCAGCTTCTCGACCGCTTCCGACCCATCATAGGCTGTCCGGACGTCGTATTCGTCCTGGAGATGAGCCGCATAGACGTCCGTGACTGCAGATTCGTCGTCGACGATGAGGATTGTTGTTTCGCCCAAACCTATCCACTCACGTTATCAGGTCGCAAAGAACAGGCAAAAAGTTTCCGCCCGTTCCTCAGAAATGAAAATCAGGATGCACGAACGCAGTGGCTGCCCGTGTGGGCGGAATCGGACGAATGCGGAGCGGTGGCAACCGTTCTGAACACGCAGTCAGTCGGTCCGCCGGACGGTTGCGGCCGAACTGTCGACGTGGCTACTCGTCGGACGGCCCAGCGGCGACCGTCCGGCCGTCGTGGAGTTCGCGGAACACGGCCGCGAAGTCCTCGTCGTCGAACTGCTCGACCCTAGCGTCGAGTTGCTCGCGTACCTCCTCCCGTCGGGCCGTCAGGTCCGCGAACTCCTCGCTGTTTTCGAGCGCCGCGTCGCTCTTGTTCGCCAGCAACGTCGCGTACTTGGTGCTGAGGACGTAGTACTCCCGGAGTTTCGCCTCGTATTCGGCGCACGTCAGCAGTCGCTCGAGCGTCTCGAACAGGTCGTCGCGAGAGACGGGCTTGATGACGTAGTCGTCGAACGGCATCTCGATGATGTCGAAGTCCGGGTCGACCGCCGTCACCATCGCCACGCGACAGTCGAGACCGCGCTCACGAATCTCGTCGAGGACGTCGTCGCCCGACACGCCGGGCATCCGACGGTCGAGCAGCACCACGTCCACGTCCGGCCCCAGTTCGTCCAGTGCCTCCTCCCCGCTGTATGCCGTTTCGACGCGGTACTCGGACGACAACTGCGCCGCGTAGGCGTCGGCCACGTCGGGTTCGTCGTCCACCACCAGAACGGTGGGGAGGTCACCGGAACTCATCAGGGTAGCACCTTAGACGCAACAGAATGATAAGCGTTCCGGATGTTTCGATAGACCAAGACGTTTTGCAGCTGCCACCACGAGGCAAAGTCCGCGCTTCAGCGACGCTCACCGCCAATTCCACCCCGTCGTGAGTGAGAGAGTTACAGTAATCATCAAACCGAGAGATCGACTGACGAGAAACGCTGGTTCGCTCGCACGTGGGGCGAAAAATCACTCGCCAACGATCTCGTCGTACCGCGCGCCCGTCTGTTTCAGCGTCTCGGTCGAGTACAGTCGCTCGTGCTCGCAGGGCAGGTACTCGTCGGCGAGTTCGTCGATCTTCTCGTCGACGGCCGCCGATTCGCGGCCGTGAATCATCGTGAAGAGGTTGTACGGCCAGTCTTGCTCGGGGCGGCGCGGGCGGTGATAGCACAGGGTGACGTAGGGCAGCGAGCCCGCAGTCGACCCCCACTCGTCCAGTTTCTCGTCGGGCACGTCCCACACCACCATGCAGTTGCTGTCGAAGCCGGTCGCGACGTGGTTGACCACGCAGCCGATGCGCTTGATACACCCATCGGCGAGCAGTCCCTCGATGGCCGCTAACACGTCAGCCACGTCGGCGCCCACCGCGTCGGCGACGTCCCGATAGGGCGTCGCCGACAGCGGGAAGCCGTCCTGGATTTCGAGCAGGAGCCGCCGATCCAGCGCGGAGAGGTCCGCCGCGGCGTCCTCGCTGATTCGAGTGGCCGAGGCGTCCGTTTCTGCGAAGGATTCCCGGGCGAAGCGGTCAGTGTTCACGACGGGGAACTCCAGATCGATGTAGTAGTCGGTGAGCATCGGGAGGACGAGGACGTCGAGGCCGGTTCGGTCCTCGATCTCGGCGATGATGCGGTCGCGCGTCTCCCGCGACCCGGCAGTCACGACGAACCACATGTTCCACTCGTGATCCCGTCGGTAGTTGTGGTTGACCTGTCGGTAGCCGTTGACGACCTCGGCGACCTCGTCGAAGCGGTCGTCGGGCGCTGCGACGGCTGCCAGCGTCGACGACCCGATGACGGGCGGGTTGAGCACGGCGCCGAACCGACGGAACACGCCCTCGTCGCGGAGCCGTTCGACTCGCTGGAGGGCGTCGGTTTCCGTGATACCCAGATCGTCGGCGACGACGCGGAACGGCCGTTCGGCGATTGGGAAGTCGCTCTGGTAGCCGTCGATCAGGGCCGCGTCCGCGTCGTCGATCTCGTCGCGCCAGTCGCCCGACTGGAGGCTCATTAGCCGGCCTATGGAGTCGTGGCGTGTAATCCTGTCGTTTCACCGCAACTGGTCAGCAACGAACGGGGACAACCTATTCGTGGGAGCGCCGGCCAGTAGGGAGCGATGGTCAGGTACTTCGATGATATCGAGGTCGGAGAAACCTACGAGCACGGCAGCCAGGACGTCACGAAAGACGAGATCGTCGAGTTCGCCGAACAGTACGACCCGCAGCCGTTCCACGTCGACGAGGACGCCGCAGAAGAGACGGCGTTCGGCGGCCTCGCAGCCAGCGGCTGGCATACCGCTTCGATGTGCATGCGCCTGCTCGTCGAAGTGATGGACGAGGCCGACTGGGCGTCCCAGGGGGCACGCGGCGTCGACGCCCTGCGCTGGATTCGGCCAGTCCGCCCCGGCGACACGCTCTCGGTCGAGGTCGAAGTCGTCGACAAACGAACCGACGAAGACAATCCTGCGGTCGGCCACGTCGACAGCAAGCTCACGGGGTACAACCAGGACGGCGAGGCGGTCATCTCCTGGATCGGGTTGGGCATGGTCGAGCGACGTCACGACGACCAGTGAGCGGCCACACCCCGGCTCGCCAGTCGAAGTGCCGTCACGTCGAGAGCGTATCTCATCGGGTTGGTAAGTGAGCCTCCTTTTCACGACGGATGCGGGCTGATAGCGGGGTAGCAGCCCGATATACAGGCGAATCTACACGTTTTTGCTCGTGCCGACCGACCAGTCGAAAATGGGTGTCCAACCGGACCCCTCCGAGGTGTTCCAGCGGGCGGTCGATGAAGGGCAACGGCGGCTGGACCAGTCGCCACTCGAACTCTTCGCGACCAGTTTCATCGCCGGCTTTACCATCGTCTTCGGGATCGCCGCGCTCGGCATCGTTGAGGCGGCGTTCGCGTCGCAGTTCGAGGACATTGCCAGCGTCGCCGGGGCGCTCATTTTCGGCACTGGCATCGTGTTCCTGGTGGTCGGTCGCGCGGAGCTGTTCACGGAGAACTTCTTCGACCCGGTCGCGGCGGCGGCCGAGAACTCCCAGTCGTGGCTCGTCTCGAAGCTCGTCCGCCTGTGGGTCGTTACCTTCGTCCTCAACCTCGTCGGCGGCGCACTGATGGTGTGGGTCCTGTCGGTCGACGGTGCACTCCCGTCAGGAACGGCTCACGCGTTACGCGGGTTCGCCGAGGATACCGTCGTCCGAGACCCGGTCGCTGGCTTCGCGAAAGGCATCACTGGCGGCGGTCTCGTCACGCTACTCTCCTTTCTCTTGTCGGCGGTCAATAGCGTCAGGAGTCAGATCACGGTCTCCTACATGGTCGGAGTTCTGTTGGCGCTGGGGCCGTTCGACCACGTCATCGTCACCGTGTTGCACCTGTTGTTCGGCGTCTTTTTCGGTGCCGACATCGGCCTCGGAACGCTGGCCGAAATCACAGCCGTCGTCACTGCCGGGAACATCGTCGGCGGACTCGGACTGGTGACACTGTCTCACATCGCGCAGGTGCAGGGGGCGCGCGAGGACGGCGGGTGAGACCCGACGTCGCAGCGTCGCGGTCGTCGTTCGGCGTCGTGGGAGAAGCGGCGCGTTCCGCAGGCTATTTCGCTCTGGCGGCCCGAGCGCCGAGTATGGCAGAAGCGACCCAGGAGTTCGGCGAGTGGCCGCTCAAACGGCTGATGACCGAAGTCGTCGGTTCGGGGCCCAAATCCGCAGCGGACATGGACCACGCGCAGGCCCGGGAGGCCTTCGAGCGCATCCTGGCCGACGAACCCGACCCCACGACGTTCGGCGCGTTCATGCTGGCCAACCGCTGGAAGCGCAACAATCCCGAGGAGCTGTCCGCGTTCACCGACGTCATGCGCGAGCAGTCCGTCGTGACGGCCGAACCCGACGCCGACCCCGTCGATTGCGGGGCGAACTACGACGGCAAAGCCGACACCGCCATCCTCGGTGTGGCCGCGGGCGCCGTCGCTGCGGCCGCCGGCACCCCGATCGTCATCCACTCCGGGGACCGCATCCCCTCCCAGAAGTCCGACTCGTACAAGCACGTGCTCGACGAACTCGGCGTCCGGACCGACCTCGAACCCGAAGAGAGCGCCGACATGGTCGACGAGGTCGGCGTGGGCTACTACTACCAGCCCAACTTCAACCCCGGCGTCGACGACATCTGGGAGCGACGGGACCAGATGGGCGTCCGGACGTTCGTCAACACCGTCGAGACGCTGGCCAACCCCGCCAACGCCGACGTCCACCTCGGCAGTTTCTACCACCTGCCCTTCGCCCTCAAGATGACCAACACCCTCCGGGAAGCCGAGACCCAGGACGTCAGCCGCGTCCTGATGTTCCAGGGCCTGGAAGGCTACGACGACGTCCGCCCCGGCTCGACCGTCGTCGCCGAGTGGAGCGAGGGCGACGAGGAGGTCGCCGACTTCGAGATCGAGACGCCCGAGTACGGGATGGACTTCGAGAGCGAGGACCTCGAAGTCGACGACGTCGCCGCCGACTCCGCGACGATCACCGAGGAAGTGCTGGCCGGCGACCGCGACGACCAGTTCGCCGACGCCGTCGCCGTCAACGCCGCGCTGCGCATGTACGCCCGCGAAGACGTCGACACCCTCGACGACGGACTCGACGTCGCGCGCGAGACCATCGAGAGCGGCGACGCCGAAGCGGTGCTGGACGACCTGCAGTCCTTCTAACTCACGCGGGCGTTTCTGCGGTTTCTCCCGTCAGTTCTTCGGAGCCACGACCCAGGAACACCAGCCCGACGCCCGTCGTCAGCAGGTTGACGCCGAGGATGAGGCCGAGTCCCCAGGCGGCAGTCGACGGCAGGCCGGCCCACAGGAGTGCGGCGAGCAACAGCGAGAGCAAGCCGCTGAAGACGTTCCACTCCCAGTTTGGCTCGTTTCGGACGGTGAAACTCAGCCCGATGAGGACGAGCCCTTCGACGGCGAGGAACGCGACGAGCAGCACGGTCAGCGACGCCAGCGTGAGAACCGGGTTCGCCATCAGCAGGATGCCGGCCCCCGTGTAGAGGAGCCCCAGGAGCACCTGTGCGATCGAGCCGCTCCAGCCGGCCGCCGAGAAGGCGTGCGCGTAGTGGAAGACGCCGCCGACGATCAGCGTCGCCCCGAACAGAAGCGCCAGCGAGATGCCGGTCACGAACGGGAACGCGATCGCCAGCACCCCCAGCAGCGCGAGCAGGACGCCGGCCGCCTGGAGCGTCCGCCGCTTGTCGGCGACCACCGTCGCCAGCGTCGCGTCGGTCGGTGTTTCCGTGCTCATACGCGCGCACAGGAACCGGAGACGGGTAAGGATATTCACGATAAATGGTTATATTCGAGTGGAGTTACGCGCCGCTGGCATGCCGGTCGGTTTCGGGTCACTCGGGAACGACTGTGACGATCACCGAACCGTGAGCGCGCCGTAGATGGCGAGCAGGACGGCGAGGAAGGCGACGAGGGCCGCGCCGTCAGCGCCGAGCGACTCGCGGAGGGCGACCCAGAGACCGAGGAACGCCGCGAAGACGGCGAGTGCGACGCCGAGCCCCCAGAGCGCGGCGCGGCCCGGACTGTCCCGCCGCGAGCGTTTGCTGTAACTGTACGGTGGGAGCGCGCCCATCGCGAGCGTCGTGAGGAAGACGGCGTAGAGGTTGCCGTCGAAACGCAGGTAGATGACGAGAACGGCAGGCAGCGCAGCGAGGAGTCCGGTAACCAGGACCGCGTTCGTCGCGGCCATTCCGCTGGTGCCCTCCGCCGTCGCCCGGTCAGTGCTCATGGCGGCACCTCGCAGCCCGGGACAAAAAACGGGCCGCTCCGTGCCGAACGGTGGCACGACAGCACCAGTCGACAGCACATTTATCGGGACAGACCGCATGCGTGGGGGCATGACCGGTGACCTCTCGACCGGGGTCGAACTCCTCGACAGCGCCATGGGTGGCGGCGTGCCACCGGGCAGTCTCGTGGCACTGACCGCGCCGCCGCGCGCACAGAGCGAACCGCTGTTGTACGCGATGGCGGCCGAGAACCCGACGCGATACCTTTCGACGCTTCGCACGAGCGACGAGGTGACCGACGCCATCACCGCCACGCTGCCCTCGACGGCCGGCGTCAGCATCGACGTCCGCGCGGTCAGCGGTGACGACATCCTCGCCAGCCCGGAGCAGTATCTCGGCGGCCTTGACTCGCACTCGCTGGTGATCATCGACCCGACGACCGAACTGGAGCAGGGTGACCGCGAACGCTACCGCTCGTTTCTGGACACCTGCAAGCGCGCGCTCCGGATGACCGACAGCGTCGGCCTGCTCCACTGCCACGAGAACACGCCCTCGGTCCTCCGCCGGGACATGACGCTGGCCCGCGCCGACCAGGTGTGGGACGTCTGTGCCGAGGTCATCGACGAGAACCTCCGGACCCGGATGGCCATCACCAAGGTCCGCGGTGGCTCGCCGTTCGGACTGGTCGATCTGAACTTCTCGGACGGCGGCGTGACCGCCGACGCGCGGCGCTAATCGGACGACCAAATGGCCCCAGACACCAGACTTTTCCCCTGACCCGACGGAGGGGACTCCATGAGCAACCCGACTGTCACGCTGTCGACGAACCACGGAGACATCGAAATCGAACTGTTCGCAGAGCGCGCGCCGACGACCGTCGAGAACTTCCTCAACCTCGCCGAACACGACCCCGCGGCGAACGACGAACCCGGCGTCGAGACGACGACGTGGGAAGACCCCGAGACGGGCGAGGTCCGCGGCGACTCACTGTACGAGGGGATCACCTTCCACCGCATCATCGAGGACTTCATGATCCAGGGCGGGGATCCCACGGGGACGGGTCGAGGCGGCCCCGGCTACCAGTTCGACGACGAGTTCCACGACGAGCTCCGCCACGACGGCCCCGGCAAACTGTCGATGGCCAACTCCGGCCCCGACACGAACGGCTCACAGTTTTTCATCACACTCGGCGCACAGCCACACCTCGACGACAAACACGCCGTCTTCGGCGAAGTCGTCGACGGGATGGACGTCGTCGAAGAGATCGGCGCCGTCGAGACCGACGGCAGAGACAAGCCGCTCGACGACGTCGTCATCGAATCCGTCGATATCGACCGCTGAGGAACGCGACCAACACCGAACCACGGTGACGAACGCCTCGTCACCGAGTCGTCGTTCACGTGACGACGAGAGTTTCGCTCGCTGAAACTGTCATAGCTGCTTTATTACACGGCTCGCGGAACATCCGACCAGCATGGTCCCGCCTGCAGAGCAGCCCTCCACACCCGAGAGCTGGTACCGTCCACGAACACGCTCGCGACTGCCGCCAAGCCGAGCGGTCCGACGCGCACCGATCGGCAGGCGGCGGTCCCGGCGACCGAGCGCGCCGCGACCGGTTAGCGCCGGAGGTCACCGATGACGCTCCGTACGGAATCCCTCGGGAAACAGTACGGCGAGGGGACGTGGGGGGTCCGCGACGTGACTCTCGAATTAGAAGAGGGGATTCACGGCCTCCTCGGGCCGAACGGGTCGGGGAAATCGACGCTGATGGGGATTCTCTCGACGATCCTGAAGCCGACGACGGGCACAGCCACCTGGAACGGAACGGACATCGTCGAGTCACCCGGCACCGTGCGATCGGTACTCGGCTATCTCCCGCAGGACTTCGGCGTGTACCCGGACCTGACGGTGACGGAGTTTCTAGAGTACATGGCTGCCTTGCGGGGACTCGACAGCGAGACGGCGAGCGCACGGATCGACGAGTTGCTCGAACTGACGAATCTCACCGGCGTCCGAACCCGGAAGCTCGAGACGTTCTCCGGCGGGATGCGCCAGCGCGTCGGGATCGCGCAAGCGCTGCTCAACGACCCCGAGCTGCTCGTCGTCGACGAGCCGACAGTGGGACTCGATCCCGAGGAGCGGGTCCGCCTGCGCAGCGCGCTCGCCAACACCGCGACCGACCGGGTGGTCGTCCTCTCGACGCACATCGTCCCGGACGTGGAGGCGACAGCGAACGAAATCGCCATCCTCGACGACGGCCGGTTGCTCACACACGCGACGGTCGACGAACTGATCGACCGGGTCGCCGAGACCGTCTACGAGTGCGTGGTGCCGCGGTCGGAACTGTCCACGCTCGCCGACCAGTATCAGGTGTGCAGCACTGTCCAGCGGTCCGACGGCGTCAAAGCCCGGGTGCTCGGCGAGTCCCCGCCCACGGAGACCGCAGCGCAGGTCCCGGCGACGCTCGAGGACGCGTACCTCGAAACGGTCGAACGACCACACTGACATGCGCCGGATCTATCACGTCGCGCGAGCGGACTTCCTGCAACGGGTGCGATCCCGGCGGCTGCTAGTCGTGCTCGCTGTCGTGGCGTACCTCGGGTACCTCGTCAACGTCGGCGCGATCGAGCTCGCCTACCAGATCGAGATGGGAGACGCGCTGACGAACGTCCACGGCGCGAACACGGCGTCGTTCGTCGGCCTCAAAGCCGGCATGACCGCCGCTGCGGTGTTGCTGTTCGGCGGGTTCTACCTCATGAAGGGCACACTCGAGCGCGACCGGCAGACCAACGTCGACCAACTCGTCGGAACGACCCCGGTCACCGACCGGGAGTTCCTGGCCGGGAAGTGGCTGAGCAATATCGGGTACGGCGTCCTCGTCCTCGCGACGCTGGGCTTCGCAACAGTCGTCAATCACGCGGTCCACGGCGTCGGACCGACCAAGCCGCTCGCACTCCTGGGACCGATCGTCGCGTTCGGGCTCCCGCTCTGTGCCCTCGTCGGCGCAGTGTCACTGCTGTTCGAGTCCGTCGAGCGACTCCGGGGAACCGGCGGGAACGTCGGTTACCTGCTGCTCGCGACGGTCGCACTGGCGAGTCTCGCCTCCGCAGAGGGGACGCCGCCGAGCGAGTTGCCGCTCTGGATCAAGGCGAGCGATCTCCTCGGTCACGTCGCTGTCTACACGTTAACTGCGGACCCGCTAACCGCAGCGGTGCCCGCAGCCGACGGCGTGCTCCCGTCGTTCGGCCTGCTCGAGGGCGACCAGACGTTCACCTACGATGGGCAGTCGTGGCCGATCTGGATATACGTTCAGCGTGCCGGCCTGGTGCTGCCAGCGCTGGTCGTCGTCCTCGTCGCGGCGGTTCCGTTCCGGCGGGTCCGATCAGTGACGTCCTCGGAGCAAACCGGGCGCTTGTCGCGACTCACCGCACTGCTACCTGCAGTCTGGTCCGGTCGCGAGAACAGCGACCCCGACGAGACCGCGGCCGACTCACAACCCGTCGATTCGGTATCACTCACGCCCGTCGAAGACCGGAGCACGGGGGGGTTCTGGCGCCTCGTGGCTGCGGAGGTGCGGCTGGCTGTCCGGGGCCGGCGGTGGTGGTGGTACGCTGGTGTAGCCGCGCTCGTCCTCGTCCCGATCGGGACTCTCCTGCGCGGCGGGCTGGCGAGTTCTCACGCCACGGTCACGCGACAGGTTCTGGTGCCGCTCGCGTTCGTCTGGCCGATATTCGTCTGGTCGGAGATGGGCGTGCGGACGACGCGACACCGACTGACGGCGCTGGTGCTTTCGTCGAAGTACCCTGTCGAACAACTCGTTGCAGAGTGGATCGCTGGGATCGCCGTGGCCGTCAGCGTCAGTAGCGGTCTGGGAGCGCTGTTCGTCGTCAGTGGGCAGCCAGCACTCCTCGTCGGACTCGCGAGTGGTGCGGTGTTCGCCCCGTCACTGGCGCTCGCAGCGGGGACCTGGAGTCAGTCGTCATGGCTGTTCGAGCTGTCTTACCTGATGCTGTGGTACGTCGGACCGCTCAACGGTGCAACACCGGTCGATTTCCTCGGTTCGACCGCCGCCAGCATCGAGACCGGCGTCCCACTCGCCTTCCTCGGTGTGGGGATCGCGCTGTTCGGTGCAGCACTGCTCCATCGGAAACTCGAGCTGCGGTGAGCGGGCGACTCTCTGCGTCAGTCGCACCGAGCAGCCGACAGTTCCCGCTCGCTGACGGGAGCCCACGACTAAGGCCCTCAGGCTCGTTTTGTCGAGACATGCACTGGCGCGACAGCCCTGTCGACGTGCCCCGTGTCTGGTCCGACGACTGGCGTGTCGGTCGCGGCCGCCACACCGGTGTTGATCCGACGTGAGCCCCGTGACCGACGGCGGCTTCGACCGGAAACGGGTCGGGCTGTGGGCCATCTTTCTGGTGCTGGTGGTCGGATCGCTGTTCGTCGCCTGGCAGTACGTCGGCACGCTCATCCTCGGGTTGTTCGCCTACTACGTCGCGCGTCCGGTGTTCGAGCGACTGGAGCAGCGCATCCCCACACGAACGCTCGCAGTGGCGGTGACGCTGCTGGTCGTGGCCCTGCCGGTTCTGTTGCTGTTGGGGTGGACGGTCACGACCGCGGTCCAGCAGTTCTCTGCGCTGCTCGGGTCCGACATGGCAGACCAGTTCGGTACGTTACTGGAGCCGTACGTCGGTACGTCGCCGTCGCTCGCGGACCTCGAGACGAACGCCAGAGCCGTCCTCGAAGACCCATCGCAACTCGACCGGCTGAACCAGTCGGCCACGACAGTGCTGGGGACCCTCATCGACTCGATCGTCTCGGTGCTGAACGCGCTCATTCACCTGTTCATCACACTCATCGTCGCGTTCTACCTGCTCCGGGACGACTACCGCATCGCAGCGTGGGCACGCGAAACCTTCGTGACGGCCGACGGCGTCGTCGACTCGTACCTGATGGCGGTCGACAGCGACCTCCAGAGCGTGTTCTTCGGGAACATCCTCAACGCGCTGCTCACCGCCGTGCTGGGCGTCGTCACGTACAGCGGGCTCAACCTCGTCGCGCCCGCCGCCGTTCGGATCCCGGACCCGGTGTTGATCGGTCTAGTCGCTGGCGTCGCCAGCCTCGTGCCGGTCATCGGCATCAAACTCGTCTGGGTTCCCATCGGTGCGTATCTACTCGGGAACGCGCTGCTGGTCGACCCGACCGCGGTGTGGTTCGTGGCGCTGTTCGCCGGGGTGTCGATCATCATCGTGGATACGATTCCCGATCAGTTGCTCCGCCCGTACGTGAGCGGGCGAACGCTCCACGTCGGTGCCGTCATGCTCGCCTACACGATCGGCCCGCTTCTATTCGGGTGGTACGGCATCTTCCTCGGCCCCTTCCTGCTCGTCGTGGCCGTCGAGTTCGCCCGCCACGTGTTCCCCTGGCTGGTCGATCCGGAGTACACCCCAGCGAGGGCCAGAACGGAGCCGATCTTCGCGTCCCAGACGGCATCCGAGACGGCACCGGAACCACCGGGAGAGCAGGCAGAGCTGACTGCGACGGTCCCTGCCGAGGAGTCCGACGAGCCGACGCAGTCGGGCGGGCAACCGCCGGCGAGCGGAGGGGAGTCATCCGATTCCGTCGCCGAAGACGGGTCGGTCGCCTCGGACGACGGGCAGGGAGACTCGGCGCAGTAGAGAGCCCCGACGACAGATCGGGACCACAGTTCGCAACTACAGCACACACAGGCTGAAACTATCCTTTTGCCACTGCTGGTGAATATTTCTCGGTGTCCGTTGCAGCGCGGTTTCACGTTCTCGACCGAGTCGTCCCGGGCTGTCCGCCCGAATCGTGGTCCCCACAACAGTAGCCATGAACTCCGATAACTCAGACGATACCATCGACGCAGACTCACAAGACGAGCCGACAGATACCCGATCAGAACGCGTGACGTCCGCGGGAGAACCGGGCGTGCAGTCGCTGGCAGCGAACCGGACGCTCGTGATGGCGGTCGGCGTGCTCATCGCTTTGCTGGGCATCGTCGCCATCCTCGCGCCGTTCGTCTCGGGCCTCGCACTCACGCTCGTGTTCGGTGGCCTCCTCGTCGCCGGCGCGATCTTCCACACCGCCTCGGCCTTCGCGGCACGAGGGTGGAGCGGCTTCGCCTTCGGCGTCCTCCTCGCCGTCCTCTACGGGATCGCTGGGGTCGCCTTGTTGGCGAATCCGACGCTGGGCCTGGTGACGTTGACGCTCCTGCTCGGCATCTACTTCCTCGTCGAAGGGCTCGTCCAGTTGTTGATGGGGTTGCGCATCCGAGCGAACTCGAACTGGGGATGGATGCTGTTTTCCGGCATCGTCTCACTCCTCCTGTCCTCGCTCATCCTGCTCGAATTCCCCAGCAGCGCGGCGTGGGCGGTCGGCCTGCTGTTCGGGGTGAACCTCCTGACGACGGGCGTCGCGATGGCCTCCCTGGCGATGGCGGCGACGCCCGAGGCAGCCCCGACGGCGACCGGTCCGGTCGGAGAGACCAGGACCTGAGGCTGAAACGACAGACGAAAGGTCGGCGGGTCCAAACTGCGGGTATGGCCGACGAGGACGGGCCGATCGACCCGAGCGAGATCGGTGAGCAGGACGCACCGCCGGTCGAAGACAAGCCCTACAAGATCGTGTTCGAGGCGAACAAGTGCTTCGGCGCGGGGAAGTGCGCCGAGGTCTCGGACAACTGGGATCTCGACATCTCGACCGGCGTCGCCAAGCCCAAGACGTACTTTTTCGACGAATCGGAACTCGACCACAACGTCCGCGCCGCCGAGGTCTGCCCGGCGAAGAAAGACGACGGCGTCATCCACGTGGTCGACCGCCGGACCAACGAGGAGATCGCGCCGGACCCCCACGGCGACGGCACGCTCAGCGTCGACTGGTAGTTATCCGTCGAGCGTCCCGTCGCGGTAGGTTTCCGCTTCGTCTCGCAGATAGACGCCCGCTTGCGGATGTTGATCCGCGTCTTCGACGACCTCGCCAGCGTCTCGTGCGTCTGCCAGCGCCGCGCGCGCCGTCTCGCGATCGACCCGTCCGACCACGGCGACGATGTCCAGCAGTTTCTGCTGAGGAATCCCCGGCCCGACCTCGGCAGTCCCGCGGTCGAGGACGAACTCCGGTGCGTCCCGTTCGAGAAAGGCGATGTACTCGGCCACGTCGGTCGAACCGCCGAGCGCCGCGTGCCACTCGGCCGGATACAGACTGAGTCGGCCGTCGCCGAGTTCGTAGAGACGGTCCCGGTCCGTCCACGTTTCCGCGTCGGTGAGCCGATCAGCGACGCCCTTGTCGAACGCCTGGAGGTCGAAGTCGACGTCACGGCGCTCCGCGAGCGCCTCGGCGTAGGTCGTCAGCCGGTCGCGCTCGATGCCGGGCTCGTCGTCGTGTGCGCGTTCGGCCAGCGAAACCAGGTCTTCCACCAGTAGCGTCTCGCCCCGGTGTGCGGCCTCCTCGAGCACGTCGTCGGAGAGTTCGGCCATGGACGCGATTCGGGTGCGACGCGAATAAGTCACAGGAGTTGCGTGCCGAATTTTAAATCCAATAGCGAGGAATTTACCGCCAGCTAATGAACAGAGGGCGACAGCATCAGCAGCGAGGGAGGGAAACGGAAGCGGCAGTCACGAGCGAACTGATCGAGCGGGGCATCTCAGTCCTGACGCCAGCGTTCGGCAACGAGCGGTACGATATGGTCATCGATCGAGACGGGGATCTAGAACGTGTCCAGGTGAAAACGGCGTACAGGCACACACAAAAAGAGCAGACCGTCGTCGTGGAGTTCGATACGACGGTGTATCAGAGTAGCGGGACACCACAGAGAACGTACTATACGGCCGACGAAATCGAGTCCTATTTGATCCACTGCCCGAATCGAGAGACGACGTTGTACGTTCGGTTCGATGAAACGCCGAAGACCCAGATGAACTTCAGTTTCAGAGAGAAGACAGCGTACAACGATCACAACCAAAAAGCAGTAAACTTCGCGGTGGATTACACACTAGACGCGAGACTGTGAGGGGGTAGCCAAGTGGTCAACGGCGCGGGTCTTAAGAACCCGTCTCGAAGGAGTTCCGGGGTTCGAACCCCCGTCCCCTCATCCACTTTTGCCGATCGCTCACGTCGGCGTGGAGTCGGGCACAGCACCGCACGGCAACGCAACGGCCGTCTCCACGTGGTTCGAATCGCATCCTGTTGCGACCAACCTGTGAGCAGCAGGTGCATCGATGGATTCGAACGAGGGGAGTCGCAGCGGCCGACCGGAGTGAGTCCGATCGTCTCCACGTAGTTCGAGTTCACCCCAGCACGTTCCTGAAGGTGAATCCGGAGTAGCAAGCGAACTCGAACAGTAACATCGCCCGAGAGAGCCCGTTCCGGCCGGTGGTTCTCGCTCGAAGAAAACGGCGTATACGCGACTGCACTGAGCAGCTCACTCGGATCGTCGTTACTGGAAGTGTCGCTTACTCTGAGTAGTCCCGTCGCCAGCAACTGACGGCGTCGCAAGAGAGACCGCGGTATTCTGGGGAAAGAGAGGGTCTAGAATGGCAAGTAAGGGCTACAGTCCGGCAGACGTGAGATAACAAAGGGAACGTTCGTGGATGGCAGGATTCGTAGTCCAGTCCCCAGGACGGGTCACGTGGGGCGTGGGCTACACGTAATCCATGCCAAGCAACAACGACCCTCAATCAGCAACCGACGAGACAGATCCGCTGGCAGGCGACGCGACACGACGCGACTTTCTCAAAGGGAGCGGTACCGTGGCAGGATCGGGGATGCTCTTCTCCGGATCCGACGTACAGCCCTTCGAGGAAGCGCTCGCGGGCTGTGACGAGACGGTCCCCGACGAGCCGACCAACGGCGGGAAGGTCTGTCACTTCGAGGTCCACGCCATCGACGTCGACATCGTGTACAACCGCTACGGGTTGCACCAACCCGTCGGCGTGATGTACGCGTTGAAAGACGACCTCGACCGGATCCGCGAGGTTTCGGGCAAACGGCCCTGCGGCAACAACGTCGTCTTCGAGGACGAGGATGCAGCTTTCTTTTGCGACGACGTCCCGGACGACGAACTGGCCGGGCCGGACTCGCGGCTCATTCAGCCGCTCACGCTCCGGGCGAACAAGGGTGACATCATCGAGATCGAGTTCCACAACGACCTCGACCGCCACGCGTCGATGCATCAGACGTCGCTGCCCTACGACGTCGAAGACTCGGACGGGATGGAGGTGGGTTTCAATCCGAACACGACCGTGCCGCCTGGCGAGTCCATCACGTATCGGTGGCACGCCAGGCACTTCGGCGGCCACTTCTTCCTCGACGGAGCGAACCAGGCGTTCGACAGCGCCGAGGAAGACCCGCAGGAGGTGAACCTCCTCTCTCGTGGCCTGTTCGGCTCAGTCGTCGTCCACCCGAAGGGGACGACCTGGACCGACCCGTATACGGGCGAGGAGGTCCAGGGACGCGTCCAGGCCGACGTACACGTGCCCGACGAGATCAGCGAGGAAGCCCAGACCGCCGGGTTCGTCCCAGGGGTCAGTTTCCGGCAGTTCATCGTCCACTACCACACGCCCGAAGGGATACAAACGGCGGATGGCGGCGAGCTCACGTATCCAAACGACGACACGCCACAGACTGTCCACGCCATCAACTACCGGGCGGACCCAACCGGGAACCGGATCCCGACGCTGGACCTCGACGATCCCGACATCGAAGAGCTCAGCGAGAACTTCTACAGTTCCTGGCTCCACGGCGACCCCGGCGGCGGTGACAACGTCTACCCGATGTACGTCGGCGACCCGGTGATGGCGATTCCGATGGGTGCATCCGTCGAAGAGAACCACGTCCACCACCTCCACGGCCACCGCTGGAAGGAGACGCCGCCGCTGGACGAATCGGACACCATCGACTCCCAGACAGTGGGCAACGGTGCCGTCCACCACAGCCCGTACGTGACCGCAGCCGGGACGCCCAGAGCGGGCATCAACGACTTCACGTCGGTTCGCCCGGGGATGGACTTCGACGAGTCGTTCGAGGTCGGTGCCGGCGGCGCGCACAAAACGACCGGTGACGTCCTGTTCCACTGCCACCTGTTCCCCCACTACGGCGAGGGAATGTGGGGCGTCATGCGCGTCCTCGACAAGGAGCGAGAGGGACTGAAAAAACTCCCGAACAACGACCCGCCGCTCGACGCCGACTCGGCCATCCCGGGCTTCCCCGAGTTCATTCCCGGCAAGTTCGGCGACGCACCGCCGTTCCCGCCGTACGGGGCGGCCGGCCTCAACGACTTCCGGAACCCGGAACCCGACGAGGAGGAAGCGCTCACCCGACGGGGCGAGATCCTGCCTGGTGCGCCGTACACAGACCCCTGCGATCCCGAGATCGACGACGACATCTACGACGGCCCGGAGACGGAGTTCGAGGGCGAAAAGCAGGAGTACACCATCGTCGCCCTCCCGGCCGACATCGTCTACAACGACGACGGGCACCACGACCCCAACGGGATCGTCTACGTGTTAGAAGAACACGCCGACCTGGTCCGGGAGGGGAAGATGAACCCCGAACCGCTGGTGATCCGGGCGAACGTCGGCGATTGCGTCGAGATCACGTTCAAAAACGAGGTCACGGAAGAGAACATCGCTGCGATCCCGGGCGATCGGTTCCCCGAGAACCCGCCCGATCAGGACATCGGTGCGGACACCGTCCCCATCGAGGAAGGCGGGAAGTCGAACCACATCCACTTCGTCTCCTACGACCTGCTCGGGTCGGACTCGCTGGCGACGGGCTTTAACTACCGCCAGGACGCTCAGCCGGACGAGCGTAACAAGTACCGGTGGTACGCCGACGAGGAGGGGACCATCTTCTTCCACGACCACATCACCGGCATCGAAGACGTGATGCACGGCTCGTTCGCGGCGATCGTCGTCGAACCGCCGGGATCGGAGTGGCTCGACCCGTACTCGGGAGAGCCCATCCGGAGCGGGACCCAGGCGATCATCGACCCCGAAGACGGTGACGCCTACCGCGAGTTCTGCGTGGCGTATCAGGACTTCGCTCAACTGATCGACCGAGATGGTGAACTCGTCAATAACCAGCAGGAGCACAACGAGAACGCGGGCGTGATGGCGCTCAACTATCGCAATACGCCGTACTACACGCGCAACGACGAGGACCCGGCGTACGTCCACTCTTCGTTCGTCCACGGCGATCCCTCCACGCCAGTGTTCGAGGCCTACGAAGACGATCCGGTCCGGTTCCGACTCTGGCAGGGGGTCTACGAGGAACAACACAACTTCACGATCCACGGCCGGCGGTTCGACGACGTGGGCGTCGGCCCGGAGAACGCCACGACACAGGTCATCGGAACGTCCGAAGCGTTCACGTTTGACCTCCAACAGGATCAGAACTTCGTTGATGGCGACCACGACCACAAGCACGGTCAGAAACACGGACACCACGACCACAAGCACGGTCGCAAACACGGTCAGAAACACGGACACAAACACGGCCGCAAACACGGACGCAAATTCTTCGAGGAACTCGACGTGAATCCAGCGGGGCTTCCCATCAGGGACTACGTCTACGGCTCCGCAGTGGTCGACGACCTCTGGGACGGGATGTGGGGGCTGTTCCGCGAGTTCGGCGGGCGGGTCGACCATCTTCATCCACTCCCGGACTGTGAGCCGCCGGACGAGAAGATCCACCGAGAGGAACTCAAAGAGATGGGCCATCCGGCCCCGTGGAGCGACTTCGACTGGAGCGAGTACGGGCAACTCGCGCGGCTGTTGTACGGGAAAGACGACGACAGGCGATTCCCCCCAGACAAGGACGCCCGCCAGAACGACGCCATCGACGGGAACCCGCCGCCGCTGGCACCGACGCCGGGCGATCCGTGTCCCGACGACGTCTGCCTCCGTGAGTTCGACGTCACGGCGTTCAACACCGAGATCGAGTACAACGAGTTCGGCGACCACGATCCGCTGGGAATCGCCTACGCGCTCGACTGCGACGTCGAGGAGATCAAAAACGGCGACCTCCCGCTGACCCCGCTGGTCTTACGTGCGAACCAGGGAGACTGCATAGAGGTCACGCTGACCAACGACATCGACTTCGACGAGATCGACGTCGAGCACGACCATCCCGAGATGCAGGGGCCAGATCAGGAGTGGGAGCGCTCTGAACGCATCTCTATCCACGCGAAGCAACTGTTCTACGACGTGCTCGGCTCCGACGGCACGACGGCGGGGTTCAACTGGGACCAGACGATCGGTCCCGGCGAGAGCATCACCTACCGGTGGTTCGTCAACGGAATCAGTACGAGCGCGGTCTTGCACGACTACGCGGACCTCCGAAGCAACCGCCACCACGGTGCGTACGGTCGACTCATCGTCGAACAGGAGGGCGTGAAGTTCCTCGATCCGACGACGGCCGAACCCGCACCGCAGGGCCGTGCCGATTCGGCGATGCTGAAGGTGCCCCACGGCACGGACCGCCGCGACTTCGCCCTCGCCTTCGCCGACGGCCAGTACATCTTAAACGAAAACGACCCCGACGACTGTGTGGTCCCGCCCGGCCCTGACGTCGAGAATCCGGACGCCCCGTGTAACCAACTCGGTGACCCCGAAGACCACGGCTATCAGGCGATCAACTACCGGTCGGCGCCGTTCGAGCGCCGGTTCGAGGAGGACCTCGAGCCGTGGCAGGTGTACGCCTCCGACATCGACCCCCCCGGCGACCCCGACACGCCGATTCCGCGCGCCATGCTGGGCGACCCCGTCACGTTCCGCGTCCAGAAGACCGCGGACAAAGCCGACGGCCTCGTGTTCCACCTCTCGGACCACCAGTGGCTGCGACTCGACGATATCGAAGAATCCGACACGATCGGCGTCAACGACGACATCAGTGTCACCCGATCCGACAGCATCACCCCACTCGGGGGCGCCGGTGGCCTGGCCGAAAGCACCGGCGACTTCATCTACCAGGAGACGAGACAGCGCCGCAAGCTAGAAGCCGGGTACTGGGGGATCTTCCGCGTTCGGGACCGCCCCGAGGAATTCGAGACGCCGGTGCAGCCGTTGCCTGACGTCGCCGAACACGAAGGCTACTACCCCGAGGATCGGCCGGGATGGAACGTCTCCTACGGTGACGTGACCGGCAACGGTCACGACGACGTGCTCATCGGCGTTCCGGACAGCAGTCTCAACGGCCACGACGCCGGCGCAGCGTACGTCTTTTACGGCCCAGTCGACGAGCGGGAAATCCTCGACCTGCTCGACGCCGACGCGCAGCTCCTGGGCGAGTCGGCCGGGGACCGCGCCGGCAGGAAAGTCAAGATCGTCGGGAACTCGCTCCTCGTCGACGCGACCTGCCGTGACACTCCCTACGTCATCGACGGCCACGAAAAGCCCGAGGGGACCTGCCGCCTCGGTGAGATCGACACCATGGGCGACGAGCACTGACGCCGGTCGCTCTCCGCCCGTCTTCGGGAACACTGTGACGCTCGTGTGATCGAGAGCGGGACCCTTCGCCGGACACAACGGGCTTTTGCCGACGACGACTCTAGAGGCTGGCAATGACCGACGAGATTCCCGAGCGGGCAGCGAAGACCTTCGACGCTCACGACGCGTTCGAGCGCGACGGCGACGCCTTTCTCGTGACGACCTCTCGCTTCGAGAGCCGCGTCACCGCAACCGACACGGACGACTGGGCGCTGGAATACGCGCTCACCGTCCGGGCACCGATGCTCTCCAGTGCGACCGCGGACGAGGTCGGCGACGCCGTCGAGTCCGGGTGGTTCGACACCTACGAGCGCCGACTGGAGGACGCACCGATGGCAACCCGTGCGGACGTGGAACTCGACGATCTGACCGTCACCGAAGAAGACGGCGCAGCCGTCGCCACGTTCACCTTCGAGTACGGCAACGCCGACCACGCACCGGAGGTCGCGAAGGCCATGGCCGAGTACGTTGAGGGAACCTACGTCGAGGGAGCCGTCCCGGGCTACGACTACGAGGGCGTGGTCGCGGACCTGCTCGGCGAAGCCAGTTCGGCGGGGCAGGGCGAGGGGACCGGGACGCCGCTGTAGCGGTCGCCAAAAAAGCAAGCATCCGCCGAGTCCGAAGGACGAGGCGGTTCACTGCGACCGAGCGGAGTGAGGTCGCAGCAGTTTTTAGCGTAGATTTTTGCGAACCGGGTGCCCGCAGGGCCGTAGGCCCGAGGACACCCGGTGAAGTAAAAAGGTACTAATCCATCGCAATGTACGTCTGCGTGTTCTCGATGCCGTCGATGGACTGGATGCCGTCTGCGGCGACGTTCTTGACTTCGGCTGGGGAGTCGACCGCCACTTTGGCGATGAAGTCGACGTCGCCGGCGACGATCGAGGCTTCGACGATCCCCTCGATGGCCTCGATCTCGGATTTCAGGCGGTCGGCCTCGCCCGAGAGCGCCTTGACCATGACGTAGGCAGTGACCACGCTCAGGCACCTCCCATGGCTGCGGCGCGGGTGTTGCCGTCACCGACGATGATCTGGCGGACGTCGTCGAGCACCTCGAAGTCCGCGAGCACGACGAGGCGGTCGTCCGTTTCGAGCGACGCGTCGGCGTCCGGGAGGCCGAACGTCTCGCCCTGCTTGCCGAAGGCCAGCACCTGCGCCTTGGCGGGGAGTTCGAGTTCGCTGAGGGTGTACCCCTGCATCGGCGAGCCCTCGGTGACCGTGAGTTCGACCATCTGGAGGTTACGGGCGATGTCGGCGACGGCGCGGATGGACCCGCCCATGAGCGCGTTCTTGGCGGCGATGGCACCGAGGCGTTCGGGGTAGATGACCTCGTCGACGTCCGAGGCGTACCGGCGGTAGATGTCCTCGCGGTAGTCCTCGTCGATGCGCAACACGGTGCGACAGCCGTGGTGCTTGGCGATCAGACAGGCGATGAAGTTGTCGTTCAGATCGCCCGAGAGCGCGCCGAGCGCGTCGGCGCTGGCCAGGTCTGCCTGGGCCAGCACCGCCTCGGTTGATCCGTCACCCGCGATCACGTCGAACCCCTCTTTGCGGGCGCGCTCGACGGACTTCTGGTCTTTCTCCACGACGACGACCTCGTGTCCTTCCTCCTTGAGCACGCGCGCGGTGCGCAAGCCGACGCGACCCGCACCCATGATAACGAATCTCATATGCTACATAATCCCACGGGAAGTCATAAAGCTATCCCGGTCGGTCGCCGGCGGCCGTCGGAGATCGTGTCAGAACCCATATACTGACTTCTCAGTACGTGGTCGGAACAAAGCTTTTGCTGTGTGACGGAGTACCACATGTCACGATGGTACGGGCCTACATCATGGTGAAGACGGCAGCGGGGAAATCCGAGGCGTTACTCACGGAGACTCGGGAGTTACCGGGGATCGACGAGGCACACATCGTCGCCGGCAAGTACGACGTCATCGCGGAGGCCCAGGATGACGAAGTGTACGACGTGATGCACTCGGTGGCGACGGACATCCGTGATCTCGACGGCGTCGCCGACACGCGCACCTACATCTGCCTGGAGTGAGACTCAGCGGTCCGGCTCGTCGCGCTCAGCGCGACCTCGCACTGTCTCTCGTTGCTCGCGGACGCGTGGTGACAGGTCCGCGTAGGCGTGCTCGAACACGTCGTCGGGGCCCGACTCACCTGCCGCTTCTGCGATTTCGACGGCGTCGTCTATCGCCTCGGTGGCTTCCTCGCGAGCGTGGTCGCGGAAGCCGTCGTAGACGACGTTTTCAGCGCGGAGGTACTCCGCGAACCGGTCGATGGGGTCGCGCGTCCGCCACTCGGGGAGCTCCTCGTCGCCACGATACCGGTCGGGGTCGTCGCTGGTGGTGTGTGGCCCCTGGCGGTAGGTCAGGCTCTCGACGAGCACCGGTTCGGACTCGCGGACGCGCTTGAGCGCCGACCGGACGAACTCGAAGACCGCCAGCGGGTCGTTGCCGTCGACCTGGCCGCCCGTGAACCCGTAGGCGTCGGCCTTCGCCGCGATGGAGGGAGCGGCGGTCTGGCGGTCCCGCGCGGTGCTGATGGCCCAGTGGTTGTTCTCGCAGAAGAACAGGACGGGGGCGTCGAATACTCCGGCGAAGTTGCAGGCCTCGTGGAAGTCGCCCTCGCTGGTCGCACCGTCGCCGAAGTACGCCACGACGGCGTGGTCGGCGTCCTCGTAGCTCGCGGCCATCCCCGCGCCGACCGCGTGGGGGAGCTGGGTCGCGATCGGAATCGCCTGCGGGAAGTGCGGGAGGTCGTGGTCGGAGTGAAACTCCGGGTGGCCGCGGCGAAAGCGCAGCAGATCGCTCGGCGGAACGCCGCGGGCCAGTTGCATGGCGTTGGCGCGATAGGTCGGGAAGAGCCAGTCGTCGGCGGCCATCGCGTGGGCCGCGCCCACCTGTGACGCCTCCTGTCCGCGGAACGGGGGATACCCGCTCATCCAGCCGCGCCGCTGGAGCGCGAGCGCGCGCTCGTCGAACACCCGCGCTCGCACCATCGCCGCCAGCAACTCGCGTGCCTGGTCCTCGGCGATCGTCACGTCCGAGAACTCCCGCTCACCGATGACCCGATGCATGGCAGAGTGCTCCGAGGGAGAGGGTAAAAAGGGTGACCTCACCTCGGGCGCGGTTCCGACACGCCAAAGGTTCCGTGGCACGTACGCCCGATATGGTCAGCGTCGCCGACGTCGTGGGACTGCTCGTCATTCTCGGTGTCAACACCACCATCGCAGCGCTCGCGACGCGGTTCTTCCGAGTGCGACTGAACACAGGCTGGGGGAGCGCGCTCTACACCGCCCTGTTGTTGCCGCTGCCGCTCGTGGCAGTGGTGTTGGTCCTGGGCGGCATCGGACTGGGACCCAACCTGGGAACCGCGAACGCGGTCCTGGGCGTCACGATCGTCCTGCCGATGGCGCTCGGCATCGCCTTCGACTTCTTCTGGATGCCGGCTCCCGACGAGGTCGACGTCCCCGACCGGACCCGTCAGCAGCGAACCCGGTAGCGGGGTCGCTCAGTCGCGACGGGCAGCGATCGCCGTCGCGGCTTCGTCCAGCACGGCCTCGGGAGACTGGGTCGCGTCGATGCGGACGAAGCGGTCCGGATCGGCCGCGACGAGGGCCTCGTAGTTGTCGCGAACCCGTTCGAGATAGTCCGTCTGTTCGAACTTGTTCGTCGCACCGCTGCGTTCCGCGCCAAGTTCCGGTGGCACGTCGAAGTACAGCGTGCAGTCCGGGACCCGCGTAAAGGGCTCGTGAATCTCCTGGACGTACGCCATCGGCTCGTCGATTCGTCCCTCGAGACTCGCACCCTGGTAGGCGTACCGCGAGTCGGAGTAGCGGTCTGAGACGACGAGGTCACCGTCGGCGAGCGCGGGACGGATCACCCGCGAGAGATGGTCGGCGTGGTCGGCGGTGTAGAGGAACAGTTCGGCCAGGGAATCGGCGTCGTCGTCGGTGATCGAGCGGTAGACGGCGTCGCCGTACCAGGAGTCGGTCGGCTCACGGGTGAAGGTGGCGTCGAACTCGTCGTGGAGCCCCTCCCAGACGGTGGTCTTCCCGCTGCCGTCGATCCCCTCCAGCGTGATGAGCATACCGTCACTGCGAGGGACGGCCTGTAAACGATTGCGCTCGACCGAGCAGTCGTGCTACCTATCGACGTACCCAACCAGTTGCGCACCATCCTTAAAGAGTTATAAAACGAACAGTAGGTCGTATGAACGTACTCGTTGTCGGCGGCAGCGGTTTCATCGGCACCCACTTGAGTGAGGAACTCACGGAACGCGGCCACGACGTGACCGTCGTGTCGCGCACGCCCGAGGACGAGGACCTCCCGGAAGGCGTCTCGACCGTGCGGGGTGACGTGACCGCCTACGACTCGATCGAAGGCGCCTTCGAAGGAAAAGACGCCGTCGTGTTCCTGGTCGCCCTCTCGCCGCTGTTCAAGCCGAAAGGGGGCGACGACCAGCACTTCGCAGTACACACTGAGGGGACGCGGAACGTCGTCGCTGCCGCCGAGGAACACGGCGTCGACCGGCTGCTCCAGATGAGCGCGCTGGGCGCCGACTCGAACGGGTCGACGGCATACATCCGCTCGAAGGGAGAGGCAGAGGAGATCGTCCGCGATTCCGCGCTCGACTGGGTCGTCTTCCGCCCGTCCGTGGTGTTCGGCGAGGGCGGCGAGTTCGTCTCCTTCACGAAGAAGCTAAAGGGGATGTTCGCACCCGGACTCCCGATCTACCCGCTACCGGGCGGCGGCGAGACGCGGTTCCAGCCGATCTGGGTGGGCGACCTCGTCCCGATGCTGGCTGACGCGCTAGAGGAAGACGAACACGTCGGCGGGACCTACGAGATCGGTGGCCCGGAAGTGCTCACGCTGCGGGAGATCACGAACATGGTGTACGACGCCGAGGGGAAGTCCGTCTCGATCGTTCCGATTCCGATGGGACTGGCCGGCATCGGCCTGAAACTCGGGGGCGCGGTTCCTGGGTTCCCGATGGGCGCAGATCAGTACCGATCACTCAAGTTCGACAACACGACAGCAGACAACGACGTCGCTGCTTTCGACGGAGACTCCCCCGACATGCGGACGCTGCAAGAATACCTGACGGCGGCGGGATAAGGACCCATTTTAGGGGCGAGTAAGAGGTCATTAAACTGGATGCTTTCAGGCGATTTGTCGTTTAATGAGTCGTTCTAATTGTTGATAAGCGGGCATAAAACTTATACACATTATGGGACTGTTTCTTTTCATACGGAGACGAAGATATGAAACTCGCGATGATCGGGTTCGGCCAGGCGGGCGGGAAAATCGTCGACAAGTTCCTCGAGTACGACGAACGGACGGGAAGCGGGATCGTCCGCTCCGCCGTTGCCGTCAACACCGCTAAAGCCGACCTACTGGGTCTCGAAAACGTACCGGAAGACAACCGGGTCCTGATCGGACAGGCCCGAGTGAAAGGACACGGTGTCGGCGCCGACAACGAGTTAGGTGCCGAGATCGCCGAAGAAGACATCGACGAGGTGCAGGGAGCCATCGACAACATCCCTGTCCACGAAGTCGATGCCTTCCTCATCATCGCCGGGCTCGGCGGTGGGACCGGTTCCGGGGGTTCCCCGGTGCTGGCGAAACACCTGAAACGAATTTACACCGAACCCGTCTACGGGCTTGGTATCCTGCCCGGCGGCGACGAAGGGGGCATCTACACGCTGAACGCCGCCCGTTCGTTCCAGACGTTCGTGCGCGAGGTGGACAACCTGCTCGTGTTCGACAACGACGCCTGGCGCAAATCCGGCGAGTCCGTCGAAGGTGGCTACGACGCCATCAACGACGAGATCGTCAAGCGGTTCGGCATCCTGTTCGGTGCCGGTGAGGTCAACCAGGGCGGCACCGTCGCAGAGAGCGTCGTCGACTCCTCGGAGATCATCAACACGCTCGCCGGCGGCGGCGTATCCACCGTCGGCTACGCCGCAGAAGAGGTCGAGCAGGAGAACGACGGCGGCCTCCTCTCGCGGTTCAAGGGCGGTGACGACGACGACGGCATGGATTCGGCCAACACCACCAACCGGATCACCAGCCTCGTCCGCAAGGCAGCGCTCGGTCGGCTGACGCTGCCCTGTGAGATCGAGGGCTCCGAGCGCGCGCTGCTCGTCATGAGCGGTCCGCCACAGCACTTGAACCGGAAAGGCATCGAGCGCGGCCGGAAGTGGCTCGAAGAGCAGACCGGGAGCATGGAGGTCCGCGGTGGCGACTACCCGGTGCCGGACTCGGGCTACGTCGCGAGCGTCATCCTCCTGTCGGGCGTCCACAACGTTCCGCGCATCAAGGAGCTCCAGCAGGTGGCCATCGAGGCACAGGACAACATCGACGAGATCCGTGACGAAAGCAAAGCGAATTTAGAGGAGTTAGTCGAGGACGAAGATGATGAGTTGGATCCGCTCTTCTAAGACAGCGGTGGTAGCGGCGCTGCTGGTAGTCCTGCTGGGGGCTACCGGGACGGCGGCGGCGCTAGAGCTGAGTGCATCGAACGTTCCGGAGGAAGCCGAAGTCGGCTCGGAAGTGAACACGACGGTCGTCATCGACGACGCGTACACCGAAAACGCCGAGTGGACCCTCCGCACCGAGACGGAACTGAACAACGTGAGCTGGACGGTCGAGGAGTACGACCAGGGCAGCCGCATCAACCAGTGGTCCGGCGGCGAGAAAACCTTCGAGCAGGCGCTCGCCAGCGACCCCAAGGGCGACGAGGTTCGCATCACGATCCGCGGGGACGTCCCAGCCCTCGAAGATCCGAACTACGAGCCCCGCGAGAACGTCACGCTCGTCGCAGTCAAGCGCACGACGGGTAGCAACACCGAGACGCTGAAGACGTACAGCGTCCACCACTACACGAACGAGAGCAAGACGGCTCGCGAGGCGATCGACTCCGCACAGGCCACCATCGAGCAGGCCGGCGGTGACTCGGAAGCGCAGAGTGACCTCGATCAGGCGATCTCCTCGTACAACAGCGGCAACTACGAGAACGCCATCTCCAACGCCAACGACGCCGAGAACCAGGCACAGCAGAAAAAGCAGTCCAAGCAGACCAACCAGATGCTGCTGTTCGGTGGCATCGGTGCTGTGGTCCTGTTCGTCGTGGTCGGCGGCGTCTGGTACTGGCGCAACCAGCAGGACGACTACGACAAACTGCGGTAAGTTCGTCTCCGACTGCGGCTCGTTTTTCTGCCCCGGTCTTCACCGGCAACCCGCCGCGCGCGGCTATCCGTCGATCGAAGAGACCGGGGTGATTTAGTGGTCCCGCGGAAAGACGCGACCATGCGCGTCGTCGTCCCGTTCGCGACCGAGATGCCCAAGACGCGACTCGGCGGCGTACTCACCGACGCCGAACGCGAGGCCTTCGCTCGCGCGATGCTCAGTGACGTGCTCTCGGCGCTCGACGCGACCGATCACGACCCGGAACTGCTCGCCACTGATCCCGTGGAGAGCGACGTCCCGGTCACCGTCGACGACCGACCACTCACCGAGGCAGTCAACGCGGTACTCGCGTCGTCCTTCGAGACGGGAGCGCACGAGGCGGTCGCCGTCGTCATGGCCGACCTCGCGTTGGCGACGCCACGGGCGCTCCAGAACCTGTTCGCAGCCGACGGCGACGTGGTCCTGGCACCCGGACGGGGCGGCGGGACGAACGCGCTCCTCGTGCGACACCCCGCGTTCCGCGTCGACTATCACGGCGCCTCGATCCGCGACCACCGTCGCGCGGCCGAGCAGGTCGGGGCCACGGTGAGGGAGGTCGATTCGATGCGACTGGCCACCGACGTGGACGAACCGGCAGATCTCGTCGAGGTGCTCCTCCACGGGTCGGGCCAGTCACGCGAGTGGCTCCGCGAAGCGGGGTTCGATCTCGACGTGACCGACGGCAGAGTCGGCCTCGCGCGCGACGGTACACCAGTGGAAACCAACTGACCGCCACATGTTAACAAGCTTCTAAGACCGTCGAGCCCGTAGCGTCGGTACCGTGTCCCTGCCCGCCCGGCTGTACCTGCTCGTCATCACGGTGCTGTTGTTAGCGGCGCTCATGATCTGTATCCCCGTCATCGTCAACATCGTCCGCGAGGGGCTCGACCGTCGTGAGCAGTGGCGAGCCGACGAGATGGAGATGTACAGTCCGGACCCGGAGTTCGAGGCCGGACCGCCAGCAGTGCTCGACGAGGAGACTCCCGACCTGCCACCCGGGATGGTCGCCTGTCCGTACTGCGGGGCGACGAACGAGTCCGGGTTCGCGTACTGTGGCCGCTGCGTGAGCCCGATCTGACGGGCTCGCCGGAACTGGACCCTTTTTCCGAGTCGAGTACGGAGCAATCGATGTGATTCCGGGGGCCACCGAGTACGGGATCGACGTCGCGCCAGCCCAGGCAGCGATCGAGCGATTGCTCGACGTCGAGCCGGCGGACGTCGAGCCGGCAGCCGAACTCTCCTACTGCCGAAACGTGTTCGTTCCGCTGACGACCGCCTGCCGCTACACCTGTACGTACTGCACGTACTACGATCCGCCGGGCCAGGCCGATCTCATGTCCCCCGACGAAATTCGCGAGACGGTCCGTCGCGGCGCGGACGCCGGCTGCACGGAGGCGCTGTTCACGTTCGGCGACGACCCCGACGACCGCTACGCCGCCGTCCACGACCAGCTCGCCGAGTGGGGTCACGACTCGATCCACGCGTACCTCCGGGAGGCCTGCGAGATCGCGCTCGAGGAGGGACTGCTTCCGCACGCGAACCCGGGCGACCAGACGCGCGAGCAGCTGGCACTCGTCGCCGACGTGAACGCCTCGATGGGAGTGATGCTCGAAACCACCGCCGAGGTGCAGGCCCACGGGGGCCCGCGGGCGAAGAGTCCGGGCCAGCGACTCGACACGATCCGGACCGCCGGCGAACTGGGCGTCCCCTTCACGACCGGGATTCTGGTCGGCATCGGCGAGGACTGGACCGACCGCGCCGAGAGTCTGCTCGCCATCCGGGAGTTACACGAGCGCTACGGCCACGTCCAGGAGGTCATCGTCCAGCCGGTCGTCGAGAACGAGCGCTGGCAGGACGGAACGCCCAGCGTCGAGACGCTGCGCCGCGTCGTCGCGATGGCCCGCGCCGGCCTGCCCGACGACGTGAGCGTGCAGGTGCCGCCGAACCTCGCGCCGGCAAGAGATCTCGTCGACTGCGGCATCGACGACCTCGGCGGCGTCTCGCCGGTGACGGTCGACCACATCAATCCCGAGTACGAGTGGCCGGGCCTGCGCGAACTGGAAGCCGTCGCCGACCACGCGGGCGTGCCGCTCACCGAGCGCTTGCCCGTCTACGAGCGGTACGTCGACGAGGAGTGGCTCTCGCCGACGATCCGCGACGCGCTCCGGGCCGACGACGACGCCGGCGAACGGTTCCGAGCGTGTCTGTCCGACCCGCCCGAACAGCAGCCCTGAGCGTCGACTCGCGGGAGACGCAGCCACGGGTGCAGAACGCACCGCGGAGTCCACGGCACCGATTTACTGGAATCGTTCGGCGAGCACCAGCAGCAGCATCGAGGACGACCAGCCGAGCGGTGAGCCCAGAATGTGCTCGCCGCTGTCGGTCGTCTCCTCGGCAAGGTAGCCGCTCGGGGCCGTCTGTGCGAGCACGTCGTCGAGGATCGCGTCGGCAGTGTGGGTATCGCCCGCCCGCGCGAGCGCGCCGGCAGCCAGCAGCTCCCCGGGAATCCAGGCGATGCCCTGCTCCTTGTAGTTCTCTCGCAGCGCGCTCGTGATGGTTCCGACTTCACCGAACGCGGCGGCCCAGCGGGACGGCCAGACAGCCGCGCCGTTGAACCCCTTGAGGTCGCGCTGAGTTCCCCAGAACCCGACGTCTGTGACGAACTGGTCTCGGTCGAAAAACCGGTCACGCAGAGACTGGCCGATCGTCTCGGCGGCCTCGCTGTACGGCGCCGGGTCCTCGTCCGCGACCCGTGCGAGCGTCGCGCCGGACAGCAACCCCTCGTAGGCCATCGCGTTCGTCCAGAGGGACTGGTGCGAGGACGTCGGACCCTCCTGGATGTCGGGCGTCGCGACCAGCAGGCCGTTGCTCGCGACGGCGTCGACGGTGTAGTCGAGCGCGTCTCTGACGGCGGGCCAGGCGGCCCGGCGGAACGACTCGTCACCGGTCTCGTCGTACAGCTCCCGAACCGCCCACGCGTAGATCGGTTGCTGGTCGTTCTCGACGGTGAGGACGCCCGCGTCGACGCCGCGACTGTCGTAGCACTGCCGGAACGAGCCGTCGTCCTCCTGGACGTGCGGGAGGTACCGGGCGAGGTATCGCTTCCCCGGCTCCGGCAGACCGGCGCGGGCGAGCGCGACGGCGGCGAACGATCCGTCACGCGGCCAGGTCGGGTAGTACGAGGGCTGGAGGTTGCCCGACGCCGAGATGCTTCCAGAGGACGGGTCCGCCAGCTTGGAGACCGTGATCGCCGCGCGGACGGCCGCCTCGCGGTACCTGGCCGGGAGCGCGTCGACCTGGAGATTCCCGACCCGATCCGCCCAGTATCGACGAGCGCGAGCCAATCGCCGGTCGCGGCTCGCGGCCAGTTGTTCGGGCAGTCGCGCGACGTCGGGGCCGCCGGTGACGAAGATCGTCAGGTCCTGGTACTCGCCGGGCGGCACCGAAAGGTCGAACCCGAGGACGCCCGAGAGGTAACGCCCCTCGACGCTGGCGCGGTCGCTCTCGACGACGGACGGGAGGAGGCCAGCGGGAGCGTTGGCGGTCGCCTCGTCGGAGTCGCCGGGACCGGTCCGGGCAACGCTGCTATGTGTGACCGGCGAGTCGCCGTAGATCGACAGCTCGTAGGGACCGTCGAGGTCGGTCCAGCGCAGCCCGTCGTCGGCGACGAGGCGGTTCTCGTCGGACTGCCAGACGACGAAGTTCTGCTGGTTGGCCGTGACGTTCGCCTGGGTGTGATAGTAGAACTCGCCGTCGAGGCGCGCACTGGACTCGTTGTGGACCCGGAACTCGCGAGCGATGGTTTCGGTCCCGGGAACGACGCCGAACGTCTCGTCGACGAGGACGCGACCGGCAGCGTCGTCCCGCGAGCGAACCGTGGCGTCGTCTGCTGCCCCGGTGAGTGCGGCGCGCGGGAAGTCGTACTGCAGTTCGAGGAGCCCAGTGTCGGGCTCGTAGTCGATCCCGTGATCGGCGGCGTCGTCCCACAGCCAGGTCGTCGTCCCGTCGAGGCGGAGGCCACCGAACCCGCCCGCGTGTGGTTTCGCTCCCAGGTGCGGCGCAGCGGCGTCGTGAGAGTAGTAGGGGAGGTGGTGGGTGAAGCCGGTCGCGGGAAAGAGGAGCGTGCTCATGCGGCCGGTTTCGGTGACGCCGGCCGCGATGCCGTCGTCCGGCGTCGAGACGAACCCGGCCTCCGCGGAGAGCTCCTGCATCCCGCCGAGCTTGTTCCCGAACAGCATGGTGAGCTGTGGAACGGTCGAGATGGCGGCGTCCCAGCAGTACTGCCAATCGACCGGGGACGAGCGCGCGAGCCGTGCGATCGCCGCCGGTGGGAGATCGAGGTTCCGAAGATCCATGGGCAACGTCGAGAGCCGGTAGCCCGCCGTCGCAGCCCCCGTCGTCCCGGTAACGACCCCGACTTTGGTCAGCGTGGAGAGAAAATCACGGCGCGTGGGACCGTCTACCATGATTTGCGAGGGAGTACCTACGGCGTGGAGACGGAAAAACACTGCCGCCGTCGCGCGGTTCTCGTCAGTCGCTCGTCACGGTTCTGCCGAGATGTACGGCGAGAAAGACCGGGGTGCCAGCGTCACAGCAACGGCGTGCCGTCGGCCTTCGGCCCGAGACGCGGGCCATGGGGCGACTCGTCGGGGTCGAGGCGGCGGACCTGCTCGTAGTCGGTCGAGCGCTCGGCCGGGACGCGGCCGATGGCCGCGATCATGTCCACGTACTCCTGGACCGAGCGGTACTCGCCGAACTCGCCGCCGGCGCGCTTGGTGATCTCCTCGGAGAGGATGGTGCCCATGAAGTCGTCGGCCCCGCAGTTGAGCATCTTCAGGCCCTGGGCGTCGCCGTACTTCACCCACGAGGACTGGACGTGGTCGACGTTGTCGAGGAAGAGCCGCGACACGGCGATCATCAACTCGTCCTCGTCGGTGCTCGCGCCACCGTCGACCATCCCGCGCTCGAACAGCGGCGTGTCGTGATGGACGAACGAGAGCGGGACGAACTCCGTGATCGCGCCGGTGCGGTCCTGCAACTCGCGGACGCGCTCCAGGTGGAGCGCCCGGTGGGCCTCGTTCTCGACGTGGCCGTACATGATCGTCGCCGTCGTGTCGAGGCCGACCGACGCGGCGGCCTCCATCGCCGTCAGCCACTCGCCCGTGTCGATCTTGCCGGGGCAGATCACGTCCCGCACCTCGTCGACGAGGATCTCGGCGGCGGTCCCCGGCACCGAGTCCAGCCCGGCGTCCTCGAGTCGGGAGAACACCTCCTCGTAGGACCAGTCGGTCCCGCGTCGGGCGTGATAGGCCTCTTCGGGCGTCATCGAGTGGACGTGGACGCCGTCGACGCTCATCGCCTCGATCTGCTCGCAGTAGGTGCCGGGATCGGTGTCGTACTCGGCGGCCGGCCGGTAGTTCAGGTCGCCGCGGTCGCTCGCCTGCAGGATCTCCAGGTGTTCGTCGTCCAGCGCGAGCGCCGGATGGAGCCCCGAAACCGACGTCACCTCGTAGATGCCCATCTCGACGGCGTCTTCGACGATCCGCCGGGATTCGGCGGGCGTCTTGGTGAACCCGTCGTGGTCGACGTCGGCACTCGTCCGGAACTGTTCGGAGCGGTCCTTGAAGTTGCAGAACAGACAGCCAGTGTTGCAGGCGGTCGTGACGTTGTTGTTTACGTTGGCGACGAAGGTGACCTGCTCGCCGACGACGTCGGCCCGGCGGCGGTCGGCGGCTTCGAGGACGCGCTCTTTGCGCTGGCGGTCGATCCCCTCGCGATCGGTCCCGGTCGTGAACAGTTCGATCGCGTCGGCGACCGTTAGCCGGTCGCCGTCGCGGGCCTTCGCCAGGGCGTTCTCGAACGACTGGTCCGTCTCAGGTCTGTGATCGAAGTCGAACTCGTCGGATGGGGTGACCGACGGTTCGAACGCGTCCGACATTGCTCGGTCGAACGCGAGGAACGCGCAAAAACGTGGCGGGTCTGCGTTCAGTCGTCGCCGGCCGTTTCGGCCGACCCGCCGAGACCGAGGTCGAGCAGGTCGGACTCCGCTCGGTCGGCGTCGGACGTGGCGCGCTCCAGCGAGATCGTGACCGTACACCCGCGCTCCGTGTTCTCGAACTCGATCTCGCCGCGCGAGAGGTCGACGACCCAGTCGACGAGCCACAGCCCCACGCTGGAGCCGTGTTCCAGCGCCGTCTCGGCCTTCCGTTCCAGCACGTCGAGTTCCGTGTAGGGAATCCCGGGCCCGTTGTCCGCGACCTTCACCACGACCTGTTCGTCGACCCTTTCGACGGCCACGACCACCTGCGGGTCGGTCTCGTCGTTGTGCATCGCCGCGTTCTCGACGACGTTCTCGACGGCCTGGGAGAGCGCCCAGTGTGCGCGCACCGAACAGCGATCGGGCAGCGACGTCTCGAAGTCGACCGCGGGGAAATCGGTCGCGACCGTCTCGACGGCGTCCTCGACGATGTCCACCACGTCGAGTTCGTTCCGGGTGCGGTCGCCTTCGAGCAGCCGTTCGACGGTTCGGGCCTTCTCGCTCGCGTCGAGGAGGTTGTCGCTTTTCTCCTGGATGGTCTGGAGCCGTTCGGCGCTCAGTCCCGTCGCCTCTTCTTCGAGCAGTTCGGCGTTCGTCTTGACCACCGAGAGGTCGTTACGGACGTTGTGCCGGAGCACGCGGCTGAGCACCTGCTTCAGCAGGTCGAGTTCGTGCTGTTTCTGCCGCAGGTCCGTCACGTCGTAGAAGAGTACCGTCCAGCCCAGTCGTCGGTCGTTCCGGTCGGTCAGCGCGGAGACGCGAACCAGGAAGGTTCGCGTGGTGCCGTGGATAGTCGTCGTGAACTCGTGCCCGTCGAGCAAGTCCGCGACGGCGGCGGGGTCGGACGCAGTTCCGTCGGTCGACTCGTCGGTCGAGCGGACGCTCGGCAACGTCTCCGCCAGTTCGACCATCGCGACGACGCCCTTGCCGACGACGTCGTCGTCGAACCCGAGCAGGTGCTCGGCCGCCTGGTTCAGTTCGATGACCACCCCGTCGGCATCGTAGACGAGGACGCCCCCGTCGATGGCCTCGATGAGAGCGTTCTCCGGCAGCGACACGACGTCGTAGGTGCCCGAGCGAGCGATCCCGACCGCGACGAAGCTGCCCGCGACGACGTACGCGAGCGGCTGGGGCTCGAACGCGGCCGGAAAGAAGGCAAAGCCGACGCCGAAGAGCACGGCCGTCGCGCCGGCCAGCACCAGCATGGTGTTCCGCCAGCGGTACAGTTGCTGGTCGGCTCCCAGCGTGTACGCCGCGAGCGAGGCGACGCTCCCCGCGACCAGCAGCGTCACGTACCCATAGTACACAAGCATCGCCGGCCCGAAGGAGAACGTCAGCGGCGAGGCCAGGCCCGACGGATCGGCCACGGCGACCGACGACCAGAACAGCGAGTGTCCGCCGGCGAACGCCGGGGACGCGTTGGTGACGATCACGAAACTCCCGAGTCCCAGGGGGAGGGCGACGAGCGCGAGCGCCCGCCGGGTCGCCAGCCGGCGACGGTCCGTCCAGACCAGCGTGAAGACGTACCAGAGGAACACGACGCCCGCGCCGAGAACGCTGCACAGCTGCCAGAGCAGTACCTTCGTGGGCAGCGACGGCGCGATCAGCAACAGCAGGTACAGCATCGACTGGACGGTGCCGACGAGCGCTGCGACGAGCAGGAACTGCATCCCCGTGACGTTCCGGTTGGTCCAGTAGAGATACCCGAACGCGGCCATCGCTACGGCGCTGAGCAGATACCCCCCGAGAAGCAGTGCACTCGTCACCATCGGATACGGATAGGTGACGGGTAAACCGCCTTGTAGGTTTGGCCCGCGTTCTCAGTTTTGAGTCCGGTCGACTGCAGCGTACGAGTCTCGCGGCGGCAGGTCTAACGCTCCGGCAGTCAGAAGAGGACGCCCGCCTGGAGCGCGGCCACGAGCACCGTGAGGACGCCGACGCTGGCGACCGTGGTCGTGAAGATCGCGGTGCTCAGGTACTCAGGCGCGGAGATGCCGTCGTGGGTGACGGTGTCGGCGTACTCGATGGTCAGGGCCAGCGGGATCACGGCTGCCGGGGTCGCGGACTCGAGGACGAACACCTTCGCGACCGTCGGATCGGCAAACCCAAGCGCGAGTGCGAGTCCGATCCCGACGAACGGGGCGACGACGAGCTTCAGCACCGATGGTGTGACCGAGCGGGAGACCGCCGTCACGTCCGTCTCGGCCAGTTGAATGCCGAGGATGAGCAACATCACGGGGATCGACGCGTCGCCGACCAGGCCGATCGTCTCCATGACGGCGGTCTCGGGGGCCGGCGCGACGCCGAGTGCACGCACCACGACGCCGGCGACCACCGCGTACAGCAGCGGGAGTCGGAAGATCTCCGTCACCGCCCCGACCGCGCTGCGACTGGTTCCCCGAGAGGCGATGTAGACGCCCAGCGTGTAGACCACGAGGTTCTGGACGGTGAGATAGAGGACGGCGGTCGTGCGGCCGGTGTCCCCGAACGCGAACTCGGAGAGGGGGATACCGACGAACCCCGAGTTCGGGAACGCCGCGGCGAGCATGAGTGCGCCCAGGAGCGGCCCGGACTCGCCGGTGAGTCGGCCGACTGCCCAGGCGATGGCGATCATGAGCACGGCGTAGCCGACCACGCCGACGCTCAGCTTGACCACCGCGCCGCCACCGAGGTCGGTCGTCACGATGCTGTGGAAGGCCAGCGCCGGCACGAGCACGTACAGCCCGGCCGTGTTCAGCGGTCCGACCTCGACGTCGGTGGTCAGCGCCAGCAGATAGCCCACCACGGCGACGGCGAGGATCGGCAACACGGCGTTGGTGAACGCGGCCGTCAACGACACGGTGACTCACCCCCGCACGAGGGTCGCACTGGTCGCTGTCGAAGTCTGGCGTCGATCGTGCGTGTCACTGCGAGGTGCATACGCCTCCTCGGCGCTCGACCCACGAGTATCATTTCAGAAACCCATTCAGTCGCGGAAACGTCGTCAGCGGCGCGTGGACTTTCAGCGCCTGAAACCGTTTCGCGGTTCGAAGCCCTCTATGTCGGTGACCGAGTACCCGACCCTATGAGCGATTCGCTCGCGGAGATCGAGTTTCTCGCCGGGTCGCCCTATCGGATCGAGGTGTTACAGGCGCTGACCGACGACGCGTACACGCGCCGGGAACTCGGCGACGCCGTCGACGCGTCACAGCCGACGATCGGGCGCGTCCTCAGAGATCTCGCCGAGCGACACTGGATCGCCTACGACGGGGAGCGCTACCGCGCGACCGCGACCGGCGAACTCGTCGAAGCCGGCATCACCGACCTCCAGGACCGCCTCGAGACGGAGACGCGGCTCCGCGACGTGATCCCCTGGCTCCCGACCGAGGCGATGGACGTGAGCCTCCAGGCGTTCAGCGACGCGACGATCACCACCCCGAGCGGGACGCGACCGAACGCCCCGATCCAGCGAATGGTCGAACTGCTGGAAGAGGCCGACACCGCGCTGCTCCTCTCACACTCGTTCAACAGGCACAAGCTCGACCTGCTGAGCGAGCGGGTCACCGACGGGACGCTCACCGCGAAGGGCGTGTTCAGCGCCGACGCGATCGACGCGATCGTGGAGACGCCAGAGCTGAGCCAGCGACTCCGCGAGATCAACGACGCGGCGGGAGCGTCGATCCGGGTGGCCAGCGAGGAGGTCCCGTTAGCGATGGAGGTCACCGACGACCGGACGCACCTGCTGTTGCGTGACGAGGAGGGCCTCGTCCGCGCCTCGATCGACACCGACGACGAGCGCGTCAGGGCCTGGGCAGCGGACGTCCACGAGCGCTACTGGGAGCGAGCGACACCGATCGACAGCGCCGAAATCGGATGAAAACGTCTTAGTGGTGAGGGGCGAACCACGAGACAATGACCAGCAGTCAGCGTCTCGGCGGACAGCCGGGGGAGACGAGATGACGAGCGTCAAGGAGTTCCGGATCGAGGAGGACGCGACCGCCACCGAGTTGGGTCGCGGTGCGTTCGTGTTCACGGACGACTACTCCGTGTTCGACTGGGGGAAGATGCCCGACGCCATCCCGAACAAGGGCGCGAGCCTCTGTACGATGGGCGCGTTCAACTTCGAGTTGCTCGAAGCCGCCGGCGTCCCGACCCACTACGAGGGCGTCGTCTCCAACGGCGAGATCGTCCCCCTCGAGGAAGTGCTCGATCCGCCCCGCGAGATGGCCATCCAGCTGACCCAGGTCCCCGACCTACCCCACGACGGCCGCGACTACGACTACGAGAGTTACTACGCCGACGCCGGCGACAACCACCTGATCCCCCTGGAGATCGTCTTCCGCAACACCGTGCCCGTCGGATCGAGTCTCCGCTCCCGCGCCGACCCCGCGGAGTTCGACCTCGACTACGACGAGTGGCCCGAAGAGGTCGTCGACCTCCCGGAGCCGGTCGTCGAGTTCTCGACGAAACTGGAAGAGTCCGACCGCTACCTCAGTCGAGCGGAAGCAGACGAGATCGCAGGTCCCGTCGCCATCGACGACCTGGAAGAGACGGCGCTGGCCGTCAACGAACTCGTCACCGAACGTGCCCGAGAGTGCGGCCTGGTCCACGAGGACGGCAAGATCGAGTGCTTCTATCACGACGGACAGGTGTACGTCGCCGACGTCGTCGGGACGTTCGACGAGAACCGCTTCTCGTTCGACGGCCAGGAGGTCTCGAAGGAGGTCATCCGCCAGTACCACAAGCGGACCCAACCCGAGTGGGTCGAGGCCGTCAGCGAGGCCAAATCGGAGGCCAAAGCCGAAGACCTCGCCGACTGGAAGTCCCTCTGTGAGCAGGATCCGGAACCGCTCCCGGACCACGTCGTCGACGCCGCTCGCGACCTCTACACCGCGGGAACCAACGCCTACATCGGCCGCGACCTGTTCGAGGCACCGACGCTGTCCGAGGCCGTCGAGAGCGTCCGAGAACTGAAGTAGGAAGAGCGCAGTCGATTTTTGCGAGCGCGGAGCGGCGTTCGTGTTACTGCTGTTGGGGCTGTGGGACCGACACCCGTCCGGAGACGAGACTGCCCACGCAGAGGGTGCCACCGGCGAGGGCCGGCAGCGCCCACAGCGGATCGTGATACATGAACACGAAGGTGTCGATGGCCAGTCCGATGCCGACGGCGCCGGCGACGGGTGCCAGCCGCGGCTTCATGAGCGCCAGCAGCCCCATCCCGGTGATACCCACGGCGATGTTCATCACGTGTATGATCGGGAGGATGAAGCCGAACGTCACGTCCTGCGTCAGGTACGCGGCCGTGACGAACCCGGCGACCACGAGGACGATACCGCCCGCCTCAGTTATGCTCCGCGTTTGCATGTTGTATTTTACTTCTGTACTGGCCGTAATAAACTTAATGAGCCACCAGTAGCAGGTCCTTGAGTACCTCGGGAGAACCGTGCCAGCCACGGCCGTGACTGGCGTCGAAACGTCAGAGGACACGTAGAGAACGTGACCGACGGGAGACGGGCCGTCGAGAAGCGGCCGCCCTGAACAGCACCGGTTCAGCCGCCGGCTTCAGCGAACCCGACATCGCGGCTCGGACCGGCGTCCTCCTGCTCGCGGCTCGCTCCACTCACCGCTCGCACAGTCCGAGGCCTCCCATCCGGTCGGCCTCGCGTCAATCGTCGGCTTCAACGAAGCCGATATCGCGGCTCGGACCGACGTCCTCGCCGGTCAATCATCGGCTTCGGTCTCTTCCGGCTCCTGATTCGCCACGACCTCGCCGAGCCCGTCGATCGGCCGATCGGGATTGGCCCTGTCGAGATCGTCCGGCGCACCGAGCTGGACGGACTCCTCGCTGACGTCGTCGCGGAGTCGCGTGCGCCCGCGGTGGACGGACACCTCGTCGTCGAGGTGGAGTCCGATAGCTTCGATGAGGGCCTCGGCCTCCAGCGGCTGGCCCATCTGCTGGAGTTCCTCCTCGGTGGCGTCGTCCGGGACGTTGAACGCCCGCTGGGTGATGATGGGGCCCTGATCGAGGTCGGTCGTGACGTAGTGGGCGGTCACGCCGGCGATGCGGACGCCCTCCTCGATGGCCTGCATGTACGCTTCGGCACCGGGGAACGCCGGCAGCAGGGAGGGATGGACGTTGATGATGCGGCTCTCGTAGCGGAAGACCACGTCGGGACTGAGAATGCGCATGTAGCGCGCGAGGACGACGAGGTCTGCCTCGTACTCCGAGAGGAGTTCGAGGAGGTGGTCCTCGTCGGGCGTCCCTTTCTCGTCGCCGATGTCGTGGAAGGGGACGTCGTACTTCTCGGCCAGCGGCTGGAGGTCGTCGTGGTTGCCGATGACGACGCCGATGTCCGCGCCCAGGTCGCCGTTGGCCCAGGCCTCGAACAGCGCTTCGAGACAGTGGGACTCCTTGGTGACGAGGACGGCGATGGACTGTGTCTCCCGGTCGGCCGGGAAGCGGACCTGAATGTCGACGCCCAGATCGTCGCCGAGGTCGGTCAGGTCCTCGCGGAGTTTCTCCTCTGTGCAGACCATCTCCGTGGTGTCGACGTGCATCGTCATCCGGAAGACGCCCTCCCGGACGGCCTGATCCAGATCCTCGATGTTGATGCCCCGCTCGAACAGCAGGCTGGTGACGTTCGCGATCAGTCCGGTGTCGTCCTCGCCGACGACGGTGATTTCGGTCAGTTTGTGCTTGCGCGTCACGGCGACCACCACCGGCACCCGCGTGCGAGGGTACTCATTGGTCACCGACTCAGCATGGGCCGGCGAAAAAAGTTGTTTTTTGTCGCCAGCACGCGCATTGCCACCGAATACACCCCGCCGCATCGAACCCGCAGCGCTCACGCCGTAGACCTTTGTGTGAGAGCAGCGAAGGCGACGACGAACGCAGGATGCGCTACGCCACGTTCACCGTCGTCGCCGAGTCGGGCTTTACCGGCGTCGGACGGACGATCTCGAGCCACCCGGCGATTACCCACGAAGGCATCCAGAACATCACGCTGCTGGGCGACGGCACCGTCCTGATGCTCACGCAGTTGCGAGGCGACCTCGAACTCGCCCGGACCATTCTGGAGGAGCGCGACGACATCCGCCAGTGCGAGGTGTTCGGGCGCGAGGAGGGGTACGCCTACATCCACGCCGAGGCGACGGAGGTCGTCCAGCAGTTGCTCACCGTCGAGCGCGAGCACGAAGTGCTCATCTCCACGCCGATCGAGTTCGGCGAGGCTGAGCATGGTAAGGGAGAAGAGTTGCGCGTGACGCTGCTGGGCGAGGACCGCACGCTCCAGCGCGTCGTCTCGAACGCGCCCGACGCCGTGGACGTGCGCCTCGAAGAGACCGGCGAGTACCAGCCGAACCTCGACGAGGTCGCGGCGCTGCTCACCGACCGCCAGCGAGAGATCCTCGCGACGGCGGTCGAGATGGGATACTACGAGGTGCCGCGGGAAACGACCCAGCGGAAGATCGCGGACGCGCTCGACGTCGCGCCGGGGACGGTCACCGAACACCTCCAGAAGATCGAGTCGAAAGTCCTCACGCCGCTGGTCCGGTGAGCGGTGCGATCAGTCGCTCGCCGCTGGGTCGTCGACGTTCTCGAGTTTCACCAGTTCGTCGACGCCCGGGATTTCGGCCGTCGCGTCGGTCAGGATGTCGATGCGCCGCGTGAGTTTGTCGCTGGCGTACTCGACCAGCGGGACGGGATCGGCCTCCTCGACCTGATTGGCCTGCACCGTCTCGGAGATCAGCGGGAGCAACGACTGCAACGTGTCCTGGACGACGGCCTCGTCGACGCCCTCCTCGTGGATGAGGTGGCGGACTTTGTGCATCCCGAAGCCGACGTGGCGGCCCTCGTCGGAGCGGACGAAGTTGACGCCCTTGACCAGCCCCGGCAGATGCGCCGTCTCGATGTCGTCGGCGTAGATGTCGGACTTCTCCTCTTTGAACCGGGAGGTGAGCCCGTAGTAGCCGGTCTGGGCCAGCACGCTCTCGACGACGAGGTGGTAGTGACAGTACGCCTTCGCCCGGTTCTCGGGCGTGTCCTCGGTCAGCAGGCGCTCCATGGCGGCTTCGGTCCGGTCGAACAGTTCGACGTACCCTTCGGGGAACCACCGCTGGTCGGTGGGGTTGACCACCTCGTAGCCGCGCTCCTCCGCAACGGGGTTGATGACGTTTCGCCAGTACCGGTCGAAAAACTGGGTGTGTTTGGCCTCCTCGTAGATCTGACTGGAGACGAACATCTGGTCGTCGATGTCCTCGAGCACGAGCGCGAGCGGCATCAGGTCCTCCGTGACGGCCTCTTCGCCGGCCCCGAACAGCGCGATGGTCCCGCGGAGGGCGTCGAAGTGCTCCTGACCCTGGTCCTCCTGCGCGAGCATGTTCTCGCGGTCCTGTTCGAGCAGGTCCTCGGACACGTCCTCGTAGGGGTCCCAGTGGCGGTAGACGGCGTTCTCGAAGTAGCCCTGTGCGAACGAGTCCGGGTCGAGTCGCATGTCGCGACTCGTGTCCTCGACCTGTGTCATACTACCACGTGCCACAGGGATGTGCATACGACTGCTGCCTAGCTTGCTAGGTGGATTTTTGTATCAGTCGCGGTGGCCGACACACCCAAGTCACAAGCGTTTTCGTCCGGGGCGACCGCACTCCGGGTAATGACCGCCTATACCGCGACCGTGACGGTTCGGCTGAAACACGGGGTGCTCGACCCCGAGGCCGAGACGACCCAGCGCGCCCTCGAACGACTGGGCTTCGAGTTGGAGGACCTGCGCTCTGCCGACCAGTTCGAGGTCGACCTGGACGCCGCCGACGCCGACGCGGCCGCCGAGCGCGCCGACGAGATGGCCGAACGCCTGCTCGCGAACCCGACCATCCACGACTACGAGGTCGAAGTTCAGGAACGATGACCTCACTCGCTCCCGCTCGCGTCCGACGGACGCTCACCTCCCGTTCCCTGGTCACCCTCGCCACCAGGAGGTGGCTCGCGTGACAGTCGCCGTCATCCGCTTCGGCGGGTCGAACTGTGACCGCGACGCCGTCGCCGCGCTCGCCGAACTCGACGTCGACGCGGAACTCGTCTGGCACGAGGACGGCCTGCCCGAGGACACCACGGGCATCATGCTCCCCGGGGGCTTCTCCTACGGGGACTACCTCCGGGCCGGCGCGATGGCCGCCCGCTCGCCGATCATGAACGAGGTGCGCGAGGCCGCCGACGAGGGCGTTCCCGTCCTCGGCGTCTGCAACGGCGCCCAGATCGGCTCCGAGTCGGACCTCACGCCCGGCGCGTTCACCACCAACGAGAGCGCGCGCTTCCAGTGTGAACACGTCTACCTCCGCGTCGAGAACGCGGACACGCCCTGGACCGACGCCTACGAGGAAGGCGAAGTCATCCAGTTGCCCATCGCCCACGGCGAGGGCCGCTTCGAGATCAGCGACGACAAGCTGGACGAGCTGGAGGCCGAAGACCGCGTGCTCTTCCGGTACTGCGACGCCGAGGGGAACGTCGACGACGACGCCAATCCCAACGGCTCGAAACACAACGTCGCGGGCGTGCTCGGTGAGCACGACTCCGTGGCCGTGCTGATGCCCCACCCCGAGCGTGCAGCGCTCCCGGACATCGGTCCGACCGACGGGCAGGGCGTGCTGACTGGTTTCGCGGAGTAAGACCCTCAGACGGGGCAAAATACGTTCGTTCGGTCTCGTCGTGTGAGAACCGACCCAGGACTGAAATCTCCTGAGCACCTAACTGTTAGCATGGCGACGACCGACGACGCAGACGACACGGGTGAGACCGAGCGGGTCTGGCTGGTCGAACGCACCTACGGGGACGACGAGCAGAACATGATCATTCTCACGTACGCGACGCCGGACGGCCGGCGCGACTTCCGGAAGGAGCGCGCGCTGCCGAGTTTCACCGGCCCCGACCGGGCGACGCCGGTCTCGATAACGGTCGAGGATTCGAACCTCGGCACCGTCGACGACGAGGAAACGCGAGAGCGGTACGCGAACGAGGTCGAACGGATGGCCGAGAAACACGACCCCGACGCGACGCTCTGAACCCGCCCGCGCCACGTGCTGCCAGCACACTTATCCATCGGCTGTTCGACATCTGACGTGGTGACCAACTGGTGTCGAACATCGTACTCACTGCCGTCCTGTTGCTCGTCGGACTCGCGCTCACCGTCGGCGGCGTGTTCATCTACCGAACCGGACTGAAACTGTTCGGATTCCTGCTTGGCGGCGGCGCCGGCTTCTTCGCGGCCAGCGCCGCGAGCGTCGGGCCGATCCCGACCGTCGCCGGCATCCTCCTGCTGGGATTCGTCGGGCTCGTGATCGCACAGAAGATCTACGTGCTCATGCTCCTCGTCCCCGGTGCGGCGACCGGGCTCGGCGCTGCGCTGACGCTGACGGGCACGTCGATGTCCCCCGTCACGAACCTCGCCGATCCGGTGATCCTGGCTGGGCCAGTCATCGGGGCCGTCGTAGCGGTGCTCCTCCAGAAAGTCGTCGTGGTGTTCGTCAGCGCCGCCTGGGGCGCGTACCTGACGTGGGCCGCACTGGCGACCGATGCCATCGTCGCGTCGCTGACCAGCCTCTCGGTCCCGACGCCGCCGACGTGGGCGAACGCCCTGTTCGGCGTCGGCGTCGTCGTCCAGATTCTCACCTGGGCCGTCACGCGCCGCTACGACGACGGGGAACTGAAAGCGAAAGTGAAGGGCCTGTTCGGTCGCATCTCGGGCGGCGGGTCACGTCCCGAGCGCGGCGTGTGATCTATCGCGCGAGCGGCTGATTGTACCCGGTTTCTCGTTCTCTGACGACGTCCCAGGTCAGTTCACACTCGCAGGACACCTGCTCGAACACCGATGGGTCCTGCCGGAGGTCGAAGTCCTTGATCGCCGTCTGGACTTTGTCGTCGCACTCCCCGCAGTTGTGCGCGCCGCGGTCGCTGCCGTGGCCGACGGGATCGGAGACGACGATGGCGTCAACGTCGGCGGTCGACTCCAGTACCTCGGCGACCGACCAGAGCCACGGCGGTCGGTAGCCCCCGTCGTGGTACAGGTCTTCGACCATCGTGTGGCGCTGGACGTTCGTGGGGTTCATCGACACCGTGTGGCAGGCCTCCACGTCGGCGCACCGCCGCACGGAGCGTTTCATGTCTGCGATGGCCTCCGGCTCCGAGAGGAACGGGGGCTTCATCAGCAGATACGCCTTGATGCCGCCACCGGCCTCCTGGGCGTGTTCGGCCGCGCGCTCGAACTCCGAGAACTCGAAGTACTTGTTGACGCAGTCCCGACGGACGCGGTCCGTCGCGGTTTCGAGGCCGATCGCGACGTCGGTCTCCAGGCCGTGCTGGGTGAAGTCCTCGATCTTCTCCAGCTCGACGAAGTCCGGCAGCGACTCGACGACGATGCGATCGCGGTCGGCGAACTCAGAAGCGATCGCCCTTCGAGTTTCGGCGGGGACCTCGCGTTCGTCGAGGAACGAGCCGGAGGTGTATATCTTGATGAGGCCGGACTGGTCCTCCGCATTCTCGGCTTCGTGCTCCAGACAGACGTCGATCTGTGCCATGAGGTCTTCGTGGGAGACCGACCCGCCCTCGACTGACTCGGCGACGTAGCCACACATCGTGCAGCCCCCGGCGCGGGCCCACCGGCAGCCGCCGGTGTTCAGGATGATGGTCAGCGACTGGTAGACGCCGTCGGGCGTGTTGTCCTCGTCGATCCAGACCCGCGTGGGTTCCCGCGGGTCGTAGGTCTCGTCCTTCCGGGAGCGGATCTCCCGCATCGCCTTGTTGTGGGCGTCCATCCCCTTCCCCTGCTCGTAGACGTCGGGGCTCGGCTTGCTCATTACCCCTCGCTATCGGCCCGAACGGTAAAGGCTCACCGTCACGGCTGCCGGCTGGACACACCCAGCCCCGGTCACCAGACCACGAGAGCCCAGTCCCCTATCTCTGGCATCCGTTCGTTCCAGCACTGTCGACGCCCCGGCCCATATTCGAACCCAGTTCAATTTTAAACTCCATTATTGTATGCAAAAGGGCTTTATACAATATAATTAAACTAGGGGCCGTCCGAGTGGTCGATCACTCGGGACAGGAGAGATAGATGGCAAAGTCAGCACACACGGAGACAGCGACGGACAGAGACCCGGAATCGGCGCTGGAAACCGCACGCCACCAGTTAGAGCGCGCGGCGGCACACGTCGACGTCGACGAGGGCGTCATCGAGCGCTTGAAACATCCCACGAAGGTGCTCAGCGGATCGATTCCGCTGGAGCGCGACGACGGGACCGTCGAGGTGTTCACGGGCTATCGCGCACAGCACGACGACGTGCGGGGCCCGTACAAGGGCGGTCTCCGCTACCATCCGGACGTGACCGAAGACGAGTGCGTCGGGCTGGCGATGTGGATGACCTGGAAGTGCGCGGTGATGGACCTCCCCTTCGGCGGTGCGAAGGGCGGCATCGTCGCCGACCCCAAGGAACTGAGCGAGGACGAGCGCGAGCGACTCACCCGCCGGTTCGCCGAGGAGATGCGCGACTTCGTCGGGCCGACCAAGGACATCCCGGCGCCGGACATGGGGACGGACGCCCAGACGATGGCCTGGTTCATGGACGCCTACAGCATGCAGGAAGGCGAGACGGTGCCCGGAGTCGTCACGGGCAAGCCACCGCTCATCGGCGGAAGCTACGGCCGCGCGGAGGCGCCGGGTCGGAGCGTCGCCATCGTCGCACGCGAGGCGGCCAGCTACTACGACATGGACCTCGACGACGTGACCGTCGCCGTGCAGGGCTTCGGGAGCGTCGGGGCCAACGCGGCACGCCTGCTCGACGAGTGGGGCGCGACGGTCGTGGCGGTCAGCGACGTGAACGGCGGGGTCTACGACCCCGAGGGACTGGCGACCGAGGAGATCAACGCACACGAGGAACAGCCGGGAGCCGTGACCGACGTGGAGGGAGCACGACAGGTCACGAACGCCGAGTTGCTGGAGCTCGACGTGGACGTCCTCGTGCCGGCGGCGGTCGGGAACGTACTGACCGAGGCCAACGCCGACGCCGTGCAGGCCGACATCGTCGTCGAGGGAGCCAACGGACCGACGACGACGGCGGCCGACCGCATCTTCGCCGAGCGTGACGTGGCAGTGATCCCGGACATCATCGCGAACGCCGGCGGCGTCACCGTGAGCTACTTCGAGTGGCTCCAGGACATCAACCGCCGTCAGTGGACGGTCGAACGCGTGCGGGAGGAACTGGAGGAGGAGATGCTCTCGGCGTGGGCCGACGTCCGCCGCGAGTACGAGGCGCGGGACGTGACCTGGCGCGACGCGGCGTACATCGTCGCGCTCTCACGCGTCGCCGAGGCCAAGAGCACGCGCGGGCTCTGGCCGTGACCGCACGCGAATAACGGTTATCGAACGTCGTCCCAGTCGTCGGAATTGCCCTCGTGGAGTTCGCCTCTGGCGTGCTGTTTTCGCGGCCAGATCGTGATGACGATCATGAGTCCGTAGAACACGCAGAGCGCTCCGACCACGACGACGCCCGGAATGTAGGCGATGCCGGCGGCGGCGAGCCACGTCTGTTCGCCGGGTGTAAACGCCGTGATCCGGAAGAGCCACGCGACGAGCAACACGCAGAGCAAGGCGAGGTACACGCGACGGAGCCGGTTCGAGAGCGCTTCGCGAAACGAGATTTTCGTCGTCGGCGTGCGGAAGTCCTCGCTGAGTGCGACGCGCCAGTCGTGGTCTTCGACCTCGCGCGTCGGGTCGAGCGCGTTCGCGAACAGGTTCTCCTGCAGCATCCGGACCCGCGTCCGATACACGTCGTAGTGCTGGTACCGCCGCGCCTCGATGCCGAGGAAGGTCGCGACGGCACCGACCCCGATCAGGAGGATGTAGTGTGGGTTGTCGGTGTTCGAGAACGCCCACGTCAAGATAGCTGCCATCAACGTCACCGTCCACTTGGTCGTCTCGTCGAGCCGCTGGCGCCACGTCGTGACGCGCGACATCTCGCCCCGGTAGAAGTGGGCCATCACCGATCCGAGCCCCGTGTTCTCGTCGACCATCTCCCGGCCGATCTCCCGCTGTTCCGGGGCGGTCGGGTCGATGTCGTCGCGGTTTGACTCGCTCATTCGTGAGACACTCACTAGCGTAAGGGGCCAGCGCTCGATAAGCGTCGTCCCTCGTCTCGCGCACGCCACACGAATAGCACAGAACAGGTCGGCAGCGGAATCGGTCGAGCGGTCGCAGAACGTCAGACGCCGAACGTGGTCAGTCGCCGTCGAAGGTGTGAGCCTCGACGTGCGAACTACCACTGGAGAGGCGCGACTGGACCACCAGGCCGACGCCCAGCAGGACCCACAGGAGGACGATGCCCCACTCGAAGGGCCACTGGAGCGCCGAGGGCGCGCCCGGCAGGTACATCCCGGTGAACCCGAGCGTGAGCGCGAGCGCCAGGACGCCGACGGCCTTCCCGGCCGGGAGCTTCAGCGGTCGGTCCATCTCGGGTTCGCGGACGCGCAGGACGAGGAAGGAGATGACGACCATCACCCACGCGACGACGATTCCCAGCCCGCCTGCGTTGACGATCCAGATGAGCATCTGTTCGCCGAACAGCGGCGCGAACACCGACAGGCCGCCGATGAGCGCGAGCGCTCGCGACGGGGTGTCGGTCTCGGGGTTGACGGTCGCGAGCGTCTCCGGCAGCATGCCGGACTCGGCCAGCGCGTAGATGGCGCGGCTGCCGCCGAGCAAAAAGGAGTTCCAGCTGGTGAGGATGCCGGCGATGCCCGCCAGCGCCATGATCTTCCCGATAGCGGCGCTACTGAACAGCGCCTCCATGGCGGCGGCCGCGGGCAGCGGACTCTCGACCAGCACTGACCCCGGCAGCGCTCGCCCGGAGGCCCAGATGACGAGGATGTAGAACAGCGCGGCGACCGACACGGACGCGACGATCAACAGGCCGAGCGTCCGTTCGGAGACGTCGGCTTCACCGGCTGCCTGGGGGATGACGTCGAACCCGACGAACATGAACGGCGTCATGATGGCGACGGTGAGCACGCCAGCCATCCCGGAGTCGGCGAACGGCGGCGTCGACGTCGAGTGGCCGTTGGCCACCGCACCGATGGCCAGCGTGATGCCCGCGAGGCCGATGACCACCGTCAGGATCGTCTGGAACTGCGCGGCCGGCTGGACGCCCTTGTAGTTCAGGTACGTCATGACGATCGCGCCGACGCCGCCGACGAGAACCCACGTCCCGTAGACGGTCTGGCCGGCGACCGTCCAGAGCGGGAGCGCGTTGAACCCCGGTACGACGTACGCGAGCGACGACGGGAACGCGACGACCTCGAAGACGACGACGCCGACGTACCCCAAGATCAGCGACCAGGTACAGATGAACGAGCCGATCGGTCCCAGTGCACGCATGCTGTAGACGTGTTCGCCGCCGACGAACGGCATCGCCGAGGCGAGCTCGCCGTAGATCAGCCCGACGACGGCGACCATGAACGCACCGAGGATGAACGCCAGGACCGACCCGGTGACGCCACCCTGGTCGATCCAATACCCCGACTGGATGATCCATCCCCACCCGACCATGGCTCCGAACGCCAATACGAACACGTCGCGCTTGGAGAGAACGCGCGAGAACTTTCCGTCCGTTTGTGTGTCATCCATATGCAGTCGTTTTCAGACAGATGTATATATCTTACTGAGTTCAGGAATTAAGCTATTATTTGAACTTAATCCAACAGTAGGCGCAATAGTCAGACATAGTTGATTATAATTGAGGCAAGTTACGCTAGCAACATCTCGTAACGAACGGGACGCAAAAGCTCGCTCGGTCGCCAGGGGAGAGGGTGTCAGCCGTCCAGGACGACGTTCTGGAGGGCAGCGTCGCCGTCGCGGAGCGCCCGGACGTTCGACGCGACGACGTCGGCCAGGCGCGGCCAGTGTTGCGGCGTGTGTCCGCCGGTGTGTGGCGTCACGAGGGCGTTGTCGAGGCCCCAGAGCGGATGGTCGGCCGGGAGCGGCTCGGGGTCGGTGACGTCGACCGCTGCACCGCGGATACCGTTCGTCCGCAGCGCCGCGACCAGCGCGTCCGTGTCCACGACGCCACCGCGGGCGACGTTGACGACGACGGCCGAGGGCTCCAGCGTTGCGAGCGCCTCGGCGTCGATGAGGTGTCGCGTCAGGTCCGTCAGCGGACACGCGAGCACCAGGTAGTCCGTTCGCGCGAGCGCGTCGTGGACGGCGTCGTACCCCAGTACCTCGTCGGTCGGTCCGCCCTTCTCGGGGGAGTGACGGACGCCGACGGTGTCGACGTCGAAGCCGGCGAGGCGGTCGACGACGGCCGTGCCGATCGACCCGAGGCCGACGACGGTGACCGTCGAGTCCTTGAGTTCCGTCGACTGGACGTGTTGCCAGACGCCACGGGTGTTGCGCTCCCAGCTCACGTGGAGTCGACGGGCGAACGTGAGCAGGTACCCCAGGACCTGTTCGGCGATCCCCGGCGCGTGGATGCCGCTGGCGTTGGTCACCGTCACGCCCCGGTCGGCGAGCGCGTCGCGCGGCAGGTGGTCGGTCCCGGCGAACGTACAGGCGAACAGTTCCAGGGCCGCGGCGCGGTCCAGCAGGTCGCGGTCGATGGCGTTGCCGGTCACGACCGTCGCGTGGCGGACGAGGTCGCGTTCGGCAGCGGGCGTCGACGCACGCGCGACCGTCCACGCCGGGAGTCGGTCGGCGAGTTCGTCGGCGTACGCGCGCGTCGAGAGCCCCTCGGTGCCCTCGCGCAACACGAGGACGTCGGGCGAGTCGGCCATTCAGTCCCCGGCGACGACGGGTTCTTCCGGAACCGTGCCGTCGTCCCGCCAGCCGCGGATGTCGTAGTACTCGTCGAGTGCGTCCTCGAAGCCGGGGAGCTCGTATGGGAGGCGGTCGTCGCCGCGGTCGAAGCCGCGCTGGTTGTTGAAGTGGCGTTCGAGGGTGACGACCTCGGCGCCGATCGACAGCAGCTCGCCGATGTCCCGCCCGAACAGGCCCTCCAGCCGGTCGTGGGTCATGAAGTCACGCGAGAACCGGCAGATGATGCCACAGTCCTCCAGGGCACGCTGGTTCTCCTGCTGGACGAGCAGTTCGGGTTTGCCGTCCAGTCCGTCGCGGCTGACGGCGTCCTCGTCTGAGACGAGCGGGTACTCGTAGGAGTAGATCACCGAGAACATGTGGTCCGCGCCGCGGTTGGCCGTGGCGTAGGAGAGCCCCTGGCCGTTGAGCGTGCGGCCGTCGTGGGCGGGGAACTCCATGCCCTTGACGGTCCAGTTTTTCACGCCGAGTTCGTCGTGGAACCGGTCGATTCCTTCCGCGAGCAGGTCGCCCTCCTCTTCGCGGTGGGCGATCTTCTCGACCAGGTCCTCGATGAGGTCCGTGTTCCCGAACTCGTCGTTGGCTGCGAGGTACGCCGACACCACGTCGCCGGCGCTGATCGTGTCGAGGCCGTAGCGGTCGCACTGCTCGTTCGAGCGCATCACGTCGACCACGTCGTCGACGCCCGCGTTCGAGCCGAACGCCATCACCGTCTCGTACTCCGGACCTTCGGTTTCGATGCCGGCGTCCTCGTCTTTCGTCGGGAGCTTGCACGCGAACGCGCAGGCCGAACAGGTTCCCTTCTTGTACTTCTTCTCCTCGACGGCGTCGCCGCCGATCGCGCCGGCGCTCTCGAAGGACGTCTCCTCGAAGTAGTAGCTCGGCAGCGCCTCGATCTCGTTGGCGTACTCCGTGACGCTGGTGGTCCCCTGGCGCTTCATGATGTGGTCTTCCGTCGCGGCTTCGCGGTGAACGTCCATTTGCAACGGCGGGATCTCGATCTCGGGTGCGGAGTCGCCGCTGAACGTGATCGCCTTGACGTTTTTCGCACCCATGACGGCGCCGAGGCCGCCGCGACCGAACGCGCGCGTCTCCGAGGTCATAATGCAGGCGAAACGGACCTCGTTCTCGCCGGCCGGCCCGATGACCGCCGTGTTGTCCACGTCGATCTCCGGCCGCTCGGTGAGCGCGGCGACGGTCTCGGGCACCTCTGCGCCTTCCAGTTCCGGGACCGGTTCGAACTCGACGCCGTCGTCCGTAACGTGGACGGCGACTAACTCGTCGCTCGCACCGTGGAACTCGACGGCGCCGTAGCCCGTCGCGGCGAGGTTGCGCGAGAGGAACCCGCCGGCGTTCGAGGAGAGCAAGCCGTCGGTCAGCGGCGAGACGCCGGTGCAGTTCGTCCGGCCGGTGAAACTCATGGTCGACGCCTGCATCGGCCCGGTGGTGAAATACAGGCGGTTCTCCGGCGAGAGGGGGTCGACGTCGAACGGGATCCGCTCGTGGGCGAGTTTGGTGGCTACGCCCCGGCCCCCGATGAACGACTCGAGGACGCCGTCGATGGACTCGGTGTCTGTTCGCTGGGCGGTCAGATCTATCGACAGAAGGTCGCCCACAGTGTGCAGCATTACGCAGGGTATGAGAGTGCTGGATATTAAATCCACGCCATCAGTAGAACTAAATCCGACTTTTAGCTCGATACTGAAACATCATCCGAAGCCAGTGACTGCCGGGGAGCGGCGTTCGTTTGCCACCCGAACCGCCGGTTTGCTGCGGGAGATGTTCAGTAATATGGCCATATATCGTACTCAATACAAAGATTTAGTATCTAGTAGAATTGTGTTCTACCATGGCTGTAGAACAGGCGTTCGACGAGCTCCACTTCGCACAGGAGCCGAGTGTCGAAACGGCGATTCCCGGACCGGAGTCGAAGAAACTCCTCGAGCGACAGCGCGAGATCGACAGCAGCGCCGTCGCCTACCCGAAGGCCGTCCCCATCGCCATCGACGAGGCGAAGGGTGCGACGATCCGCGACGCCGACGGGAACACCTTCCTCGACTTCTTCGCCGGCATCGGCGTCCTGAACGTGGGCCACTCGAACCCCTACGTGCTGGAGGCAGTCCAGGAGCAGACCGAGAAGGTCACTCACACCATCGACTTCCCGACCGAAGCACGGCTCGACCTGATCGACGCGCTCAACGACATCGCGCCGGGAGCGCTCCCGGACAACAACCGCGTCGTCTTCGGCGGCCCGACCGGCAGTGACGCCATCGAGGCCACCATCAAACTCGCCAAGTACAACACGGGCGGCGACGGCCTCATCGCCTTCCGCGGCGCGTATCACGGCGGCAGCGCCGGCGCGCTCAGCCTCACGGCTGGCAAGAAGTACAAGGAGGACTACGCGCCGATGCTCCCGAACGTCCACCACGTGCCGTATCCCTACGCGCACAAACAGGGACTGGACCCCCAGGAAGCCAAGGACCGCGCCCTCGAGAACGTCCGAGAACTCCTCGAAGACCCCTACAGCGGGTTCGCGAACCCGGCGGGGATCTGGGTCGAGCCGATCCAGGGCGAGGGTGGCATCGTCACCCCGCCGGAGGGCTTCCTCCCCGGTCTGAAGGAGATCGCCGAGAACAACGACATCCCGCTGATCGTCGACGAGATCCAGACCGGCTTCGGCCGGACCGGCGAGTGGTTCGCGAGTGACCACTACGACGTGACGCCCGACGCCATGCCGATGGCGAAAGCGATCGGCGGCATCGGGCTCCCGCTCTCGGGGACGATGTACCACGAGGACCTGGACACGTGGGAGGCCGGCGGCCACGTCGGCACCTACCGCGGCAACGCCCCGGCGATGGTCGCCGGCGTCCGCGCCATCGAGTACATCCGGGACAACGACCTGCTCGCGCACTCGCGCGAGGTCGGCAGCTACATCCGCGACCGCCTGCGTGAGTCCGCTGGCGTCAACGACCGTCTCGTCGACGTCCGCGGAAAAGGGCAGTTCACCGGTGCCGAGTTCGCCGACGGCGAGGACCAGACCGGCAAGGAACTCGTCAAGGAAATCCGCCAGGACTGCTACGAGCAGGGCGTGCTCGTCTGGTCGGCCGGCCGCCGCGGCAACGTGCTCCGCCTGATCCCGCCGCTCGTTCTCACCCAGGAGCAGGCCGCCGCAGGGATGGATATCATCTGCGAGTCCATCGAACAGCACGCGCCCTGACCGTCGTCACGTCCCCGCCTCACCGCGGTGTAGACATCCCGACCAGCATACATTTATATGCCCCCACTATCATTGGACAGTATTCAGAAGTCGCCCATGGACGAGAAAGACATTCGGATTCTGACCACCATCGCCAGAGACGGCACAGCGAGTCCGGATAAGATCGAAGACGCGACCGGTATCCCGAAATCGACGGTGCACTACCGGCTCAACCAACTTCGCGAGTCCGGCGTCATCAAAAACGACCTCTACGACATCGATCTGGACAAGGTCGGCCTCTCGATCACGCTCATCTCGGAGATCTGGGCGGAGTTCGAGGAGGGCTATCACGACACCGTCGGCGAGAAACTCGCCGCCGTCGAGGGGGTCAACCAGGTATACTTCACCATGGGCGACACGGACTTCGTCGCCATCGCCCACGTCGCCAACCGCGAGATGGTCGAGGAGCTCGTCGAAGACTACGAAGCCATCGAAGAGATCGAACGCACCTCCTCGAAGTTCGTCATCACCACAGTCAAAGACGAACAGAACCCGCTCAACGACTTCGAGGTCGAGACGCTCGTCGACGCGCTGGCAGAATGAGAAAAACGCGCTTCTCTCGAATCTGATCCGAACCGCCCCGGTCAGATGATGTCGTTCTCGTCCAGTTCGTCGATCGTGCCGTAGTCGTACCCGAACTCACGGAGGACTTCTTCGGTGTGCTCGCCGAGCAGCGGCGGGTGGCGGTCGATGGCAGTGGGCGTCCGCGAGAAGTGCATCGGACTGCCCGCCATCTCGACGGTCCCGATGGTCGGGTGGTCGACTTCCTGGTGCATGTTCCGGGCCTGGACCTGGGGGTTCTCGAAGACGTCCTCCATGTCGCGGACGCGGCTGGCCGGGACGCCGGCCTCCTCCATCCGTGCGACGGCCTCGGCGGTCGAATACTGTGCGAACTCCTCGTCGAGAATCCGATCGAGTTCCGACCGGTTCTCGACGCGATCGGCGTTGACCGCGAAGCGCTCATCGTCGATGAGGTCCTCGCGGTCGAGGCCCCGGCAGAACTTCGGCCAGAGGTTCTCGGAGGCCGTCGCGACGACGACGTAGCCGTCGCTGGTCTCGAACGCCTGGTACGGCGCGATGGTGGGGTGTTTGCTCCCCATGCGCCCCGGCGGGTCGTCGGTCGCGAAGTAGTACGACGCCATGTAGGTCATCCAGGCGACCTGGCCGTCGAGCAGGCTGACGTCGATCTTCTGGCCGGTGCCGTCGCCGAACTCGCGGTAGAACAGCGCCGCGAGGATGGCCTGGGTGGCGTACATGCCGGCACCGATGTCGGCGATGGCGACGCCCACCCTGACGGGCGGCCCGTCTTCCTCGCCGGTGATGCTCATCAGCCCGCCTTCGGCCTGCATCATGATGTCGTAGGCCGGGCGGTCCTTGTGCGGGCCCCACTCGCCGTAGCCCGACAGCGAGCAGTAGACCAGTTCCGGGTTCTCCTCGCTGAGGGTCTCGTAGTCGAGGTTCCAGTCTTCCATCTTCCCGACGCGGAAGTTCTCGACGAGGACGTCGGCCTCGCTGGCGAGGTCGCGGAACACGTCGCGACCCTCCTCGCTGGCGAGGTTCAGCGTCAGCGAACGCTTGTTGCGGTTGACGCTGACGTAGTAGGCGCTCTCGTCGCCGTAGGTCGGCGGGTGCCAGCCGCGGGTCTGGTCGCCGCCGTCGGGGCGTTCGATCTTGATGACCTCCGCGCCGAGATCGCCCAGTTGCATCGTACAGAACGGCCCGACGAGGACGCGCGAGGCGTCGAGGACGGTCAGTCCGTCGAGGGGCTGTTCGTCGCTGTCTGGGGTTTGTGCTTCGCCGGTCATGGATTACTCGAAGGCCGCGATGCCGGTGAGGTCCTGGCCGAGGATGAGCGAGTGGATGTCGTGGGTCCCCTCGTAGGTGTACACCGTCTCCAGGTTGGCCATGTGGCGCATCGGCGAGTAGTCGGCCGTGATGCCGTTGCCGCCGAGCATGCCGCGGGACGTCCGGGCGATGTCGCGAGCGACGTCGACGTTGTTGCGCTTTGCCATCGAGACGTGCTGGGGACGGAGGTCACCGCGCTCTTTGAGGTCGGCGAGTCGGTGGACGAGCAGCTGGCCGAGCGTGAACTGGGTCGCCATCTCCGCGAGTTTGCCCTGCTGGAGCTGGAAGCGAGCGATGGGCCCGCCGAACTGGTCGCGGTCCTTCGAGTACTGGCGAGCCTCCTCGAAGGCGTCGCGGGCTGCACCGAGCGCGCCCCAGGCGATGCCGTAGCGCGCCTGCGTGAGACAGGACAGCGGGCCTTTCATGCCTTCGACGCCCGGGAGAACGTTCTCCTCGGGGACGCGGACGTCGTTGAGTCCGATCTCGCCGGTGATCGACGCGCGGAGCGAGAGTTTCTCGTCGAGCTTGTTGGTGGTGACGCCGTCGCGGTCGGTCTCGACGAGGAACCCTCGCACGGGGTTGTCCTCGGCCGACCGGTCACGGCCCCAGACGACGGCGACGTCGCTGATGGGGGAGTTCGTGATCCAGGTCTTCGCGCCGTTGAGAACGTACTCGTCGCCGTCTCTCTCGGCGTGGGTCTCCATCGCGGAGGGGTTCGAGCCGTGTTCCGGTTCGGTCAGCCCGAAACAGCCGACGGCCTCGCCGGTCCCGAGTTTGGGCAGCCACTCGTCTTTCTGTTCCTCGCTGCCGTAGGCGTGGATCGGGTACATCACGAGCGCGCCCTGGACCGAGGCCATCGAACGCAGGCCCGAGTCGCCGGCTTCCAGTTCCTGCATCAGGAGACCGTAGGCCTTCTCGCTGACGTTGGGCAGCCCGTAGCCCTCCAGATTGGGCGCGTAAAAGCCCATCTCGCCCATCTCCGGGATGAGCTCTTTCGGGAACGTTCCCTCGATGTAGTGTTCGGCGATGTCCGGCTTGACCTCGTTTTCGACGAAGTCGCGAGCGCTCTGCTGGATGAGCCGCTCTTCGTCCGACAGGTCCGCCTCGAGTTGCACGTAGTCGAGCATTGAGTTGGACAAAAGACTCCAGTAACAATAGTTTTTCGGAGGTGATCCATATTTTCAAAATAATCTCGTATACAGTCCAAATATTTCGAACAGTCCCCCGCGAGGACGGAGAGTGTAGAATCTCACCCGTGGTGGTCGAGCCGCCCGCCGCTATACGACTGTCCAACTTACCCCCCTATTTTCATAATTAAGGAGATACTGGAGCGGTCACAAAAATCGTTTGTAGTCCTATATTGGCATCAAATGCTGAATAGAGTCCAAATTTACAAAAGTATTATATAGAGAGATGCAAAAGAGACTGGCAGACATGCGAGATAACAACATGAACACAACAGATAGAAGACAGTTCGTGAAAGCAGCGGGGCTGGCGAGCACCCTGGGCGTGGCCGGCGTGGCCGGCTGTATGGGGGGCGGGTCGGACCGTGGCGGAGACAAGTTCAAGTTCGGTGTCGTGACGTCGCTCTCGGGCGACCTGCGATTCGGCGGTGAGGTCACCCGGCGCGGGTACGACCTCTGGAAGAAGACGGTCAACGAGAACGGTGGCATCGAGATCGACGGCAGCAAGTACGAAGTCGAACTCTCCTACGCGGACGCGAAGTCGGACCCGAGTACCGGTGCCGACGCGGCCTCGAACATGATTTCAAACGAGAGCGTCGACGCCGTCCTGGGTCCGTACTCCAGCAACGTGACGCTGGCGGTGTCTCCGATCATGGAGAAAAACCAGACGCCGCACATCACCGGCAGCGCCGAGTCACCGCGCATCTGGGAAGAGCAGTACAAGCACACGTTCGGGACCGTCCCGACGGTGACGCTCATCGCGCGGCAGGCCGCAGAGGAGATCCTGTCACTCGACCCCGCCGCCGAGTCCGTCTACGTCAGCGGTGTCAACGGACCGTTCTCGAAGGCGACGGCGAGTGCGATGCGGAACGCGGCCCAGAACAAAGACGTCGAGGTGCTGGCCTACGACCTGAACCCGTCCGACACCGACTGGACGAGCGTGGTCAGCAGCGCGAAGGACGCGGACCCGGACCTGCACTTCCACGGTGGTCACATCGGCAGCCACGTGAGCCTCCTGAAGGCAGCAGACCAGCTGAACTACGATCCGAACGGCTTCTTCTGCCACTACGGTGTGAACACGTCCAGCTTCAAGGACGGCCTCGGCGCGAACGCCGCGGGGACGTTCGGTGCGACGGTGTGGCTGCCGGGCGTCGAGCGCACGGGCGGCAAACTGTTCGGCTCCGCCGCGGACTACGCCGAAGCGTCACAGGCCGAGTTCGGCGAGGCCCCGGACTACACGCAGGCCGGCTCCAGTGCTGCGGGTATCGTCTACCAGCAGGCGCTCGAAGAGCTGGGCGCGGCCCCGCCGCTCTCGGACTCCCAGAAGAGCAAGCTCGTCAGCATCATCGAGGACATCGAGGTCAAGACGTTCTACGGGGACGTCTCGTTCGACAAGGAGGGCGACTTCTACCACAACAACACGTCCACCAGCCCGCTGCCGATCCAGTTGCAGGACGAGAACGAGGCAGTGGTCGTCGGATCGTCGGCGTCGGCGTCCGAGGCTGACTACCCAGTCGGGAAGTGAGCGAGGATGGTCAGCACAGATCTCCTCGCACAGTCGATCGTGAACGGCCTGCTGCTCGGTGGCATCTACGTCACCGTCGGCGTGGGCTTCGCGCTCGTGTTCGGCGTCCTGGAGATCATCGACTTCGCCGTCGGTGAGTACGTGATGTTGGGCGCGTTCATGGGCGCCATCGTCGCGCCGATGGTCGGCGGCGAGGGACTGCTCGTCGTTCCCCTCGCGTTCATCGCCTTCTTCCTCGTGGGCATGGTCATCCAGCCGTTCCTGCACCACGTCACGACCGGCGACCGACCGATGCCGCTGTTGATGGGGCTCGTGTTCACGTTCGGCCTCGCGATCTTCATGCGCGGGTCGGTGTTGACGATCTTCGGCCCGAACACGCGGGCCGTGCCGACGAAGACGCTGGAGGGCGGCATCGACGTCACGGGCATCGGGACCTTCCCGGAAGTCCGCGTCGTCACCGCCGTCGTCGGCGTGCTCGCACTCGTCGGGTTCATGTACTACCTCTACCGGACGACCGGCGGGACGGCCATCCGGGCCATCGCCGAGGACCGCGACATCGCCCGCCTGATGGGCGTGAACATCAACCGCTACCAGTCCATCGCCTACGGCGTCTACGCCGGCCTGACGGCGACGGGCGGGGTGTTCATCGGCCTCATCTACTCCGCCGGCCCCGGCATGGGGCTGCAGTACACCGCGTTCGCGTTCTTCATGATCGTGCTCGCGGGCCTGGGCTACCTGCCCGGCATCATCGTCAGCGGACTCGTCCTCGGACTCGCACAGTCACTGACGGCCATCTACATCGGCGGCGATCTGGTGTTTTTCGTCCTGTTCGGGATGATCTACCTGCTCCTGCTGGTCCGGCCCGAGGGACTGCTCGGCAAAGGGGAGGTGGCGTGACGTGGGCGCAGAAAACGACCTGACGGTCCGCGACCGCCTCCAGGGCCTGCTCGACCGTGACGACTCCCACCTCTGGCTGTTCGGCATCGGAACGGTCGTCCTCGCACTCCTGCCGCTCGCGCTCAACACCTTCTGGACGCGCATCGCGCTGGGCGTCCTGCTGTGGGTCGGCCTGGCCCAGTCCTGGAACATGATCGGCGGCTACGCCGGCTACCTGGACTTCGGCCACGGCGCGTACTTCGGCGTGGGCGCGTTCGTCACCGGCATCGCCATGGCAGAACTTGAACTGCCGTTCATCGCCGGGCTCGTAATAGCGGGCGCCTTCTGTGCGGTGTTGGCATACGCGGTCGGCGTTCCGACGCTCCGACTCTCCGGGGCGTACTTCGCCATCGCGACGTGGGCGTTCGCCGAAGCGATGAAAGAGCTCGCGCTCATCGTCGAGATCACCGGCGGCACGTACGGGATGACCATTCCGACGGGGGCCGACTCCTCGGGCATCCCGTTCGTCGGCTGGCCCGACGAGATGTTCTTCTACTACCTGATGATGGCGCTGACGCTCGGCACTATCGTGCTGGCGTACTGGCTCTTCGAGCACAGCGAGTTCGGCTTCCGGGTGAAAGCCATCCGGGACCACGAGGACGCCGCCCAGTCGCTGGGCATCAACGCCACGAAGATCAAGCGCCGCGTGTACGTCCTCTCGTGTGTCATCGCCGCGCTGTTCGGCGGAGCGAACGCGTACTACATCACGTTCATCCACCCGAACGACGTGCTCGCGCCGATCATCACCGACCAGATGATCATCATGGCGCTGCTGGGCGGCCTCGGGACCATCGGCGGTCCCATCATCGGCGGCGTGTTGATCTTCCTGCTCAACCGCATGAGCTCGCTGTTCCTCGGGAGCACGACGCTCTACCTGCCGCTGATCGGTCTGCTCATCATGGTGATCGTCCTGTTCGCACCGAGCGGCGTCGTCGGCATCCTCCGCGGCGAAGTCGGCCGCGAGGACGTCAAACGCAACCTGCGCGAACTCGGGGAGAAGTTCAACATCTTATAGCCATGTCCGAGACACTACTCCAGACCGACGGCCTCACGAAGACGTTCGGGGCACTGACTGCGAACGACGACATCACGCTCAGCGTCGACCGCGGAGAGATCCGCGGCATCATCGGTCCGAACGGCAGCGGGAAGACGACGTTTTTCAACTCGCTGACGGGCTTCTACACGCCCGACGGCGGGACGATTACCTTCGAGGGCACCGACATCACCGGCTGGGAACCCCACAAGATCGCCCGCCAGGGAGTCGGCCGCACGTTCCAGATCGCCGCGCCGTTCGAGAACATGACCGTCCGGCAGAACATGCTGGCGGTCCAGACGCCGAAAGACGTCGACGAACACGAGCGTGCACAGGAAATCCTCGAGTTCCTCGAGATCGACCACATCGCCGACGACGACGCCAGCGGGATGAGCGGCGGGCAGAAGAAACTGCTCGGACTCGGTCGAGTGCTGATGCTCGACCCGGCGTGTATCCTGCTGGACGAGCCGACGGCCGGCGTCAACCCGGCGCTGGCCGACCGCATCCTCGATCACCTGCGGGAACTCAACGACCAGGGGACGACGTTCATGATCATCGAACACGACATGGACGTCCTCAAACAGATCGTCGACACCGTCTCCGTGCTCGATCAGGGCAAGCACATCGTCCAGGGCACCTTCGACGAGGTCAGTACGGACGACCGCGTCCGCGAGGCGTACCTCGGCTCGGCCGACGACGAGGAGGTACCGATATGAGCGGCCAACAGCAGACCCGATCCGATCCGCCGGTCCTCCGCGCGGAGGGCATCGTCACGGGTTACGGCGACCACGAGGTCATCCACGACGTCACCATTCAGTCCCACGAAGGGATCACGTGCCTGTTCGGGCCGAACGGCAGCGGGAAGTCGACGCTGCTGAAGACCCTCAACGGCATCGTCCCCATCTGGGACGGGACGATTACGTACGGCGACGTCGACCTCTCGAACGCAAAGCCCGACGAGATCGTCAAGGAGGGCATCGCGACGGTGCCCCAGGGCGGCGGCGTCTTCGGGACGCTCACCGTCGAAGAGAACCTCCGCGTCGGCGGCTTCACCGTCTCCGACCAGGACGCGTACGCCCGTCGCCGCGAGGAAGTCCTCGACGCGTTCCCGGCGCTCGAAGACAAACTGGGCGACCGGGCGGACTCGCTGTCCGGCGGGCAGCAGATGATGGTGAGCCTCGGCCGGGCGATGATGACCGGCGCGGACACCTTCCTGCTCGACGAACCCAGCGCCGGTCTCTCGCCCGCGCTGGTCGAGGACGCCTTCGAACTCGTCGAGCGACTCGTCGATCGCGGCGCACGCGTCATCCTCATCGAGCAGAACGTGAAGGCCGCGCTGCGGCTGGCCGATCACGTCAACATCCTCGTCGCGGGCGAACTCGCCTTCGACGGCTCGCCGGACGAGCTCTCCGACGAGAGCGAACTGATGGAAGTGTACCTCGGACTCTAGTCCGATCGAATCCTCTTTTCCCACGGCAGGGCCGACCGACGCGACAGCACCCAGAGGACGACGCCGGCCAGCAGCGCGCCGAGCACGTTCGCCAGCATGTCCAGCAGATCGAACGACCGGAGCGGGAGGAACGACTGGACGACTTCCAGGCCCGCGCCGTAGGCGCTGGCGACGACGACCGCGACCACGAGCAGTCTGGGCGTGACCGTCCACAGCGCGTAGACGACGAGCACGACGAACGCTGCGTAGGTAGCGGCGTGAAGCCACTTGTCCGCGCCGACGAGTCCGAACGGGCCAGCGGGGGAGATCCCGCTCGACGGCGGCGGCACGACGGACCCGCCGAAGACGATGACCGCATACAGGACGGCCGGACCAGTGCGGCCGGGCCAGGCCGTGAGTGAGCGCCAGGGCGATTGCACGTGCGACACTCGGCCGCTCATCCTCAAGACCCCTCGGGTTCTACGACTGCGGTTTCGCGTAACTACATCTGGTTACCACCAACTGGCAACGACTAACATGTTACAAGCCGTAATTAATTACGGTACGTTAACTCATGACAACACTCGGTGGGTTCCACGACACGGTCGCTCGGGTAGACCTGAGCGCGGGCGACGTACAGTACGAGGGCATCGACGAGGCGGACGCCCGGAAATATATCGGTGCCCGCGGCCTGGGCGTCAAGTACGTGTTCGACCAGGGGCCGGACGTCGATCCGCTGGGACCGGACAACCTCTTGGCGTTCATGAACGGACCGCTCACCGGAACGCAAGTGACGATGAGCGGGCGCATCGCCGTCTGTACGAAGTCGCCGCTGACGGGCACCGTCACTGATTCCCACCACGGCGGCTGGTCCGGCGCCCGGCTGAAGTGGGCGGGCTTCGACGGCCTCCTGTTCGAGGGACAGGCCGACGAGCCAGTGTACGCCTACGTCGAAGACGGCGAGGTCGAACTCCGTGACGCCTCGCACCTCTGGGGCAAGGGCGTCCACGAGACGCGCGACACCCTGGAAGAAGAGGTCGACGGCCAGTACGGCAAGAACCTCTCGATGATGGCCATCGGTCAGGGCGGCGAGAACGAGGTGAAGTACGCCTGCATCATCAACGAGGACGACCGCGCCTCGGGTCGCGGCGGCACGGGCTGCGTGATGGGCAACAAGAACCTGAAAGCCGTCGTCGTCAAGTCCACGACGGACATGCCCCAGCCCGCCGACCAGGAGACGTTCAAGAAAGGCCACAAACAGGCGATGCAGGTCATTCAGGAGTCCGACGTCACCGCCCCGAACGAGGGCGGTCTCTCGCTGTACGGGACGAACGTCCTGATGAACCTCACCGAAGAGATGGACGGCCTGCCCACCAAAAACGGGCGCTACTCCTCGACGGAATCGATGTCCGACGCGGAGGGCGACGGCGAGCGCATTATCGACTCGGAGAAGGTCTCCGGGGAGAACGTCCGCGAGAACATCCTCGTGGACGAACCCACCTGTCACTCCTGCCCGGTCGCCTGCAAGAAGGAAGTCGAGGTGACGGCGATGCACAAGGGCGAGGAGATGAACGTCCGGATGGAGTCCTACGAGTACGAGTCCGCCTGGGCGCTCGGGCCGAACTCCGGCCACCACGACCGCGACCGCATCGCGGTGATGCTCGACCGCTGTAACGACCTGGGCATCGACACCATCGACACGGGCAACACCATCGCGATGGCCATGGAGATGATCGAGGAAGGCAAACTCGACTTCGAGGACACCATCGAGTGGGGCGACGCCGACGAGATGATCTCGCTCATCGAGCGCATCGCCCACCGCGACTCGGACCTCGCCGACCACCTCGCCGAAGGGCCGAACCACATGGCCGAAGAATTCGACGCCCACGAGAACTCGCTGGCGGTGAAGGGCCAGACGATGGCCGCCTACGACCCGCGCTGCATGAAGGGCATGGCCATCGGCTACGCCACCTCGAACCGGGGGGCCTGCCACCTGCGCGGCTACACCCCGTCCGCCGAGATTCTAGGCCTCCCGGAGAAAGTCGACCCCGGCGAGTGGGAGGGCAAAGGCGAGTTGTGCGCCCTCTTCCAGGACATGCACGCCATCAGCGACTCGTTCGACATCTGCAAGTTCAACGCCTTCGCCGAAGGCATCGAGGAGTACGTCCTCCAGTACAACGGCATGACCGGACTGGACGTGACCGAAGACGAACTCATGCAGGCCGGCGAGCGCGTGTACAATCTGGAGCGCTACTACAACAACCTCGCCGGCTTCGACGGCGACGACGACACGCTCCCGGACCGGTTCATCGAGGGCCACGAGAACGCGATCCCTGCCCAGGGCGCCAGCGAGGGACAACTGGCCGAACTAGACAAGCTGAAAGGCGAGTACTACGCGGTCCGCGGCTGGGTCGACGGCGTCGTCCCCGACGAGAAACTCGACGAACTGGACATCGAGATCGGTCCCGGGACCGGCGTCTCCAGCGGCGACGCGGCCGCGCCGAGCGACGACTAACCACCTTTTTCTTCGTCGGGTGGCCTCGCGCTGCTCGGCCACCTCTCCTCGAAAAACGTGGGCGAAAAAGCCGCTCGCTCCCGTCGGTCGTTCGCGGTACAACCGCTTAGGTGAGACCGTACCGCAGCAGCACCACAACGGCGCAGCGACAGCACCGCAACGGCACCGCGTCGCGACTGCACTCCGAACCGCCTTTGACCCACGACTCGGAACTGTCGGCCATGACCGAGGGGGACATCGACGATCAGGTCACGCATCACGACGCACTCATCAACGGCGTGCGACTGCACTACGTCACTGCAGGCCCCAAGGACGGCGACCTTGTCGTCCTGCTGCACGGCTTCCCGGAGTTCTGGTACTCCTGGCGCAACCAGATCCCCGCACTCGTCGAGGAGGGATACCGCGTCGCCGCGCTCGACATGCGCGGGTACAACGAGTCCGAGAAACCACAGGACGTCGAGAGCTACGAGATCGAACAGCTCGTCGGCGACGTCGTCGGGTTCATCGACCACCTCGGCGAGGAGTCGGCCCACGTCGTGAGCCACGACTGGGGCGGAGCGGTCGCCTGGGCGCTCGGTATCGCCCAGCCAGAAGTCATCGACAAACTGGTCGTCATGAACGCGCCGCACCCGGCCGCGTTCGCCCGCAACCTCGATCTCGATCAGTTGAAACGCTCGTGGTACGTCCTTTTCTTCCAGATTCCGATGCTCCCCGAGTGGCTCCTGACTGCCGACGACGGGCAACTCGTGGGCGACCTGTTCCGCGACCAGGCCGCCGATCCCGACGCGTTCAGCGAGGACGACGTCGAACGCTACAAGGAGGCGTTCACCAAGCCCGGCGCGGCGACCGGCGCGATCAACTACTACCGGTCGTATTTCCGAGCCATCGCGGAACCGATGGCCAGGAGCGCGCTGCCGGTCGTCGGCCAGTTCTTCGACCCGCCGGGCAGCGAGGAGATTCCCGTCGAGACGCTGCTTTTGTGGGGCGAACAGGACGAGGCGCTCGGCGTCGACCTCTCGATGGGCCTCGACGAGTGGGTGCCCGACATCCAGGTCGAGCGGTATCCGGCGGCGAGCCACTGGGTGCAGTGTGACGCCCCCGAGCAAGTCAACGCGGACCTGATCGACTTCCTCGCCGACTGATCGTCACCGCTCGATCAGCACGCAGTCCCGAATCTCCAGCGCGGACGCGAACTCGTCGCTGCGGTCGTTGCGCCGCCCGTACCGACCGAGTTGTTCGTGATGGGCGCGCCGGACGGCGTCGACCTCTCGCGGCGTGAAGTCCAGCCGCTCGCCGATGGTCTCCCAGTGGCCGTCCTCGACGAAGAAAGCCGTGTAATCGTCGGTCTCGTAGGCGACCTCGTACTCCCGGTCGTAGGTATCGAGTCGGGGACCGAGGTCGGCCTGTACCAGATCGACGAGGTCGGGGAGTCGCTGCGGGCCGACGCTGGCTTTCGCCGCCGTCAGCAGCAGAATCTGACCGTCGATCGGGTCGCCCGCCATCAGCCACCCGCGCGCATCGCCTTCTGGGAGAACCGCTCGACCAATGAGTCGAGCGTCTCCTCGCTGCCCTCGAAGGAAACAGTAATCTCGGTCAGCGTCACCGACGGTCCGATGGACGCTTCGCCGACGGTAAGCGTGGCGGTCCAGTCGTCGGCCGCGACGCGCGCCGGCTCGTCGTCCTCCGGGTCACCGTCGACGAGTTCACCGCCGAGATTGGTCAGGTAGTGGACCGCGAGCCGCTTGGAGATACCCCGGAAGGATTTCTCGCGCTCCATCCTCACTCCCTCGCCGCGGGACGGCGGTCGGGGTCGGCGCCGCCCGCGACCGGCGGGAACACGGAGAGCGTGTCGCCGTCGTCCAGCGACGTCGCCGACCCCGCCATGTGGACGACGTTCCGACCGTTCTTGAGGATGCTCAGCTGTGCGCGGACCTCGCCGTCCTCGTCGAGCAGGCGATCGTTCATGTCCGGGTACTCCTTCTGCAGCGTCGAGAGCACGTCGCCGACAGTCGCGTCGTCGGGGACCTCCCGATCGACGACCTTCTGCCCGACGATCGCGCGAAACGTCGCGAAAAAGCGGAGTTCGAGGTGCATATCCATGGCAGGGTCGCAGGACGTATAAATCTCGTCGGGGATCAGAGGTCCTGCAGCCGGATGCCGTCCTCGACGAGGCGGTGGTGGCGCTCGCGGTCGAGGCGGTCGGCCAGGTCGTCGTGTTCGTACAACTGGCCGATGCAGTCGGCCATGAGGTTGCGCCAGGCGATGGCGTAGATGGGCGACTGGCCCCACGCGCGCATCTCCGGAACGAACTCGTCGTAGGCCTCCAGGCGCTCCTCCATCAGTTCGATGGCGTCGAGGACGTAGCCCGCGGCCTCGCCGTCGTCGTCCGCCTGCTCGACGGCGCGGTTGATGCGTTGTTCCCACCCTTCGACGGCACGGTGCATGTCCTGAGCTGCGACCTGGCCGTCTTCGGGCAGTGAGTCGAGAATCGGCTGCGGAATCGACAGAGATACCTCGTTCATGGCTACCGGGTCGCACGGCAGCGACTAAAGCCTCCCGGCGACGGGACTGCCTGCGTGCACGAGCCCCTCGCGACGTGACAGACAGGAAGAAAACAGGTCGGCGAGCGCTCAGTTCGACGGGAGCGCGTACTGCAGTTCCTTGCCGTCGACGGTGGTCGTCAGCGTGATCGACGAGCTGCCGAACGAGGCGGGCTGCTCCGGAATCGGCGGCTGCTCGCCGATCTGCGCGTCGGCAGTCGTCGCGGAGAACTGGCCACCGGCGACCACGTACAGCGTCTCACCGGCGGTCAGTTCCTCGGAGAGCGTGACGGTCCCGTAGGTCGTCAGTCGGCTCCCGACCTCGATCTCCGTGCCGGCCGGAATCGAGCCGTCCTTCAGTTCGAGCGCGAGCACGTTCCCGTCGGCCGTCGTCGAGAGCGAGGCGCGGGGGGCCGCCGCCCAGTCGGGCTGGGCTGCGGTCGCCGTGCCGATCTCGGAGACGGAGTAGTTCATCGTCGCCGTCTGCGTCTCGCCGTCGGATTCGAGCGTCGCGGTGATGTCGGCCCGCCGGACGATCCCGTCGTCGGTGACGAGGACCGTCCCGCTGGCGTCGGTCGCGTTCTGGACGGTGTTCAGCGGTGAGCTGGACACAGAGGAGTTGAAGCGGCCGATATCGAAGCGATACATCTCTTGTCCGTCGAGTGTCGTGGTTCCGTCGCGCGAGAGGGACACACCGGAAAGGGTCGCAGTGGGAATTATCCGGAAAATGGCTGCGGAGAAACTATAGCTCATCGACATCGGGGTCGAGCCCTGGCTGATCGTCACCGGCGGCGTCGCCGACGCGTTGCGCTTGGCGACGACCGATCCGGACGACCAGTACTCGTCACTCGTGCCGGCAGTCTCGTTCGTCCGCACGAACGCGTCGCCGTCCGAGCCGTTGGTGTACTCGATGCGGGCGACCCGGGACCCCATCTCGACCCGCATCTCTTCGGTGAAGTGCGTGTCGTTCGAATACAGCGACTCGAAGTGGTTCGCCCACAGAGCGGTCGCGTTGTAGACGCCCGCCGACTCGTTGACGCCGGGGAGCGCAGAGACGTCCGACAGCGAATCCTGGGAGCCGTTCGCAGAGGCGTTGTTCGCGTCCGGCGTCGCCGTTCCGCCCGGCGATCCGCCGTTACAACCAGCGAGGACGAGCATCGCCGCGACCGCGACGGCGAGCAGTTGTCGCTTCATGCCTTGCCGACACAGGCAGCAGAAGTATAAACGTACTGACTTTCAGGCGGCCAGAACAGTTTTCTATGCCTACAGTTCTTCGACGTGGCGGACCTCGCTGGCGATCCCCCGCGTCGACTCGGCCATCTCCGGCCCGCTCATCTCGGCCCGGCCGACGCCGAACGCCGACGGTCCCTCGATGACGACCTCGTCGCCCGGCCGGATGTCGTCGCTGGCGTCGACGACGCCCGGCGCGAGGACGCTCCCGTGAGGGACGAAGTCGTCGATCTCGACGCGTTTGACCGGCGCGTCGCTCTCGACCCACCGCTTCCCGCCGGCCAGCGTCAGCGACAGCATCCCGTACTGGGGAACCATCGCCGCCAGTTGTTCGCCGTCGCCGTCGTGTGCGCGGAGCTTCGGATAGCGCGAGCGGGTCTGGAGGTCCGGGAAGATCGCCTCGCCGGCGCCCTCGCCGAACTGGTAGTCCGCGATGGCGCGGATGGTGTTGTGTTCGCGCTCGCGTTTCGGGTACTTCAGTTCGCCCTCGAGTTCGGTCCCGAGGTTCGAGAGCGACTCGCTCGTCGTCGGGTGGTCGTCGACGGTGAACACCGGTTCGACGTCGAGGTCGGCCGTCGCTCGCTCGACGATCTCCCGGTAGCCTTCCGGCGGGACGTGGGCGATCACTTTCGGGTAGTCGTTGCGCCGGAGGTAGGCTTCGAGCACGTCGCTGACGAACTCGATCTCCGTGGCGGTCCACTCGCCGGTGACGACCGAATCGTAGTGCTGGGCGGGGTACGTGGTTTCGAGTTCCTGGGGCACGACGCCGATGGGCGAGGTCATCGAGGCGACGTGGGCGCGCCACTGGATGACGTCGTGGTACTGCCCGTGGCTCTGGGACTCGCTGTACGGCTTCGTCGCCGAGCACGGCACGAGGACGAGCGGGCTCGAAAACCGACTCCGATACCGGTCGGTCACGCGCTGGGCGAACCGCTGGATCTCGACCCGCCGGATGGAGTCGTCGGTGGCCGCAGTGATCTCCGCGCGCCGGAGGACGGGCGTGCGCTGCTCGACGTACCCGTACTGCTGGTCGAGTCGCCGGAACGTGGCGGTGAGCCACTGGTCCTGGCGGGCCTGGCCCTCGACGTAATCGCGGAGGCGGCCGTCCCGAATCCGGCGGCGGACGCGTCGGAGTTCCGCGCGGAGCGCGTTGGCGTTGTGTTCGGCGCAGTCCTCACGGGTGAACTCCTCGCGGGGCTGTTGGCAGGCCGGACAGGCACAGGGAAGTTCGTCCAGGTCTTCCAGGAAGTACTCGTCGTCGGTGGTCTGGTAGAAGCCCCTGGTGCCTCGAACGACGGCGCGGTCGGTGTCGACCAGGTCGACGCCCGCGTACGCGAGCGTCGCGACGTTCCGCGCCGTCGCGACCCCGGAGAGGTACAGCGCGCTGTCGGCGGGAATGGCCTCGCGGGTCTGAATGATCGCGTCGACGAACGCCCGCGCGTGGCCGACGTAGCCTGCGGCGTTCGACAGCACGTACGCGTCGCTCCCGTGGTCGGTCGCGGTCTCGGGCGAGACGACGGCCGCGTTCGGGTAGTCGACGTCCGGATAGTCGACGGCGAAGGCCTGCTGGACGTCCTCGGGCGTCCCCGCTGGGAGGCCACGGTGGGGGAGTACCGTCAGTTCCGTCTCGTCGCCGTCCGGGCGGTCGCGCTCCTCGGGCCAGAGACTGCCCGCGTCGGTGACGACGTCGTCGGCGACGGCGGGCGTCGTGAGCGGCTCGGCGAGCCGCAGTTCCCCGATGCGGGCGGCCCCGTCCCGCTCGTGGATCTCGAAATACTCTGTCATGCCATCCCCTCGGGGGAGCGCGGCCAACTATCTTTCCTTCGCGAGAACGGCGACGGGGCCACAGCGTCCCGTCAGCTCTCGATCTTCTGGACGATGCGCATCGCCGCATCGACGGCCGTGTCCGCGTCGACCGGCTTCTTGAGCAGGACGCTCTCGATGCTCCACTCGTCGCTCCCTTTCAGCTTGCCAGTCCTGACCTCGCTGTCCTCGTGAACCGAGCTGGCCGCGTTGGCCGCCCAGTCCGGCGTCCGGATCGTATCGAACGCGTCCGGGTCCCTGATGCGGACGTGGACGTACTCGTCACCGTCCTCGACGGCTCGGATCTGCGCGCGCGTTCCGGGGATCTGCGTCGGCGGGAGTTGCTGTTGCTGTGACTGCGGTTGCTGCTGGAACCCCTGGCGTTCGCCGGCCTGGTGTGTCTCCGCAGGTCTCTGTCGGTGCTGGGGCTGTTGTACCTGGGCCTGGCCCGAGAGTTGCTGTGGGTGCTGCTGGATCGGCTGTTGCTGTGAGTGCTGCTGAACGGGCTGTTGCTGTGGCTGTTGTTGAACGGGCTGTTGCTGAGAGTGCTGCTGGACCGGCTGTGTCTGGGGCGCTTGCTGTGAGTGCTGTATTCGCTGGCCCTGCTGCTGTGGAGGCTGTGGCTGCTGGCTCTGCTGGAACTGCTGTTCCTGTCGTGGCTGTCGTTCCTGCACCGGCTGCTGGGATTGCTGGAGCGGGAGCGCGGCCTGTGGCTGCCCACCGCCCTGCTGCTGTGGCACCGGCTGGATCGGTTGTGCCGACAGTTGGTGGCCCGGGACGGGTTTGAACTGCCGTTGGGACGGCTGCTGTCCGGGCTGTCCCTGGACGGACTGTTGGTGGCTTCGCGGGTCGCGCTGCTGAGAACTGGGTTGGTATCCGGTCATGAGTATGGCCTCCTGGGGTGTGGAGCTGGTGCGCACGCCGACGCGAATCAGTGACCGCACCGGGCGTTCCACGTCCAGCAGCAAAACGGTGCGGGCGAACCCGTGCGACGAGCGATCACAGTTGCCCGACCACGACACCGAGACCGTACAGCAGCACCGCACCCGCCATCAGATAGGCGAGCCAGGAATCAGTCGCGTCCCCCGCCTGGTCCTGTCGTCGAAGTCCGTACAGCCCGCCGATCAGGATGAGTGCACTCGCCACCACAGCGATGCCAGTAACGGGTGTCAAGCCAGTCTCGCGCACACTTATCGCACTATCGACCACGGTGACAGCGCCGTACAGCGCGAGAGATCCGTTGAACAGCGTCGATCGGTCCATAGCAGTCGTCCGAAGTTGTTCCCGCGAGCCAGCAAAACCCTGTGGTCAGTCCCAGTCGCCGTCCTCGACGCCGAGTTGGTAGACCGACACCTCGTCGGGAACCGCCGCCAGCGCCGTCTCGGGCCAGTCGTGATACGCCAGCGTGAACGTCGCGTCCGGATTGGCCGCGACCAGTCGACTGACGCCCTCGGCGGCCTGTTCGTAGGCCTGCACGTCCAGCCGTTCGGGTACCTCCGCGTTCAGCGGATACACGTCCGAGAGGTCCCGCGGGAACGGGCCGAAGGGCGGGGTGACGCGCCAGGTCTCGTCGTAGGCCTCGTTCGTGTCGCCCTCGCTGAGCAGCACGTTCCCCTCGGCGTTCAGCCGCTCCAGTCGCTGGTGGTGGCGCAGCACCTCCGGCCGCGCGGCGCTCTCCGAGGAGAGGTAGAAAAAGGCGTCCTTCGAGACCGGGTCTGTTTCTTCCAGTTGCGCGGCGTGGTCGACGAGCGCGCGGTAGCCGTCGAGCATCGTCGGGTGCCCGCGTGCGCGCGTCTCGACGAGTTCCAGTAGGTTGCCCCGGCGGATCGCCTGCTTGATGCGGCGCATCTCGCCGTAGGTGACGTGGAGGTTGTGTTCGGCCAGGAGTCGCTCGCGCTCGCGGGCGTTCTCGGCTTCCAGCTCGTCGGGCGTCGTCGACGCACAGACGGGACACTCACACGGGAAGTAGTCGAGGTCTTCGAGGTGTTCAGTTCCCCGGACGGTGAGGTAGCGGTCGTCGCGGGCGTACAGGGCGTACGCCGCCGAGTCGAACAGGTCACAGCCCATCGCCACCGCGAGCGCGAACATCATGGGATGGCCCGCGCCGAACAGGTGGACCGGCGCGTCCTCGCCGAGGCCCCGCTTTGCGGCCGCGACCAGGTCGATCATGTCTGCGTACCGATAGTTATTCAGCAGCGGAACGACCGCACCCACCGGGAAGACGTCCAGGTCCGTCCCGTCGGCGTGGTCGGCCGCCGCCTCCCTGAGATCGGGATAGGTCGACCCCTGGATGGGACCGTTGACGAGCATGTCGCCCGTGTCGACGGTTTCGGCGAGTTCGAGGCGCTCCTGGGTCGTCGCCAGTTCCTCTTCTGCCTGCTCGCGGGGAACGTCGGGCGGCGTCGGGATGTCCACCGGCGTCCCGATGTCCGAGCCGATGTCGCGCTGGAACTGGAGGATCTCCTCGGTGTCGACGTCGATCGTGCCGTACTCGGCGAGCTGAAACGATCCCGAGTCAGTCATGATCGCACCCGAGAAGTCGTAGAGGTCGTGGATGCCTCGCTCCAGAACGTCCTCGCGGTGTTCGTCGGAGCCGTAGAGGCTGTAGGCGTTCGTGATGAGGATCTCCGCCCCGAACTTCGCTTCGAGGACGCTGGGTTCGATGGTCCGGACGTGGGGGTTGATGACCGGCAGCAACGCCGGCGTCTCGACGGTCACGCCCGCTCGGGGAACTTCGAGTTCCCCGATGCGGCCGGCCGCGTCCCAGTCCCTGACCTCGAAGCACTCGCGCATTGCACCGGCGTAGTGGGGGTGCCCGCCTAAGGGTTCCGTTCCGGGTTACTCGCCGAACGCGGCGTAGTAGAGCACGCCGAGCGCCGTTCGCCCGTCGCGCAGCTCGTCGTCGCGCACCGCGGCTTCGAGGTCCGCGAAGTCCGCCGTCGTCACGCGGATGCTCTCGTTGTGATCCAGATCCTGCTCGCCCGTCGGTTCGCAGCCCTCGGCGACGAAGTAGTGAAAGACCGCGTCCGCGATGCCGTTGGCCGGTTCGACCGTCGTCAGGTGGTCGACCGCCTCGGCCTCGTACCCCGTCTCTTCTTCGAGTTCGCGCCGTGCGGTCGTCGCCAGGTCGTCCGCGTCGCTCGCTTCGACGCCGCCCGCCGGGAACCCGCGGTTGACGCGCTTTACCGCCTGTCGCCACTCCTCGATGAGGACGACCTCCCCGTCGGGCGTGAAGGGAACGATCACGACGCTCTCGCTCTCGGAGAGGTAGTCGTAGTCGGTCTCCGTGCCGTCGGGGAGGCGCACGCGCTCGCGCTGGATGTCGAAGCCCGGGCACATGTACGCCGTCTCCCCGTACAGCGTCTCCCAGGCGAGCGGCTCGGCGTCGCCACCGTCGGTTTCGTCCCGTCCCGTCGCATCGCCAGTTCCCTCGGTCATTACCAGTTCTCTCTCGCTCGTCACCCAAAAGCACGCCCAAACCCCGCACAATCGGCGCCCCGTTTGCACGCACGACCTGTTGGCAGTTTGTCCCCCTACTCGTCCCCGTCGGGATCGTACGCCCGCCCGATGTCGAACTTCGGCGCGCCGACGCCGAGCACCCGGGTTCGATCGGGCGCGTCTGCGGGGTTGTACGGCCGAATCGGACTCTCGGGTTCGGCCACGAACACCTCGCCCGCCGGGACGGTGAACGTCTCCTCGGGCGTCTCGACCGACAGTTCGCCGTCGAGAACGTAGAATATCTCTTCGCGCTGTTCGTGGTAGTGATACTGGGTCGCGAGCTGCTCGCCGGGCGCCAGGTCGTACACCGCGGCCGCGAGTTGGGCGAGTTCGGCGGCCTCAGTAATCGACCGGCGGTCGCAGGAGTGGTCCGGCGAGTCAGCCAGTTCCTCGGGGTCCAGCACGTGATAGCCCATATCGAGACGAGGTCGGCTGCGGTAATGAAACGGCCCCCTCGGCAGCGCCGAACCGATTTCCGGCGATGCCGGGGCTTTCGAGGGATAAGCCCTGTATTACAACGAGCAGTGCGGGCATCGAGACGAGTCGAGATGAGCACCGAGAATCTACCTCGCGCCACGGACGAGACCTGCCCGTGGTGTGGCGAGTCGATCACGTCCGCCGCCGACCCCGTCATGGTCGTCCCGAAACGCGGCCGGTCCCGCGAAGAGATCATGCACCATCACTGTGCGGTCGAGTGGGAGACGTTCATCGAACACGCCCGCGACCTCGCCAGTTCCGGCAAGCGCTGGCCGCTGATCGAGAGTCCGCTACAGAAAGGGTGGGAGTTCGAGACGGGGAGCAGAGAGTAACGATCAGAGGAACCAGCGGACTCGTTCGTTCCCCGACTGCCGTCACTCTCTCCGGAGGTTCGTCACTGTCAACACGTCCTGCAGGTGCTCCGTCTCGAAGTCGGCATCCGTAACGACGAGTTCATCACCGGTGGAGCGGGCAGTCGCCGCGATCAGTGCATCTCCAGTCGATAACCGAATCCCGTCGTTCATCATCTCGTCTTGGAGCCTCGCTGCTTCCAGTGCAATCTGTTCGGTGAAATCGAGAGTTTGCACACCGCCAAAGCCCCGGCGTGCTTCGACGACGTCAGTCTTTCCGGCCCCCAGAAGTCCGTCGAGTACCTCGTAGACACAGACGGCAGACGTAAAGAACGGTTCACGCCCGTCGAGATACTCGACGACCGCAGTGTCGTCGCTCATGTAGTCGATGATCGCAGAGCTATCGAGAAAGACCATCTACTCCCAGTTCTCCCGCGCCGAGCGAATTCGATCTTTCGCCTGTGCGGCTTCCTCAGAGGACAGAATGCCCTTCTTGATCGGCGTCTCGTCGGTCGTAATTCGCGTCAGGAACTCGTCCCACGTCTCGTCGTCGCGTTTCAGATCGTCGAGTCGTTCCTTCGTCGAGGAATCGACCGGGATCGACGTTCGGCTCATATTAATTCATACTGAATTCATCGGTTAGTAGCTTTCCCCAGTGGGTTACACAGCCCCCAAACGCCTGTCTCGTTTCGCGGGAAGTGTGAGGCCGGCGCAGATAGTCGAACCGCGTCAGACGTGCTCGCTTCGCTGCGCGCGACTGACTGGCTCGAATCTCCGTGGCCCATTCCCCACAACGGACACGCGTCGCTGTCGCTTCTCGTGGTTGCGTTGCGGGAGAAGTGGGCCGGCGCAGATAGTCGAACCACGCCCAGAGGTACCTGCTCGCTACGCTGCGCGGGCTTGCCTCTGGTCTACTTCGAATCTGCTTCGGCTGCAGTTTTTCACGCTCCTCCGCGACGCCTCGCTGTCGCTCGGCGTCGAGTCGTCGCGGAAAAATGGGCCGGCGCAGATTCGAACTGCGGTTACGGCCACCCGAAGGCCGAAGGATACCAAGCTACCCCACCGGCCCGCACGGTAGCAACCGAAGGAAAGGCCGGCCCAGTTTTAACCGTTGCGAAGTCGCAGTCAGCTCCCGCGCCGCTCACTCGATCGCGTACTGCTCGTACCGCCGGCCGACGGCCCGAAACGACCACCAACAGAGAACCAGCGCGACCAGCAACGGCACCGCGAACCCGCCCCAGTGGACCCACTCGGTCGGGATTCCGGCGACGTCGGCACCGACGCCCTGCAGCGCCGTCGCCACGTCGCCAGCGACGCCCACTCCTTCGCTGGCCAGCAAGCCGAACGGGAGCGCGAGCAGTCCCCCGATCAGCAACGCGAAGGCCTGCTTCGTGGCGCCGGGGGCCAGCGCCGACCCGACCGCGACGGCACCGGGACCCGCGAGCGCGAGCGAGTAGATCACGATGGCGCTCAGACTCGGCGGGACCACCTCGCGGTCGCTCCCGACGCGTACCGAGTCGAACCGCGGGAAGAGCATGCCGACGGCGGGAGCAGCCGTGACGGCCAGCAGCGAGAGCACGGTCACGATCGCGACCAGCAGGCCGACCTCGACGGGCGTGTACGGGCCGTACGTTCCGGACCCCACAGTCCCGACGAGGCCGAGCGGGAGTCCGAGAAGCAATCCGGGGAGGGCCAGCCCCAGCGCGAACTGGCGACCGGACGCGAGCGAGGTGAGCGTCGCGGGCAGCACGGGTCCCTCGTCACCGAGGGGATTGAGCCCGAACGCCGCGCCGGCCAGCCACGGAACGGTGAGCGCGAGCACGGGCGGCAGGACGGCGAACAGCGACCCGAACCGGGCGACGTTGACGAGCATCGAGCCGAGGAAGACGACCGGCAGGAAGACGAACGTGAGCCGCGCCGGGTTCCGGCGGGCGACGACCACTGACCGCTGAGCCACTCGCAGGGTGGGCTGGCTCAGCGACGGGAATGCGACGGGACGGGCCGCAGCAGCGAGCGGATCCGCCGCGCTCCCGGTGTCGGTCCGCGCCTTCGCCTGCGCGACCTCGTGTTCGACGGTGTCGCCGAACCAGAGCGCGGTCGCGATGCGGTCGAGCACGAGCCCCCAGCCGAGAATCCAGGCCACCGCAGCACCGCCCGCGACGGCCGCCCGGACCGGTGACCCCACGATCGGCGAGCCCACGACTGCGAGGTCGACCAGCCAACTCACGGGGAGGTACCCGAGGAGCGACGTGAACCCGCCGTCGCCGAAGTTCTGGAGCGCGACGTAGGCGCCGACGAACCCGACGACGGCGACGCCGGCGAGCACGGACTTGTAGCGAGCGACGAATCGAACGCGGGCGACCAGCAACTTCGCAGCGAGGCCGATGGCGGCGCCGAACACGAGCGCCGAGAGCACGAAGAGCACGGCCGCGAGCAGGAGGAACGGCGCGGTGAGCGGCGAGGCGGTCGCGTAGACGAACGCGCCGCCGACCAGCGCCACCGGGAGCGCCACGTAGGCGGCCGCACGCAGGAACTCGGCGCTGAGCAGCCCCACGAGGACCGATCGGACAGAGACGGTCATCAGCATCAGCGACTCGTTGTCGATGCGGTCGTGGCGCGACCCCGCTCGTTGGGCGAAGATGAACGTCGCGAACAGCCACTGGAGGCCGAACGTGCCCCGTATCTCGTTCGTGAGCGGGAACGAGGAGAGACCGCTCGCGAACCGGAGGACGAGCCACGCGCCGAACAGCACGAACAGCGAGACGAACGCACCGCCGATCCCCAGGAACAGCAGTCGCGTCCTGTCGGACCGAAGCCCCCGGAGCGTGCGCCGGAACTCCTGGCGACCGATCGCGAGGCCGTGGGTCGGCCAGCCGGGTTCAGGCATCCGTCGACCCCTCGGTGGCGACCGCTGCCCCGTCCTCGGTCGCGGGGTCCTCGCTCGTCACGTCGAGGAACACGTCTTCGAGCGTCCGCCCCGTCCCCTCCGTCACACCCGCTTCGGCCTGCCGTTTGAGATCGGCCGGTGGCCCCTCGGCGACGAGGCGGCCGTCAGAAAGGACGCCGACGGTGTCGGCGTGCTCGTCGACCACGGGAAGGATGTGCGTCGAGAGGAAGATGGTCGCGCCCTCGTCCGCGAGGCCGTCGATCATGGTCCGGATCGTGCGTGCGGCGCGCGGGTCGAGCCCGCTCGTCGGTTCGTCGAGGAAGAGCACGTCCGGGTCGTGCAGCAGCGACTGGATGAACGCCGTCTTCTGGCGCATCCCCTTCGAGTAGGTGTCGATGCGCCGGTCGGCGTCGTCGGCCAGGTCCAGGCGCGCGAGCAGGTCCTCGATGCGTTCCTCGGCGTGGCCGGACGGGAGGTCACGGAGGCCGGCGACGTAGGTCAACTGCTCGCGCGCGGTGAGTTCGTTGTACAGCGGCGGTTCCTCGGGGAGGTAGCCGACGCGCTGGATGAGTCGCTCGCGGTCGGTCACCGAAACGCCCGCGACGCTGGCCGTGCCGCTCGTGGGCCGCGTCAGCGAGGTGAGCATCCGCATCGTCGTGGTCTTGCCGGCCCCGTTCGGGCCGAGAAAGCCATACACCACGCCCTCGGGAACCGCGAGATCGAGGGCGTCGACGGCGACCGTCTCGCCATAGCGTTTCGTCAGGGCGGTCGTCTCGATCGCTGGCATGTTGCGATACTGTTCTCCGGACACATACAAAAGCGCAGAGCCACGTTTTCGAGGTCAGAAAGTCGTCGCAACCCAGGAACCGACCATACATTCTTGGCCCGTCGTCCGGACACCTCGCGTATGCACGTCGGCATCGTTTCGGACACGCACGACAACTACAGCGCCGCCGAGCGCGCAGCCGAACTGTTCGCCGACCGCGGCGTCGAGACCGTTCTCCACTGCGGCGACTTCATCGCTCCGCCGCTGCTCGCGGCGTTCGACGGGCACGACTTCGCGTTTCACGGGGTCCTCGGCAACAACGACGGCGAACTGGACGGCCTCGAAACGACGATCGACGGGCTAGGGCCGGAGAGCCAGCTCCACGGCCGCTACGCGACGCTCGAACTCGGCGGAAAGCGGATTCACATGCTCCACGGCGACCAGGGCATCGAGACGGTCAACGCACGCGCCGAGTCCGGCGAGTACGACTACGTACTCTACGGGCACTTCCACGTCGCCGAACAGCGCGACGTCGACGGGACGACCGTCGTCAACCCGGGCGCCCACTTCCCGACAGTCCCCGCGGAAAACCGGAGCGTCGCGGTGTTAGACACCGAAACCGACGAAACCGAGTTCGTCGAGATAACGGGCTGAACTCACACTTCGTCCACCCGCACACCGCAGCTATCATCCGTTCATTGAAGAGGCCAATGTGACCCAATCGTTTTTGTACTACGATCGACTACATACGACTACATACAGGGAAAAACGATGCCAGTAGACCTCCGTACCCACGACCCAGACGACGGCGTCGACATCGACCCCGGGACGAACAAGGCCAAGATCATCAAATTGCTCTACAGCAACCCACATCTCGGATATAAACCATCTGAAATACATACTAATCTCGACATCCCGAAAGGAAGCGTGACGACGACGCTTCTCCGTCTCTGCGAATCTGATCACATAGGGAAGACCACCGACGGGTACTATCACGCACTCGAATCCCGTGACGATCTCCGCCGGTTCGCAACGGGGCTCGTCCAGGTTGAGGATCTCACTTCGCGGTATGCAGGTGACGAACTCAGTCCGGGAGACGCTGAGCAAACGCGATCCCGTGAAGAACGGCTCGAAAATATTACGGAATCAGAGAGAACAGCAAACGAAATCGACACTGAGCTGGCCGGGCTCGAAGACGATCTCGAATGAGCCGGTATCCCCGCGGTACAGTCGGCTTCGCTGACGACCCATTCGATGTCCACACTAACCCACGTCCTGTCGTAATTCTCTCACCCGAAAATCGCCCGTATGGACACGAGGAGAGTACGATAGTCTGTCTCGGTTCCAACGCCGAAGAGAGATACGAGTACCACACTCCACACCTTGCGAACGAGTACATAGACGGGGCTCGATTTCCACAAGAAGACCTACGTCTTGCCGTGGGCACTGTACACGATCCCGCTAGGGACGATCGACGAGTCTGAACCGATGGGTCAACTCACCGCCGACGGGATGAAACTGGTGGCACAGTCAATCTACAAGATGATGCGGAGTTGAGTGGCGACTACTTGGCGGTAAGATAACGAGCCACAGCTGTGTGGCTCACCGGCGAAGATAGTCGGGAAAAACCGGGGCCGATCAGGAGAGGTCCGGAACGAGCGGTGCGTCGGCCTCGTCGTTTACAAATTTGGCTCCGATCGTCTCGTCGAGGATGCGTCCACCGTCGGTGCGGACGCGGGTCTTGGGCATCTCTGGAACGAGCGGAGCCATCGTGTCTTCGTGAGGCCGTTCGGTCATTGTGTCTTCACGCTATCCGATGAGCTACGGGTACATAAACATCACGGTCTATAATTAACAGGGAAGTTAATGTTAGTCACAGGTCGACGGTTCACGGGAGATGGCAACCTCGAAGTGACGGCCACGCGCAGCGATAGTATGGCGGAAGACAAGCCGGTCCCGGACGACGAGTGGGAGACCGTCGTCCGGAACGTCCCGCTGGTGTCGGTCGACCTCGTCGTCGAAACCGAGAATGGTGTCGTCCTCGGGAAACGGGAGAACGAACCCGCGAAGGGCGAGTGGTTCGTCCCCGGCGGCACAGTTCGAAAACACGAGCAACTCACCGACGCAGTCCACCGGATCGCAGCGGACGAGTTGGGCATGTCAGTGACGGTCGAGCGCCAACTGGGCGTCTACGAACACTTCTACGACGTCGCCGACGTGGAAGAGGCGGAGGGCAAACACTACGTCCCGATCGGCTACCACGTTCGGCCGGCCGGCGAGGAGACGTTAGAACCCGACGACCAGCACTCCGAACTCAACGTCTTCGAGAACCCGTTCGAGGAACTGGCCCTCCATCCGTACGTCGAGGCGTATCTCGTTGATGCAGGGATCATGCCAGCCAGAGAGTGAGCGAGTGGAGAACAAACAGCCGCGGGATACGCCAGAGTGTCTGTAGAAATGCTCAAACCCGCGGTCAGCGGCCAGCGCAAGCTATAACAACTGGCTGCATACGAAATGTCCACATGAGTACGTCAATTCGGATCTCCGAGGAGACGAAACGGAAACTCGAAGCGATCAAGCGGGAGGACGAAACCTTCGACGAGTTGCTCGATCGACTCGCAGTAAGCCACACTGAGGAGGACGTCCACGAGATGGGAGGGTTTGCGGACGAAGGGATCGAGGAACACATGAGACAGACACGCGAGGAACTAAACGAATCGCTCGAAGAGCACACGCAGCGCCAGTGAGACAGTTGCTCGGCAAATCCTTGCTGTGGGAGTTTGGACGTTGCTCTCAGTACTCGGAGAACCCGTCCGTATCCAGGTAGTTGTGTGCGACCGTGATCGCATGGTCGGCGTGGAGCGCCCGCGGCGACAGTGAGACGCGGGCGTCAGCTTGCTCGGAGAGGAGCGCAGCCTCCTCGTCGGTGAAGTCGTGGTGGTCCGAGAGCACGAACACCGGATTCGCTGGGGGTTCGCGCTCGACGATCGGATCGCCGTCCTGGTGGAGTTGGACGACGGTCCCGCCGTCGGCGGCCTCCGACAGCGTCGTCGCGAAGTCCTTCCGGGAGATTGAGACCCCCGGACTGCTCTCGGCCGCCATGTGACCGATGGCCTCGTCTTTGTGTTCGAGCGCCTTGCGAACCAGTGCAGCCGTGCTGCGCTCGTCTGGGTTGAGCCGATGCAAGTCGCTGCCTTCGAAGGTGATTGTCACGTCGTCCTGGAGGACGAGCGAGACGCGAACGTCGTCACGGAGGTCGTGGGAGAGGAAAAACGCCGAGTTGACGCACCGACAGAGCACGTCGAGGCGGCCGGCTTCGCTGGGGAGTGCGTCGAGGGGAAAGTCCGGCGTCGTGGGGACGTCGTGGCCGAGCACGATGAACTGGCGCATACCGAGTGGTGCGTGGCGAGGTTCTTGAACGCCTCGTTTACACCACTGCGTCACGTCCGCAGCAGCGGCTGGTCGAACGACACGAGCGTCGGGAGACAGAGTCAGCGACGGGTTTCGGGGGACTCCCGATCACCGTCACCGTCGGCGTCGTCGGGGACGATGACCTCCGGTTCGGACTCCGACGCGTCGATCGCATCAGCACTCTGCGCCCCGGCGTCGGGAGTCGACCCGTTCTGCGTCGACGGCGGCGACTTGCCGTTGGTCCGGGACTGACCGTCGGCGACCGGGGGTTGGAAACCTCGCTCCGTCGGGCGGGCGTCGGTCGCGTCCTGCCGGTGGCGACCGATGAGTTCGTCGAGCAAGAGCGCCTCGCGGTCGGTGATGTCGTACGTCTCGGTGACGTACGCGCGTGCGTCGTCGACCTCGCCGTGGAGCAGGTAACGCCGAACCTGGAGGTACGACTCCAGGAACGGGACGTCGCCGTCGCTCGTCGCCACGTCGTCGGGCTGGAGCGATACGCCGCTCTCGTCTTCGAGGTCGGCCAGGATGTCCTCGTAGCCCAGCACTGACGGATCGTGGTCTGAATCGAGCACGCAGAGGAAGAAGTCGGAGGCGAAACGGTGGAGTTCGGACTTGGACTCGAACACGTCGGAGTCGGCGACCAACTCCTCGATGCGAGCCACGAGCGCGTCCGGATACCGCACCGTCTCTTTTCCCATACTGGGTCTGTTTCACTGACGCTACTTAATTCGTGAGGGCCACGTCAGACGAGTATCCGGTAACTAATACAACAGTTGAACCACGCTAGACGCCATACATTACCATACTGGCGGCAAAAAACGCGGCTTTATTTATCCGTCCCGTGGAGTATCTCGTAATGTCCGAGTCCGGTATCGCGGTCCGGGAGCCGGCGACAGTATTGCCCGATCCTGAAACAGCCGACAACGTCGTTTACAACCCATCGTTCGAGGAGCTTCGTTCGTTCTCCGAGCACCTGGAGACGACCACGGAGTTCGGCTCGCCGTCCTACGTGAGCGAGGAGCGCTCGCGTAACGCGGACAAGACGAAAAACGCGATCGACCACGACTTCGACGACGACGACCTGGCGCACTTCGAGGACGCCGTCACGTTCGTCGAAAACAACGAGATGGTCTGTCTGGACCGTCAGATGGGGCGCCACGACGAGCACGCCTACGTCTGCCGGTACTACGTGCCCAAAGAGTACGGGCGCATCGCGCTCGCGTGGGCGAAGCTGTTCGAGCCGGTCGACGACCCCGACCGCGAACCCGACTTCTACACCGTCCAGGTCCCCGAGTGGGACGAGACGGCTGTCCGCATCTTGCCCGACGAAGGCTTCACCGCAGTGCTGGGCAGCGATTATACCGGTGAGGCCAAGAAGTCCTTCCTCCGCCTGCACATGTACTACGCGAAACAGCAGGGCGGCCTCGGCCTTCACGCCGGCAGCAAGCGCGTCGAACTCGAACGCGACGGCGAGATGGAGACCGTCGGCCAGCTGTTCCTCGGCCTTTCGGGCACCGGGAAGTCCACGCTGACCGCGCACGGTCTCTGGCTCGACGACCCCGAGGACGCGACGATGCTCCAGGACGACGTCTGTGCGCTGCTCCCCGACGGGAGCGTCGCCGGCAGCGAGGGCCAGGGTCTGTTCATCAAGACCATCGGCCTCGAACGCGAGGAACAGCCCGGCCTCTACGACGCCGCCACCGACGAGTCTGCCGTCATCGAGAACGTCGACGTCGCCGACGACGGCACCGTCGACTTCCACAGCGACAGATACACCACGAACGGCCGCGCGGTCATCCAGCGCTCGGAACTCGCTTCCGCCGGCGAGGACATCGACCTCCCGGACGTCGACCAGGTGTTCTTCATCACGCGCAACCCGGCGATGCCGCCGGTCGCGAAACTGGACCCCGACGAGGCCGCCGCCGCGTTCATGCTCGGCGAGTCCGTCCAGACCAGCGCGGGCGACCCGTCGGCCGCCGGCGAATCCATCCGCGTCGTCGGTACGAACCCCTTCATCATGGGCTCGAAGGGCGAGGAAGGCAACCGCTTCCGCGACCTCATCGACGATCTCGACGTGGACTGCTTCGTCCTGAACACCGGCACGGTCGGCGAGAAAGACGTCGGCGTCGAGGACACCGTCTCGCTGCTTCGTGCGATCTCCCGCGAGACCGTCGAGTGGGACGGCGACGACGCGACCGGCCTGACGGTGCCCAGCGAGGTTCCCGACATGGACGTCGAGGACTTCGACGTGGCGTCGAACCTCCCGAACCACGAAGAGCGGCTGGCTGCGCTTCGCGAAGAGCGCCGTGAGTACCTCGCGCAGTTCGAGGATCTGGCCGCGGAGATCCGCGACGCCGTCTACTGAGGCTCTCAGAAACGTACTGGTTTTTGTTACGGCTGGCCTGACGGAGTGTTCGCAAACGGACTTGTCGATGGCTTTATTCGCTTCAGGCCGGTGCCCCCGAGTATGACTGACGAGCGCGACGTCGCTACAGTGCTCGCGGAGCGGCCGGAACTCGAATCCGCGCTCGAATCGATCCGGTCCGTCGACGACGCCCACGAGACGTGGACGTACGACGACCTCTCGATCGATTCAGGAACGTTCGGCGAAGTCGTCTCCGAAGGCTTGGTCGAGAAGACAGGCGACGGCTACAGACTGCCCGACACGACGCGACGCGCGCTCGACGGGGAGGTGGAGACTGACAAGGAGCAGTCGCCTGGGTTGTCACTCCCAGCATTCGACGTTGACTCGCGCGCCGCGGGAGCGCTCGCGGGTGCGCTCGCACTCGTCGTGCTGTTCCGGACCGTCTTTTCGTACGGCGACGTGTTCCGGAATGGTGACGTCGTCCTCTCTGGGAACGACCCCTACGCGTATCGCTACTACGTGGAACAGATGCTCGCCGGGACTGGCGGCGGGTTCGAACTTGCAGTGCTGAGTGAGATGCCATCTGCAAAAGGCGAACCCTTCATGATTGCGACGCTGTACTCACTGTCGAGTCTCATTGGTGACGGAGCGTCAGCAGCCGGAACGGTGCTGGCCTGGTATCCAGTCGTTTCCGCCTTCGTCACCGGGCTAATTGTCTATCTGCTGGCAGTGAAACTCACCGACGACAGGAGAGTCGGACTCGCCAGCGTCGTCTTCTTCGCGACGACGCCCGCACACGCTATGCGGACCAGTCTCGGCTACGCCGACCACCACGCGTTCGACTACCCCTGGCTCGCACTGACCGCGCTCGCGCTCGTGATGCTGGCCCGTCGCGACGAAACAGATCTTCGTGACCCGTGGACGTGGGCGGTCGGCCTGGGACTCGGCATCGGCGTCGCGGGCCAGATTCTCGCCTGGGAGAACGGGCCGGCGCTGGTCTTCCCCCTCGCGCTGTACGTGGGACTCGTCGTTCTTCAGGACGTCAGAGCCGACAGGTCACCGCTCGAATCGAACGCACCGCTTCTCGGTGGGCTTGCCGTTGCGGCCGCGCTCACACAACTGGCTCACAGCCAGTTCGGATGGCACACTGATTTCGTCGCGTTCACGCCGATTCTCCTGTTCGTCGGCGCGGCCGGGGCACTGGCCGTCGCAGAGGCGACGTCTCGCCTTGGTCTGTCAGTGGGCGTGCTCGCGAACGTCGAGATCATCGGGGCCGTCGGAGGTCTAATAGGCGCCCAGTTCGTCGTGCCAACGTTCTGGGCAGACCTTACAAGAAGGTTGGACAGGTTCTTCGGCCTCAGAGGAATCGTCGAGACGAAGGCGCTGATCACCGGCGACATGATGTGGTTCGTCCTCCTTGGGTTCGTCCTCTTTCTGGCACTCCCGCCGCTGGTCTGGGCGAGCCGTCGGGCAGTTGACGGCTCGAAGTCGTGGCTCGCAGCGAGCGTCTACGCGTGGTTCTTCATCCTCCTCGGCGCGTTCCAGATCCGGTTCGTCGGCGAACTCGCGACCTTCACCGCTCTGTTCGCCGGGTTCGGCTTCGTCTGGCTTGCACACGTGGTCGATCTCACAGACGCGCCGACGGCGTTCGAGGCCGGAACTGCGACGACCGCACGTGACGGCGGCGAGGAACCACCGCAACTCAGGATTCCGACCCTCCGAGAAGCTGGGACGATATTCGTCCTCTTCCTGCTGGTCGGCGGCGTCGGAATCTTCCAGGTCCCGATCAAGACGGATCAGTTGACGATCAGCGACGAAGCCTACGGCACTGCAGCGTGGATGGACGAGTACGCTGTGGGGCAAAACCTCACCTATCCCGACAACTACGTCACCAGCCGGTGGGGCCGCAACCGGATGTTCAACTACTTCGTGAACGGCGAGTCGCGATCCTACCAGTTCGCCCAAAACAACCACGAGACGCTGTTCGTGGAGTCCGATGGCGAAGCCTGGTATCAGAAACACGGTGACCGAGTCGGGTTCATCGTCACAGAACCGCTGAAGACGGACAAAGGGACACTCCACTCTCGACTCCGCAACGTCTACGGGAGCAAGACCAAGAACTATGACGGGTTGGCTCACTACCAAGCCGTCTACGTCTCGCCGTCTGACGAGTACAAAGTGTTCAGACTGGTTCCCGGCGCGAGGATCAACGGCACGGCAGCACCAAATCAAGCCACGATCGTAGAAAAGGAAATCGAGATATCCGGCGCGTCGTTCACCTACAGACGGCTCGTCAAGACTGACAGAACTGGGTCGTACGCCGTGCGAATGCCATATCCGGGCGAGTATACGATATGGAACAAGACTGCGACGGTCTCCCAGCGGAACGTCACCAACGGTGAGACGGTGACAGCCGACTGAGCAGTTCTACCACGTCAATCCTTCGTACGTGATTCCCTTGCGGCGGCGAATGATCCGCCGTCCGTCGACGACGACCGGATCGGCCATCGCGTCGAACTCCTCATCGAGCGCTGCGAACTCGTCCCAGTCTGTGACGACGACTGTACCCGCCGCCCCGTCAAGCGCCTCGTCGGCCGCCTCGGCGTATGTCACCTCGGGGAACCGTTCGCGCATGTTCTCGGTAGCAACGGGATCGTACGCGACGACCTCGGCCCCACGCTCTTGGAGACCTTCGATGACCGGAATCGCACGGGAGTGACGAATGTCGTCGGTCCCGGGTTTGAACGACAGTCCGAGGACGGCGACGCGTTCGCCCTCGACTTCGGTGTGGTCGTCCAAGAGGGAGAGAAGCCGTTCGGGTTGCTGGTCGTTGAGTTCGACTGCGGCCTCCAGCACGGGAGGTTCGTAACCCGCTTCGCGAGCGTGCTGGATTATCGCCGCGGTGTCTTTCGGGAAACAGCTACCTCCCCATCCCACCCCACTCCGAAGGAATTGTTCGCCGATGCGGTCGTCCATCCCGATCGCCTCGGCGACCTCGTAGGCGTCGATGTCGTACTCCTTGCAGATGTTCCCGAGGTCGTTGACGAGGCTGATCTTCGCCGCGAGGAACGAATTGTTGGCATACTTGATCATCTCGCCTTCGCGACGGCCGGTTTCGACGACCGGCACGTCCCAGTCGGCGACCAGCGGTTCGTACACTTCGGCGAGTAAGTCGAGGGCTCGGGCGTCGCCGTCCGTGCCCAAGACGATCTTGTCCGGTTCCATGAAGTCGTCGACGGCCGAGCCCTCCCGCTGGAACTCTGGGTTGACGGCGACGCCGAACTCCTCGCCGGCGGTCTTGCCCGACGCCTCCTCGATGAGCGGTTCCAGTTCGTCCTCGGTCGTTCCGGGGACGACGGTGCTCTTGACCACGACGAGGTGGTAGCCGTCTTTCTCGGCGAGTGTTTCGCCGATGGATTCAGCGCCGGCTTTCATTGCACCGAGGTCGATGCTCCCGTCGTCGTTGGCCGGCGTCGGGAGCGCCAGGAAGGTGACGTCGGTGTCGCGGATGGCGTCGTAGTCCGTCGTCGCCCGGAGCCGGTCGCCGCCGTACAGCGACACCATCGGGTCCAGGCCCGGTTCGTGAATCGGGGCATCCCCGTCATTGATGGCGGCGACGATGTCCTCGTCGATGTCGATCGTCGTGACGTCGTGACCGAGGTCGGCGAAACAGGCGGCGATCGTCGTGCCGACGTAGCCGCTGCCGACGACGCTTAGATTCATCGTTCCAGACGTTGCTAGCCGGGGCCTTCAGGATTCGGTTTGTCCGAAATCATGGACAAACGTTTTGTTGACGGGTCAGTGAGATGGTACGCATGCAAGCCGTGGTGCTGGCCGCGGGCGAAGGGACGCGCCTGCGACCGCTAACTGAGGACAAACCGAAAGGGATGGTCGAAGTCGACGGGAAACCCATCCTGACTCACTGTTTCGAGCAACTGGTCGAGTTGGGGGCCGACGAACTGCTGGTCGTCGTCGGCTACATGAAAGAGACGATCATCAGTCACTACGGCGACGAGTTTCAGGACACGCCCATCACTTACGCCCACCAGCGTGAACAGAACGGACTCGCGCACGCGTTGTTGACCGTCGAGGAACACATCGACGACGACTTCATGCTAATGCTCGGGGACAACGTCTTCCAGGCGAACCTCGAAGACGTAGTCAACCGCCAGTACGAGAGTCGTGCAGATGCGGCGTTCTTGGTAGAGGAAGTTCCCGAAGAGGAGGCCTCCCGCTACGGCGTCTGTGATACGAACAAGTACGGAGAAATCGTCGAAGTGGTCGAAAAGCCCGACGACCCGCCGTCGAACCTGGTGATGACCGGCTTCTACACGTTCACGCCAGCGATTTTGCACGCCTGCCATCTCGTGCAGCCCTCCGATCGCGGTGAGTACGAGATCAGCGAGGCGATCGACCTGTTGATTCAGAGTGGCAGGACGATTGACGCCATCCGGATGGACGGCTGGCGTATCGACGTCGGCTATCCCGAGGATCGCGAGGAAGCAGAGCGGCGACTGAAAGCCGCCCGTGGTGAGAGTGAAACCAGCGACGCCGGGGAAAACGCGGACGCGACGACGATTTGAAACAGAAAACCGTTTAGACAACGACGGGAATCAGTTCTCCTATCGCTCTCGCAAGCGGGAGTGCATATTCGGCGTACTGGAAGTAGACGAAGCCAGTGAACAGCAGGAAGAGCGTGGTAAGCGCAGCCGGCAGCGCCAGCACGACGGCACCGAAACGAACGCCCAACCGAAATCCAACCCCCTCCACCAGCGACCAGACGGCGATCAGTGTCGCACTCGCTAATCCGACGAGCGCGTACAACTGCATCGCCTCGCCCAAGGCGAGGTCGAGCCAGCCATGTGCACCGAAGAAGACGACCGCTCCGACGAGAGTGAGACCGAGATACGATCCAGCTAGGTATCGCCAGTTGGCGCGTGCGACACGGTGGACGGCCCCGAGGCGACCGACGCCGTACAGTCCCAGCGGAACAATTGGGAGAAGGTACCGAACGGTAATCTGTGCATACAACGGGAGCCTGGTAATGTACACCAGAACAAACAAGCACCCGACAGTGATCGCGAGGAGATCAGTCTGACGCTCGGGGCGCTGGAGATCAGACAGCAGTGCGTCCACCGACGGATTTGCCAAGGCTTTGCGTCCAGCAACCCCGATGGCACCGACGAGTGCGCCCGCCAGCGGGACGGCTTCAAGGAGCGCGAGTTCGATCGCCTCCTGTTCGTTCACTCCGTATTTGACGTACGTCGGGATTCGTCCGCTCCTGATAAACGTGTGATAGAGTCGTTCTGGTTCGTCGATCACGATCTCGATCCCACCACCGAAAAGCGACCAGATTTTCTCGAGTGCCCATAGGGCCCGATCGACGACTGCAGTCCCGAGCCCGCTGATCACTGCGATGAGTGCACCGACGAGTCCGACCGGAATCGTCGGTATGGCACTCGAACGGTCGAGATTGGGCGGCGCACTATCGGCGCTAGACGACCCTGTGGTCGTCGAAGCGGAGCCAGCAGCCGGCGTCGTCGTTCCCGTGGCCGTACCGGTCTGTGTCGCAGTCTCTCCTGTGCCTTCGCTACCAGATCCGCCAGTAGCCCCATTTTGGGCGTTTGCCCCCGGATCAATCTGTCCGGAGTAACTAGAGAGGGTCCGCGGTGGTTCCAGTGGGTTGCCAGCGATCGCGAGATTCGTCAATAGGAACGGCGTCAATGCCAGTAGGAACACGAGACCGACGACAGCGAGGTCGCGTGGACGGTTGGACGGTGCCGTCAAGAAGTCCAGCGGAACGAGTGCAGCGAACAGGATCAACGCCTCACCGCCGTGTAGCCAGGTGAGCAATCCGACAGTCGTGTACGACAGTGAGCGAGCGCCGAGCGCCCGCCAGTTCGAGTCAGTCGCCCGAGCGACGTAGAAGGTCGCCAGTAAGGTGACGACGGCCAGCGACGACAGGACGTGTCGCTTCGGAATGGACGCCCAGAACCCGAGTGGCGAGGCCACCACGACGAACAGTCCGATCACTGCGCCACTCCGCCGTCCGTGAACGTGAGCCAAGAGTCGATAGAGTCCGACGGCGACGAACCCGGCTGCGAGCATCGAGGTGATCTGGAGCGCCATGAACGGACGCCAGGTGCTGTCCAGTGGTGTCGCGTTCACGACGTTCAGCAGAAACACGATCAATGCAGCCACAGCTCCGCCGACGGTCAGCGACTGATGACAGTCAACGAGGTGACCGAGTCGATCGGCCAGTAAATAAACGAGCAGACTGAATCCGGCGGCGAGTGCGAGGCGCAGGTCGAACAGCCACGAAACGGCTTCGAGGAGCCAGAGGACTGGCAACGCGAGAAAGACGTGTGCATAGTTCCGGCCGTACACCGCACCGTCTGAGACGTACAGTCCAGGTTGTGACCCGAACGTGAGCGAGTACTGGAGAGAGCGAACGTCCAGGTGCCCGCTGGAGACGGCTGCGAGCGCGTTCCCGATCGCGTACGTGTCAGTAATGAACACGCCGACTCGCCAGTAGAGGGCGAGAAACGTGAGTGACGCGAGGAAGAGAACGGTACCGAGCCGATCACCGAATACGACCCGGGCAGCCCATCGAGACCAACGGTGAATCGGTTTCCACACACTGTGGCGACCGGTCATCTGTGTGAACGATGGTACTTCCACATTGACGACTCTACACTGCTCAGACTAAGAGTTTACCTAATCCCGACACGTTTTTGTCGTCACTATCAGTCCACTCGACAATGCGAATCCTCGTGACGGGCGGAGCCGGATTTATCGGCGGACATCTTGCCGAACGGTTCACTGTCGAGGGCCACGACGTCACCGTGATCGACAATTTCGACCCGTTCTACGACGTTCGAATTAAAGAGCATACAGTCGAGCAGTGTCGAAATGTCGCGAGCGAGGACGACGGTACGTATCAGCTCGTCAAGGGAGATATCCGTGACGCTGAACTCGTTTCTGAACTCGTTGCTGAGACCGACGTCGTGTACCACCAGGCTGCACAAGCTGGCGTTCGTCAGAGCGTCGAGAATCCCCGAAAGTACGACGACGTAAACGTCGACGGAACGCTGAACGTTCTCGACGCAGCCCGGTCAACCGACGTCGATCGGGTGGTTCTCGCCAGTTCTTCCTCAGTGTACGGGAAGCCACAGTACCTTCCGTACGACGAAGACCATCCCACCACGCCGGTCAGCCCCTACGGCGCTTCAAAACTCGCCGCCGAACGCTACGCCATGGCCTACAACGAGGTGTACGATCTCCCGGCAGTCGCGTTGCGATACTTCACGGTCTACGGCCCGCGGATGCGCCCGAACATGGCAATCTCGAATTTCGTCTCGCGATGTGTGAACGGGAATTCGCCCGTAGTCTACGGCGACGGCACTCAGACGCGGGATTTCACGTACATCGACGACATCGTCGCTGCGAACCAGACGCTGTTGACGACCGACGCGGCCGACGGCGAGGTGATGAACGTCGGAAGTACGGACAACATCGAGATCCGAACCCTGGCCGAGGAAGTGCTGGCTCAGCTCGCACCGGAGCTAGAACTCGAATTCGACGACCGACACGACGCGGACGCCGACCACACGCACGCAGACATCGAGAAAGCGAGCGACTTGCTCGACTACGCCCCGACGTACACCATACGGGAAGGCGTCGAACAGTTCATCGAATGGTACCAGGACAACCGCGACTGGTACGAATCGCTCGTCTTGTCGTCGTGATGGTCACTGCACTTCCGACGTCCATCCGCCGGCATGACCGTGGTGGGGAAAATATAATGAATGATAACTGTCGCAGGAATTATATTCGGAGGATGGTTTGTTTCGGGTAATGGCGACAGGGCTGCGGTATCGAATATTTAGTGTCACTGGCTGTGCGGGGTTTACCGCCTTCGCAGTCTGGTTCGCCAATCTCCAGTTCGTCCAGCGGGCCTTCAGTCAGGTCCCGTATTTCGGTCGGCCAGCCCCAGTAGTCCTCGCCAACGGTGATCTGGGATTCGCGATCACGACGACTGTCCTGGTGATGCTCGGGGCTATGTGGCCGGTGTTCAAGCCACAGCCGCGTCGAATCCTCGACACACTGCTTCTCACCCAGAAGCGCGTTTTTCTCTCGATGGTCGGGCTCGCTGCGCTCGGATACTTCAACTACAGCTATCGACTGCCCCGGTCGACGCTGATAATCGCGACGGTGATGTTACTGCTGTGGCTCCCCGCTTGGACTGCGGCCATCAGGCAGCGACCAACGACAAGATCGCGAGCGATCATCGTCGGTGACGATCCCACTGCTATGGAAGCGATTCTCGAGAGCACAGACCTGCCAATTCTCGGTTATGTTTCACCGCCGCCCTCCTACGAAGTGTCAAGAAGAATGTCAATGGGCGCTCCAGAGATATCGGACGGAGGGGCGATCGAGACAGAGCTGGACCAACTGAGTTGTCTCGGTGGTCTATCACGACTCGACGAAGTATTTATCAAACATAATATCGACACAGCATTGTTAGCGTTTAGTAATGCCGACCGAGCCGAGTTTTTCGGCGCACTCGACGCCTGTTATGACCACGGCGTCACTGCGGTAGCCCATCGAGGCCATGCGGACAACGTCCTTACGACGGGTTTCGCTGGTAGTGACCTCGTTGAGGTCGATCTCGAACCGTGGGACTGGCAGGATTACGTCGCTAAACGCGCGTTCGATATCACGTTCGCAGCAATTGGGCTGTTTGTGCTCTCTCCTGCTGTCGTCGCTATTTCGGTTGCAGTCAAGATCGACAGTCCAGGACCGGTACTGTACAGTCAACAGCGAACAGCCGAATTCGGGGATACGTTCACCGTCTACAAATTCCGTAGCATGATACCGGAAGCGGAGGCCGAAACTGGTGCCAAATTATCGGAAGAAGATGATGGGGACTACGATCCCCGGGTAACCCGCACAGGCCGATTGCTTCGACAGACGCATCTCGATGAGATTCCCCAGTTGTGGTCGATCCTGATCGGAGATATGAGTGTTGTCGGACCGCGACCCGAGCGGCCCGAGCTTGATAGTGATATGGAGTCGGGAACTGATAAATGGCGAAGTCGATGGTTCGTGAAGCCAGGGCTCACCGGTCTCGCTCAGATTAACGAGGCCACGGGCTATAATCCAGAAGAGAAACTTCGCTATGACATGGAGTACATTCGACGCCAATCGTTCTGGTTCGACCTGAAGATCGTCATCAGACAAATTTGGATTGTTTTAAGTGATGTTACCAAGACAGCTACCGGAGCCGATGAGGAACAATAGATGAGGATCCTTCGGGTCGCCCAAAAAGCATATCCTGACGTGACTGGAGGCGGGGCATATCACGTCCACGCGATGAGTCGCGACCAGGCAGCGATGGGACACGACGTGACTGTGCTGACGGTCAACCAAGGCGACGACCGGCCGGCCACAGAAGAACGCGACGGGTATACAGCCGTCCGGTACCCTGCAACGGTCGAACCGCTCGGAAACGAGATATCCCTTGGCCTCGCCAAGCATCTTCGCAACGCCGACGAATTTGACGTCATCCACGCACACTCGCATCTCTACTTCTCGACGAACCTGGCAGCGCTGCAGCGGCGGTTGGGAGACGTCCCGTTGGCAATCACGAACCACGGGCTGTATTCCCAGAATGCCCCCGAATGGGTCTTCGACTTGTATCTGCGAACGCTCGGCCAATGGACGTTCAATCAGGCTGACGTGGTGTTTTGTTACACCGATGAAGACCGAAATCGAGTTCGGGATTTCGGCGTGGATTCACGGATCGACGTCGTGGCGAACGGCGTGGACACGGACCGATTCACGCCTGAAGGACCAGCGAGTAATCGGATCGATCATGACGGGGCGGTGGTGCTGTTCGTCGGACGGTTAGTCGAGGGCAAGCGACCGCAAGACGCGATACAGGCGGTCTCGAAACTCGTAGACGATCAGGACGTGCAGTTGTATATGGTCGGAGACGGCCCGATGCGTGCCGAGCTCGAGGGACTGGCTGGCCCGGCAGTCGATTTCCTCGGGCAGGTCCCGTACGACGAGATGCCGGAGATCTACCGAGCTGGCGACGTTCTCATTCTGCCGAGTCGGGCAGAAGGGTTGCCACGGACCGTTCTGGAGGGGTTTGCATCCGGTGTGCCGGTCGTTTCGAGCCACCTGGAGCACACTGCATCGATCGTCCGGAAAGGTGGACAGACCGCCCCAGTCGGAGACGTAAACGGGTACGCCGACGCACTGCAGAACGTTCTGGCTAAGGGAGAATCCCTCGGACAAGCCGGACGGGAGACTGTCGTCGAGGAGTATCGCTGGCAAGAGACCGTCGAGCACACGACCCGAGCGCTCGAAAGTCTACTGTAGATAGCCGAGGTCTTCGAGTCGGGCTTTCGTCTGTTCGTCCATCGAGACGTCGTCGGAGTAGTCGGCGTGTTCGAACGAATCGAGCCACTCGTCTAACTGCGCGTCGAGTTCGTCGCCGACGTCACCGTGCGTGTCCGCAATGTCTTGCGTTTCACCCGGGTCGTTCCGGATGTCGTAGAGTTCCCGTGACCCGTCAGAGCCTCGAATGTACTTGTACTTCGCCGTGCGGATCGCCCTGAGCGACCGGTCGTACTGTCGAACGCTGTCCGGAAGTTCGCCAACACGCTTTTTCAGTGCGTCCATCGAAGGCTGTGGAGCCAGATACTCCGCGATAGCGTACTCACGGGTCTCTGGAGCGTCGGGGTGGAAAGAGATGCCCTGGAACTGTTCGCGAGCAGCCGGGGCATCGATATCGAGAACGTCGAGGATCGTGGGAGGGAGGTCGATGAGCTGGACGAGGTCGTCGACGGACTTGTCCTCGAAGGGGCCGCCGTGGACGAACAGCGGGACGTGAAGGAGCGTATCGTAGAGCGCGTACTGGTGGTCCATCAGCCCGTGCTCGCCGATGTTCTCGCCGTGGTCGCTCGTGACGACGAACAAGGTCTCTTCCCACTCACCTGCAGCTTTGAGTATGGCGACGACTTCCTGTATTCGCTCGGAAAGGTAGGAAATCTCGGCTCGGTAGAGCGCCCGGAGGATTTCGAAGTCCTCGTCGGCCATCTCGTTCGTTCCGGCGATGTACTCCCACGCGTCCTGTGAAACCTCCATCGCCTCCTCGTACGTGACTCCGCCCGGAAGATGGTCTATGGCGTGTTCTTTCGAGGGTCGGTATTCGAGATGGGGTTCGAGGTAGTTGACGAACAAGAAGAACGGCCGCGAATCGTCTCTGGTGTCGAGCCAGTCGTTGATCCACTCGTTCGTGCGGGCGGCGCCGTCGTCGTCGGTCTTCCTGAAGAACTGACCGTAGATCGCGTTCGCGAGATTCGAGACGGGATTGCCTTCGAAGAGCGCTTTCGCGGCTCTGGTGATCTTGTCGAGTCCTTCTTCTTGGCGGGCGATGCGCCCGAGATCCGTATCAGATTGGACGTACTGCCACGTCTTGTAGAACGTCTCGAAGCACTGGTTGAAGCCGAATTCTTCGCTGATCCATGTGTTGTTCGACACGGCAACTGTTTCGTATCCCGCGTCACGGAATACCTCGGCAAGTACCGAAACGTCTGGTTCTAGTTGTTTGTGATCCGCGTGTGCGCCGTGTTTAGAGGGATAGAGACCAGTAAAGATGGAAGCGTGTGATGGCAGCGTCCATGGACTCGCGCTAAATGCCCGATTGAATCGCGTCGCGTCCTCTAGGATACAGTCAAGTTGCTGCGAGGCGTTCTCCCGAGCAGTGTCCATCACAATGAGCACGACATTCCTCACATCAGATAGTTGTCCAGGCTGATCCATAAAGTATTCACCGCTACTAAAACGGACGGCTTGATTTTTCTGGTGTCGTTACGACAACCGTATAACGAAGCCTTCCCGACAAAAGATAGGGATTCATAAGCGAACAGAACAAATTGAAAGTAGCCTCAGACTGTCAGCGACTATGGACCTCTTGATACTGACCGACTGGGAGTTCCCGTGTGATGAGCCGTTCATGCGTGAGGTCTACGCGAAGCGGTGGCAGGATGCTGGACACCGCGTGACCTGGATTATGCGCCCCTCGGGGAACGACGCCAATTCCCAAGAGACGTGGCATGGGAGTCCGGTATACGTGGCCCCTGACCACGTCTACAGGTACCGCAATGTTCTGGGCGTCGGTTCCGCGGCTGGGACGAAGTGGCTGGAGTCAATATGGGACGCTGAAGGGGGGTTTGACGTCGTACAGGTCCGTAACGACCTTGCGGCGATGCCCCCTGCCCAACAGCTGGCGAGTACCCACGATATTCCGTTGGTCTTCAGACACTCCCATCTCAAAGCTGAGACGCTTATTCTGGGTTACAGGGAAGGGGTGGATGGATACGGACTAATCGACTATGGAAAGGGGTTGTTTGGGAGAACAATTCGGGACAGACTACTCGCGGATGTTGATGCGGTATTCACGATTAGCAACGCAATGTCGCAGTATCACCGGGAAGTGCGAGGAATCGAAACACCGCTGTATTCGGTCCCCATGGGGGCAGACACCACTCTCTTGGCGGACGAAATAGACCCTGAACCGTTCTGCTTGCGCTACGGCCTCCCCGTGGACGAGTACCTAATATACATGGGGAGCATGAATCCGCTCCGTAATCTCGAGTTTCTGTTCAGGGTGCTGTCGATCGTTCGCGAGTCAAAACCCGAAGTGAAACTCGCCCTTGTCGGCGGCCGGGACGAACGACAACGGGAGCGGTTACGATCACAAGCTGAGGCGCATGCAGTTGGCGACGCGACCGTGTTCACTGGATGGGTGAATGAGACAGACTTACACCGTGCAATCGTGGGCGCAGCACTGGGGCTGTCCCCCCTCCCACCGAACAAGGTATTTCGAACGAACTCCCCAACGAAGGTGCTCGAATACCTAAACCTGGGAACACCAGCAGTGACGACACGGACGCCGGAACAGGTCGATATGGTCGAGTCGAACGGAGCAGGGAAAGCTGTCGATTACACCCCCGAAGCGTTTGCCGACACTATCTTGGCCTTTCTAAACGATTCAAACGCTAGACGAGAGATGGGCTCTGCTGGACGGGAGTACATCGCCAAAAACAGGAGTTACTATTATCTCAACAAAACTGTGTTAGAAAAATATAAGAGCATAATCGGGACATAGTATTGTTTGACAAGTAGACAGCTGTTTTGGAAGGTTAATTAATTGTTGAGTGTTTCGCTAGCGAACGAAACTCCGCAGCCAATTCAAGTCAAATTTTTTATATTTTCGAAAAAGTAACAAAGCTCATCGTTTAAGCTCTTGAAAAACCATACGACAGCACACTTATTTCCGTGTGGCTACACCTTGAATTGAAGCCAGGCTCGTGGTAGTACAGTTTGGGATATTTGATTCCATTGACCAGAAACTCGGCGATCACTGTTTCGCCGAATACAATCGGATTCGGAATTTTCCCAGATTTTGGCTAGAAATCAGCTTACAGGACCATATTGAGAACGTTTGACACCTATTTGTCAAATGTCCAAAAATATTCGACAGAGATGGTCCTGCAACGTACGATTGAGTACCTAGTGCCGGCGCCGACTCGGGTGCAGACTCCACAAGATCCAGATTAACCACTCTCTCCTACCGCTGAGGTTGGCGGTTTTTGCTATGAAATCACACCTCACTGTTCACATTCAACTAAAAACTGCTCTGTAGGATCGCTAGACGGCGTTGCGACAATCTCGTTATCTTCGTAAAAAGCGAAGAGACAGATTGCTTTGATGTCTAAACTTTCTCTCTTCACCCGTGATTCGGTGTCGAAAGCTAAAAGAGTTGTCGAGATTCCAGACGAACCTGCCGAGTGGGCGATGGTCGCGCTCCAAGCACTGCGAATCGAACTTGGGAAATCCTACCGCCAAACAATCGATAACTCGAGCGAAATGTCCGGGATTCTCGAGGAAATCGGACTTACGCGTCTTCCTCACTACACGATTTTCCGTGATTGGTTCGAGAACATCACGATGGAGACCTACCGCGCGTTTCTCGGCATATTAGCCGAGAAACGCTCTAGCCACCGCAATCGATGCAACTGGTTTCGACCGCGACCAACCGTCACGCCATTACGCCCAGCGAGCACACTACAACGTTCGCTCGCTGAAAGTCACCGCCCTCATGGACGTGAAAACGCTGCACGTCTTCGATGTCCACTGTACCACAACGAAAAAATACGATGGCAAGATAGGCCCGCAGGTCGCTCGGCGCAACGCCGAGGACCTGCGGTTACTGGCTGCTGACCGCGGCTATGATGGAAACTGTTCCATGACGAACTTCGTGAGGATGGGATTCGTCCGCTGATCAAACACCGTATCTACTCGTCGCTGGATCTCGCGCACAACGCCCGGATGAGCTGTCTCTGGTACAATCGCCGCTGGATGGCTGAAACCGTCTTTTCCTCGATCAAGCGCACGCTCGGCTCCGCCGTGCGTGCGCGGAGCTGGCACCTGGAATGCCGTGAGATGGCTCTCAAAGGTGCCGTTTACAACCTTCGTTGAGCAGTCAGATACCCGGTTAATTAACCGCCGTCGCCGGTTTCTGCGTGCTGAGTGGCCGAGTGAAAACACCGAAATCAAGCTCCGTGTAGCGATCCTACGAAGCACTAAAAAACCGCTCTTTCTGGAAGAGACAATGCTTATATATGCTCTTGATAACTATGTAAGCCGAAAATGTCGAAGAGAGTTGGGATTGTGACCAATCCATTAGACCACGGAATGGCAGGAAACATGACTAACATGAGGATCTGTCGAGAACTAAAGCGACGTACCATTGACGACCTTGAGTTCGTATATATCCATACGGACCAATCTGATCTTGATCTGTATAATAACGTGGATGAAGCAATTGTACCGAGGGCACCGATTCTGTTTCTGCGAGAGGTAGCGAAGTTAGATCTCGATCTGATTTACTATCCTCAATTTCCGTGGCTCCGACCGGGATTTTTTTTGACTGATACAAAGAAGGTAGTCAGGTTATACGGAGACTTACCGTTTACCTGCCCATCTTATGTCTCATGGCAATCCCGGATGAAAAAGTACGCTTATGCGGCCTTCTATCGCAAAACTGGTCTTGCAAATAGGGTAGATCAATACGTAATTCCGTCCGGGAGTCTTCGCCAAAGCAAAAGAAGGTCGCTTGATATCTCGGATGAAAAGTTTACTACGGTACCGCTTGCACATGGAATGACGTTTGACAAAATAAACGACAAAGAAATTGAAGAGATACTCAACTCTTTCAATCTAAAGGAAGGGTATATTCTTGACGTCGCGTCCACTAACAAAATAAAGAATGTCTCTTCACTTATTAGAGGAGTCTATCAATTACAAGAGCGGGGTATAGATGCACCTCATCTTGTCATTGCGGGTGATTGGTTGGGGTCCGATGTTAGTGACCTTGGCCGTGAATTATTGGGAGACGGCATCACCTTCACAGGGTACCTAGAAGCGGAAGAGCTAAAAGCGCTGTACAAAGGAGCGAAGCTCTACGTTAACACCTCACTTCATGAAACCTTTGGAATAACTAATTTAGAAGCAATGGAGGCGGGACTCCCCGTAATAACGAGCGATAAGTACGCGATTCCAGAAGTCGTTGGCGATGCAGCGTATTTTCTTGAAGATCCCGAAGATCCCAAAGAAATTGCTGATGCGATCGAACACTTCCTATGTAACGAGGAGATCAGGGAAGAATATATTGAAAAGGGAAAAAATCGAGCAGATAAGTACTCTTGGAAACGAACGGTTGATGAATTACTAGATGTCTTTTATTCTGTCCTGTGATCATTCGATTATAGGAAATGAATTATAATACTTGGAGTGGACTCATCAAGGAATGGAATCTGCCGATCAAAAGTGTTATTCGATGATAGTTGATTTCGTAAGTTATGTTGATCGTGATGGGATTGGACAGTCTTGACGCTGATACCCTACAGCGATATACAACTCCCTCCATCGATACGATAAGTGAAGAAGGCGAGGGTGGTCGGATGGAAACCCCGGACGGCCTCAATCGAGATGAGCTGAACACGCAGCTGCTGTGGCCTTCGATGCTCGCCGGACAAAACCCGCGGGATCTCTTTCCGTCATATTACGAGGACAACAGTCAGTCCACCAAACACTGGAACACAAAGGTCCTGTCTAATCCGCTCGTACGGAGAATAGAACGCGAGGTCTCGAATATCGCCTCAAGCAAGGCCAAGCGCTACCTAAAGAGCCTGCTGGCACAATTTGGCTACGAGAAAGAACATGTCGGTGAAAACAGACTCGCGGAAGCGGGTTCCCTCCTCGACTCCGCGGCCGCACCGCATCTGATCTCCGTTCCCGGAATCAGCGAGGACGACATGAACCGCGATCTAAAAGGCATGATCGCACCGAAGTCGGCTCGTTCGGAAGGAAGGTCAGGATACGAACCGGCGGGTGATATCTCATTGTTTGAACAGAAAGCTCTCAGCGCTGACGCCAACCGACTAATCCGATTTCTGAACGCTATCGCGTCGCGACGGCACGACTTCGTTATGTGCCACTTCTTCAGTCTCGATCTCGTGCAGCATGTGTGGGCGGACACGCCACCGAAGCTACAGCGGTGGTACGGACTCTACGACGACTTCGTCCGCCGCGTCCGGCAAACGCTCTCCGAGGACGATACACTAGTCCTCGTCTCGGACCACGGAATGGAGAAAGAAGGTATTCACTCAAAACGAGCCTTCTATGCGAGCAACAGGCGGCTATGGAAGGACACACCACGAAAGATGGAGGACCTTCGAGAAGTGCTCGAGTCAGAACTGCCACGGCATTCGCCGGCCGACGGTGAGCAAATGGACGATTCGGCACAGATCACCAATGATACGAAGGAACACCTCAGTAAGCTCGGATACTTCAGCTGATGACGCCGTACAGCATTGACTAATAGGAAAGGTTCTATACTTCTAATGATCTCTCAGAACCAAAAACGAACAGTTGATGCACTTACTGAGTCTGGGTCAGTGCGACATCGATTCCTCCAGTGGATATTGCTACTCTACGTGCCAGTGTCGCTGGGATACTGGATGTACGATCACCGCGTGCTCTACTATCTCGCATTACTGTTGCCGCTGGCTATCCCTCTGTTCATACGATACGTCAGTGATCTAGAGGCGTTCGTCGCCATTATACTAGTGGTGCTTTCTTTAATCTACTCGGCCCATCTCGTGGTCTACGACCTAGTTTTCTACACGGGTTACGTGACACTAATAAACTTTCTTCTCGCACTCGGCCTACTCAGGGCCCGGTTTTCACACCAGCTGTGGGATCTGATCACCCTCGCACTATCTATGTATGCTATCGTCGGCGTAACGGTGCTGGAGATTCCGAGCAACGACCTTATTGAGGTCGGAAGCAGGAACGTCATGGTTACGATCCTGTTCTTCTTCGCGAGCATGGGCCATCTGTATCGGGTGAGCGACGGAATCGAGAGCGAATTGCTCGCCGTAACGAGCGGCGGAACGACCATCATCGCCATCTTGATGGTCGGCGGTAGAACCGGTGTTGCGATCGGAATCGGACTGCTGACGATCTATTTAGTCCACTTCCTGAGCCACACGGGCGCCAGCTTCACGATGCTCTCTGTCGCCGGCACTATCGCCCTCATCGCCACACTGAGCGGTCTCATACTTGCCAGTAACGTCCATATATTGTCAATTGAACGGTTGCTGAATCGAGGTCTGGAAACACCCCGATGGCGGACTTGGTCCACCGGCATACGTCAGTTGAGCGCGAAGAGTTGGTTGATCGGGGGGCCCCCGGGCTGGCCGCGGCGGGAAACAGGAATGCTGTTCCACAACTCATTCCTGCGGGCGCTGATGGTGTACGGTGTCGCCGGATTCATTGGACTGTCTGCCGGTGTCCTCTACCTTTTATACAAATACGCCAGGACAGATGCGAGTCTTACGTTCCTTGTCTTCCTGCTCGGGTTCAGGATCACGTTCGACTCCCACTTCATCGCCCCCTATCTCGGCATACTAGTCTTCCTTCTATTCATATTCCCGAAATTCGACTAGTCCTACTTCGGTCAGTTGAGGTCTCAGGAGAAGCCAGGGATGACACCAAACCAAAAAAAATTATTCACGCTGACAGAGTAAGAGTGGCAGACAGTACTCTCTATGACTGATTCGATCCTATTAATTACAGTCGACTGCCTCCGGGCGGACCACGTCAGTGGGTATGGATACTACCGGGCGACGACACCGAACGTTGACAAACTGATCCGCGGTGGGACGAAGTACACCCACGCATTCAGCAACGGACCGGGCACCCGGTTCGGGTTCAAGTCGATCCACGGCGGCGTCCATCCTCTCCGAATAGAGGGAGCAGGACTACCGAGGCACGCCGGTAAGACCGTTGCTGAACTACTCAGCGAGCGGGGATACCAGACCGGTGGGTTCTCGGACAATCCGTTCGTCTCGAGGTACTTTAACTATCACAGAGGATTCGATGAGTTCGCCGACTACACGCAGTGGATGAACGGGAAGAGCAGCACTACTCTCCATGATCTGAACCACATCGTTCGACAGAGGATCGGGAAATCGATCCCAAAAGGACACGTCTATGACGTCCTCAAGTGGGGCTACGATTCACTGATTAAACTCGTTGAGAGTAGAGGCGCGAACGTGAACTCGAACGATGAGGCAGTGGTGAGTCACGCCCTCAAGTGGATTGCCGAGGCCAACGAGCGGGACGATCCATATTTCGCCTGGGTCCACCTGATGGACGCGCACCACCCATACGGATATTTCCCTGAACATCGGCAATCACTTGATGTTCCATCGGACAGAGATCATGTCCGAATGCCGTCTGTTGATCCAGGGTCGCCCCCGTCAAAGAAGCTAGTCGACGCGTACGACTCGAACGTCCGGAATGCTGACGACCACGTTGGACGGCTCCTCCGTGAAGTCGAAAATGAACCAATGGTGGTTTTAACCGCTGATCACGGGGAGGAACTGGGACTCCATAACCGGTTTCACAAGGAGTCCGTGTACCAGTCGATGGCGCACGTACCACTAATCGTCGACGCGCCGGACTTCGAAGCAGCCGAGAGTAACGCCACCGTTAGTCTGATAGACGTTCCCGCGACGATAGCCCGTCTTGCCGATGCAGACGTTCCGGCCAGTTGGGACGGAATGGACATTAGGGATCGAACGAGCGAGGAAGAGGTGTTTCTCGGCTTCGAGAACAACGAGGGCGTCTCCGCCGCCGTCATCCACAAACAGTGGAAATACATGCGGCAACAGGATTCGCTCGGGACTCCCCCAGAAAAGGAATTACTTTTTGATATTGTCGCCGATCCCGAAGAATCGTATAACCAAATAGATGACGCGGAGACAGTCTATCGGGAACTGCGCGACGTGTGTCAGGACTACATTCACGAGATCGGGAGCTCCAGGCTTAAAGCCGAACGTGAACTCTGGGACGCCAGCAAGAACCTCTCGAAGACTGTACGAGCATCGGATAGCGAGGCCCAATTAGAGTCACCGGACAGCATTGACCAGCGGTTAGAGGACCTCGGGTACAAATAGGAGAGTGCCCGCCCGAGTTGCTTCTGAATTACCGGAGGCTCCGGAACAAGTCAAGGACTTTGGCCGCCACATCGTTCCATGTTGAGAACCGAACCGATCGATCTTGTCGTGACTGACGGCGGTGCAGGCCATTTGAGAGAACCTCTTGTAATGCGGCCATAAGTCCATCCGTGGTATTGTCCTCGTATACGTAGCCTGCCCCGTCTGGTACAATCTGCGGGACACGTCCGATAGCGGGTGCGACAGAATAGGTGCCGCAGGCGAGGGCTTCTTTCAGTGCGATCGGGTGATTCTCCATCGCAGAGGCGAGGACGAAGACGTCGCTAGCGTTCAGGTGTCGCGGAATCAACTCGTGATCCACACGACCTTGGAAGTGAACTGGTGTCGTCTCAAGGATCAGGTCCGCGAGCCTTTCGAGTTCAGCCCGCTGTGAGCCGTCGCCGAGGATCACCAGCGTCAGATCGAATCTCGATTCCAGCTGACTCACGGTCTCGATGATGCTGTCTACCTGCTTGACCGGTTCGAGGCGTCCGCTGAAGACCACGACTGTTCTGTCGCCACTGGCGTACCCCGGTCGATCAGACATGCCGAGATCCCGCGGCCGAAACACGTTAGGATCCACACCGGGATTGATAGTCTGGTTCGGAATCGAGAGAAGTGATTCGTCCGCATACTCCTCCTCACACCCACCCCAGAAGACCAGTCCGTCCGCTCGTTTCAAATATCGGTCGTACACCGGGTTCACGCGGCCGCGCACTGCGTAGACAAAGGGTGCGTCCGTGAGCGAGCGCAGTCGGCTGAGAACCGGACGACCGGTCGCATACACGACGTCGGCCTCCGCGAGAAATTCAGGTTCCCTGCGCCGGAGCCGGTGAATGAATAGCTCCTCATTGAGGTGACGTGTGATCTTCCCCACTGGTTCCGGAAGAGAATAGCTGAGATCGTATGCGTACGGACAATCGACACCGAGAGTCCAGGTTTCTTGGGGAATATCGTCGCTGTCGTTTCCGATCGTGGCGTAAGAGACTTCATGGCCCAATTTCGAGAACTCCTCACCGAGTGTCAGATCGTTGATCTCGGCGCCGCCTCGAACGTGGCCAAGGTGGGTTGAAACGAAACGGATCGTGAGAGACATGTTGTGGTTTCGTAATGTATCTGTCTGCGGCCGAGATATATGAAGACCCCGCACTAAATTTGCACTATCATAAGGAATACGGTCCGTTATCCGGATCGAACCGCCGGTTGGTTCGGAACGTGACTACCGGATCGCTGACGTAGTTGACCGAACACCCCGCAAAGTACCGTCGCATCTTCTCGTCCATCGCGTCCAATCCGTAGTACTCGATGAACGAGTATTTTTCAACGGGTATCGTAGCGAGGTTTGAAAGAGCGGTCGAGAGACCTGTCGAACCAACCGACACGCACTCTACTTCCTCATGTCCGATCAGGTGCCAAACAAGGAGTTCCACCGGATAGTTGGCCTCGGTCAGTACCGTCACATCTCGGTCAGACAGGTCCTCGTATTGCTCTGTGCCCTCACCGGGATGTGGTTTCACCAGTACATTATACGTTTCACGGAGAGATTTCACGAGGGCTGCGGTCTTCTCTTGATAGACATGATCGGAGAGATAATTGTTTGCGACCAGTGGTTGCGTCACGAGGACGAACAATGGACGATCAGCCGAAATCTGATCAGAATTGATGTCCGGCTCAAAGACCGCAGTTAATAATTCTACGTGAGCATAGAATTTGATCTTTCGGGTTTCAGCGTCCGGATAGACACTATTGAGATTGTCTGGCCGCATACAGTAGACACCATCAACGGCCCCACTCGAGAGTATGGTTTCCAGCGTCAACGGGAAGAAAAATTCGCTTAGGTTGCTCCTGTCCTTCAGTCCCTCCTTCATGTACAGGCTTATTCCCTCCTCGAAATGATACAGTCTCACCCTAGTGTGGTTCCGTATCCAGACCAGTCCGTTGTTTAATACCGGCGACCGTGTAGCAAAAAATAAATTCATCTTGGATATGAATATACTTAGGCAAGCTAGGACAGTACTCATCAATAGAAGTGATACGTACGACAGCACCCTGTTCAGGCTAGATTGGATCGAATCGGGAACAAGAGGGAAGGGTCTGTGATTAATATTGAGTTTGTAGTTCCCGACAAAATGCCGGTCGAACGCCTCGTTAAGGGCAACCGCGTTCAGATCAGACACGCGAGATGCATTGAGTACTACCAGGATATTATGAGAATCCTCGAAATCTTCCGCAGCTATACAAGTTGCTTCTGCAACATGTAGACTAGATTCACAGAGGAAAATGTTCATCTCTTTACCTATGTTCAGCATTAGTATTAATAAATGGTGGGTTCGCATCAATATGTTGGATTGATCCAACTAGTGACAGTGTTTCCAAGATGTTGGTCATCACGACTATCCGATCTGCCACAATGGAAGCGCTTTACAGTTGGTATAGCGCCAACAATTAGTTACCATGTGATCACCGCGACTCAACCTGAGCGACAATCCAGAAGTTCTGCGCCCCTAGTGTCTCAAACCCAAGCGACCAAAGGAAGCGCGTCGGGCTAATCACCTTCCTGTTTTTGAAGCCGAATATTTTTCCCAGAATGGTTCGATGTACGTGAATTCCGAGACTGCAAACCCCGCTCGAGAGAGTAACTCGACTATCGTTTTCCGATCGAACCAGCAGGTATGTTCTGGATTAACCGGGACGTCACCCCGTAGTGCATGCTAGAACCGAGACACCGCCCATGGGTTTGGTGTCGTTAACAGAAGACGGCCGTCCGGTTTGAGATGTGCCCGAGCACAATCTAAGAACTTTCCGGGGTTCGCGAGATGTTCGATCAATTCGCCGGCAACAATCACGTCAAAATCTCTATCCAGACCGAATTGTTCTGCATTCTGATGTTTTACAGTGTATCCGCGTTCCTGAAGAATTCGAATGTCCTCCTCAAGAACGTCAATTCCAACTACCTCCCGACAGATGTCGCTTAGACGTTTGTGTAACCAGTTTTCGTTATTTTCATTCTCCACAGAGTGTTGAACACAACCCACATCAAGGACCACGTCTTCTGGCGACACCCGGTCGAGAATTGCGGGAATGCGAGAATTCATTGAGTATACCAGTAAAATGGACAACTATATTAAACATATTTCGTTGGGGTGAATGAAAAATTGCCATACCTAATATCCAATTTGGCCGTGGTGAATCGCCAGATGGTGCGTGATTTCACTGGTTCACTGCCTGCTTGATGTTGTAAACCGCACACATCAGAACGAGTTCTCGAAACTCACCGTACCAGGTTCGCGCGCACGGCGTCGCCGAGCGTGCGCTTGATCGTCGAGAAGACGGTTTCACACAGCGCTCGTTGCCGGAACACGCGGGGTTTGATCAGCGGTCTCACGCCTTCTTCGCGGAGTTTTTCACGTAACTCCATCCAGTCGTAGCCTTTGTCGGCAGCGAGGCTGGCGAGGTCGCCCGCGTTGCGGCGGGCGACCTGCCAGCCAAGCTGTGTGTCGTGCGTTTTCTCGGTCGTACAGTGAACGTATAGAATCGCGCGACTTTCTGTATCCGCGAGTGCAGTTGTTTTGAGCGTTTGAACGCGGTAATTCGTCCGGCGGCAGTAGTGTTTGCTCGCGTTCTCGCGGTCGAAAAATGTCGCGTCGATGGCAGCGTGACCACTCGGGTCGTGAGCTGCGCCGACAGGCGCAGCAGCACTCGCCAGAGTGCTGTCTTGATCCTGTCAAACCACTTCACTAGCGTCGAGTGATGCGGGAGATTGGCCACCTCGAGGCCGATCTCCCTGAGTATATGTGGCATCTCACTTAACAGGTCGAGTGTCTCCCGGTACGATTTCTCCAGGTAAATCCGCAGACAGCGCAGCAACAGTACCGCATACTCGGCGAAGCCGCCACCCCCTTCGGGGCGGCGACTTCGCCTTAGCCTCCAACAGCATTTTTAGCTAATTGGATCGCTTTGCTAGTGAAGCAAAAAATCGCAGACATGAACCATCGGCGGTTTCCCGCTTCACCTTCCTAGTTCTGACGGTAAACGGCGACGCCGTCATGCGATTCACCAGAGCCGAGTTCGTCATTGAACATGGGATAGGCAGTACAGATCTGGAAACAGTTGCTGTCGAAGATAATGTGAAAGAACGGCCGGACCAGCTTGGATACAAATAAAATCTGGAAAGATACCGCGAGAGATATCCTGCTGTATTGACCATTCTGATGTCAAGGATATCTGTCCTTGTCAAGGTATCCCTAGGGACTTCCATTACATCCAGCAACGTAACCTATACACTTGTGCTCAAAGTAGCCATGACAATATGTCTGATCAGATTCCGTTATTCGAAATCGCCTGGGACGAGCAAGAGATCCTGAATGCCGTCGAGTCGATTGGAAGGGGGGGGTACTGGGCAAAAGGGCCTTTCGTTGACAAATTCGAATCTCGGCTAGAGGAGTACCTCGACGTCGAACACGCAATCGTCGTCAACTCCGGCACGTCCGGCCTCGTGACGGCGCTGGAGGCCAGTGATATCGGACCCGGCGACGAGGTTATTGTCCCGTCGATGACTTTCATCGCGACGGCGAACGCGGTTCGACTCGTCGGTGCCGAGCCGGTTTTCGCCGACATCGACCGAGACACGTACGGACTGAGTCCAGACTCCGTTCGTGAGAATATCACCGAGGATACGGCGGCCATCATTCCCGTCCACCTATACGGCGCACCTTGCCGGATCGACCAGATCCAGGATATCGCTGCACAACACGATCTCACGGTCGTCGAAGACGCCGCCGAAGCGTTCGGATCTACGTACGAAGGCAAGAGTGTCGGGACCTTCGGCGACGCGGGAATACTCTCGTTTTGTCAGAACAAGATCGTAGTCACTGGAGAAGGAGGGGCAATAATCACCGACGACGACGAGATTGCCTCCAATGCCCGTCTCTATCGATCACACGGACGCGCCCCTGGAGACTACTTCGAGAGTGTCGGCTCGGGAGAGTACGTCGCACTGGGGACGAACCTCCGAATGTCCGACCTCACCGCCGCAATCGGCTGCGCACAGATGGACAAAGTCGACGAGTTGATCGGCAGCCGACAAGCTGCAGCCAAGTATATGAACGAGCAGCTAGCCGAAATCGACGGGGTCCAGGTTCCACGCCCAATCGACGGTGGTACACACGTCTATCAGCTGTACACTGTCGAGTTCGATTCCGGGATTGATCGCCAGATCGTGATTGACACGCTGGACGAACACGGAGTCTCCTCGAAAATCTACTGGGACACGCCGGTCCACGAGACTCACTACTATACAGAGACGATGGATGGCCCGTCGCCGAACACCCCGACGACGCAGGATGTAGCAGACACGATCCTGTCGCTGCCCATCTATCCGGATCTCACTCCCAGAAAGACCGATCAAATTGTTGCTGCGGTCAAAGATGGAGTTCGACAAGCACGGTAGCTGGCAGAGGTGTTTTTCGTCCCCACGTTCGATCAATGCCGAAAGAAAAACACTTCCCAACCGTCGTTCTTCTCAAGATATGGACTCTCTAGTAGGTAAGAACGTACTCATCACGGGCGGTTGTGGATCGGTCGGCTCCGAACTCGTTTCACAGGTGCTGAATGCTGATCCCGAAGTCGTTCGAGTGTTCGACAACGACGAAGCGTCCCTCTTCGACCTCCAGACGAACTATCAGGACGAGTCACGACTTCGATTTTTGCTTGGCGATATCCGCGATCGTGAGCGACTCAGGCTAGCGATCGAGGGAATCGATGTCGTGTTCCATGCGGCAGCGGTCAAGCACGTCGAGATCAACGAGTACAATCCGTTCGAAGCGGTGCAAACGAACGTCCAGGGGACGCAGAACCTCATTCGTGCTGCGATCGAGGAGGAAGTAGAGGCGGTCGTCGGGATTAGCACGGACAAAGCCTCGAATCCGACATCAGTGATGGGTGCAACCAAACTCCTGTCAGAGCGACTCATAATCGCTGCGAACAACTACAAAGGGGACAAAGACATCTGCTTCGGGTGTGTCAGATTCGGGAACGTTCTCGGTTCGAGTGGATCCGTGATCCCACTGTTCCTTGACCAGATCGAAGACGGCGGTCCAGTCACCGTAACAGATCCCGAGATGACACGGTTCATTATGCCGATCGCAGAAGCGGCCGGCCTCGTTATCAAAGCCTACGAACGGATGACGAGCGGCGAAATATTCGTTCTGAAGATGCCGGCGTTTCGAGTCGGAACCCTGGCCGAAGCGATGGTCGAAAAGTACGCACCTGCCGCAGGCTACAATCCCGACGACATCGAGATCGACATAGTAGGTGCCCGCCCGGGAGAACGAATTCACGAGAAACTCATTTCTGAGGACGAACGGCGACAGGCTCGCGAACTCGATAGTATGTACGTGATATTGCCGCAGATTGACGTCTCGGCGTACCAGGACATCGCGCACACCAATGCCGATCCCGTCAAGAACGCCTACACGTCGGCTGACGAGACATCACTCTCGAAAGAAGAAATCATCGAGAAAATCGATGACCACATGTCCCCTCACACCCTCTTATAAATGCGGGTATTACTCACCGGACTCGGATCGATCGGTCAGCGCCACGCAAGGTTGCTCAAAGAGTCATCTAAGGATATCGAGTTGATCGCGTATCGGAGTGGAACCTCGACGTCGGGGAACGATTTGGGGATTCGAGAGTACACACGGTTAGAGGATGCACTTGACACGGATCCCGATATCGCATTTATAACTAATCCGACAGCGAAACACGTCGAGACTGCTCTTTCGTGTGCGAAAGCAGATTGTGACCTCTTCGTAGAGAAACCACTCTCTCACGATCTGGATAGGATCGACGAACTGATCGCTATAGCTGACGAGAGAAACCTCGTCACCTACGTCGGTTGTCAGTTGCGGTTCGATCCTGTGTTGAACGCTACACGAGATCGGCTCGACGATGGAGAACTGGGTACCGTCATCTCGTTTCGTACGACTGCAGGATCGTACCTCCCCGACTGGCGTCCGGGTAGGGACTACCGCGACTCCTACAGTGCGGATCCCGATCGTGGCGGCGGTGTCGTCCTCGATCTGATTCACGAGATAGACTACTTACACTGGTTGTTCGGTCCGTTGCGGTGTATCGCCTCTGATCTCGGATACACGGACACACTGGACATTGAGTCAGAAGCTATCGCCGAAGCGATCGTGAGAACGTCGGATGACGTCCTTGGAAGTATACACCTCGACTACTGCCGGAGACAGCCACGGAGAACGCTCGAAGTCGTCTGCGAGAACGGAACACTTGTCGCAGACCTCGAAGATCGAATACTGACTGTCAAGTATCCGTCCTCGACCGAAACTGAGACGTTCGACTACGACCGTGACGAGCGGTTCCGGAAACAACTGGCGTACTTCCTCGAACACATCGACACACGGGCAGCCTGCGAGAACGATCTGAGAGAGGGAAAAGAGGTATTACAAGTAGCGCTCGACATAAAAAGAGGACACGATGAGTGAGATCCTCTGTACGATCTGTGCCCGTGGAGGATCGAAGGGCATCCCCGGAAAAAACGTACGAGAAGTCGGCGGGAAACCCCTCGTTGGCCACGCCATCTCCGATGCACGGAGATGGAATCGGAGCGCAGACATCGTGGTCTCGACCGACGACGACGAGATCGCATCAGTCGCCGAAGAGTACGGGGGACGAGTTCCCTTCCGCCGGCCAGCCGAACTCGCTTCTGATACCGCAGGAAAGCTGCCCGCAATCCATCACGCCGTCAAACAGATGGAAGCCATCAAAAAAGAGCAGTATGACTATGTCGTCGATGTGGACGCGACGACACCGCTCCGACGACCCTCGGACATCGAGGACTGCTTCACGGCGGTTCAGAATGACGACCACACGACCAACGCATACACCGTCTGTGAGGCTGACAAAAACCCGTACTTCAACATGGTCGAACTTGACGAAGACGGCTATGCATCACTCTCAAAAGAGATCGGCCCCGACATTGTCCGTCGACAAGACGTTCCCACCGTGTACGAGATGAACGCGGCGGTCTACGTGTACGAACGGGACTTCCTGATGGAGACTGATACCATACAAGGCGAGTATACGCGGGTTTCGGTCATGCCCCCGGAACGGTCGGTCGATATCGACACGGAACTCGATCTCAAGTTCGTGGAGTTCATGTTTGAGCGCCGGGAGCCCGAGGTATGACGGACAATCTCTTCGACCTGACGGGAGACGTCGTTCTCGTTACCGGTGGTGGGGGACTGATCGGCACCGAGGTCTGCCAAGCGATTGATCATCACGGCGCCGCCGTCGTCGTCGCAGAGTTTGACGAAGAGCGAGGACGCAAAGTCGCGGAGAAATTGGATCGCGGTGAGTTCGTCTCACTAGACATCACCAATCCCACGTCGGTTGACGCGGTCTATGAGTACGTAATCTCGGAGCACGGTCGTCTCGATGGGTTGGTAAATCTGGCTTATCCTCGGACTGACGACTACGGACAGTCTTTCGAGTCCGTAGACAAAGAAGAGTTGATCAAGAACGTCTCTATGCACCTTGGCGGTTACTACGCGGTGACGAAAGCCGCCGTCCTGAAGATGCTCGAGCACGGCTGTGAAGGTTCTATTGTGAATTTCAGTTCCATCTACGGAATGCAGGCGCCTGACTTTACCGTCTACGAGGGAACACATATGACGAGCCCAGTCGAGTACAGCGTGCTCAAGGCAGGTGTTCTGAACTTTACCCGGTACTTAGCTTCATACCTGGGCAGCGACGGAATCCGAGTTAACAGCGTCAGTCCGGGCGGCGTGTTCGATGAACAACCAGAACAGTTCGTCGAGAACTACGAACGGAACGTTCCGCTCGGTCGCATGGCAGAACCCGAAGATGTCTCTGGAGCGGTAGTATACTTACTGAGCGCCGCCGCGTCGTACGTGACAGGACACAACATAGTGGTGGATGGTGGCTGGACGATCAAATGAGGAAGGAGTCACGACACGATTGTAACGATGGACTCACATGAAAAAAGATATGGTCGCTAACACTCGGGATATCGTCGTCCTCACGGGGACTAGAGCCGAATATGGCCTCCTGAAGTCTTCGATGGAAGCCATCAGAAATGACGATCGTCTCTCGCTTTCGGTGGTCGCGACGGGGATGCACCTCTCTCCACGACACGGAATGACAGTCGAGGAAATTCGGAACGACGGATTCTCAGTTGACAGGGAAGTATTGATGCAACTCGACGGTGACTCCGGGACTGCGATGGCGAAGTCACTAGGCGTCGGGATGATGGGTCTGACTGAGGCGTTCGAAAGTCTCGATCCAGACATCGTATTGTTGCTAGGAGATCGAGACGAGGCGTTGGCAGGTGCACTCGCAGCGGCCCACATGGGCATACCTGTCGCACACATTCACGGTGGCGATTCCATGCATGGCGCAACAATCGACGACAGCATTCGCCATGCGATTACGAAGTTTGCTCATATCCACTTTCCGGCTTCCGAGTTGAGTGCCGATCGAATCCGAAAGATGGGCGAAGAGGAGTGGCGAATCACGGTTTCAGGGGCGCCTGGACTCGATGATATCCTGGCTGGTGAGTACAACACTCCCGGGTCAGTGCTCGAGAAACACGATCTCGATCCGGACCAGCCACTCCTGATCGTCGTGCAACATCCAGTGACGACACAACCCAATAACGCCGGTGAACAGATGGCAGCAACACTTGACGCTGTCAAGTCCTTCGACGCACAGACGGTACTGATCTATCCTAATGCAGACGCTGGTGGTGATCGGATAATCCAGGAGATTGAGTCACGATCACTAGACGAACAGACCCGGACATTTCAGAGTCTCCCACGTCGCGAATATCTTGGCCTCATGGCTGCTGCTGACGTGATGGTCGGAAACTCGTCAAGCGGGGTTATCGAAGCCCCCTCATTCGATCTGCCCGTCGTTGACGTCGGTCCCCGGCAGAAAGGTCGCGAACGGGCAGCGAACACACTATCAGTTCCGCACGATCGAGACAAAATCCGTACTGCTATCTCGAAATGCCTTACTGACGACTCCTTCCAAGAACAGGCTGCCACGTCTGCCAACCCGTACGATTATGGCGGGGCTGGGACGGAAATCTCCAAGCGTCTAGCTGAGGTGGAAATAAATGAACAGTTGCTCCGGAAACGTCTCGATTTCGAGCAGTGACTGCTTCAAAGGTAGTACGGCGGTATACAATAACATAGATGGGTTTCCACGTTAGTAGAGACCGCATGGGTAACGATCCACGAGAGAGATTTGAGGAATGGGAGCAACCAGAGATCGTTGACGGCGAACTCACCGAGTATAACTGGTTAGTGAACAACCCAAGTGGGCTACAATTGGAGGAGTATGTCGATATCGGGGCGTTCACGGTGATCAATGCTCACGCCGGAGTGACAATCGAAACCGGTGTCCAGATCGGTCCCCATTGCGATATCCACAGTAAATCGACAATCGATGGTGAATCTGGGACGATACACATCCGAGAAGGGGCAAGAATCGGTTCACATACAACGGTTCTCCCTGGTGTCGAAATCGGCCGTGACGCACTCGTTGGCTCACATAGTTTGGTTCGCGATGACGTTCCTGATGGGGCCTTCTACAAAGGGGTTCCAGCCACCAGCAACTGAACGATAGGCCAGGGGTGCTCTACAAAAATATTATTCTAGATCATTTTGTCTAATTGGGTCGCCTTCAGCCCGAGGATTTATGACCTGTTTTCCTAGTACCGTCTGCAATTCACGCGGTGACAGTCCTTCTGCTGGTCGAACGATCTTGATATCTGATTCAGAGAGCACAGTTCCTGACTCGATATCAGTCGCTGCGTATAAGCTCTTTCGCGAGATAGCCCGATTTTCCAGCTCAGCATCTACAGGATGTTTCTCGCCGTCTCCGAGGGCCCTTGCTGCAGTTTCAACTAACTCGATACAGCGAGCTAATTCGTCCGGTTCGAGCGATGCCTCATGATCAGGCCCCGGAAGAGTTGAGTCGATCGTGAAGTGTTTTTCTATGACACACGCACCAGCAGCGACAGCCAGTGCCGGTGTTTCGGGTAACGTCGTGTGATCCGAGTAGCCGACTGGTACCGTTAGTTCGTCAGCCATCGTTTGCATTGCGCGGAGATGGATGTCTTCGATTGCTGCTGGGTATGATGACGTGCAGTGAAGAAAGATCAGATCAACATCAGGATTTGCCGCTGTGATCGCCCCATGGGCGTCGTTAACTTCTTCCATCGTTCCCATGCCTGTGCTAACGATCATGGGTAAGTCGAGATCAGCAATGTGTTCGAGGAGCGGATGATTATCCAATTCGCCTGAGCCAACTTTGATCGCGGGTACTCCGAGATCAGCTAACATATCCGCGCTCTCGGGATCGAACGGTGTCGAGAGAAACGTGATGCCCTTCCCTGTGCTGTATTCTATCAATTGTTCGTGTGCCTTCCGATCCAACTCGTACTGGCGTAACATCTCGTACTGTCCATCTTCGTCAGTCGTCTCTCCCTGATACTTGGCCTTCCGGGCATCCTGGGTAACGAGACGGTCTGCACTGAACGTCTGGAATTTCACTGCATCGGCACCGGCGTCCGCTGCAATATCGATCAGACGCTTGGCCAGATCGAGATCGCCATTATGATTGACGCCAGCTTCAGCGATAAAATATGGTGTCTCCTCGGTTCCCACCGGTGTCCCATTAATTTTCATGCGACTGTGCTCACTCCGAGAAATTATAGGAGTGGTGTTAAATCACTCGTTATATTGGTATAGCCCGGACCGATCTGTCTTCACCGTGGACTAACCGTTTCGCGACTGAATCGCATACAGTTCGGCGTACTGCCCGTCGTTCTCGATCAACGTCTCGTGATCACCGGTCTCGACGATCCTTCCGGCGTCCACCGAGTAAATCCGGTCGGCGTTCTTTACAGTCGAGAGCCGGTGTGCGATCCCGACCATCGCGTAATCACGCTCCATGCTCTCGATTGACTGTTGCACCTGCTTCTCTAGATTCGAGTCGAGATCACTCGTCGCCTCGTCGAGTACCAGCACGTCGGCATCTTTCAGCAGCGCCCGTGCTAGCGCGACTCGCTGTCGCTGTCCACCCGACAGCCGAACGCCGTCGTCCCCGAGCTGCGTCTCGTATCCGTCAGGCAGATCGTCGAAGAACTCGTCGACTTTAGCGATCCGAATCACCCGATCGAGTTCGTCCTCAGAGATGTCTCGATTCCCAATCGTCAGGTTGTACCGGAGCGTGTCGTTGAAGATAAACGGATCCTGTCGTACCACTGCGATCCGGGATCGCCACTCGTCGATGTCCATTTCGTGGATCGATCGACCGTTCGCCCGGATCTCTCCGGAGTCCGGTTCGTACATCCGAGACAGCATCGAGACGATCGTCGATTTGCCGGCCCCGGACTGCCCCACGAATCCGATGAACTCCCCTTTCTCGAACTCGAAAGACACACCTGAGAGCGCCTCGTCGTCCTGTCCCTCGTAGGAGAAGCGCACGTCGTCGAACTCGACAGTCTGAATCTCGTCGGGAACCGGCTCCGAATCGCTAGTCGGCTCGGTATTCCGTTCGAGTTCGTCGATGAACTCCTGGGTCCGCACGAGATGCGGGAGGTTGTTCTCGATCTTGTATAGTTTCGAGTTCAACGCACTCGCTTTCGGCCCGAGGCGGAACATCGCGAACAGGAACACACCGAGCGCACCGAGCGAGAGGTTCGCGAAGGTGAGCGCGAGGTAGATCAGGACGAACACCGAGATAGCGGTCAAGAGATTGTAGAAGTTCTGAATCGCCTGCTCGTTGCGCCGCAGCCTGATACTCGAACTGGCGTACTGATTCACCGCGTCGAGAAAGTCCTCGAAGAGTTCGTTTTTCAGCCCGAACAGCTTCGTGTCTCGGATCCCCTGTGTCCCGGCCTGGGCAGCCTGCTGGACGCGCTCGTTCGAGTCAGCAACCTGGTCACCGAGTTCGTACCCAGGCTCGACGACGTACCGGAACAGCACGGCAAAGCCACCGAGAAACACCAACGCAAAAAGTGTGAGAAACGGTGCGATGACTAACGCGACTACGAGGTACATTAGCGTCAGGAACCCCTGTTCAAGAAAGTCGATGACAAGCCTGATCGTTTTTCCTGCGTACTCCGCCTGCGTAACAATTGCGTTCAGAATGTCATCTGATCCTTCCTGATCGAAGTACTCGATCCGGGCGTTCAGTGCATGGTCGAACGATTCCCGCTGCAAATAACGGATATAATCGATCGACAGTGCACTCCGCATCCACCGCACGAAGAACGTCAGCGTCCACCGCACGGCGAGGACGGAACTCACACCGACGACGACGGACCCCAGCGTAAAGGGAATCTCCAGAAACTCGTACATAGTAACGAACGCTAGCATAATACCGTCGGCCTGCTGTGCCGGATCGCCGGGCGACTGGACTATCTCGACGATCGGCAAAATAAAGCCGAGACCGACACCTTCGAGAAGGGCAGCAAAAACGCCGCCGAGAATGATCGCCGCAGTGAGACGCGGCCGGTATCTAGCGACCCGGATCAGCGCTCGGAGTTGCTCTCGCCGGCCGATATTCTCTGAGTCACTCATTAGAGAAACGATCCTCTCTCGGATTTTATACTCGTTGGTTTGGTGATAGTCGAGAACCCGATGCTTATTTATTCGATTTCAAATCTGGGAGTGGAAATCTTTGTTTTCCCATCTGCAGATTTAACAACATCCGATTTCGCTTCACCGTTTATCCGGATATCATCCGACACTCCCGGAAACCCGTGACGAGAGAAAGCCAAAGATCGATGCCCCAAGCGAGTCGATCTGCCCCAGTCTAGTTCGCCTACAGAAGCGGATTCCTGTTTCTGGAGTGTCGTCAAGCCCGCTGTCAATTCTACCGATCGTGGACAGCGTGGAAGTTGAGGCAGATGCCGTCAACGACGCAGTTCAATTTATCTCCCCGAGAGCAGTGCACGAATCGACTGCCGCACTGATTCTCGTGGCTCCCAGTTGAGCTCTTCTCGAGCGCTATCCGTCGCGACCTCGAACGTATCCACGAGCGTTTCGTTCCCACGCGGATTCTCGATCAGTTCGACATCGGCCTCAATATCTCGCTCTTCTGCTGCAATCTCAGCCACCCACTCGGCCAACGTCATCACGCTCGGATCTTCGTCACTCGCGATCTCGTACCTCTCGACCCCAGTCTCCCCAGCATCCAACTGTTCGACCATTCGCTCGGCGCTCCGAACGTACGCCCGAGCGACGTCCTTCACGTGGACGAAGTTCCGGGACTGCGTGCCCGGCTCGTACACCGTCAGCGTCTCCCCGGCCAGCGCTCGGTTGACGAAGAAGTTCGTCACCGTCCCCTTCGACACCGTCGTCCCGTCGATCTCGTGCTCACCATACAAATTCGAGATCATGTACAGGTGCGCGGGGAACGCACCCTCGGCGAAGTCCTCGATCGCGCGCTCGCTGAGCAACTTCGTGCGTCCGTACCAGTTCATCGGATCGCGGGGATGATCCACCGTGATCGGGAACTCCTGGGGATCGCCCAGCACGGCCATCGAGAAGGGGAAGATCAGCCCAGCACCGGCCTTGCGGCAGAACCACGCCACGTTGTTCGTCCCCTGGACGTTGACCTCGTAGGCCAGATCCGGCTGCTCGTCGCAGTCGTCCACGCCGGAGATCGCCGCCAGGTGCATCACGACATCCGCGCCCGACAGCGCGTTCTCCAGTCGATCCCGGTTCCGAATGTCGACGTGGTCGACCTCGACGTCGCCGATCTGTCGAACCTGACCGAGGTAGAAGTTGTCCAGCGCAGTGATCTCCCAGTCCGGATGCTCGTCTTGCAGGACCCGAACGACGCGACTGCCGATGTAGCCCGCGGCGCCGGTGACGGCGACGCAGAGTTCGTTGTCTCGTTCACTCATTGTTTGCCTCCATGAACCGCTCTGCCAAATCACGGACGCCCTCGCGGAGCGTCCACGTCGTCTCGAACCCGGTTTCGCCCAGTCGGTCGAAGTTGACGTGATACGACGGGCCGGGGTGTTCGTCTTCCAGGTAGGTGATGTCGACCGGGCCGACTTCCTCCTGAACCAGATCGGCGATGTCGGCGATCTGGAAGTTGCCCGCGTTGGTCCCAACGTTGTACACGCGGTGGTTCCAGTCGTCCGGCCGAAGCGCCGCGTGCTTGTAGGCGCGCGCGGCGTCCTCGACGTGGACGAACGGCCGCCAGTTCGACCCGTCACCGTACACCGTCAGCGATCGCCCGGTCAGCGCGCGGAACACGAAGTAGTTGACCACGAGATTGAACCGAACGCCCGGCGAGTAGCCGTAGTTCGTCGCCATCCGCAGCGCCGTCCCCTGCATCTCGTGGTCGGCGCAGTAGTCCGCGAGCAGGGACTCGGCCTGGTACTTCGCCTCCGCGTAGGGATTGATCGGATCGGGGTCGACCGACTCGTCGATGTCGGTCGAGAGCGCCCGGCCGTAGATGTTACACGACGACGCCGAGACGACGTTCCCGACGCCGAGTTTCCCCGCGGCCTTCAGTACGTTCTCCGTGCCGTCGTAGTTGACGGCGAACGTTTCGTCGCGTCGGTCGTGCGTGCTCGCCGCGCCCGTGATCGCCGCGAGGTGGATCACCGTGTCCACCCCGCGCATGGCGTTCTCGACGTCGCCGTACTCCCGAACGTCGCCGCGTCGGAAGTCCAGCGCCTGGGCGTCGTCGCCCTCGCCGTCGCTGTCGACCGGGGAGAGCGTCCCCAGCAGCGCGCGGGGCGACCCACTCTCTAAGCTGTCGAGGACGACGATACGATCGACGGCGTCGTCGCTACGTAGCATCGGGATCAGCGCGCTCCCGATGTAGCCGCAGCCGCCGGTGACGAGCACGTCCATCGCCTACTCCTCCAGGACGCCGGGCAGGAACCGGTCCTCGTGGGCTTCGATGGTGTCGTCGTACTGGGTCAGCGTCCCGAAGATGTCACGGACGCCGCCCTCGAAGTCCTGGGCCTGCTCGCCGATGAGGTCCATGTACCGGTCGTTCTCGATCTCCATCTTGTGAGTCTCGTCCTCGTCGCGCGGGTTCTCGAAGTGTTCGACGTCGACGTCGAGTTCGAACTCGTCGCCTACGTCGGCGATTGTCTCTGCGATCTCGACGATGGAAATGGCGCGCGTGACCTGGTTGTACACCGTCAGGTCGTCGGGCCGATCGTCGGGATCGGCCAGCGCCAGCTCTGCGAGGCCTTCGACGGCGTCCTCCAGACTGATGAACGGCTTGCGCTGTTCGCCCTTGCCGTACACCGTGACGGGGTAGCCCGCGACGGCCTGGGCGGCGAAGCGGTGTCCGACGGTGCCGAAGTAGTAGTCGAAGTCGAACCGGGTCTTGAGCCGGTCGTCCCCGCGTGTTTCCTCGGTCTCGGTCCCGTACGTGATCGCGGTCCGGACGTCCGAGATCGGGATGTCGAACTGCGAGTGGGCCAGACGCATGTTGGCCGCGTCGTGGCTCTTGGTCAGGTGGTACCAGCTCCCGGCCATCGCGGGGAAGGGCACGTCGTCGCGCTCGCCCTGGTTCTCCATGACCGCACCGCCCTCGGGGATCGGGAACTCCGGTGCACCGTAGACGCCGGTCGTCGTCGTCTCGATGAAGTGGGTGTCGTTGAGGTCGTGCTCTTCGAGGCCCCACAGGAGGTTCCGCGTGGCCTGCATGTTGTTGTGCTGGGTGTAGTTGGCCCGTTCCCCGTTGATCTGGGAGTACGGCGCCGAGGGCTGGGCGGCCGCGTGCACGATGACGTCCGGCTCGTGGACCGTCAGCAGTTCCTCGACGAAGGACTTCTCGGCCAGGTCGCCCTGCACGAACGAGAGGTTCGTCACGCCGTGGACCTCTTCTGCGGCTTCGATGCGTTCGTCCATCCACCCGACCGGCACTGCACTCACCGAGCCGACCTCTTCGACCCAGTCACGACGGGCGAAGTTGTCGACGGCCAGGACGCGGTCGTCGGTTCGAGTCGCGATTCGCAAGGCGGCGGGCCACCCGATGTAGCCGTCACCACCAGTGACGATGATCGTCATAGTTACTCAGAATGTGAGTAACCGAACTGTGATAAACGTTGTGTCATCGACAGCTGATGCTGATCAGTCCAGATCGACCCAGAAGCGGTTCACGCAGTCGAAATGGCTATACGATCACCGTCTGAGTGACAAACGAACTCGACGATGACAGACTGGGAGCGCGCGCGGTCGACCTCCGTCGTCGCGAGAACCAGCACCGCGGTCGCCGAGCGCCTCGATGCGGCAGCGAACGAGTCACGGATTCGACAGTTTCTCGGGGACGGCGAACGACTGCTCGCCCGCGCGATAGCGACCAGTCGCGCCGGTGCCGTGGGACGGACACTGGATCGGTGGGGTCGCGACTCGTGGCTCTATCGGTGGCTCACGAAAGAGCCCGATCCGGACGTCGTCGTCATCGACCTCCGCGAGACCTGGACGATCAGCCCAATTCTCGCCGTGCTGGATCGAGTCGTGGGGGCCGTCGCGACGGCCGACGAACGTCTGGGCCTCTCGCGAGCGGCCCAGGCAGGTGCGGAGACCGTTCGATCCGCACCGCTCCGGGTCCTCGGAACCATCGCGTTCGTCGCCGTCTTCGTCAACACACTGGCAGCCGTAGCCCTCGGCGGTCTCAGTGACGCGGGCCTCGGCAGCCGCCTCCTGGTGCTGGCGGTCGCCACGCTCGCGACGCGGGTCGACGCGACGTGGGACGAACTCCGCGACGGTCGCGTCGGCTCACTGCTTCTCGCGCTCTTCGAGCCACCGGAGCCACCCGACGAGGGGACCGAGAAAGTCGGAGATATCGAGGACCGCTGACTACCTAGATCAAAGTGAAAATCCAGTCCAGTTAACGCTGATCAGGGAGGAAGGATTTCCATACTTGTCAGTCGTTTGATCTCGGTTTCACTCAGCAAACTGAACAGAGGTAGAGCCGCTGTTCTTCTCCGTCCTCGACTGTCGAACTACCATTCTGCATAGGGCGTTTCAGTTCACTCTACTACTTATAATTTATATTGAGTGGAACGGCCACACGTAGTCGGAGTTGCCAGGATCCCACTGTCTCAACGAGGAGCGTGCGAACCCGCAAGTGATCGCCGTGGATCGACAATTGATACCTCAGTGAGAAAAATCCCAGATTTATATGATGTATTAGATCATTCCACTGTGACGCTTTTCGCCAGGTTGCGCGGCTTGTCGATCGACCGCCCGAGCATGTTCGCGGTGTGGTAGGCGACGAGCTGGAGCTGGACGTTCGCGACGACGGCCGCCACGCGCGGGTGCGTGTCGGGCACTTCCAGCACGTGGTCGGCGTAGCGCTCCACGTCTGACTCCCCGTCGGTCACCGCGACGACCGGGGCGTCCCGCGCTTCGACTTCCTTGACGTTCCCGATGGTCTTGCGAGCCATCTCGTCGTCACCAGTCACGGTAGCAAACACCGGCGTGTTCTCGGTGACCAGCGCCAGCGGCCCGTGTTTGAGTTCGCCCGCCGCGAAGCCCTCGGCGTGCTTGTAGGTGATCTCCTTCATCTTCAGGGCGCCCTCCAGCGCGACGGGGTAGTTGAGGCCACGGCCGATGAAGAAGTACGACTCGGCGTCCCGGTAGGTTTCGGCGACCTCTCTGGCGACCGAGTCGTCGAGGATCTCCTGAACGGCGCTGGGTAGATCGCGCAGCCCGCTGATGACCTCGCGGTCGTCGTCGACCGACGTGATACCTAACGTGAGAAGATTCAACGCCGCGAGCTGGCTGGCGAACGTCTTCGTCGCGGCGACGCCGATCTCCGGGCCGGCCCGGATGTACAGCGCGTGATCGCACTCCCGCGCTGCAGTCGAACCGACGGTGTTGGTCACCGCGAGCGTCCGCGCACCGCGACGACGGGCTTCTCGGAGCGCCGAAAGGGTGTCCGCAGTCTCACCGCTCTGAGTGACGCCGACGACGAGCGCGTCGCCGATCGGCGGCGTGCTCGTGGTGTACTCGCTCGCGAGGAACGCCTGGGCCGGGATGCCGGCCTGCTGGAACAACTGCGTGGCGTACAGCGCCGCGTGATAGCTGGTTCCGCAGGCGACGAACTGGACCGCCCGCGGCGTCAGATCCCCGAGATCGCCCAGGTCGACCTCGCCGGTGAGTTCGCCCACGCGCCCGCGGAGGCACTGCCGGAGCGCGCGGGGCTGTTCGTGGATCTCCTTGAGCATGAAGTGGTCGTAACCGCTCTTGCCGGTCTCCTCGGGGTCCCAGTCGACCGTGTCGACGTCCTTGTCGACCGGTTCGCCGGCGAGCGTCGTCACGGTCCAGCCGTCGGCGTCGATCGCCGCGAACTCGCCGTCGTCCATGTAGATCACCCGATCCGTGTGATCCCGGAACGCGGGCACGTCGCTCGCGAGATAGTAGGCATCGTCGTCGATACCGAGGACGAGCGGCGAGTCGTTGCGCGCGGCGAAGATAGTGTCCTCGCCGGCGATGACGGCTGCGACGGCGTAGCTCCCTTCCAGGTGGGCGATCGCCTCCCGGACTGCCTCCTCGGGGGCGGCACCGTCGGCGAGTTCGTCCTCGATCAGGTGCGGAACGACCTCCGTGTCGGTGTCGCTGCGGAACTCGTGGCCGGCCGTCGAAAGCTGGTCGCGGAGCGACTGGTAGTTCTCGATGATGCCGTTGTGAACCACCGCGACCTCGCCGAGACAGTCCCGGTGCGGGTGGGCGTTCTCGTCGGTCGGCGGGCCGTGGGTGCTCCAGCGCGTGTGGCCGATGCCCACAGTGCCGGAGAGTTCGCGCTCCGAGAGGGCATCGCGCAGGTCGTCGATCTCGCCGGCGGTCTTGCAGACGTCGATGTCGTCGGTTGCGAGTGCGACGCCCGCCGAGTCGTAGCCGCGGTACTCCAGTTTCGACAGGCCGTGGACGAGGACGTCGAGCGTCTCGCCCTGCCGGCCGGCACAGCCGATGATGCCGCACATCAGCGCATCACCTCCGCGGCTTCGGCGATGCGACCGTGGACGTGGACGCCGGTGTGCAGGTGCGCCGAGGGACCCACGAGCGTTCCGGGATCGATGCTCGCGTTGCCGTCGGCGGTCACGCGGTCGGCCAGCACCGCACCGAGTCGCTGGTCCTCGAACACCGTGTTGCCGACGCGAACGTCGGCCTCGCCGCCCGGGGCGACGGTCCCGGCGCCGACGTGGACGTCCTGACCGGTGACGGTATCGAACAGCGTCGACCCGGCGTCGACCCGCGTGTCGACGTCCAGGACCGAGCGTTCGACGGTCGCGTTCGCACCGATCGTGACGTTCCGGCCGAGCGCGGTGTCGGGCCCGACGACGGCCCCGGGTCCGATCTCCGAATCCGGGCCGACGACGACTGGCGCACGGAGCGTCGCGTCGTCGTGAACCAGCGCGTCCTCGTGGACCCAGACGCCGTGGGATTCGGCTGCGGCGTCGATCCGTCCGCGGGCGAGGACCTCGCGCGCCATCTTCAGGAGGTCCCAGGGATACGTCGCGTCGACCCACATCCCCTCACAGCGGACGCCGCGAACCCTGTCGCGATCCATGAGCCTGGCGATGGTGTCGGTCAACCCGAGTTCGCCCTGCGTGCGGGGGGTATCGGCAATCTCGTCGAAGATACCGGTACCGAAGGCGTAGATGCCGGCGTTGATGAGCCGGTACTCGTCGCTCGTCGGTTTCTCGATGAGTTCGGTGATCTCCTCGTTCTGCAGCGAGATCGCGCCGTACTGGCGTGCTTCGGGATGTTCGAGAACAGCCAGGGCGGCCGACGGCTCGTTGCGTTCGAAAGCGTCGACGACGGTTTCGATCATGCTCGTCTCGATGAGTCGGTCACCGTTCACGACGAGCGGCGGGCCGTCGACGGCCGACCGGGCCTGCAAGAGGGCGTGACCACTGCCGAGCTGTTTGTGCTGGCGCACGTACTGGACGGGAACCGACCGGTACGTCGGGCCGAAGTGGTCCTGTACCCGGTCGTGTTTGTAGCCGACGACACACACCAGCCGTTCCATGCCGGCGTCGACCAGGGCGTCGAAGACGTGCTCCAAGATTGGGCGGTTGGCAGCGGGCAGCATCGGTTTCGGGCGGTTGCGCGTCAGCGGGCGCAACCGAGTCCCCTCACCTGCCGCAAGGACGACCGCAGTGCTGACGCTCATACGAAATGGTCACCGTCGCGCCGTTTCAAGGTTCCGACTGTGGCAGTCAGATTTCCGTATCTTCCGATAGTAGCCGGCGTTTAACTATACGTCTGTCCGGTTAGTGACCTACTACTGGTCACTCATTGCGTCGCTCGCCATATTTCTGCCACGTGCATTTAGTTCGACCTCCGTCCGCACGCGGACCTCGTCGACGGCACCGATCTCCAGGAGGTGTTGATAGGCGTCCTCGACCTCGTCGACGGGGATGCCGACGAACTCGGACATCTCGAACGGCGACACGCCAGAGTACAGCGCCATGAGTACCTGACTCTCCTGTTCGTCAAGTTGCTCGACGCTGGCTTCGTTCTTCTCGACTGCCGTCGAAAACAGCGAGTCCAGCGCGTTCGTATGCGCGTTCGTTCCAGTGAGGTAGGTTTCGACGCTCAGATCGTCTTCGGTGTGTTCGACGGAGACGACCAGGCGAGACTTGTCGCGGACCGTCTTCTCGGTCGTGTCGATGTTGCCGACGTTGTCCACGTCGATTGAGAGGCGGCCGTCCGAGAGCGCCATCTTGATCGTGTCGTCGACGTACCGGAACTGCGCTTTCTCCCAGTCGGCCTCCTGAACGACGCCGCCTTTCACCGCCGGGTGTTTCACCAGGATGACTTCGTCGTGGAGGATCGCCCGACAGACCTCGACGTCCAGCGTGCCGTCGGGAACCGAGAGGAAGATGACGTTCCCACCGACCGACACCGCCGTGATGTCGGCCATGTACTCGGTGGCGTCGATGTCCGGTGGGTCCTCTTCGATCTCGACTTTGGCAATCGGCACCGTCTGTTTGTTTCCGCTCGTTGCCAGGACGAGCCGCTTGTTCGTCAACACGAGCCGGCAGGACCGCCACGACGCCCCGTCGTTGACCTGTCCGTCCTTGACGGCGTACAGATAATCCCCCTGCGTGTCCAGCAGTTTCTGTTCACCGTCGCTCATACGTACTGGCGAACACCCCGACGGACAGTAGGCAGTTCGTTCATGTGAGCAGGGTCGCGCGGGACGACGGGAGCACTCTCGCGACGTTAGTCGTCTCCATCTACCAGTTCGATAAGATAAATGTTGCCGGAACGTTTTCAGTTTCGATACGAACGTCGCAGCCGACGCCCGCTGGCGTCACTGACGCCGTCGTCGACGCAACGGTTCGGGAAACGGCGTTCGGACCTACAACACCAGGAGCGCGCCCCCGACGACTGCCAGCGAGCCGAACCCGATGCAGATGCCCCAGAACGCGACGCGACGAGCGAGCGCGACCAGCGCGCCGACGGTCAGATACCCGACGACGCCGCTGACGGCGAGCGCGACGACCGCAGCCCCAGGCGAGATGCCCGCAACGCCCGTGTCGAGGACAGCCAACACGCCGGCACCGAGCGCCGCCGGAATCGAGAGCAGGAAGGAGAGTCGCAGGGAGTCGACGCCCTCGTAGCCCCGCAGGAGCAGCGCGCTGACCGTCGTTCCCGACCGAGAGACGCCGGGAAGGATCGCCAGCCCCTGGAGCCCGCCGACGAGCACCGCGTCGAACAGCGTCGGTCGCTCTTTGTCGGGGCCACCACCGCGAGACTCGGCCACGCGCTGGACGAGGCCAGTCACGATCAACAGCCCGCCGATGAGCGCGACGAACGCACCGCCGGTCAGGTCCGACACCAGGTGTTCGAGGAGTTTGTACGCGGAGATCGCCACGACGCCGGAGACCGCGGTCCCGACGCCCAGAAACGCCAGGTCAGCCGTCGGCCGCTCGAACGCCGACCGGGGTCGCAGTCCCGGGAGCGTTCGGAGCACGTCGACGATCTCGTCCCGGTAGAAGACCGTCGCGGCCATCGCGGTGCCGGCGTGGAGAAAGAGCGCGTAGCTGACGGCCGCGTCCGGCGTCGCGTCCGCGACGATCGTCAGCGTCAGCGCGATGGTCCCCTCGCTGGAGACCGGCAACCACTCCAGGGCACCCTGCACGACGCCGACGAGCACGGCGACCAACCACTCGTCCATACCGGGCGAGCACACCGGAGAGAGAAAGGCGATTCGGTTAGCGAACGCAGGTCGTCAGTCGGCGGTCGCGCCGGCCTCGCGCTCGTCCATGTCGACGAGTTCGTGGACCGGCGGGACCTCGGCGTCGGCGTCGGTGATGATGTCGATACGGCGCGTCAGTTTGTCGCGCGCGTACGTGACCAGCGGCGTCGGGTCGATCGCGTCGCCGAAGTCGCTGACCGTCCCGGCGACGTGGGGCATCAGGTCCTGCAGCGTGTCCTGGACGACCTGCTCGTCGACCTCGCCGCGCTGGACCGCGTTGCGAACCTTGTGCATCCCGAAGCCGACGTGGCGACCCTCGTCGCTGCGGATCTTGGTGATCCCGTTGACGATGCCGTCGAGGTCGGGCCACTCGCGCAGCGCCACCTCGTCGGATCCCCCGTCGGAGAACGCCGACTGGAAGCCGTAGTAGCCGGTCTGCGCCAGCACGGATTCGACCGTCAGGTGGTAGTGGCAGTAGGCGGTCACGCGGTTCTCGGGCGTGTCCTCGGTCAGGAGCCGTTCCATCGCGGCCTCGGTCTTGTCGAACAGCGCGACGTAGTCGTCGTTGAAGTAGTGCTGAGCCGTCGGGTTGGTCTGCTCGTACCCCAGTTCCTCGGCGACGGGGTCGACGACCTGGCGCCAGTACCGGTCGAAAAACTGGGTGTGCTTTGCTTCCTCGTAGATCTGACTGGAGAGGAACATCTGATCGTTGATGTCCTCAAAGACCAGGGCCAGCGGCATCAGGTCCTCCGTCACCGCCTCCTCACCCGCCCCGAACCGCGAGACGGCCGTCCGGAACTCCTCGAACTCCGCCTCGGTCGGTTCGTATTCGAGGAACTTCTCCTTGTCTTCGGCGAGCCCCTCGATCTCGTAGGGGTCCCAGTGACGGTACACGGCGTTCTCGAAGTAGCCCTGTGCGAACGAGTCCGGATCGAGCCGCATGTCGCGGCTGGCGTCCTCTACCTGTGTCATCGTACACCACGACCAACGCCGGAAACGGCCCTATCCGTGCTGCAAACGTATGTTGGGGCCTTTATCCCGCACTCCCACACCGCGTATTCGACGGTGAAAATCCCGGTTTTCGGGCGAGATAGCGGAAAATTGAACGAACCCCGAAAGACAAGAGGGGGTAGTCCGTCTTGATTGACATGCGCTGCGCAGAGTTGGCGCTGCGGCCAGGGCGGGAGGGGTTTCATCCGGCCGACAGGGCGCTCCTCGACGCCGCCGAGGTCGAGCGAGTCGCCATCCACCACATCAACCAGCTCGACGACGGGACCATCGTCTTCCTCTACCAGTTGCAGGGCGACCTCGACCGAGCGCGGGAGATCATGGGGAACCACGCCGACGTGCTCACGCACAGCATCTCGGGCGACGGCCAGGACCTCATCGCGTACATCCACTTCCAGCCCAACGAGACGGTCGACACCCTGTTCCGACTCCCACAGGAGTACAGCCTCGTCGTCGACACGCCCATCGAGTGCCTGAAAGACGGCGGGATCCGCGTCAGGTCGATCGGTGAACAGGCGACCATCACCCGATCGATCGACCTCATTCCCGACAGCATCGACGTGGAACTGGAGACGATGGGCGAGTACCACCCCGACGACCGACAGCTGTTCTCGAGGCTGACCGACCGCCAGCGCGAGATTCTCGTCACTGCGATCGACGCCGGCTACTACGACGTGCCGCGGAACGCGACCTACGAGGACGTCGCCGCCGAACTGGATCTCGCCCCGGTCACCGTCGGCGAACACCTCCGCAAGATCGAATCGCGAATTCTGAAAGAGATCGTTCCAGGATGAGATCTCGGTCGTTCAAGTTCGATCCAGTATTCAGGGATTCACCACTGGCCAGCTACGAGTTCCGGTCGATCCAGTTACAAAAGTCCTCGAAGTCCCGTGCACCTGCGCTCTCGGCGATGTTCCGGAGGGTCCCCACTCGGAGTTCGTCGTGCAGCGGAACCGTCACCTGCCGACGATCGTCTTCGTTCGTCGGGTGTTCGTAGTACAGTTGCGCGTGGTCACCGGCCGTGCGTCGCCACTCGAACCCACCGACGTTGACCAGCACCTTCACGACCTCCATGCCAGAGAACGGTCGACGGCCCATCGACTAGTTGAGGACGTCTGGCGGCGCTCCGTCGTCAGTCGTATTGTCCTCGGGGTCGATGCCTAGCTCGCGCAGTTCTTCGTCAGTGGGTTCACGCCCGATCTCGCCCTCGTGAAGGGCCACGGCCTCGTCGAGGTTATCGAGCGCGGCCGCTCGGGATTCACCTTGGCTCGTAACACCCGTTTCGACGTCCTTCGCGACCCACCAGTCGTCCTCGCGCCACAGTCGGATCTCCTCTTCGTGTGGCTCCCCGTTCCGCGTCGAACTGGCCATCTCAGTTCTAGTTGCAGGATGACCAGTATAAGCGTTCGGCTCGAACAGAATCGCTCAGCGGAGTTGGGTGCCGGTACACTGTGAAGACCACCGAGCACATGATGTCAACGCACACCTCTACAAAGACCGCTACCGACCTCACCCCATCTTCGGCAGGCCGCCGAAGTTCATCGTCACCGACTTCGTCTGCTGGTAGTCCTCGAGCGTCTCCTCGGAGAGTTCCCGCCCCATCCCGGACTGCTTGTAGCCGCCGTAGGGGCTCGGCTCGAACATGTCGTTCCAGGTGTTGATCCAGACAGTGCCGGCTTCGAGGTCGTCGGCGGATTTCTTGGCGTTGTCCAGGTCGGTCGTCCAGACGCCCGACGCGAGTCCGTAGATCGTGTCGTTGGCCTGGGCCATCATCTCGTCGTAGTCCGACCACTCGATGACAGACAGGACGGGGCCGAACACTTCCTCGCAGGCGACGGTGTCGTCGTTCTCCACGTCGGTGAGGATCGTCGGCTTCAGATAGGGGGCACCCTGCAGCTCCTCGTCGTCGGGCTGTTCGCCGCCGTAGGCCAGCGTCGCCCCTTCCTCGACCGCGGTGTCGACGTACGACTGGACCTCTTCGAGGTGGTCGTGGTCGACGAGCGGGCCGACGTCCGTCAGCGGGGACAGGGGATCGCCGATGGTGAGGTCGTCCGTCGCCTCGATGAATTTCTCCATGAACTCCGCTTTGACGTCCTCGTGGAGGAACAGGCGCGAGCCCATCGTACACTGCTGACCGACGTTGAACCAGGAGGCGATGATGGTGCCCTGGACGGCCTTCTCGACGTCGGCGTCGGGGAAGACGATGTTCGGGGACTTCCCGCCGAGTTCGAGCGAGACGGGCTTGATCTGCGTGGCGGCGTTCTCCATGGTGAACTGGCCGGCCCGCGTCGAGCCCGTCAGTCCCACTTTCTTGACGCCCTCGTGCTGGGAGATGGCGTTCCCGACCTCGCTGCCCGAACCGGTGACGACGTTCATCGCGCCGTTGGGCAGCACGTTCTGGATGGTGCGCGCCATCTCCAGGGTCGACAGCGTCGCGCGCGAGGAAGGCTTGTAGACGACGGTGTTGCCCGCTGCGAGAGCGGGGGCGACCTTCCAGCCGACGAACATCGCCGGGAAGTTCCACGCGCTGATGAGGCCGACGACGCCGTAGGGCTCTTTCTGCGTGTAGGTCAACCGGTCGTCGCTGGCCGGCGGCCGACGGCCCTCGTCGGCGGTGCGACAGAGACTGCCGAAGTAGCGGAACTGCTCGATGGCGATCTCCAGGTCGACGAACGCCGAGTGCTGGTTGGCCTTGCCGACTTCGAGGCTGTCGAGGCGCGCGATCTCGGCGCGTCGCTCGTCGAGGCGGTCGGCGATCTCGAACAGCTTCTCCGAGCGCATCTGCGGCGACACCTGATCCCACTTCTCGAAGGCGTCCCAGGCGGCGTCGACGGCCTCGTCGACGTCCTCGGCGGTCCCGTCCTGGAACCGAGCGAGCGTCTCGCCGGTCGTCGCATCGACCGATTCCATCGTCTCGCCGCTCGTCGAATCGACCCAGTCCCCGCCGATCAGGTGCCCGTATTCGTCCTCGTCGATGACGTCCGCCGCGACGTCGGCGTGTTTCTCCGCGATCGAGTCCCCCACGGCCACCCGTGCTTTGTCGAAGTAGTCGCGTTGCATGCGATGTGAGAACCCTTCACCAGAAGCGGAGTTAGGGGTAGTGCCTCAATAACTCGCATTTTTAAATGGCGCGTGCAGCGGAGAAAGAAATCAGCGTCAGTAGCGGTCAGCGACTAGAAGAGGATCACCGGCCAGACGAACTTGAACATCAGCCAGATGAGGCCGGTGAGCACGAGCGTCATCAGGACGTTCAGGACCATCCCGGCGCGCATCATGTGGCGCTGCTTGAGGTGGCCGCTGCCGAAGACGATGGCGTTCGGCGGCGTCGCGACCGGGAGCGCGAACGCGAAGCTGGCGGCGATCGCGCCGCTGACTGCCAGGAAGACGGCCGCGGAGACTTCAGAGAGGCCGAGCGTGGTGGCGAAGATGCCGCCGATCCCGATCAGGATGGGGACGATGATGGTCGACGTCGCCGTGTTCGAGGTCATCTCGGTGAGGAGGACGACCACGAGCACGACCGCGCCGACGACGAGGATGATGGGCGCGCCGGTCAGCGAGCCGAAGATGGTCTCGGCGAGCCACTTCGTCGCGCCGGTCGCCGCGAGCGCGTCGGCCAGCGCGATCCCACCACCGAACAGCAGGATGGTGCCCCAGTCGATGTCGACGATGTCCTCCCAGTCGACGGTGTCGGCCAGCACGAGCGCGGGGATGGCGTACATCCCGACCATGACGTAGTAGAGCAGTCCCTGGTGGCCGGTGACGCCCAGCACCGTCATCCCTTCGGAGGTGCCAAAGAGCGTGTTGAACCACGTGGTGGGGAGGATACCGAGCCGTTCGACGAGCAGGTCGAGCCCGCCCAGCACCCACAGCCCGGCGGTCGTCGCGAAGATGTAGGCGACGCGGCGGCCGCGCGGGGAGAGCGAGCCCTCCTCCTCGAGGTACTTGCGCGCTTCCTGACGTGCGTCGCTGACGTCGTCGATCTCCGGCGGGTAGAGGCGGAAGGTGAGCAGGTACCAGACCAGCGGGAGCGTGACGGCGACGACCGGCAGGCCGATCGCGAGCCAGTCGACGAAGCCGATCTCGTAACCGAGGATCGCGTTGAGTTGGGTCGCGAGCACCGCGTTGGGCGGCGTCCCGATGAGCGTCCCGACGCCACCGACGCTCGCCCCGTAGGCGGTCCCGAGCAGCATCGAGATCTGCATGTTCGAGAACGCCTCCTCGCTGTCTTCCGCTTCCTGTAACTCGTCGCGCCCGATGACCTGCGCGAGGACGCCCAGCGCGATGGGCGTCATCATCGCGGTCGTCGCGGTGTTCGAGACCCACATCGAGAGGAACGCCGTCGCGAGCATCACGGCGAGGATGAGCCGCCGCGGGGACGACCCCATCTTGGTCATGATCCACAGCGCGATCCGGCGGTCGATGTTGTACTTCTGGAGCGCGTTCGCGATCATGAACCCCGCGATGAACAGGAAGATGAGGTGGTCGGCAAAGCCCGTCAACGCCGCGTCCATGTTGTCGTACACGCCGAAGGCAGTCAGTAGCACCGGGATCGACAGCGCAGTCACGGCCAGCGGGATCGCACCTGTCACCCACAGTACCGCAGCGAAGAACATCGTCGCGATCGCGTATTGTCCTTTCGTCGATAGGTTCGCCGGATCAGCGGCGAATGCGATCAGTCCAGCACCGAGCAACGCCATCGCGAAAACGGCTAATTTACCCTTTTCCGAGTCCGTCTGCAGCTGTATCATTGATACACGTATCTCAAAGAACCCCTCTATTTATCATTTGCTTTCTCTGATAGATGCGTTACCACACCGCGCAACGAGTGACCTCAGAAGTGCGTCACGAGCGCTTCGATCTGATCGGCGGAAAGTTCGGCGCTGTACAACTCGAAGAGCGCGTGCCGGCGCGAAGCGGACAGGCCGCGACTCCCGTTTTCTAGCATCGAGATGTGGGCCTGCATCAGATCGTCGACTTCCTTCTCGACGGTCCGCTGTTCGTAGCCAGCGGCCGTACGCAGCAATCGCCAGGCGTCGGGAGAGATCTCGCCGACGTCGATCGCTGCGGACTCCTCTGACGACTCCATCAGTCGACACTAAACGTGAAACGGCGTAAAAACGTTCGCACCTGACGCGCCACCCGAGTCCGCGCCAGTAAGACAGGTGCAACACTCCGATGATTAGCAGTCGTCGTTAACCAAATCAGTTGCTCAGCAAATTTTCGGTAACTCCAACCACCCTCTCGACTGACATAGGTCGTTATTTTCGCTGCTTTGCGATCGTTGTAAACACATAAGTATATATGACACACGTTCACACAAGACACGTATGTCTACTGATAGGGGGCCAGCAGGATCGCCGGGCCTGCTGGGGAAACTCACGTCGAACCTCATGGAACTGCGGCGCTGTCGGCGGCGCGACGGCTGTCGTCGCGACTGCGCGCACGACCGAACGAGCGACGCGCGGCTCCCTTGGGCGACGGAGGGCTACGGCGGGTGGGGCGGGCACGAGCATCACGGAACCGACCCAGGCACAGAGCAGACCCCGGTCGTGTTCGTGCACGGGAACCAGCGCGACGCCTGTGACTGGGACGTCCACGCCGAGTTCTTCCGGAACCGATCGTACGGCGGCGACGACCTCTGGGCGATCACGTTCGGCAGCGGGAGTCCCTCCCACGACGAGATGGCAGACCAACTGGACGCGTTCGTCGCCCGGGTTCGAGAGTACACCGGCGCGTCGTCCGTCGCCGTCGTATCGCACAGTCTCGGCGTCACGGGCACCCGCTACTGGCTCCACCGCGAGGACCGGTACGACTGGGTCGACACGTTCGTCGGCCTCGCCGGTGCGAACCACGGCACGGTGTTGAACTCGATGGCAGTCCGGGCCGGCCTCACCACGGGCACGTACAAGATGAGTCGCTTCCTCCGGAAGGACTACCACCGCCTGTCCGAGCATCCCCTCGCCGACCTCAACGCCGAGGAGACGCCCGGCGACGTGGATTACTACACCCTCCGGGGGACCGACGACCCGCTGTTCTGGAACTGCCTGGACAGCCCCGCGCTGGAGGGCGCGGAGAACGTCGCCATCACGGCCGACCACGACGGCGTCCGGGCGAGTCTCCCCGCTATCGAGCACGTCTTCGAGTGGTGTAGCGGCCAGAAGCCGTACAACTTCAGGGCGCTCCTCGGGTCCGAGAGCGACGACGGGGACGAGCCCGCGCGTCCGTAGTCGCCGAAGCGAAGGGCAAGGGAATTACGGCCGCCCCGCCTTGAGAGGGGTAATGACTGTCCTCGAGACGGCCCGGCGCGCGATCGACACCGGGCCACTCTGTGACGCGTGTCTCGGTCGGCTCGTCGCCGACCGGAGTTTCGGACTGACTAACGTCGAGCGAGGCCACTCGCTCCGGGTGGCGGTCGCCCTCGACGACGACGAGCCGATCGACGACCTCGAACCGGACGGCGAGTGCTGGGTGTGTGAAGGCGAATGCCAGCGCTACGACGAGTGGGCAGACCGCGCCGCCCACGCCGTCAGGGACTACGACTTCGCCACCTACCAGACCGGGACGAAAGTGCCTCCGCTGCTCGAAGAGAACGACGAGTTGCTGCGGGAGGACGTCGGCCTCGAACCCGACGCCGGCGAACTCCTCAAAAGCGAGTTCAACCGCGAAGTCGGCAAGCGTCTCGGTCGCCTCACCGACACCGAGGTCGACTTCGAGCGCCCGGACGTGCTGGTGTTGCTCGACCTGGCCACCGACGAACTCGACGTCCAGGTCAACTCCGCGTTCGTCTACGGCCGCTACCGCAAACTCGAACGGGACATCCCCCAGACGAAGTGGCCCTGCAACGACTGCGGCGGGACCGGCCTCAAGCGCGGCGCGACCTGTGAGGGCTGCGGCGGGTCGGGCTTTCGCTACGACGAGAGCGTCGAGCAACTGTCGGCACCGGTCGTCCTGGATGCCATGGACGGCGAAGAGGCCGTCTTCCACGGCGCCGGCCGCGAGGACGTCGACGCGCTGATGCTCGGCGGCGGCCGCCCGTTCGTCATCGAGGTCAAGGAGCCCCGGACCCGTGACGTCGATCCCGAGGAGCTGGAGGACGAGATCAACGAGTTCGCCGAGGGGAAAGTCGAAGTCGAGGGGTTGCGGCTGGCGACCCACGACATGGTCGAGCGCGTCAAGGAACACGACGCCTCGAAGACCTACCGGATGGCCGTCGAGTTCGACGAGGCCGTCACCGCCGACGAACTGGACGCCGCCCTCGCGGAACTCGACGGCGCGACAATCCATCAGGACACGCCCCAGCGGGTGTCCCATCGCCGCGCGGACATCACGCGGACCCGCGAGGTGTACGGTATCGACGGCGAGCTGGAAGACGACACGCACGCCACCCTCGAAGTTCACGGGGAGGGCGGCCTCTACGTGAAGGAACTCGTCTCGGGCGACGAGGGGCGCACCGATCCCAGCCTGTCCGGCCTGCTGGGCGTCGGAGCCGTCGTCACCGCACTGGACGTCCTCGACGTCGAAGGCGAGGAGGAGCCGTTCGCGCTCCCCGAGTTCTTCCAGCACGAAGCCGAATCGTAGCGCCGTATTTCTTTCCCGCAACAACGTTTAGGGACCTGAACGACCTCACAGATAGTGAGGAGAGATACCATGTGCCACCATCTTGGAGACGGAGTCATCGACTGGGAGGCCGAGTGGGAAGCCGCCGAAGCCGAAGCCGAAACCGACGAGGCTGAGGGCGCGGACGAGCCACCGGAAGTCGACATCGAAGCGCCACCGATCGGGGAGGTCGAGATCGACGAACCCGAAATCGAGCAGCCGGAACTGGACGACTGACCCGGCCGAGACAGTCGCGAACCCACCGTCTTTATTCCCGTCGCTGGCCGACCAGCCGACAGCATGCAATTCGGCGTCGACGAAGCCGGCAAGGGACCCGTCCTCGGGTCGATGTTCGCCGCGGCGGTGCGTGCCGACCCGGCGGTGCTCCCCGCGGGCATCGACGACTCGAAGAACCTCTCGGTCGCTCGTCGCGAGGAGTTCGCGAGCGCGCTCCGCGCGGACGACCGCGTGACCGTCGGCCTCGCCGAGATTCCGCCGGACCGCATCGACGATCCCGAGACCGACATGAACACGCTCACCGTCGCCGCCCAGGCCGACGCCCTCGACGCGGTCGCGCGAGACGGCGACCGTGGTGCCGTCGACGCCGGCGACACCGACGCCGCCCGGTTCGGCCGACGAGTCGGGGACCACGTCGCTGCCGACCTGGACGTCGTCGCCGAACACGGAGCCGACGAAACGTACGCCCTCGTCGGCGCAGCGAGCATCATCGCGAAGGTCGCTCGCGACGCGCACGTCGAAAACCTGGCCGCCCGGCACGACAGCTACGACGACGTGGGGAGCGGCTACCCGAGCGATCCGGCCACCCGCGAGTTCCTCCGTGCGTACGTCAGCGACCACGGTGAGCTCCCGTCCTGTGCCCGGGCGTCCTGGCAAACCAGCCAGGACGTGCTCGCGGCCGCCGCACAGACGGGTCTCGACGAGTTCTGAGCAGCAGGAAAAGTGCCTGGAAGTGGGGAAATGTGGCGTTTGGGGGGAAACGCCACGTGGTGTGGGGGGGTGGGGCCAGGATCGCTGGGGGCGTCTGGCCGCGCCTGAACGTACGACACCCAGCTACACAAAAGGCAGGGAGCGTTTTCTCGTTTTGAAAACACCTGCGAACGCAGCGGACGAATCGCGAGAAACCCGTTCGGAATCGGACGACTGCAGCGTCGTCGGTTACTCCTCGTACTCGTCGAGCATGAGGTTCCGGAGGATGTCACCGTAGGCCGGCCGCGTGACCAGCACGCCGATGAGGACGCCGACGATGGTGACGATGGCGAACCCGGTCAGGTCACCCAGCGACAGCACCGTCAGCGGGCTCATGGCGATGATGGTCGTCGCCGCGGCGGCGCCGATGACCCAGAACGCCTTCTTGAAGCGGTTCTGGAACACCCTGCCGGTGGCGACGTCACCCTCCTGTAAGATCTCGTCGGCGATGATGATGAGGTCGTCCACCCCCGTCCCGATGACGGCGATGAACCCGGCGATGTGCGAGAGATCGAGCGCCAGGCCGACCGTCGACGCGAAGCCGAGCAGCAGGAACACCTCGGCGGCCGCCGTCCCCAGCATCGGCACCGCGACCCGCGGACTGCCGTAGCGGAGGAAGACGACGAAGCTCACCGCGAGCCAGGCGACCAGGCCCGCGATCACCGAGAACACCTTGAACTCCTGGGCGAGGCTCGGCTGCAGGTAGTAGGTCGTCCCATCGTCGATGGCCAGTTCCGTCGGCAGCGCACCGGCCTTGAGGTTGACCGAGAGCTGCTGTGCCTCGGTCATGTTCGTCGCGGTGATGACGAACGACGGGTCCTTCACGAAGTCGCCGGATTCCATGGACCCCGCGAGCCCACGGCTCATCTGCGCCGCGTAGACGGCTCTGCCGTCCTGAACGGTGTACAGACAGTAGCCGGAGGCGTTCTGCGGGTCCTGGAGCGCAGTCCGTGTCGGACAGTTCGCGATGCCGTCCTGACTCGTGAAGCCGAACCGCTGCATCGCGTTGGAGTAGTTCCGCGCGGCCTCGTCGGTCAGCGCGACGGAGACGTACGGATTAGGCTGTGCCTGGTTCGGGGGCTGTGCCGACCCGATGTTGACGAAGTCCTCGTTGGTCAGCAGCGTCACCTGGCGGTGGCTCCCGTTGTCGGCCGGGAAGTGCGCCACCATCTCGACTTGCCCGCGGTCCGCGATGAGGTTCAACACCTCGGTCCGGTTCGCGTTGGGCACTTCGACGACGACGAAGTGTTGCCCGGTTCCGGACGTGGTCAACCGCGCACCGCCGCCGGTCAGTCCGGCCTGGTTTACCTTCTCGTCGAGGATCGCGACCGCGTCTTCACGAGTCTGTTGCGTGACGCCCGAACGGACGTCGTCGTCGGCCACGTCGAACCCGTTGTCGTTGAGCGCAGTGACGAACGCCTGTTCGGTGACGTTGTCGGAGTACACCTCCACCGCGCGTTCGCGCGCCCTGAAGGTCACGTCGCTCTCCGAAACGTTCAGCGCATTCGCGAGCGCCGCGCGCTTCTGGTTCTCGTTCTCGACGGTCTGACTGATGTTGACGTTCTCGGCAGTCATCCCGACCAGCGGCGCGCGGATACTCGTCCCGCCGGACAGTTCCAAGCCGTACTGCAATCCAGTGGCGCCGTCACCGCCGCTGACGGCCGGTGCGAGCAACGCGACCCCGCTGGCGACGACGAACACGACCAGCAGGACGACGCGCCAGTTCTCGCGCAGGTTCATTGCTTGACCCCCTCGTACTTGTACCAGCGAAGCAGGCTGAGATTGAGCATGTACGTGTTCATCAGGTCAGCCGAGAGGCCGAAGACCAGGACGATCCCGATTTCGGGCAACAGCGGGATGCCCATCAGGTACGCCGCGATGGTCATCACGGCCATCGCCGAAATCGAAGTCAGCGTCATCGTCACACCCGTTCGCATCGCGCGGTAGGTCGACTCATAGAAGCCCCCGCGCCGACGGAGAATGTGGTTGTTGAGCAGCACGTCCGAGTCCACGCTGTAACCGATGAGCATCAGGAGCGCGGCGACGGTCCCCAGCGAGAGCTTGATGCCGAAGACGTTCATCAGCGCGATCGGAATCACGATGTCGGAGAACGCCGAGATCACGACGGCGATCGACGGGACGAACGTCCGGAACAGGATGAAAATGACGAGACTCATCCCGACGAACGCGACGGCGATGCCCATCAACGCCAACTGGACGGAGTCGGCCCCGAAGCTCGCGGCCGTCTCACTCATCGAGATCTGTTCGTACCCGGCCGAACTGATCGCGCTCTGGATCTGCTCGGTGTTGGTCGACTGGGTCGTCACGATGTACCGGTCGCTCCCGCGAACCGGCTGGACCGAATCGACCTGGAAACCGAGATTGCTCTCGATTGCCGACGGCGAGTCGGTCGCGACGATCTGTACCTCTGTGCCTCCGGTGAACGCGATTCCCAAATCAACCGGAGAGCCGGGACTCGCTGGTTGGCCAGTGACGAACAGCGACCAACCGACGAGGATCAACAACGACACGCCCAGCACGGCGAGCGGAATCGCCGCCAGCTGGCGGTTCGTGTACTTCGTGTAGTCGATCTCGGGTAAGCGGTCCGGCAGGTCTCTCACGCTCATCCGGACCACCCCCTGCGCCCGGCTGCCGGTACCTCGAACTCCACCATACGCCGTGGATTGCAACAGCCCCGAATAAGCCTTCTTATCTCGGTGTCACTCGCGCGCGACCGTCCGAGACGTAGCTGACTCTCGCCTCGATACCAGTCCGACGGGATCAGACAACTGAGCCGCACTGTCTGGCAGCGACGTCACCCGGCAGCCGTCGCGGGATTTCCGCGAGGTCAGTGCACGAGACGGCAGTTCCCCGGGCACGTCACACCCGCGACCAAGGGCTTTCTCCCTCGAATCCGTAGGGGACGTATGGTATCCGAACGAGACACCCACGAGGCAGGCGAGGAGACGGAAACAGTCGCTCGTCGGGTCACCGTCTCCTACCCCGCCGACCTCTCGGCGTGGGGCAGAGACCAGGTAGCGACGCCTCATTTCAAAGCGTATCTCCGGAAAACCCACGACACCGCCGAATCCGGCGACACCTGGCCGGAGTTCGTCGGCGTCGGCTGCTGTGGCAACAGCCTGGACGTCCCGCTCCAGATCGAACGAGTCGAGGGAGGCTCGCGCGTGACGAACGAAACGAGCATCGAGTACGAGGTTCGAGAAGCCTGCGACGTCCAGGGCGGCTGGCGCGTTCAGAGCGCCGGCGGCCCGACCCAGTAACTAGTTCGCGTCGACCGGCGACTGGTCAGCAGCCCCCGTCGGGGCCACAGGCTGGCGACGCGGGATCGTGATGGTGACGACGCTGCCGCGCGGCCCGTCGTCGGGGTCCGAGGACCCGTCACCGGCATCCGCCTCCCCCGCCCGGTCGGTGAACTCGATTTCGCCGCCGAGCATCGACACGCCCCAGTTGACCAGCCAGAGCCCCAGTCCGCTCCCGTGTTCCAGCGGCGTCTCCGTCCCTTTGATCAGCACCTCGCGTTCCTGGTCCGGGATGCCCGGCCCGTTGTCGGCGACCGTGATCTCGATCTCCTGGGCGGTCGGGAACTCCTCGACGGCCACCTCGATCCAGGGGTCCGGATGGTCGTTGTGGACGGCGGCGTTCTCCAGGACGTTGTGAAGTACCGATTCCAGAATCCCCGTCGAGCGGATCTCGAGCGAGTCGGGGACCGCCGTCTCGACGTCGATCTCGGGGTACTCGTGGCGAATGGTGTCGACCTGGCGTTTGACCAGCGGCGACAGGTCGATCGGTTGCGGGTCGTTGTGGCGTCGCGACATGATGCGCTCGACTTCGCGGGCTTTCGTCCCCGTCTCGGCCAGGTCCCGGGCGACCATCCGAATGCGATCCGCCAGTTCGGCGTTTTCCCCGTGTAGCTGATCGCTCAGCTGCGTGGCACAGACGTCGATGACGTTCATGTCGTTCCGGAAGTTGTGCCGCAACACGCGGTTCAACACCTGGAGTTGCTGGCGGCGGTTCGTCCGGTCGGTGATGTCCCGAACCACTAGGACGCGGCCGACGGTGCGGTCGTGCTGGTCGCGCAGCACCGAGCTTTTGATCTCGTACTCCAGCGGCCCCGGTGCCGACCAGACGACGGTGGTCCCGCTCTCGGGGACCTCGAACGTCGGGTCCCGGAGGATCTCCTGAACCGGCTGACCGATGACGTCGGCCGCCTCGCAGTCGAACTGTTCCTCGGCGATGGGGTTGACGTCGATGACGACGTCGCCGTCGTCGAGCACGACCACCCCGTCACGCATGTTCCGGACGACGGCGGTGCGGCCGATGCGACGCGTCGCCGGGATGCGATCCAGCAGCTCCGACTTGTACAGCGCGTAGCCGAACGTCACGCCGCTGACCGTGAAAGCGAACGGCGTCAGATCCAGACCCGGGACGGGGGCCTGCCCGGCGATCGAGACGAGGTTCGCCACCAGCGGGACGAGCGCCCCGACGAGCAGGGCGAGCGCCTGATCGGCAAACAGGTGGTCAGCCGTGAACACGAGCCTGAGCAACAGGACGACGCCGGCGAGCACCAGCGTGTACGCGTAGAGGAGATGGACCCAGAACGCCATCCCGTAGGACTGTTCGACGAGCAGCAACCCGCCAGCGGTGACGACATCAGTGTCCGTCCAGACCAGGTGATGCCACGGGTTCGTGACGGCGAGCGTGGCAGTGACTGCCGGAAGGACCGACAACGCGCCAACGGTGCCGCGCGTGACCTCGTCGCCGTGGCCCGTGTACTGCAGCGCGAAGACGAACCACGCGACGGGCGTGCCGACCGACAGCACCAACACCCACCGATGGATCTGGAGCCGAAACAGCCGGTCGTGGAGCGAGAGCGCGATGGCGTACCAACCGATCCAGAGCGCGACCACGACGAGAAGGACAGTCAGCGCTGTCGTGCCCGGTTCGGGCCGTCGTCGCCACGTCACGACGGCGAACCCGAGCGCAACTGCCACCGAGACGGCGAGCGCCAGGATGTACGGTGAAACAAACACGCGACTTGCTACTTCCCCCTACGCCCCCGCGGACGTAACAGTCGCTTACGCCCCTATCTCATTAAGAATACAGCCGGTAGCTTCCGGTTATATTTAAGTACACGAACAGGGGGAAGCGCCGACCTGGAGAGACAGCGTCTCAGGGCAGGTATCGCACGCTGACGACGCCGTCTGCGGCCCGCACCTCGACGTGCGCGACGTCGAGCCGCGCCGCCCGAGCGCGCGTCTCCTCGTCCTCGACGATTTCCTCGGCCGCGTCGGCCGTCTGGTCGGCTGGTACGGTGAGCACGTGGACTTCGCCCTCGCCAGCCCGCTCCCGGGTCGTGAGATCGCCGACCTGCTGGTCGGCCGCCAGGTCGCGCGCCTGTTGGGTCGGCGGTTCCTCGCTGTGTTCGACCGGGATCGTCCGTCGACGGCTCTCCTCCGCGATCCGCCAGGTGACCTCCATCGGCGGTTCCGGTTCGAGCGTCGCGTCCAGGACCTCACCGACGGCGAAGTCGTCGCACTCAGCGAGCGTGTGGACCTGCCCGTCGGCCACGTCCTGGACCACGGCGGACTCCTCGTCGACGTGCGTCACGAGAAACGTCCCGTCTTTCATTGCCACCCGGTAGGGACTGGTGCTTTTTCCCGGTTTCGTCACCGATCCGCCCTCACGTCAGGCGCCGGTGCACGAGATACAGGACGAGCCCGGCGAGCGTCGGCGGCACCAGTCCGTAGATCCCCGGCAGGTCGTAGAACAACTGGACGACCGCGTTCGACGTCGGCTCCTGCTGTTCCGGCGGGATCGAGAGAAGCAACGCCAGATACAGCGAGAGAACGAACACGTACCCCGCAAGCCCGAGCGCGGCGTCGTAGCGTGGCGTCGACCCGGTCCGGCGGTGTCGGCGCGCGACCGACAGCACCGGTGCGATCAGCGGGAACACGACGACGAACCCCACGAAGATGACGAACGCGCGGGAAAAGGAGAACACGCCGCCCGCGGTCCCGGTCGTGTTGGCGACGATACCGACGAGCGAGAGCGTAAACAGGAACGCGATGAGGCCCGCGAGCAGGCCACCGATGACGCCGTACGTCTTGAACAGCAGCGACTCGCTGGCCCGGATCGCGTACGGGAACGCGCCCAACACGCCGTTGTAGGCGTCCTCGTCGGCTGTGCGTTCCTCGTTCGGTGTCTCGCCGCTCGCCGCCTCCGTCATTGGCTCCCCGTAGCACCCCAGCCCCGTTAAGGAACGCGATTGCCGTTCGCGGGAGCCGGGGTGCCGATCCAACGAGGAAGTGTTTTCTCCAGGCGGTGACCAGGGTCGGGTATGAGAGTCGACATCGGTAACGCACTGGCGAGCGTCGCTTCCCCCGGCGTCTCCCGGGACGCGCTCGATCAGCTCGACGAAACCGTCGCCCGCGCCCACGAGCGCATCGAACGGGGCCGGGCCGACGACGAGTTCGGCTACGCCTCGCTGAACCTCCCCGAGCGAACCGACGCCGCGGCCATCGAGGACGCCGTCGAACCGCTCACGGACGCCGAGGCCATCCTCACCGTCGGCATCGGCGGCAGCGCCCTGGGCGCAGCGACTGTCTCGCAGGCGCTCGGCGGCCTCTCTGCCGACGGCGAGAACGCAGACGCAGCCCCGCTGTACGTGCTGGACAACGTCGATCCCGCACGGGTTCGCGAGATCCTGGCCGAAGTGCCGCTCGACCGGACAGCCGTCAACGTCGTCTCGCGCTCCGGGACGACCGCCGAGACGCTGTCGAACTTTCTGGTCGTCCGCGAGGCGATGGAAGCGGCGGGCGTCGACTGGACCGAGCGGACCGTCGTCACGACCGGCGAGGAGGGCCCGCTGCGCGAACTGGCCGACCGCCACGACATGCCCGCGCTGGACGTTCCCGAGGGCGTCCCCGGTCGCTTCTCGGCGCTCTCGGCCGTCGGGCTCGTCCCCGCTGCCATCCAGGGCCACGATATCGAGGGACTCATCGAGGGCGGTCGCGCCGGCGCCGACTCGCTCGCGGGATCGCTGTTCGAGTCGCCCGCCTACGCGTACGGGGCCGTGAGCTACGCGCTGGATCAGCGCGGCGCGTCGATCACCGCGATGATGCCCTACGAGGAGCGCCTGGAGTACTTCGCCGAGTGGTTCGCCCAACTGTGGGCCGAGAGCCTGGGGAAAGACGGGCTCGGTCAGACGCCCGCGCGGGCGCTCGGTGCGACGGACCAGCACTCCCAGCTCCAGCTCTACCGCGCGGGCCCCCGAGACAAGATGGTCACGCTGGTGCGCGCTCGCGAGCGCGCCGACCGGGAGATCCCCGAGACGGACATCGACGGACTCGCCTATCTGGGCGGGTCGTCGCTGGGCGAACTCCTGGACGCCGAGTTCGAGGCGACGGAGGCGAGCCTCGCGGCCGCCGGCCGGCCGAACGTCCGGATCGAACTCGACCGACTCGACGCCGAGAGCGTGGGCGAACTCCTCTACGGCATGGAGGCAGCCTGCATCCTCGCCGGCGAGCTGTACGACATCGAGACGTTCAACCAGCCGGCAGTCGAGTGGGGCAAGCGCGCCGCCCGCGGCCTGCTCGGTGGCGGCGACTTCGAGGAGGCCGACGCCGTCGCCGAGAAGACGGAACTGCTCGTCAAATAGTACCTTTTTTAACGGGGGGATCGCGCTCGCCAGAGGCGAGCGCTCAACCCCCGTCAAAAAATCTACGCTAAAAAAGGCCGCGAGTCGCGCCTACGGCGCGCTCGCGGAGAACCGCGTTCACTTCGTTCACGCGGATGCTGGTGCTCAGTACAGACAATAGTCTTATCAGCGTTTGCGTCAACAATAAATCATGAAGCGAGAGGAGCGGGCTATTTTTGTCGGTGTAATCGGACTTCTCGGAACTGTGATATTCAGTGGGCTGACTGTCTATCCACTTCAGTATAGTCTGTGGGAAGGTGCATTGTTGGCAGGTGGCTTTGTTCTCTTTACGTTGATTGTGTTGGACACGAGATTTTGAGCAGGGAGCGGCTATCCATCGAATACCCGATACGCACACAGTGAACAAGCATCCGCCGAGCGAGCGCAGCGAGCGAGGGGGTTCACTCCGCGCGAATGTAATGAGCGCGGAGCAGTTTTTAGTCCAGGTTTTTGCTTCGGGGGGTGCCCGCAGCGAAGCGAGGACACCCCCGCAGTAAAAAAGTGGGGTCGGAAACGTAGTCACTAAACCGCCAGAGGTCCAGGCACGTAGCAATGGCAACAGCACACGCAGCCGAGGACGGCGCGCCCGCGACCGGCGCCGCGCCGACGCTCGGCCTGGTCCTCGCGGGCCTCGCGCTGGTCGCCTCCTTCCTGCCCTGGACCGGCCAGCCGTCACTCGTTTCCGTCCCCGGAATCGACGGGAGCGCCCTCGCTGCCACCCTCGCGCTCGGGGCAACAGTCACGTTCTCCCTCCGCCGACACGGCACGCTCAACCGACCGCTCGGCAGCACCATGGCCGGCCTGCTCTCGTTCGGGGTCGCCGTCGTCGCACTCGCACGGCTCGTCACGCCTGCGCTGGGCGAGGGAACGACACCCACGCTCGGCCTCGGCCTGCCCATCGCCGGAGTTGCAGGGTTGTTCGCTGCGGTCGTCGCGGTCGCGGACTTCCGTGCGATCACGGACGACCTGCTGTGGACGCAGGTTCGCGCCGTCGCGATTGCGATCGTCATCGGCTTCGCCGGCTTCCTGGTGAGCACGGTCGTCGCCTACTCCTTTGCGATCGTGCCGATGGCGCTCGTCTCCTCGTTCGGGACGAGTCAGATGTACCCGATCGTCACCGCCGGGTCCGGGATCGGTCTGGGGCTGTTCACGCTGGGGTACCTGCGCTATCGCGACCTCGGCCTCGACTACATCGACGTCAAACGGCCCGACCTGCGCGACGTCGGTTACAGTCTCGGCGGTCTGCTCGTCATCTTCCTCGGGGCCGGGCTGGTCTCGTACACGTTCACGCAACTCGGTCTCCCGACCGCGGACAGCAGCATCCAGCGGCTCGCAGAGCAGGTTCCCGAGCCGGCGTTTCTCCTGCCGCTGGTGCCGCTGTCCTGGCTCGCCATCGGTCCCGGCGAGGAACTCGTCTACCGCAACGTCCTCCAGAAGTACCTCTACGAGTCGTTCTCGCGGCGGACGGCCGTCTTCGTCGCCAGCGTCACCTTCGCCGCGATCCACTTCCAGCAGTACGCCGATCCCAATCCCATCGCGATGCTCTCGACGCTGTTTATCGTGTTCGTGCTCTCGCTCGTCCTGGGCTACAGCTACTACAAGTCCGAGAACATCCTCGTCCCCATCTTCATCCACGGGACCTTCAACGCCATCCAGTTCTACGCACTCTACGTCGAGTTGACTGGCACCATGCCCGGTCTCTAGGGCCGCGACCTTCTTTCAGGGACGGACACGAAATTGTACCGTCGAAGGCAACAACCCAGCGCGTCTGCCGCGCGATGAGACGCCTGTCTGACGGGTATTTATCCGCTGAAATCTCCAAGTCAGTAGCATGCCGACCCGTTACTCGGTCGTCTGCGACGACGACCTCGCACGGGAAGTCAAGACGCTGGCCCAGGAGTACGACCTGACCGAAGAGGAAGTGCTCCGCCAGCTGATCGACGTCGGACTGGATCACCTGTAGGTCGCCAGGTGGGACTGGCGGCTGCCCGAACTGACAGCGTACTGTAGAAGCAAACGGCGGAAGCGTTGGGAACGACTACGCGGGATTCTTCCGGGTCAGTTCGCTCCCGCAGATCGGACACCGGTCGTGGTTCTCGTCGAACTCGCGGCCACAGCCGGAACACTGGAACAGCCAGTCGCGCTGTTCGTCGATGCCGTCCTGGGCGATGACCTCGACGGAGACGTCGAGTTTCTCCGCGACGTTCTGCATCGCGTAGTCGTCGGTCACCAGGTGCCCGTCGAGTTCGAAAGCGGCGGCGACGAGCCGGACGTCGGTCCGAGAGAGTTCGTCGAGGTCGCCGGTCTCACGCGCGGCGCGCTCGATGCGCTCGACGGTCTCGCCCTCCGGGATGTGGAGGTGCATGCCCGACCCTTCGAGGGCGTCGAAGCGGTAGGCACTCTCGTCTTCGAGTTCCTCGCGGACCATCGGAATCGACGCGATGCGCTCTTGGGTGTGATACTCGTTTATGAATGCCGAAGAATCGAGAACGTACATCGAAGGACAAACGTCAGTTCTGGACGATCATGTGATCTTTGACCGCCTGTACGCGAGTGACGGGAATCAGAAACCGACCGGCGTCGTCCGTGTCGAACCCGGTGTCCCGGGCCATCTCGTCCGGTTCGACGACGAGATTGTGCAGTCGACCCGAGTTCGCGTCCATCGTGATGTTGTACAGCATGCCGAGTTCGGCCCCGTCCGAACCCATAACGGCCTTTCCCGAGAGGTTCTCGGCGAGTATCTCTGCCATACCGAGAGGTGTGTATTCCACTCACATAAACGCCACGGGCCGTGTGACGCGGGTCAGACGCTGGAACCCGCGAGCCGGGCGTCCTGCGGGTCCGATCAGTCGCGCGGGCGGCCGTGCGTCATCCGCTGACAGGCGTCCCCAAAAGGAGGAAGCTTAAATCCCGCGCACGGTTGGTATGGGGTAAGGATTCTCCACGGTGATATGCCATGTCTGACTCTGACCCGGACACTGAGACCGGTACGGCGGGGGACGAATCGAACGCGCTCAGGACACCGATCGTTGCAGTCCTCGGCCACGTAGACCACGGGAAAACCACGCTGCTGGACAAGATCCGCGGCTCGACCGTCACCGAGGGCGAAGCGGGCGCGATCACCCAGCACATCGGTGCGACCGCCGTCCCGCTCGAAACCATCTCCGAGATGGCCGGGAGTCTCGTCAACCCCGACGACTTCGACTTGCCGGGCCTGCTGTACATCGACACGCCCGGTCACCACTCCTTTTCGACGCTGCGCTCGCGCGGCGGCGCGCTCGCAGACATCGCAGTGCTCGTCATCGACGTCAACGACGGGTTCCAGCCCCAGACGCTGGAGGCCGTCGACATCCTGAAACGGACCCAGACGCCCTTCATCGTCGCCGCGAACAAAGTGGACACGGTCCCCGGCTGGAACCCCAACGAGGGCGAACCCATCCAGCAGTCCATCGAACAGCAATCGGACCGCGTCGAGGGCGACCTGAACGACCGCCTGTACAAGATCATCGGGCAGCTCAGCGACGAGGGCTTCTCCGCGGACATGTACTGGCGCGTCCAGAACTTCCAGAAGAACATCGGCGTCGTCCCCGTCTCGGCGATGACCGCCGAGGGCGTCCCCGACCTGCTGACCGTCCTGATGGGCCTCTCCCAGCGCTACATGAAAGAGGAGATGGCCATCGACGTCCAGGGTCCGGGCGCAGGCACGGTTTTGGAGGTCAAGGACACCCAGGGCTTCGGGACGACCGTCGACGCCGTCCTCTACGACGGCACGATCCGGGCGGACGACGAGATCATCGTCGGCGGCCTGAACGCACCGATCACGACGGAGGTACGCGCACTGCTCCAGCCCCGGCCGCTGGCCGAGATCCGCACCGAGAAGCAGTTCGAGAAAGTCGACGAGGTGTCGGCGGCGGCGGGTGTGAAGATCGCCGCGCCCGATCTCGACGACGCCATGGCCGGCGCGCCGATCCGCGTCGTCCGTAACCGGAACAAGGACGAAGTCGTCGCAGAGGTCGAGAAGGAACTCGCCGAGATCGAGGTCCGCACGGAAGAACAGGGCGTCATCGTCAAGGCGGACACGCTCGGGAGCCTGGAGGCCATCGCGAGCACGCTCGACGAGTCAGAGATCCCCATCGTCCGCGCGGAGGTCGGCGACGTCGCCCCGCGTGACATCCGGGTCGCCGAGACCGCCGCCGAGGACAAACACAAGGCGATCCTCGCGTTCTCAGTCGACATCCTCGACGACGCCGAGAAACTCGCCAAACAGGAGGGCGTTCGCATCTTCGAACACGACGTCATCTACCGGCTCATCGAGGAGTACGAGGAGCACGTCGAGGCGATCGAGCAGTCCCAGCAAGAGCAGGTCCTGGAGAACATCACCCGCCCCGCGCGCTTCCAGATCCTCAAAGACCACACCTTCCGCCAGTCCGACCCCGCAGTGGTCGGCGTCGAGGTCCGGTCGGGAACGGTCAAGCGCAACACGAACGCCGCGAAGTTCGAGGACGGCGAGTTCAAGCGCGTCGGCAACCTCAAATCCATCCAGGACGAGGGCGAGGACGTCGACGAACTCCGCGCCGGCGAGCGCGCGGCGGTCTCCATCGACGGCCCGACCGTCGGCCGCCAGATCGAAGAGGGCGACGAACTCTGGGTCCACCTCCCCGAGAAGCACGCGAAGATCCTCGAACAGGAACTCACCGAGGACATCCCGGCGGACGAGCGCGAAGCGCTCTCGATGTACCTGGAGAAACAGCGCAACCGCGACCCCTTCTGGGGGAAGTGAGCGGACCCCCGGCACGGGAATACCTCCGTTTTCTGCCAAGTAATAATATTTAATTAGCTCGCTGTGGACGGTGTGAGTGGAGGCAACCATCTCAGACACACGTCTCGATCGAGTGTCCGAGCCGGATCTGGTCCTCTCCGTGATTCCGGGACCACTGATAGTGGCGGTTGTCATCTGGTTTTTCGTCGGCGTGCCGCTCACGCTGGCGCTGGCAGTCGGGAGTCTGCCCGCGAGCGCTGCAATGGGCTACGCGCTGTTTTATTCGCCGCCGGTCGACGGCGAGACGAGCAGCAAGTGCGAGCGGTAGCGGCGCGGTTTGCTGACTACCCGTGCTAGCTGAGCAGCAGGAGGTCGCCAGCATCCGGCGAGCTTGCTCGCCGGTTCACCGGACGCGAGGCGAAGCCGAGCGTCCGGCTTTTTTAGCGTAGATTTTTTGACGGGGGTTGAGCGCTCGCCAGAGGCGAGCGCGATTCCCCCGTTAAAAAAGGTACTATTGGGCAGTCTGGGAGTTCGTATCGCCCATCGCCTGTTTGACCTGCAGGGCGGCACTCGCGGCGAGCCCCTGCGCGATGTCGGTGCGTTCGTCCTCAGCGATGCGGATGTCGGTCGTGTCCTCCGGGGTGTAGCCGGCGCTGACCATGGAGCCGACCGGGGGCTGGACGGCGACGGTCGCCCGGGGACCCTCGGGGCTCGCGGACAGTTCGAGACCGACGGCGAACTCGTCCGGGAGCAACTCGCGGGTTCGGGCGGCGACGCTGGCCAGATCGCGGCGGAGGTGCTGGCGCTGCTCGGCAGAAAGCGTCGGCACGTCGACGTCGTCGGTACCCGCGAACGGGGCGTTTCCGTACATTTCCGCTGTTCTATGTATGTCGAACGTATAAATCCGCCGGCTAGCGCAGGATTGGACGACTCTCCCCGTAGGCCGCGATGACCACGACCGTCGAGTACGCCTCGGGGTCGGAGTCGGCCTCGACGACGACTACGTCCTCGTCGGTGAACGACCAGTCTCGCAGATCCTTCCCCGCGTCCAGTCCGTCCCGGATGCGGTCGCGGACGGTCGCCTCGTCGTCGCCCGAGGACTCGTAGAAGATACCGCGCCCGGACTCGCTGCGTGCCCAGCCGATGCCAGCGGCGCCTGCGTCGCCCGGCCCCCGCGTGGCTCGGCCCTGGACGACCGTCAGCGAGTCGCCGACGTCGCCGAGGTCCGGGGCAGTCTCGACGACTTCGAGCTGCGCCGCCGCGGGGATGACCGAGGAGACGGTGATCAGGTTGAAGTTGTGGACGTTCGCCGCCGCGAGCGCCGCGTCGTAGGACGCCGTCGGCGTTGGCCCAGTTGCTCGTCCCCAGACGAGCCGAATGACGCTCATACCCGATATAGACCGCGGCCAGCGGTAAGGGGTTACGATTCCCCCCCAGCCACACCGTGCACCCGATCTGTCACTCACAGCTATCGGCACGGCAGTCCGCCGCGTCGGGACAAGCCGCAACAGAAGCGGACCGAGCGGGCACGCAGTCTTCGAGAAGGGCGATAAAACACCTATACAGTTACTGTGCGATTCCGCAGTGTGAATACGGTCATCGGCCGGCGACGGTGACGCGAGTCGAGTCGGACCGCCGCCCCGTGGCCGCGTTCACGGACAAACGATGAGACGAGACACAGACCGGACTGTCGACGAACTCCTCCGAGCACTGGCACACCCGCACAGGCGTCGGCTCCTGCGACGCCTGCACGAGCAACAGACGACGGACGGCCGGGACACGGTCTCGTTGACGACGGTCGAAACCGCTCTCGATGCCACCAGAGAACGGGCACAGGTTGCCCTCCATCATAGGCACCTGCCCGCGCTCCAGGCAGTCGGCCTCGTCGAGCACGCCAGCGACGAACAGACCGACGGGGGGACCGACAGTCGACAGGACGCGAACGACGATGACGTCGCGCCGGGACCTCGCTTCGAACGCGGAATCACGGTTCTCGAAGCGCTGGACGAGTAAGCACGCCGACGAGCCAGCCTCGCAGCGCTCCCAGCAAAGACGCACCCGAACAGGCCGTGGCCACTGTTCTTTAATGGTGCAGATCGACAGCAACAACGAGTCACAGAGCACGAAAGCAGCGGTCGCGGACGCCGTTCGTGACGCCGTCCCGTTTCTGGTCATCACCGCCCTCTGGATCGTCATCATGCTGGCCGTCTACGGGCTCTTCCTCGTGACGAAACCGCCGAACGTCGACTACGACGCCTGGGTACACGCCTCGGTGTTCGCCGTTCCTGGCATCGGGTTCCTCGGGCACGTCCTCCAGCAGGCACTCACGGGCAGCCACGCTGGCGAACGAGCCGACTGAAAGCGGTAGGCGAAAACGAGCACGCGGGGAACCGTTGTGCGGTTACGCCAGGAACACGTGCCGCGGGCGGTCGGCGAGGACGTCCTGTCCCCAGGAAACCGTCTCCGAGAAGGCGTCCGAGCGGAAGAAGTCCATCGCGTCCTCCTTGGCGCGCCACTGGCTGGAGATGAACATGTCGTTCTCGTCTTCGTGGTTGACCATCAGGGCCGTGTCGTGGTGGCCCTCCATGTCAGCGAGCAGTTCGCCGACTTCGCCGAACTTCTCGACGAAGTCCTCGCGGTGCTCGGGCTTGACCGTGTAGAACATCCCCATCGTCCCGAAGCCGGACTCTTCGCCCGCGCGGGCGACGATGCCGGGCAGGTCCGAGAGGAAATCGGAGGCCGTGTCGGCGGCGCTCTGGGTGTCCCAGATGCTGACGACGGCCGTCCGGTCGTCGTCGCCCGACTCGGAGTCGTACAGCGCCGTCTTCACGTGGGTGTCGTAGCGGTCGAAGCCGTCCCGGAGGTCGTCGACTTCCGCGAACAGCTCCTCGCGGTCGGCCTCGGAGTACAGCACCAGCGCGTACACGTCCTCGCCGTGTGGCTGGCCGGCGTAGATGTCCAGGTCTTCGAGTTCGCCGCGGATCTCGTCGCCCGCGTCGGTCTCGGCGTCGTCGGTCTCGCCGTCGCCCTCGCCGAGCGGACCGCGGTACCCCTCGACGATCCCCGAGAGGTCGTTGAGGAAGCCGCTTGCCGTGTCGGCGGCGCTCTCGGTCTTCCAGACGCTGGCGATGGCCGCCCGGCCCTCGTTGGCCCGGACCGTCGTCAGCACGTGCGTGTCGTAGTGCTCGAAGTTGCTCCGCAGGCCGTCGACCTCGTCGGCGAGGTCCTGCGCGTCGGCCTGGGAGTAAAAGACCAGGCCGTGGTCGCCCTCGTCGTAATCCTCACCGGGGTAGAGTCCGAGGTTGCCGAGTTTCTGCTGAATCTCGTCGTCGGCTTCGATCTCGTCGTCCTCGTCGCTGCCGCCCGTCGGGGGACCGCCGGCGTGAGAGTCGCTGTCGGACGTTCCGTGGCTGCCAGTCTCACCGCGAGGGTGACCGCCGGAGTCGCCGGCGTGAGCGGGTGCACTCGTCTCGGCGTGCTGGCCGGCGGTGTCGCTGTCCCCGGTCGGCACGTCGTCGCCCGCGAGGACGGCCGGCAGGTCTGCCGGCGGGAACTTCCGACCGAAGAAGAACGGACCGAACTCCGCGAAGTGGCTGGACGAGGGGTCGAACCGCATCTCGTTCAGGAGGTCCTTGATGTTCGTGGGGTCGTCGGCCCACAGCGTGATGCCCCACTCCCAGTCGTCTAAGCCGACGCTGCTGGCGATCATCTGGCTGACCTTCCCGGCGTAGCCCTTGCCGATGTTGCCGTGGCGTTCCATGATGTCGGCCCGCTCGTCGAACGGCATGTCGTACCAGTTCTGCTCGGGCTGGCGGCGCTTGCTCATCGGGTAGAAACAGACGTGCTCCGAGTCCGGGACCTCGGGATGGAGCCGTTTCTGGATGTACTGCGCGAGACTGGAGTCGTCGTCGACCTCGCCTTCGAAGTAACCGCGGGCCGACTCCGTGTAGCCCGACGCCTCCGTCACCGAGAGGTAGGAGTTGGGCTGCTCGGTGAACTCGGCGAAGGCGGTCTGCTCGAACCGGCGCTCGGCGGTGTCCAGTTCCGCGACCGTCTCGCGGAGGTGCATGATCAGGACGTCGGCCTTGTGTCCCACGACGGTGTAGACGGCGGTCGCACCGCCGCCGAACTCGTCGGGGTCGGTCACGTCGTCCAGGTTCGCGTGGGACTGGAGGTAGTCGATCCCCTCCTCGAGCGCGCGCTCGCGGCGGTGTTCGGGCGCGTTGCGCCAGGCGTCCCAGTCGATCGTCCGGAAGTCGTGCAGGGCGTACCAACCCTCTTCGGTCGGTGGCGGATCGCGCTGTTCCATACGGGGCCGTTCGGAACGGTCCGTAAGGAGGTTTCCGTTCTCAGTCTTCGAGAACCGAGCCGTCGTCCTCGGCTCGCGCTCGGGTGAGACGGCGCCGAATCTCGCGCGGCCGCGGATTGATCTGCGAGTCGTTGATGTGTTCCCAGTCGTCGAACGGGCCGTCGTGAGTCAATCTGATCGGTGAGTCCGGGTAGTTGTAGTTCATCACGCTCGGGTAGGTGGCCGCCGACACCGCGTACGAGTCCACGCCCGCGTAGTCGTCGGCGTCGATCCCGAGCGAGTGGCCGAGTTCGTGGACGAACGTCCCCGCGAAGTCGCCGCCCTGGTACTCGATCGCCATCTGGCGGTAGCCGGGTCCCGACGATTGAAACCCGGTCCGCGTCCTGTTCTCGCCGCCCGCCTGTCCGACGAACACGGCGTAATGGTAGCCGACCGACGAGTTGTCGAAGTGGGCCTTCCGAATCCGAGAGAGTTCTTTCGGGGTCGTCGCGGTGGGAGAGCCGATCTCGTCGTCGATGACGAAGTGGACATCGATCCCGGTGGAGCCGTCCGGGTTCCGGACGGGAGCCGCCTCGAAAACCGCCGCGACTCGGTCGAGCGTCTCCCGGGACGGGCGCTTCCCGGTCACGTAATCGATCTCGACGAACACGTCCCGCTGCAGCGGGTCAGCGCCAGCGATCGGCGGGCCGCCGACCAGTTCGACGCTGTCCGAGAACTCGTCGTCGTCGGTGTCCGCCGTCGTCGGGTCGGTCTCCAGCGCCGAGAGCTCGTACCAGTCGTCGAGGCCGTCGCCGTCGGAGTCCGCTTTGAAGGCGTTCGTCCCCAGCGCCCGCTCGCGCTCGTTGCTGAGGCCGTCCCGATCGAAGTCGCGGTCCGGAAACCCCGGAACGTGCGTGATCGGGACGAGACCCTGCGTCCAGGCGAGGACGGCGAGGACGAGGAGAGCGATCACGACCCGGCCGTTCATACAGCGCCACGGTCGACCGAATCACACGTTGTACGTCGGACGTTACCACGGTCAGTTCCGGGTAAGACACGACTAGACCACGATGAAGAGGCCAGCGCGACCGACCGTTAGGTGCTGGCCAGCAGACCGGGGCCGAAGATCATCAGGAACAGGCCCGCGAGCATCACCAGACTGATCGAGATGGTGACGGCCGTGGTCAGCCGGCGACCGCCCTCGATGGGGAGCCGCGAGATGACGGCCTCGGTGCTCGTCCGCAGGATGTGCCCGCCGTCGAGCGGGAAGGCCGGAACGAGGTTGAACATCCCGAGCTGGAGGTTGATCCACGCCGTCCAGAACGTGACGTTCGCCAGCGTGAACACGCCCCCGCCGAGCGCGGCGAGCGGCCCCTCGACGGTGTAGAAGCCGACGACTTCCGGGACGAAGCCCGCGAAGTTGTACGAGAAGTTCGGGTCGAGGACGCTGATGAAGGGCAGCAGGAGGACGGCGAACACCTGGCGGACGAACGAGCCGTCGGTCAGGCCACCGAGGGGACCGCTCCCGCCGCCGAGCAACCCGAGGAAGCCCTCGGCAGGGTAGATGTCGATGCCGAAGTCGTTGACGGCCAGGCCGCTCGTCCCGCCCTGGAGGAAGACGCCGAGGTACGCGCCCTCGCCGTCCGGGTCCTGAACCAGTGAGACGTTGTAGGTCGCCGGCTGCGCCCGCTCGCCCTGCAGGACGTACGCCTCGACGGTCACCTCGTCACCGGCGTCGTGCTGTGCCAGCGCCGTCTGGAGCGTCGCCGTATCGGTGACGCGCGTCTCACCGAACTGCGTGATGACGATCGGCGTCCCGTTGGTCGGTGCGCCGGCTTCGTCAAGCGGGTCGCCCGCGCTCGCTCGGGTCACGTACGCACCCACTGGGAACGTCGCGTTGCCGGCGGTGGTCGACACCGTGACGAGCGAGCGGTTCTGGATCGCGTCGGCGAAGCCCTGTTCAGTGTAGACCGCCGTCCCGTTGACGGCGGTGATCGTCGGCGGCGTCGCCCCGCTAATGTTGACGCCGGTTTCGCCGGGCCGCCCGTCGAGCACCCCAGGGACGGCCCGCGTTATCATCAGCGTCCGATTGACCGTCACCGCGGGGGCGTCTTGCCGCTCGACCGTGACCGTCCGGTCGGTGGTGTTGACGAGCACCGAGTCGAGTTCCGAGGCGTTGGCGACGGGCTGGCCGTCGACGCTCGTGATGACGTCACCGCCCTCGATGCCGGACGCTCCAGCGGCCGACCCCGGGAACGTCTTGCCGACGGGGACGCCGCTCACGACCGAGATCGAGCCGATGATCGGTCCGAACAGCAAGAGGAAGGCGACGAGCGTGATCGCGAAGTTGTTCGTGACGCCGGCGGCGAACATCCGCGTCTGTGCGCCGCGGTTCGCCCGGTTCCGGCTCTCCTCGCTGGGTTCGACGAACGCCCCGATGGGGATGAACGCGAACAGCGCCAGCCCCATCGAGTCGATGTCGATGTCCTCGACGCGGCAGAGCAGTCCGTGGCCGCCTTCGTGGACGATGAGACCGGCGACGAGCCCGAACACGATCTCGGGCGCGGCGGACATCGGGAGGAAGTCATTGACGCCGGGAATCACGAGGACGTTCTGGGGGTTGCGGACCGGCGTCGCCTCGGGTTGGCTGAACGACCGGATGCCGGCGAGCAACACCGTCACGAACATGCCGATCATCACCACGAGTGCGATACCGACGCCGAAGTTCCCCCAGGCGCGCCAGAACCGACGCGGGGACGCCAGCCAGTTCAGGAACGCGCGACCACGCTTCGTGTGGATCGTGGTAATCGGCCCCTGAACCCGGATGTACTCGGGAATCTTGCCCTGGGCCCGCAGCGCCATCGCGACGAGCGTATAGAGGAGAACGCCTGCGAGCACCCAGGTCAGCGTGCTTACCATCGTCCGACGAGACGGGCCTGTGAGTCAAGAGAGTTTGGTTCACGACACCGGCGGGCGACCGCCGGGTGACCGCGGCCCGAGGGCGTCCCCGAACAGTGCTACGCGTCCCGACGGAGGCGGTCGAGCACGAACTGCTCGTCCAGCGCGGCCAGGAACGGCCCGAGCCGCGGTCCCTGGTCGGTGTCGAGGAACAGCTGGTAGCCGGCCGCGAAGAAATCGCCCACCTCCACGTCGTTGCGCTTTGCCGCCTCGTAGATCTCGCCCTGGATCTCCTCGCCGTCGTGCCCGGCTTGGACGAAGTCGGCCAGTTCGGCCAGCGCAGCCGCCACGTCGTCGTCGAAGTCGGTCTCGGGGAGGTCCTCGGCCAGCCGGTAGTTGTACTCGTTGTCGGTCCGCTTTGCCCACTGTCGGGCGCGCTCGACGCGCGCGAGCGCGGCCTCGATCTCCGCCTCGGTGGCGTCCTCGGGGATGTGGCCCTCGCGCCGCGCCATCTGCTCGCGGAGTTCGGGGTCGTCGGTCATCCCCAGCACGGCGGCGAACGTGTACGGGATGCGGATGGGCTGGTCGTCGGCCGCCTCGCCGTCGCCGGACTGCGTCCGGCTTCCCGAGGCACTTCGTGCCTCGCTACCGACGGCCATCGGATAGGCTCGCTCGGCGAGTTCCGCTTCCTCCTCGTCGCGGGGCTCCTCGGTGCCGTAGTACACCCGCTCGAACTGGTCGAACTCGTCGACCAGCTGGTCGAGCGTCGTCACGTCGAAGTCACGCTGCTTGCGGGGGTTCTTGGTGAAGAAGTACCGGAACACCTCGGGTTCGAGCAACTCCAGCACCTCCGAAACGGTGACGATGTTGCCCGACGACGAGGAGAGCGCCTCGCCGTTGAGCGTGAACCACTCGTACACCATCGGCACCGGCGGCTCGACGTCGAGGACGTTCCGGGCGATGTCCTCCCCGCTCGGCCAGGAGCCTTCTGCGTGGTCTTTCCCGAACGGCTCGAAGTCCACCCCCAGGATGTCCCACTGGGCGGGCCACTCGAAACGCCACGGGAGCTTGCCGTCCCGGAGCGTCGCCGTGCCCTCGTGGCCACAGCCCTCGATGGTCCGGTCGCCGGCTTCCATCTCGGTGCACTCGTACGCGACGGTACCCTCGTCGAGATCGACGTCGACGATCTGGCCCGTCAGCAGCCCGCACTCGCTGCACTGGGGCGTGAACGGGACGTAGGAGTCGTCCACGCTGGCCTGGTACTCGGCGAGCGTCTCGCGGGCTTGGTCGGTGTGTTCGAGCAGGAAGCGCGTGATCTCCTCGAACTCCCCGTCGGCGTACAGTTCGGTGTTCGAGACGAACTCGACGGGCACGTCCACCAGGTCCGCGCTCTGTTCGAGGAGGTTGGTGAAGTGCGCGCCGTAGGAGTCACAGCAGCCGAACGGGTCGGGGATGTCCGTGTAGGGTTTCCCGAGGTTCTGGCCGACGGCGGCCGAGTCGACGGCGTCGTCACCGAAGTCGACGACGTTCCAGTCGAGGTCGGCCAGCGTTCGGGGGATCTTCCGGAGCGGGTCCTTGTCGTCGGTCGTGAACACCTGGCGGACCTCGTGGCCGCGGTCTCGGAGGGCTTCGGCGACGAAGTAGCTCCGCAGAATCTCGTTGAAGTGGCCGATGTGCGGGACACCCGAGGGGGAGACGCCGCCCTTGATGACGATGGGCTCGTCGGGCTCGCTCGCCAGAATGGCGTCCGCGACGGCGTCGGCCCAGAACGCGCGGCCGGCCGTGCGTCCGACCGCGTAGGGGTCGTACAGGTCGATGTCCTCGACTGCGCTCTCGGCGTCCTCGCTCATCGGTCACCACCGGGCCGGATCTCGGTCCCGTCGTGCTCGTCGTCGTCGATCGCGCTGGCGACCCGTTCGGGTTCGGTGCCGTCGAGGACGATGGCGCGCAGGTTCGCCCGCTGGATGACTTTCGCGGCCAGCAGGTCCACCGGGGCGTTGCTGCCCGCCTCCATCTCGATGTCGGCGATGATGTCGACCAGTTCGTCGGGCGTCATCTCCGCGAACCGGGTGGCGTCCTCGTGTTCGTTGGGATCGGCGCTGAACACGCCGGGGACGCTCGTCGCGTACACCAGCAGGTCGGCGTTGACGTACTCCGCGAGCACGGCGCTCACGGCGTCGGTGGTCTGTGCTGGCGTGACCCCGCCCATCACCGGCACGTCCCCGCGGTGCATCGCGGTGCCCGCGTCCTCGTAGTTCTCGGGCGGCGTCGGAGCGGCCTGCTCGCCCATCGCGGCGATGAGCAGTTGGGCGTTCAGCCGGGTGACGCCGATGCCGAGTTGGTCGAGTTGCATCTCGTTTGCGCCCAGGTCCCGGGCGGTCGTGATGTAGTCCCGAGCGACCGTGCCCCCGCCGACGACGACGCCGACGCGGTGGCCGTTCGCGACCAGCCCTTCGATGACGTCCGCGTAGGCGCGTACTCGGTCCGGTTCGAGGTCGGGCGCGAGCACGCTCCCGCCGATAGAAACGACGACTTTCATTACGTCCGGGTTGCTCCGAGCCGTTCTTAAGCGTTCGTACTCCGCGTCGGCCGGGCGATCGCGGGACCGAAAGCTAATGCGCCCAGACGGCCTGCGATTCAGGTATGCACGTACTCGGCGTGGTGGGGCCGTCCGACTCCGGGAAGACGACGCTCGTCGAACGGCTCGTCGAGCGACTGACCGACCGCGGACGGGTCGCCACGGTCAAACACCTCACGCACGCACCCGACGTCGACACCGAGGGGAAAGACACGGACCGCCACCGGACAGCCGGAGCCGCAGCGACCTACGGCCTCACCGACGACGAGGGCTGGTTCGCCACCGGCACCGAGCGAACGCTGGACGAGACGCTGGCCGACCTCGCGCCCGCGTACGATTACGCAGTCGTCGAGGGGTTCAGCCACGCTGCGATCCCACAGGTCGTCCTGGGGGACCGCGAGCACGCCGGCCCCGAACTCGCGGCCGGTCCGGACGCCGACGCCGTCGACGTCGACGACGTACTCTCGTCGCTCGCGTCGACCGAACCGTACGTGACCCTCGACACGCTGGTCGAGGAGGTCAAAGCGTCACCAGCGGCCGAACGCGCCGGCGCGATCGCGACGTTCACCGGCCGCGTCCGCGCGAAAGACGCCCCCGAGGACGCTCCGACGGAGTACCTGGAGTTCGAGAAGTACGAAGGCGTCGCCGAGGAGAAGATGGAGACCATCAGCGCCGAGCTCGAAACCCGAGACGGCGTCGTAGACGTTCGCCTCCACCACCGAACGGGCGTCATCGAGTACGGCGAGGACATCGTGTTCGTCGTCGTGCTCGCCGGCCACCGCGAAGAAGCGTTCCGGACCGTCGAAGACGGCATCGACCGGCTCAAAGACGAGGTCCCGATCTTCAAAAAGGAAGTGACCGTCGACGAGGAGTTCTGGGTCCACGACAGGGAGTGACCGACCGCGCGCCAGGCGAGATGCGGCAACATCACCCGCCAAATGGCGCTGCGAGTGGCCGTGTCAGTCCCACTCGGCCACCCTGGAGTAAGAACATCATAACGGCCTTAGATTCGTTTGTAAAACGTCTCGCGCCCTCTCGAAACGTTATGAAAGAGTTGTTTTACACCGATTTAGGCGGAAAAAGGCCCGAACCGACGCTAAAACCGCCGAAGTGACTCGAAGCTTCCTGGCTTTATATGCAGATGTAGTTGATACGAACGGATGAGGTGTCACAAATGAGCGCTACAACGCAGCCCTCCACCGAAACGCAGAGCAAGGAAGAACGACTCCGGTCGTACCTGAAGCAGAAAGCCCAGGACGGCGAGATGTACTTCAAGAGCAAATTCATCGCAGACGAGGTCGGCCTCTCGCCCAAGGAGATCGGTGCGCTCATGGTCAAACTCAGCGAATCCGCGACGGATCTGGAAGTCGAGAAGTGGTCGTACACGAGCGCGACCACGTGGCGAATCGAGCCCGCCAACTAGACACCACGACGCAGCCTCCCCGGCCGTTCCCCCGACGACAGCCGTCCCGAACCGCCGTCTCGGGGCCCTCCCCGACCCCCGAGATCGACCGTTCGAGACACTGACGAGTTCTTTCGTGTGATATTCGGACCGGAGATTTATACGGTCGCGTGTACAAGGGGAAATCGATGGATGGGAGCGGTGTCCCGGGGGACGCGCCCGCGGTCGACGAACTCTCTTCGGCGTTTCGCGTCTACGAGGTGCGGACCGACGGCGACAAACTCCTGTATATCGGTCGCCCAGCAGTCTCCTCGGACGTTCTGGAGCGTGAAGTGTGGCCACTGTTCCACGAGTACGACTACGACGTGTCGCTCCAGCAGCAGCCGTCCAGAGGCCCCCAGTTGATGGCCGGGAACTACGCGCTCGTCGCGAAACCCCGATCGCTCGGCCTGAACGGGATTCCCTGGACGAACGTCGTACTTGCGGTTTTGACAGTTCTCTCGACGCTGTTCGTCGGCACCGTCTGGTACGGAATCGACGTCGGGAACGACCCGCTCAGCCTCCTGGAGGCCTGGCCGTTTACCGCTGCTGTGCTCGGCGTCCTCGGGACGCACGAACTCGGCCACTACGTGATGAGTCGCTACCACCGGGTCGACGCTAGCCTGCCGTATTTCATCCCCTTCCCCTCGATCTTCGGGACGATGGGGGCCGTCATCAAGATGCGCGGCCGAATACCCGACCGGAAGGCGCTGTTCGACATCGGCGTCGCCGGTCCGCTGGCCGGACTGGGCGCGACAGTCGTCGTGACCATCATCGGCCTCCACCTGGACCCGGTGCGGGTGCCGTTCGAGTTGTCGTTCAACCACCCGCTCATGCTGCAGGTGCTGTCGGCGATCACCGGCCAGCCGCTCACCTACAGCGCCCCGAACAAGATCTTCAATCCGGTCGTCTTCGGCGGCTGGCTCGGGATGTTCATCACGTTCCTGAACCTGCTGCCCGTCGGCCAACTCGACGGCGGCCACATCGTCCGAGCGATGTTCGGCAAGCGGACGGAGACGGTGTCTGCGGCCGTCCCAGCCGGCCTCTTCGGCCTCGGCGCCTACCTGTTCGTCGCCCGGAGTGGCCAGGCAGTGTACATCTGGTTCATCTGGGGCGTCCTGGCGCTCGGTCTCGCCTACGCCGGGCCGACCGACCCCATCGACGACTCCCCGCTCGACCGGAAACGGTTCGCGGTCGGACTCCTCACCTTCCTGCTCGGACTGGCGTGTTTCACGCCGATCCCGATCGAGGTCGCCGCGGCCTGAGCGTCGCTCTCGTTACTCCGCGTCGTCCTCGCCGGCGTGCGTGTATCCTCTGTCCCGCAGGGCGTCGCCAGCGAGCGTGAGCCCCTCGTCGGGCTCGGTCACCGTCCCGATTTTCGTGATCTGTACGTCACAGCAGTCCCTGACGCCCGGCAACTGGCCGGGTGGGATCGTGAAGACGAGTTCGAAGTCCTCGCCGAAGAAGACGCCCAGTTCGCGGCGCGTCGCCTCGTCGGGTGCGACGTCGTCGACCGCCTCGTCGATGGGCAGCGGCCGCTCGATAGCGAAGCCGCAGTCGCTGGCGTCGGCGAGTTGGTGGAGCGAGCGGGCGAGGCCGTCGCTCGAATCGATCATCGCCGTCGCGTGGGAGGCCACAGCCAACCCGGGGACGACCCGGGGCGTAAACCGGAAGAGGTCGTTCGCGCGGTCGTACTCGCCCTGCTCGAACAGCCGGATCGCGGCCCCGCTCCGTCCGAGCGTGCCGGTGACGCAGACCGCGTCGCCCGGGCTGGCGCCGGACCGACGCACCGGCGAGTCGGTTCGTCCCAGGACCGTCGTCGAGACGGTAAACTCCTGGTGGCGGTCGAGATCGCCGCCGACGTACTCGGCCTCGACGTACGCACAGACGTCGCGTGCACCCCGGACGAACTCCCGGAGTTCGGATTCGTCGAACGACGGGGCCGCGTAGACGGCGACGGCCGCCGTCGCTTCCGCCCCCATCGCGGCGACGTCCGACAGCGATGCGCCGACGGCGCGCCAGCCGGCCGTGTAGCGTGTGGTGCCGACCGGGAAGTCCGTCCGGTCGTGAAGCATGTCCGTCGTGAGCACCTGCTCGCCGACGACGGCCGCGTCGTCGCCGGCGGCTGGCAGGTCATCGGCTAACAGCGCGAGTGCCGCCCGCTCGTCCATACCCGCCCTTCGGGGGCGCCCTCTAAAATCCCGGGGGAGGTGGCAGTCGGTGCCTTCAAACGGAAACCGGTCGTTGGCCCGGGCATGAACGGGGACAGACGGGCCACGGTCGCGGGGTTTGCCGGCGCCGTGCTCGTCCTGGTGGTGTTGTTCTGGTTCGTCGGCGTCGACCAGATCCTCGCGGCGCTCGCGAGCGCCGATCCGGTGATCGTGGCCGCGCTCGTCCCCGTCGCACTCCTGTGGCTCTCCTCGTGGGGACTGGCACTGTACACGGTGCTCCAGGCGATCGACGAGCCCGTCTCGGCACCGAAGGCGGTCATGCTGTACACGGCCGCCGTGTTCGCGAACAACGTCACGCCGTTCGGGCAAGCCGGCGGGGAGCCGCTCACCGCACTGCTCATCTCGAAGGCCACGGACAGCGAGTACGAGAACGGGCTGGCCGCGATCGCCAGCGTCGACGCGCTCCACTTCGTCCCGTCCGTCGGACTCGCGACGATCGGCCTCGCGTTCTTCGCCGTGGAGACCGTCACGCTCGGGCGGAACCTCCGGATCGCCTCCGTTGCCGTGGGCGCGCTCGCGCTCGCCATCCCGGTCGCCGCGTACGTGGGCTGGCGCTACCGCTACGAACTGGAAGCCGCGGTCGTCCGCCTGCTGACGCCGGTCATCCGCGCCCTCGGACGACTCGTCCCCCGACGAAGTCCACCGGATCCCGGCGTCATCGAACACCGCATCGAGGGATTTTTCACGGCGATCGATCGCGTCGCCAACAGCCCACGGCGGCTCGTCCTCGCGCTGGCGTTCTCGCTTGGCGGCTGGCTCGCGCTCACGTCCTCGCTGTGGCTGTCGGTCACCGCCCTCGGGTACGACGTGCCCTTCGCAGCGGTGCTGGTCGTCATTCCCGTGGGCGCGCTCGCGAGCGCCACGCCGTTCCCGGGCGGCCTCGGCGGCATCGAAACGGCGTTGACCGTCCTGCTGGTCTCGACGACCGGCATCCCGGCCGCCGCAGCGGGGGCCGCGATCGTCATCCACCGCGCCGCCACCTACTGGTTCCCGACGCTCGTCGGGGGCGGGTCGGCTGCAGCCCTCGGTGCCCGTCGCGGGGAAGAGCCAGTTGTCGAAGACGAGTGAACGACCCACACGGGCACCGGCGAGTGCCGAACGATGCGCTTTTATGACGCCAACAGGAACGACACTGCAATGACGACGCTATTCGACGTTCCCGCCGAGGACCTCAACGAGGCGCTCGCAGAGCGACTCGCCGACGAGGACGCCGTGGCGGAACCCGACTGGGCTCGCTTCACGAAGACAGGTACCGGCCGCGAACTCCCGCCGGAACAGGACGACTTCTGGCAGCGCCGCGCCGCCAGCCTCCTGCGCAAGGTCGCCATCGACGGTCCCGTGGGCATCGGCAGCCTCCGCACCGAGTACGGCAACTCCTCGAAGGGGTCGACTCGCTACCAGGTCCGACCGAAGCGCTCCACGAAGGGCAGCGGGAAGATCATCCGTACGATCCTCCAGCAGCTCGAAGAGGCCGGCTACGTCCAGACCGCACAGGGCGAGGGCCGCAAGGTCACCGGCGACGGTCGCAGCCTCCTCGACGACACCGCCGGCGAGGTCCTCCAGGACCTCGACCGTCCGGAACTCGAACGCTACGCGTAAGTTCGCTCCCTTTCGCGTTCGTTCTCCCCCTGAGCTGCTGGACTCGTTTCTCTCACTGTCTCGACACGCTCGCATAGCGCTATAGCTGCTGGCGTCCATTGGACGCTATGCACACGCTGGAGACGACCATCGACATCGACGCACCGCCAGCGGTCGTGTGGCGGGTGCTGTCCGAGTTCGAACGCTACCCCGAGTGGAACGAGTACGTGCGAATCGAGGGCACGCCGGTGGCCGGTGCGCGGCTTACCGTCACACCCGGGCCACGAGCGGGCCGGCAGCCGTCCGCGACGTCACGAGTGCTCCGAGCCGAGCCGGAGTACGAACTCCGGTGGCGCAGCCACCTGCTCGTCCGCGGGCTGTGCGACGGCGAGCACTGTTTCACGATCGAGAACCTCGGGAACGGACGCTCTCGGCTGACGCAGGCCGAGCGGTTCGTCGGGCTGCTCGCCGGGCCGTTCGTGCGCCGGTACGGCAGGCAGACGGCGGCGACCTTCGAGGGCGTCAACCGGGCGATCAAGCGGCGGGCCGAGACGACCGCCCGAACGAGGCCGACGACGACACCTCGTGCTCCCTGAGAGAGGAGTCTCCGTAACGGTTTTCCAGCAGACGCAACAAGTATTACAATAGCTATGAGTGGCGAACCCGACGACGAAGAGCTCGAACGGCTGCGACAGGAGAAGATGGAACAGCTCCGCGAACAGAAAGAGCAACAAGGGGGCGGCGAGGCCCAGGAAGCCCAGCGTCAGCAGGCCGAAGCCCAGAAGAAAGCGCTGCTGCGCCAGCACCTCACCGACGGGGCGCGCAAGCGCCTGAACACAGTGAAGATGTCGAAACCGCAGTTCGGCGAGAAGGTCGAACAGCAGGTCCTCGCGCTGGCCCAGAGCGGGCGTCTCCAGGACAAGATCGACGAGGAGAAGATGAAACAGCTGCTCTCGGAGCTGAAGCCGGACTCGAAGAGCTTCGACATCAAGCGACGGTAAATGCACGTCGGACTCTGCTACAGCGGCGGCAAAGACTCGACGTTGGCCGCTCTCCTGCTCGATTCCTTCTACGACGTCACGCTCGTCGCGGCGACGTTCGGCGTGACCGACGCGGCCGCACACGCTCGCGACGCCGCCGCCGCCGTCGGCTTTCCGCTCATCACGGTCGAACTCGACGAGTCGGTCGCCCGCGACGCCGTCGACCGCATGGTCGAGGACGGCTATCCGCGCACCGGAATCCAGCGCGTCCACGACCACGCACTCGAAACGGTGGCGGCTGGGGAGTTCCGGATCGACGCCGCCGACGAACTGCGCTCGTTCGACGCCATCGCGGACGGAACGCGCCGTGACGATCGCGTTCCGACCGTCTCGCGGGCACAGGCACAGAGCATCGAGGACCGCCACGACGTCGACTACCTGGCTCCGCTGTCGGGATTCGGTCGAAGTGCCGTCGACGACCTCGTGGACGCGACGCTGGAGGTCGAGACGGGACCGAGCGAAGAGATCGCGAAGGGCGATTACGAGGCGGAGCTCCGCGCCCTGATGGCCGAGGAGTACGGCGACGACGCCGTCACAGAGGTGTTTCCCGCCCACGACCAGACGCGCGTCGTGGGCCTCCGAGAGCACTGAGAGTCGCCCGTTTTCGGTCGTCGACCGAACAACTACCCCGGCCATCTTTGCCGCTAGCCATCGTACGGAGCGACGATGCGAGCCGGCGAAAGTCGGGACACCGATCGTGACACTGAGAGCCATCGCCAGCGGTGGCAGGACTGGTTGCTCCTCGACGGGGATCGGCGTCTCGTCGTCGGGTTCACTACCGTCGTCCTGTTTCTCGTCATCGCGTCAGTGGTCGTGAGTGAACTGGCACCGTTACGCGACCTCCAGCCGCTGTTCTACGTGCTGGGCGGGTTGATCGGAGGAAACCTGACCGTCATCACCGTCGTCGTCTCGATCAATCAGTTGCTGCTCTCGCGGGAACTACAGGCGCCGCCCGACCTCGAATCCCAGATCGAGGGGATCATCGAGTATCGCTCGGACGTCGAGGACGCTGCCGGACAGGTCGCACCGGTCGAGCCGCTGGGCTTTCTCCGCCTGCTGTTCGAGAACACCCGGCGGGAAGCCCAGCGACTGGGAGGCCTCGCGACGTCCGAGACGGACGAACAGACCTACGAGGAGATCAACGAGGTCGTCTCGGAGATCACGACCCAGACGGACAGAGTCGATTCGCTGCTGCAGCAATCGCAGACCTCCACGTTCGACGTGCTCTCGGTCACGTTGACGACGAACTACGCGACGGACATCAACCGACTCCGACAGATCGAGTGGGAACACGGCGCGCAGCTCCCGGCAGACGTCAGCGACGCGGTCGACACCCTCGTCCACCAGCTCCAGAACATCGACATCGCGCGGCAGTACTTCAAGTCGGTCTACCTCCAGCAGGAACTGGCCGAGCTGTCGCGGAACCTCTTCTACGCCGGCCTCCCGTCGGTGACCGTCGTCGCAATCGGGTTACTCCTCTTGACGGGACCGAGCGGGACCGTCTTCACCAGCCCGTACTTGCGGGCCTTCGTTCCGCTGTTCGTCACGGTCGGCCTGCTGCCGATCACGATTCTGTTCGCGTACATCGTCCGAATCGCGACCGTCACGCAGCGCACGGCGGCGACGCTGCCGTTCACGACGCCCGCACAGGAGCAGTGACCGCGTACCCAAAGGACAGTTTCAAGCGCGCCGTGTGCGAACCAACCGAGCATGTACGACCACCTGAAGGGTTTCCGGGATTTCTACCCCGACGAGATGGGGGCGCGCCGGGAGGTCATCGATCAACTGGAGGCCACCGCACGCCAGTACGGCTTCCGCGAGATCGGGACGCCCGCCCTGGAGCGGACGCAGATGTACGTCGACAAGAGCGGCGAGGAGATCGTCGAGGAACTGTACGCCTTCGAGGACAAGGGCGGCCGCGACGTGGCGATGACGCCGGAGCTGACGCCGACCGTCGCGCGGATGGTCGTCGCCAAACAGCAGGAACTCTCGAAGCCGATCAAGTGGGTCTCGACGCGGCCGTTCTGGCGCTACGAACAGGTCCAGCAGGGCCGCTTCCGCGAGTTCTACCAGACCAACGTCGACATCTTCGGCTCGTCGGAGCCGGAGGCCGACGCCGAGATCCTCGCGTTCGCCGCCGACGCGCTCACGTCGCTGGGGCTCACCGGCGAGGAGTTCGAGTTCCGCGTCTCCCACCGCGACATCCTGGGCGGGCTGCTGGAAGCGTTCGACACGGACGTCCAGACCAAGGAAGCCATCAGGGCCGTCGACAAGAGCGAGAAGATCAGCGAGGCCGAGTACCACGACCTGCTCGTCGAGGCCGGTCTCACCTACGACCAGGCCGCCGAGTTCGACGACCTGCTCGCCGTCGACGCCGAGAACCTGGACGAGCTCGTCGAGTTCGCGGGCACTGACCGCGTCGAGAACGCCGTCACGAACCTGCAGAACGTGCTGGACGCGGCGGCCGACTTCGGCGCAGGCGAGTACTGTACGCTCTCGCTGGAGACCGCTCGCGGCCTGGACTACTACACGGGCGTCGTCTTCGAGTGTTTCGACTCGACGGGCGAGGTCTCCCGGTCCGTCTTCGGCGGCGGCCGCTACGACGACCTCATCGAGAGCTTTGGCGGCCAGCCGACGCCAGCGGTCGGCGTCGCCCCCGGGCTCGCCCCGCTCTCCCTGCTCTTGCAGCGCGCCGACGTCTGGCCCGACGAGTCGTTCACGACCGACTACTACGTCCTGCAGATCGGCGACACGCGCGACGTGGCCGCCGAGATCACCCGGACGCTGCGCTCGCGGGGCCACGTCGTCGAGACCGACGTCGCCGGCCGGAGCTTCGGCGCGCAGATGAACTACGCCGACGGCGTCAACGCCGAGACGGTCGTCATCGTCGGCGAGCAGGACCTCGAAGACGACGCCGTCACGGTCAAAGACATGGACTCGGGCGACCAGGAGCAGGTACCCCTCGCGGAGTTCCCGGGCGACCACGACCGCCCGACGCTCGCGGACTTCGAATAGAACTCAGTCGAGCAGGCTGTCGTCGTCCGGTTCGGTTGCGTCGAGTCGACCCGATGTCCTCGACCACGGGCGCGGTCGGGGACACAACACTCATTCCGTCGGCGTCCGGACCGCGACCAATGCGCGCGTTTCGCCTCGCCTACGACGGCCGGCCGTTCCACGGCTTCCAGCGCCAGCCGGACGTGCCGACCGTCGAGGACGCGCTCTTCGACGCGCTCCGCGAGTTGGGGGTTCTCGGGGCCGACGCCGACGCACCACCGGGGTACGCGGGGGCGGGCCGAACCGACGCGGGCGTCTCGGCGTTCGCACAGACGGTCGCGTTCTCCGCTCCGGACTGGCTGACCCCGGCTGCACTGAACAGCGGACTGCCGGCGACGGTCCGGGCCTGGGCACGGGCCGAAGCGCCCGCGGAGTTCCACGCCACCCACGACGCCACCAGTCGCAGCTATCGGTATCACCTCCACGCACCGCCCGACGCCGTGTCCGACGAGCGCGCACGCGACGCGCTCGACGCACTCCGTGGGGAACACGACTTCCACAATCTGACGCCGGACGACACCGGAACTGTTCGGACCCTCGACGGGTCGCTCTCGCGAGACGGCGCGTTCCTGGTCGTCGAACTCACCGCGGGTGGGTTCGCGCGACAGTTGGTCCGGCGGGTCGTCTCGCTCGTCGCGTCGATCGCCCGCGGGGACCGCGACCTGGCGGCCGTCGATCGCGTCCTCGCATCGGCACAACTCCCGGGGCCGAAGGGCGTGCCGCCAGCAGCGGCGTACCCGCTCGTGTTGGTCGACGTCACGTATCCGGACCTGGACTTCACCGTCGACGCTGACGCGAAAGAGAGCGCACGCACAGTGTTCGCCGACCGGCGGGACGAGCACCGGACGCGTGCACGAGTCGCCGACGAACTCGTCGCCGGGCTCAGAAACCGGCCGTAGCGCGGCTGCCAGTCAGCGGGCGTTACAGCAGGTCAGTCAGTGCCACGTGGACGTCCGACTGGAGCCAGCCGCTCGTCTCATCGCGGTCGTACACCACGACGCCTTCCGCGGTAGTGAGTTGCCCGTAGCGATTGCTCGGATGCCGATCGCGATCGACGCTTCGTCGTTCAGGGCGGGTCATCGTGTGTCTCCACCCGTTGTTTGGCACCCGAACGTGGTATAAACACGACATAGTATCCATCAGTTTCCGTCGTTTCAGACGAGTTAGGGAGATTGTAACGTCAGGTGGGACGTAAACAGAACAAAAAGTGGCCGGGCTGAGGTTGGTCGCTCGATCAGGTCGGGTTGACCATCTTCATGGCTTCGCGAACCGACTCGCGACGGCCGAGCAACGTGATGCGGTCACCGACCTGCAGTTCCATGTCGGCTTCGGGAACGTCGACGTCGCCGTCGCGGCAGACGAGCGCGATGAGACAGTCCTCGGGGAGTTCGGGGCCGACCTCCCGAACGGGTCGGTTCGCGAACGCCTCGGTGGTGATCTCGACCTCCTGGACGTCGCCGACGCGCCCCACGTCTGTCATCCAGTGAGCCAGGGCGGGGCGTTCGATCTGGTTGTCGATGGCCCACGCAGTCGCCATCGCAGAGGAGATGGTTCGCACGCCGAGGTCTTCGAACGCCTCGACGTTGTCCGGGTTGTTCGCCCGGGCGATGACGGTCTCGACGTCGAACTTCGAGTCCGAGAGCTGGGCGATGAGCAGGTTCGCGTCGTCGTCGCCCGTCGCGGCGATGACGGTCCTGGCGTTGCCGGCCCCGGCCTCACGGAGGACGTCCGTGTCGGTCCCGTCACCCCAGACGACCGTGTAGCCCTGGTTACGCGTCTTTTCGACTGTGTCCTCTACTTCTTCGACGATGACGACGTTCTCGCCTCGGTCTTCGAGGCGTTCAGCGAGCGCTCGACCCACCTTACCGCCGCCGACGATGATGACTCGCATTGGTATTACCTCCAGGTATTCCGCGATGTAGCGCGCGAGGCCGCCCTCGAAGGCGACCGTCGCGAAGATGACCAGAAAGACCGTTCCGACCAGCACCTGCGCCTGCCCGTCGAAGGTCGCCGCGTCGGCACACAACTGCGCGGCCTCGCCCGTCGCCGTGCCGGTACACACCTGGCCGACGCTCGTGCCGGCCGTCTCGGCGGCCTGTTCGCGCAGGTGGGCCGCCTCGGACTGCAACTCGACGGCGAACAGCGTCGCGACCGACGCCGGGATGATCCCGCGGGGACCGACAAAGCTCATGAACAGTTTCTCGTTGGTCCGGAACCGGTCGCCCCGCGTCGAGAGGAACACGAGCAGCGGCCGGATCACCAGCATGACCGCCGCCACCACGGCGATGCCGGGCAGCCCCAACTGGAGCAGGTCCTCGAACTCGAGAAGGGCGGCCAGCGCGATGAACACGACCGACAGGACGAGCAGCGTGATGTCGCCCTTGAACGCCGTGATCTCGTCCTCGTACGGCACGTCTGCGTTCCCGAGCAACAGGCCGGCAGTGGCGGCCGCCGCGACGCCGGCCTCGCTGGCGATGGTGTCGGCCGCGGCGAAGGCGACGAGCGCCCCCGCGAGGACGAGCAAGCGTGCGTTCTGGGGCGCGTTCCCCGGCGAGAGGTCGACGTACCTGAGGAGATAGTAGACGAGGGCTGCGACGACGAACCCCACGAGCAGGCCGATCCCCAGCCGTTCGGCGAATGCGCGGACGAACGCCTCTCCCGCCTCGTCGCTGAGGACGACGACCTCGAAGACGACGACGGCGATGATCGCCGCGCTCACGTCGTTGATGATCCCTTCCGTTTCGAGGGCGGTCGCAACCCGGTCGCGGACCGGGACGACTTCCAGGATCGGCGTGATGACCGTCGGCCCGGTCGCGACGAGCAGCGCCCCGATGAGAAACGACATGTCCCAGGGTTGTCCGAGCGCGAATCGGATGGCGACCGCCGTGCCGACCAGAGCGATCGCCGCGCCGAGGGTCACCAGTCTGAGGGTCGCCGACGGCGCCTCCTTGATCCGGCCGATCCGGAGGTGGAACGCGCCCTCGAAGACGATGATCGCCACCGAGAGGCCGACGATGGCCGGCAAGGCCGCCCCGAACGACTCGCGCGTGACGAGGCCCAGTCCCTCCGGTCCGAGGGCGACACCAGCCGTCAACAGGAAGATGATACTCGGAACGCGAAATCGGGCGGACAGCAGTTGTGCCCCCACGCCGATACCGATGATCGCGGCGACCAGGGGGATTATCTCGCCACCAGCCACAGGGGACCCTCCATGCACGCGGTGCAACGGAACGACGCGGTTTAAACGCACCCAATTTCGCCAGCGGCGACGGCCATGAATAAACTGATAACAACGCGCCGATCCAGAATATCGACTACGATAATCAGACCCCGGGATATATAGTGGAAATAACAGTACGACACTGGTAATGACTTTCAGGCGACGAATAGCCCAGCTTCTCCACGCTTCCCGCGCCCGAACGTCCGGCGAGCACACCAACGAACGGACCACGGAGCAGGACCCAGACACAGCGGTGAGTTCGTCAGAAGCTGACGATGTCCCGACCCGAAACGAGGGGGGTCCCAGATCGAGCGGCGCCGACGACGAGACGGCAGCCGGTGACGGGAAACCGGCCGACGACCTCGAGGTCGGTTCAGCAGCCGACGCTGGTGCGGCCGGTGACGGAAACGGCGCGAGCGAGCAGCGGACCGCCGCTGGGGCGGTGAGGAGTGCCGAGGTACCGGGGGAGACGGCGACCGTGGTCGCGGACGGCGGGACCCAGACGGTCGAGGCCGGCGCGCTGGAAGCGACGGCAGAGGACTTCCGCGACGCACTGGCGGCCGCGGCCGACGGCGACATGAGCCAGCGGCTGGACACGGACCGCGAGAACGAAGCGATGGCCGACGCCGCGTCGGCGTTCAACCAGATGATGGACCACTTCTCCGGGACCATCGCGGAACTCGAGGAGTTCGCCGAAGACGTCGACGACACGACCGAAGAGATGAGCGCAGCGACGCGCGAGGTCAAGGAGACGAGCGAGGAGGTGAGCGACTCGATGGATCAGATCTCGAACAACGCCTCGAACCAGGACGATCACCTCCAGGAGGTCGCCGACGAGATGACGGACCTCTCGGCGACGGTCCAGGAGATCGCGTCCTCGGCCTCGGAGGTCGCCACCATCTCCAGGGACGCCGCCGAGTACGGCCAGGAGGGCCGGGACGCGGCCGCGGAAGCAGTCGAGCGGATGGATCAGATCCAGTCGACGGCCGCCCAGACGATCGAACAGGTCGAACACCTCGAGAACCACATCAAAGACATCAACGAAGTGGTGGAGGTCATCGACGACATCGCCGACCAGACGTCGATCCTGGCGCTGAACGCGTCCATCGAGGCCGCCCGCGCCGGGGAGGCCGGCGAAGGCTTCGCCGTCGTCGCCAACGAAGTCAAGCAGCTGGCCGAAGAGGCCGGCCAGGCGACCGAAGACATCAGTACGATGATCGAAGACGTCCAGGAGGAGACGACCGCGACGGTCACGGAGATCCGCGAGATGGGCGACCGCGTCGCCGACGGGACCGACACGGTCGAGGACGCACTCGACGCGCTGGACGCGATCGCCGACCGCGTCGAGGACGCGAACGAGGGCGTCCAGTCGATCAACGAAGCGACCGACGAACAGGCGACCAGCACGGAGGAAGTCGTCGCGCTCGTCGAAGACGTCGCGGAACTGAGCGAGCAGACGGCCGCAGAAACCCGCGAAGTGTCCGCGTCCAGTGAAGAACAGACCGCTGCACTCACCGAGGTCGTGGCCAACATGGACCGGATCGCCGACCAGGCGACCGACCTCACCAGCCTGCTGTCCCGCTTCGAACAGGACAGCAGCGACGGATCGACCGACGATGGCGACGACCTCTCCTGGGACGACGCCGCGGTCCACGGCGGTGACGACGCGAGCGACGACGATGACGACCTCTCCTGGGACGACGCCGCAGTTCACGACGGTGACGACGCGAGCGGCGATGAGGACACGAGCGACGACGACCTCTCCTGGGACGACGCGATGGTCCACGACAGCGAGTAGTATCACGGGACGACGGGGGGCCACACTCACCACCTATTGCTATCAGTCCTGAGAATCGAGGGATAATACTAATAGTCAAATAGATGACTCTCTCTCACATGCCATTCAAATCCGGTGAGAACTGGGAAGTCGACATCGACCGCGAGAAAAACAGGCTGTACCTGGAGCTCGAGGGGTACATGGAGGCCGCCGACGCTGGGGCCGCGGCCGACGCGACGATCGAAGGGGCGAAAGAACTCGACGAGGGGTTCGACATGGTCAACGACCTCTCGACGTTCCAGCCGTCCGACCAGGAGGCGATGGACCACATCCAGCGCGGCAAGCAGGGGATCGCGAAACACGGCGTCGCCGCCGTCGTCCGGGTGACGGCCGAATCGACGACTGGACAGATGCAGTTCGACCGCGCGGGTGAAGACGAGGAGAGCTACCAGTTGGCGATGGCCGACTCGACGGCGAAAGCCGAAAAACTGCTGGACAAGCGCTAGAGAAACCTGAGAACGTCACAAACCATGGGAGACTGGAGCGTCGACGTCGACGAGGAGAAGAATCGGCTCTATCTGACTCTCAAAGGACACCTCAGCGCCGAGGCGGCCGAGCAGGCGGCAGACGCCGTCATCGACGCGAGTGCGCGCCTGGACCCGGGATTCGACGAGGTGAACGACATGTCCGAGTTCGAGCCCGCGGCCTCAGAGGCGATGGAGGAGATCGAACGCGGGAAGCGCGGCATCGTCGAGAACGGCGTCGAAGCGGTCTGTCGAGTCGTCGCGGAGTCGACGACCGGACAGATGCAGTTCGACCGTGCGGGCGAGGGCGCCGAGGAGTACGCGCTGGCGAAAGCCGAGTCCGTCGAAGAGGCCGAGCGTCTCCTCGACCAGCGCCGGCAGGACGCGTAGGGAGCGAAGTCCGACCCCACTGGTCCGTCACCACGTATTATTTCAAAAGTCATCGACGCAGCCTCACTCGTCGGCTGACTCCCGGTGGTCGAGATACGTCAGGACGCCGCGCACGTTCATGCGTTCTTCCCCGCGAGCCTTGCGGTCGCCCCAGACGTCGACCATCTCGGTTTGTTCGGCGAAGTAGTCGATCACGGCCTCGTCGTCGCCGAGTTCCGCGCGCTTCGTGGCGATGCGATCGACCCAGTCGGCGATGACGTCCGCGTACTCGCGCAAGCGGTCGTCCGTCGTCGCCGGTCCGAAATGGCCGTAGCAGAGCACCTCGGGCGCCAGGTCCTCGATCATGTTCGCGTCGGCGAGCACCTGCTCTAAGTCGAAGTTCGGCGGCGGCGAGGTGTGATGGACGAAGTCTCCCGACGGGACGTAGATGCCCGCGGCGTCGGCGGTGAACACGACGGCGTCGGCGGGGTCTTCGAAGACGACCTGGTGGGGTGCGTGTCCGGGCGCGTGGTGGACGTGCAGTTCGCGGTCACCGAGGTCGATGACGTCACCGTCCGAGAGTTCCCGGATGCGATCCTCGGGAACGGGTTCGGGCTCGGCGTAGAGCCCCCACAGGTCGCCGACGGCGGCTTTCGTCCCTTCGACCAGTCTGGACGGGTCAGCGAGGTGTGGCGCACCGATCTCGTGGATCGCGACGGTCGCGTTCGGGCACTCGGCGGCGAGGAACCCAGCACCGCCGGCGTGGTCGAGGTGGACGTGCGTGAGCGCGATGACCGCGAGGTCGTCGGGGGCGATCCCGACGTCGTCCATCGCCGCGAGGATGCGTTCGTACTCCGTGCCGATCCCGGAGTCGACCAGCGCGGGCCGCTCGCCGTCGACGATGTATACCGAGCCGTATTCGGGTGCGTCGTACATCCCGGTATCGACGTAGTAGAGGTCCGAACAGGAGCCCTCCGTCACCGCGAAGCAGTCGCCGATTGCCATACCCGGAGCACCGAGCGGCGGGGAGAAAAACGGTTCGGGCGACCCGCACAGTGAAGTCCCCGACGCGTGTTCACCGGCGTATGCGAGAGGACGGGACGACCGAGGCAGACGGGGACGACGACAACGACGAGGCCGCGTCGCCCGAACTGGCAGCGGACGACAGCGGCGTGAGCGACGAACTCGCGCGCCTGCGCGGCGAGATCGAGCAACTGTCCGTCGCGGTGGCGACCCTCCAGGAGACCGACGACGAGCGCGACCAGCGGCTCGACGCCCTGGAAACGCGCATCGAAGACTACCACCGTCGGGGCGAACGCGAGCGCGAGCAGCTGGCTGCCCAGACGCTCGCCGACTTCGCCGACCGCATGCTGTCGGTCAAAGACAGCCTCGACAACGTCCTGGGGATGGCCGACGTCGACGAGGACACGGAACGACAGCTCTCGCTCGTCCAGCGGCAGTTCGAGCAATCGTTCACGAGCGGCGAGATAGAGCGCATCGACGCCGACGGTCAGTTCGACGCCAGTAGACACAAAATGGTCGAACGCGTCAGCGACGACGCCTACGACGAGGGCGAGATCGTCCGCGAACTGGACGCCGGCTACACCATCGGCGACCGGGTGCTCCGACCAGCACGCGTCGTCGTCGCGACGGGCGACTCGTCCTGATTACGAGCCGACTTCGGCCGTGTCGCCGCCGTCGTCGGGCGACGTGCCGGTGACGTTCTGTTCGACGGTGAGCGACCCTTCGGCGTCGCCGTCGACGTCTTCGGCGGTGACGTGGAGGATGCCGTCGTCGTCGACCCGGAACGTCACCTCGATGGTCGGCTTGCCGGCCGGCGCCTCCGGAATCCCCGTCAGGGTGAACTCGTCGAGTTTCTCGTTCTCGCGGGCCTGCTCGTGTTCGCCCTGGTACACGTCGATCGCCATGATCGTCTGGTCGTCTTTCGTCGTGGTGTAGTACTTCGTGCCGGTGGCCTCCGTGATCGGCGTCCCCTTCTCGATGAGGACGTTGAAACTCCCGTCTTTGACCCGCGTCCCCAGCGAGCGGGTGACGATGCTCTTGACCGTGATCTCGCCGCGCTCTTCGACCTTCTCGCCGTGCTCGTCGGTGGCGTGGGCCGCGTCGAGGTGGTCCTGGAACCCGTCGCGGGTGTCGAAGGTCTCGCCGCACGTACAGGCGTACTGCTCTTCGACCGCGCCGCTCTTGGCGGCGTACAGCGCCGCGCCCTTGGCGACGATCTTGTCCGGCTCGAAGGTGAGTTCCGGATCGACCCCCGTGTACTCGGCCACGCGGTCCTGGATGGCGGGCATCCGCGTCGAGCCGCCCACGAGCAGGACGGTGTCGATGTCGCGGGTCGTCCGGTCGGCGTCGTCGAGGGCCTGCTCTAAGGGTGCGAGCGCCTGCTCGCGGAGGTCCTCGGTGATCGATTCGAAGATGTCGCGGGTCAGCGTCTCGTCGAGTTCGACGATCTCACCGTCGAGCTGGCCCAGCAGCGGTTCGATGAGTTCCGTCTCCTCGCCGGTCGAGAGGTCGATCTTCGCGTCTTCGGCGATCGCCCGGAGGTTCGCCCGGAGTTCGTCGTCGGCCAGCACGTCGACACCCTGGTCCCGTTCCAGCGCCGCAGCGACGTGGTCCATGATGGCCTCGTCGAAGTCGGTCCCGCCGAGGTGGTTGTCGCCGCTGGTGGTGAGGATGGTGAACGTGTCGCCGTCGACGTCGAGGACGGAGACGTCGAGCGTCCCGCCGCCGAAGTCGTAGACGACGAGCGTCTCGTCGGCCAGGTCGGCGTCGTAGCCGTGGGCGATCGCCGCGGCGGTCGGTTCGTTCAGGAGCTTGACTTCGCGGAAGCCGGCCAGTTTGGCGGCCCGCCGGGTGGCTTTCTTCTGGTCGGCGGTGAAGTAGGCCGGGACCGTCACCACGGTCTCGGTCACCTGTTCGCCGAGGTACGACTCGGCGTCGTCCTTGAGTTTTCGCAGGATCTCGGCGGATATTTCGGCTGGATCGTACGTCTCGCCGTCGATTTCGACGGTGTAGTCCTCGCCGACGTGGCGCTTGATCGTCCGGACAGTCCGGTCGGGGTTGGCGGGAGCGCGGTTCTCCGCACGGCGGCCGACCACGGGATCGCCGGCGTCGTCGAAACTGACGACCGACGGCGTGAGCGGCTCGCCCTCGTTGTTCTGTAACATCTGGACGTCGTCGCCCTCGATGAGGGCCATGCCGCTGTTGGTCGTCCCGAGGTCGATTCCCAGGACCTTCTCACTGACCATCTCGGATACACCTGCCTCGCCGCGACATATCACGCTTTCGCCCGGTGCGAGCGACGGCGACTACCAGTCACCGTCACGCTCCTCGCTCGACGCACCGCCGTCGGCCACGGCCGCTTCGGCGTCGCGCGCCTGGATCTCGAACTCCGCGAGCATCTCCTGGAGTTCCCTGGTTCGGGACGCCAGTCCGGCCGCCGATTCCGACACCTGGGTGATCGAGGCGCTGGCCTCTTCGGAGGTTGCAGCGACCTTCTCGGCCTGCTGGGTCGTCTCCTCGGAGACGCTGGCGATCTCGTCGACCATCTGCACGATCTCCTGTGCCGAGTTCGCCTGCTGGTCGGTCGCGTCGTTGATGCTCTTCAAGCCGCCGTCGACGCTGTCGACCCCGTCGACGATCGCTTCCAGCGATTCGGTCAGCTCCGCGACGGTCTCGGTCCCCTCGGTGATCCTGGACTCGGCCTCGCGGATGTCCTCGGCGCTGTCGAGCGCCCGGTTCTGGACGGAGCCGATGGTCGTCTCGATCTCCTCGACGGCCCGTTGGGTTTCCTCGGAGAGTTCCTTGACTTCGTTCGCCACCACCGCGAACCCGGACCCGGCCTCGCCAGCGCGTGCCGCCTCGATGTTGGCGTTCAGCGCCAGGATCGACGTCTGCTCGGCGATGTCGTGGATCAGGCCGGTCACCTGGCTGATCTCCTCGATCTCGTCGGTGAGCTGTTCGATCGAGTCGACGACGTCGCTCGTCTGGCGCTCGATCGACCGCATCTCTTCGATGGTCTCCTGGGCGGTTTCGCGACCCTCGGCACCGAGTTCGGCCACTCTGTCGGACTGGCCAGCCACCTCGTCCGTCGTCGAGGCGACCTCCTCGATCGTCGCCGACAGGTCGTTGACCTCGTCGGCCGTGGCCTGTAGATCCTCGGTCTGTGACTGCGCGCCCGAGGAGATCTGCTGGATGGACTTGCTGACTTGCTCACTGGCCTGCTTGACGTCGTCGGCACTGTCCTCGACGTCGTCGCTCGAAGTCGCGACGGCGTCGGCGAACTCCTGAACGTCGGCGACGGTCCGTTCGAGGTCGGCGATCATCTCGTTGAACGAGGTGGCGATCGACTGCATCGCCCCGCTGTCGGTCTCGGGGTCGAGCCGGCGCGTCAGGTCGCCGTCGGCGCAGGCGGCCATCGTCTCGCTGTAGCGTTCGGCCTCGGCTTCGAGTTGCTCGTTGAACCGCTGGGTTTCGAGTTGGCGCTGTTCGGCCTCCTCCCGTGCGCGCTCCGCATCGGCGCGGGCCTCGTCGGCTTCAGCGAGCGACTCCTTGAGCGAATCGCGCATGGCGGCGAACTCCGCGTACAGCATCCCGACCTCGTCGGTCCGATCGGTCTCCAGTTCGGTGTCGAGGTTCCCCTTGCCGATCTCGGTGGCGCGCTCTGCGAGTTGGCGGAGTGCCAGCGCCAGGTTGCCACCGATGGTGATGCCGAACACGCCGATGTTCATCGCGATGACGTACAACAGCGCCACCAGTCCGGCCGTGGCGGTGTTCCGCTCGCTGTAGATCGCCTGCGTCGGTGCGTAACTGACGACCTGCCACCCGCTGTCGGGCACGGTGGTCGCGGTCGCTGCGTGTTTGGTCCCGCCCACCATGCCGGTCGCGACGCCCGACCCGTTGGTCACCAGCCCCGTGGCGTTGGCGTCGCTCGCACGCCCGGCAGTCGACGCGACGACGACCTCTCCGTCAGCGACCAGTGCACTGCGGTAGGTGCTGTCGGCGAGGTGCGTCCGGAGGGACGCCATCGAAGCCGCGACCACGACCAGGCGGTCGTCGTCGACCGACGCGACGAACGGGACGATCCGCTCGCTGGCTCCGACTGCTTGCTGGGGCTGGCCGACGAGGGTCGCCGTCGCGTCAGTCGGGGCGTTCACGACCAGTTCCTGGCCGACTGCACTGGACTGTGAACTCGCCTGAACCGCACCGCTCTCGCGGTCGACGACGTGGACTGCGTGGACGCGATCAGGTCCCGCCGCGGTTTCGAGGCGGTCCGTGATCGCGGCCGTCTCCCCGCTCTGAACGGCGCTCGAAGTCGCCACCCCGGCAGCGAGGGCGGAATTGGACTCCGCCCACAACGCCGTGACGTTGGCGTCGTCGGCCGCGTGTTCGGTAAAGTCCGCGTTCGCCGACGCCTGGAGTTCGCCCGAGACGTTCGCGTAAAAGAACACGGTCGAGACGAGTGTGACGAGGACGAGGATGGCGAGCGTCGCCACCATCTTCATGCTGTAACTCGACTTGATCCGATCTGGAACGTAGCTGTTGAGTTTCATTGTGTCACCGGTCCACTCCCGTCAGTCAACCAGTGGTAACTGTTTCGTGGTAACAGCCCACGACTGGTAAATCGTACCGCCCGAATTATCGTCTTCGATAACATGTGTCTGTGAAGGTGTTCGGCGTCTGTGGTCAGTCGCTCGTGCTCGCGTCCGGTTCGGACGGTCGCGGCCCGTCGTCCCGGAGGACGGCGAGCAGCGACGACCGCTCGTTCGCGAGGTGTTCGATCGCGGTATCGGACCGCAGGAGGATGCCGGCGAAGCCGAGCTGGCCGAAGACGTCCATGTACGCGCCCATGTAGACGCCGGTGAACGTTCCGAGCAGTCCCATCCCCTGTCGAGAGGTCAAGCCCACGACCAGATACATGATCAGCAACAGGGCCATCAGATTGCGAAGTTTCCCGAACGCAAGCCGACGCGGACCCGAGACGGCCTGTGCTGCGCGCGTGTACGGACGGAACAGCAGCCACAGGATGCCGAGCAGCGAGCCGAGAAACAACAGTTTCCCGACGCTCTCGACGGGCGGCGCCGTCATCCAGTTGATGAGCGCCCCGAGCGAGAACGTCGAGAGCAGGCCGACACCCACGAGGATGTGCCGGCGTTCGGCGTCCGCCATCATCCCCACGTAGGCGATGATGACCGTGTACGAGAAGAAGTAGACGACGAACCGCGACAGCGGGACCGGCCGACCACTGGCAGAGTGGAGTCGCAACACCTCGTTCGCCATGCCGAAATACCCCAGCGCGAGCATCGCAGTTGTGTACGGTGCCACCAGGGCGATCCTGCGCTTGCGGCCCGAGAACTTGCGAACCCCGACCGCAGTGATGACGGTCGCGACCGTCGCCAGGGTACCGATCAGCGCGTAGAACGTCAGTTCACCGACGATCATGGATGCCTCCTCCCCCCGTTCCCCCCGCGCGACCAGAACCGGGATGCACTGTGCACCGGCTCAGTGAGGTGGAATTATGTCCGAATCGCAACATACTGTTTGGAATGAAATTGTAGATGATAAAACTGTGTCCCTGTTTCTCATTTGTGATATTGTCTCGTGCGAGAGGTCAGCACGGCCGTGAGAGCAGACTGCGAGCCAGAGCGACACGGTTTTGCCACGCCACGGAGAAGCGAGTGCCAAATGATCAGCAGGCAGTTCCTCCGTGAGAATCCCGACGTCGTCCGGGACGCTCTGGAGACGAAGGGGGTCGACGACGTAGACCTGGACCGGATTCTGGAACTCGACGAGGAGTGGCGCGACTGCAAGGCGGAGGGCGACGACCTCCGCCACGAGCGCAACGAGGTCAGCTCGAAGATCGGCCAGCTCAAACAGGAGGGCGACGAGGAGGCCGCCCAGGAAGCCATCGAGCGCTCCCAGGAGCTGAAAGCCGAACTCGAAGCCGTCGAGGACCGCGCCGACGAACTGAAGTCGGAGCTGGAGGAGGCGATGCTGGAGATTCCGCAGATCCCCCACGAGGACGCTCCCGTCGGCGACGACGAGAGCGACAACGTCGAAGCCTACCGCGAGGGGTTCGACGACGCCGAGGTCATCGACGACGTGATCCCTCACTACGACCTCGGCGAGGCACTCGGCATCCTGGACTTCGAGCGGGGCGCGAAAGTGACCGGCGGCGGCTTCTACTTCCTGCGCGGTGACGGCGCACGCCTGGAACACGCGCTCATCCAGTTCATGCTCGACGTCCACCGGGAACAGGGCTACGACGACATCTACCCGCCGGTGCCGGTCAACAGCGCGTCGATGCAGGGCACCGGCCAGTTCCCCAAGTTCGTCGAGGACGCCTACCGGATCGGCGGCCACAACGACGAACCCTACGACGACGACGACCTGTGGCTCTGCCCGACGGCGGAGGTGTCGGTCACCAACATGTACCGCGACGAGATCCTGCTCGACGACGACCTCCCGCTGAAACACCAGGCCTACTCGCCGAACTTCCGGCGCGAGGCCGGCGAACACGGCACCGAGACCCGCGGCATCGTCCGCGTCCACCAGTTCAACAAGGTCGAACTCGTCAACTTCGTCCGCCCCGAGGAGAGCTACGACCGCCTCGAAGGACTGCTCGGCGAAGCCGAGGAGGTGCTCAAGCGTCTCGATCTCCCCTACCGCGTTCTGGAGATGTGTACCGGCGACATGGGATTCACCCAGGCCAAGAAGTACGACATCGAGGTGTGGGCGCCTGGCGACGACATGGAAGACGGTCCCGAGGAAGGCGGCCGGTGGCTGGAGGTCTCCTCGGTCTCGAACTTCGAGGACTTCCAGGCGCGCCGCGCGGGCCTGCGCTACCGCCCGGAACGACACGAGTCCGCGGAGTACCTCCACACCCTGAACGGCTCGGGACTGGCCGTGCCCCGCGTGATGGTCGCGATCCTGGAATACTACCAGAACGAGGACGGTACCGTCACCGTCCCAGAGCCGCTCCGCCCGTACATGGGCGGCCAGGAAGTCATCGAAGGCCACGAGCCGGTCGGCGAGAGCGCGCTGGGATCGGGCGAGAGAGACTAGCGCACGGCCCGTCACCCACACCGCGCCGCCGAGCCTGCCCCAACCGATTTCCTCGCACGCGCCCTACGTTCTGTGTGTCTCAGCTAGCCCAAATTGCCAGCGTTCACTCGCGAGCAACGGCTCCCACCGACCCGGACCGATCGGCACCGAATCAGTCCACCCAGGGTGGACTCCTGCGAAAACTCCTGCTGATACTCGTCCTCGGAATCGTCGTCTACCTCGTCACTCGCCGCGGTGACAGCCGTCGCTGAGAGCGGGACGAAGCGGAACCGACGCGACCGCCCGGTCCCGGTCGACGTTCCTCATCTGGTGTAGGTCCGAATCGCCTCGACGCCGGCGGCGGAGAACGAGAAGACGTCGACGAACCCCACGATCCGGTCGCCCTGTGCGTCGAGGAGGCGACCGCGAACCGCGACCTCGCCGGGGTCCGACTCGGCAGCCCGGTAAACGGCATCGACGGGATGGCTCGTCTCCGTCATCGGGCGCTCCTCGCGCATGAACTGGACGAACCGGTCGCGACCCTCGATGGTCTGGTCGGGTCTGTCGTGGACGAACGCCGGTGCGAGCAGGTCGGCGAGTGACTCGTAGTCGTGCTCGTCGAGTGCGTCGTAGTACGCCCGTGCCGTCGCCTCGCGGTCTTCCATACCGTCGCTACGTGACGGCGGACCGAGAAACCGATGGTCGCGTCACTCCGTGGGATCTTTCAGGTCGAGTTCGATGTCCTCGTCGTTGGCCGCATCGTCGTCGGCCGCAGCAGACTCGTCGGCAGACCGATCGTCGTCCCCGTCAATCCTCACGGCGTCTGCCACGTCGGTCGGCCGAGCGCCATCGCCCGCAGGTTGCCGGTCGCCACGCTCGTCAACTCCCGGACCGAGGGAATCGGGCGAATCGACTTCGACGTCCTTGACGGCGGCGTCGACGTCCTCGTCGGTCTTGGGTTCGCCGGTGGCGTCGCCGCCCGGCTGCGACGTCGTCGGAGCCGTACCGGGGTCGGGCGGGACGTCGAGGTCCGCGCTGTCGTCTCCCGCCGCCGTCGCCTGGGCCGCGGCGTCGGCATCGAGGTCGATGTCGTCGGGGTCCGGCGGCTCACCGATGTCGCGGGCCACCTCCAGCGGCGCCTCGGCGTCCCGGCGGTAGTTGTCGGCCTCCTCGCCGTTCCCGCTGGCGTACTGGTTGGCCGAGTCGGCCAGCCACTCGGCGGCCTGCCACAGCGACGTGGCCTTCTCCTGGGCGCGCTCGAATCCCTGCTCCAACGGCTCGGATTCGGCGAACCGGACGGCGCTCTGGAACTGGTCGGCCGACTCCTGGAACTCGGCCATCGCGCGCTCGAAGTCGCCCTGCGCGATGAGCCAGTCCTGGTCCTCGTAGCTTCCCATGGCGCTCGTGAACGCCCGCCGACCCTCCATGTAGTGGGCGTGGCCGACCCGGTAGCGGCCGACGGCCGTCGAGTCGCCGCCGACGTTCGAGACTGCCTCGCGGACGGCGTCGACGTCGGGGCGTTCCTCCAGGTCGGTCGTCGACCAGGCGTACTGGACGACCCCGTCCTGGTCGACGACGAAGACGGCTCGCTCGGCGAGCAATTGGTCGCCCTCCTCGTCGCGCACGTCGTAGGCGTCGATCGCCTCGCCGTGCGTGTCGGCAAGCAGGGGAAGCGAGAGGGAGTATTCGTCGGCGTAGGCCCGGTGGCTGAACAGGCTATCGGGACTGACGGCGAAGATGTCGACGTCTCGCTGCATCGTAAAGAGGTCGAGCTCCGTCAGGTCACAGGACTCGTCGGTGGCGGCTGGATTGAAGTCCGCCGGATAGAAGGCGAGAACCAGGATGCCGTCCCCGACGTAGTCCGCCAGGTCGACCTCGCGCTGCGCGCCGTCGACGATCCCCGGCAGGGCGAACGTCGGCGCAGCCGTCCCTTCACCAAGCACACAGTGACGTCGAATGGAAGTGACTTAAAGCCTGACTGCGTTTTCCACGTTGATGGGCACGTACGGCCTGCACGTCCGCTACGAGGGCGACGACGACCCGAAGAAATGCAGCGCCAGAAAGCTCGCCCGCTTCGAGCTGGCGGAGCTGCACAACTCCACGCGAGCGACGCCGCCGGGGATCGTCCTCAACCCCTTCGCCGAGCAGGCGCTCTCGCCCGCCGACGGCGTCGGGACCGGCGCCCGCCACGACCGCCTCGTCGCGCTGGACTGCTCCTGGGAGACTGCAGAGCGCGAGGCGTTCGACCTCGAAGGGATTCACCGCTCGCTCCCCTTTCTCGTGGCGGCCAATCCCGTCAACTACGGGACGGCCTTCCAGTTGAACACCGTCGAGGCCTTCGCCGGCGCGCTCTGTATCCTCGGCGAGCGCGACCAGGCCGAAGAGATCCTCTCGAAGTTCACGTGGGGCCACACCTTTCTCGAACTCAACGAGGAACCGCTCCGCCGGTACGCCGAGTGTTCGGACTCGACGGAGGTCGTCGCCGTCCAGGAGGACTACCTGGCCGACGAGTGACCGGACCCCAGCGGCGGCCACGGAAAGTGTCCCGAGTAACGCGGTCCTGGAAGACACCAGCACTTTGTGGCAACGGTGTGTAGGACTCCGTATGAAGACGTCGCAGGGCACTGTCGGTCGGACAGCCAGTCCGGGAGTTGATGAGCGCGCCGCAGAGAGCGGGGGGAACGCGGCATGGTAGACCTGTTGTTCTCGGCCGGTCGGCTCCTCGCAGCGCTGTTGCTGGTCCTGTTGAACGGGTTCTTCGTCGCCTCGGAGTTCGCGCTCGTTCGCGTCCGGTCGACGGCCGTCGACCGGATGGTCGAGGAAGGACGCGCCGGGGCCACGACGTTACAGGACGCACTCGGGAGCCTCGACGACTACCTGGCCGCGACCCAACTGGGGATCACGGTCGCCTCCCTGGGGCTCGGCTGGATCGGCGAACCGGCCGTGGCCGCGCTGATCGAGCCGCTGTTGGCTCCGGTGGTCCCCGCGGGAACGCTCCACCTCATCGCGATCGTAATCGGGTTCAGTACCGTCACCTTCCTGCACGTCGTCTTCGGCGAACTGGCCCCGAAGACCATCGCGATCGCGGACGCCGAGCGCCTCGCCCTGCTGGTGTCGCCGCCGATGAAGTTCTTCTACTACCTGTTTCTGCCCGGCCTCGTCGTCTTCAACGGGACGGCGAACCGCTTTACGAGCCTCATCGGCGTGCCGCCCGCCTCCGAGACCGAGGAGACGCTCTCCGAGGAGGAGATCAGGATGGTGTTGAGCCGGGCCGGCGAAAAAGGCCACGTCACCGCCGAGGAAGTCAGCATGATCGATCGAGTCTTCGAACTCGACGACGTCACAGCGCGCGCAGTGATGGTTCCGCAGCCGAACGTGGCGACGATCCCGGCGGAGACGCCCTTCGACGAGTTGCGGACGCTCGCCGTCGAGCACGGACACACTCGCTATCCGGTCGTCGAGGGCGACGCGGGCGACGAGGTCGTCGGCTACGTCGACGTCAAGGACATCCTGCGGGCCGCCGAGTCCGGCGACACCGGGTCCCTCTCGGCGGCCGACCTCGCCAAAGACGTGCCGATGGTTCCGGAGACGACCCCCGTCGACGAACTCCTCGAGACGTTTCAGGGCCAGCAGCGCCAGATGGCCGCGGTCATCGACGAGTGGGGGACGCTCGAAGGCATCGCGACCGTCGAGGACGTCGTCGAGGTGGTCGTCGGCGACATTCGCGACGAGTTCGACGAGCGTATCGGAGAGCCGTCGATCCGAAGCCGTGACGACGGCGCGTACACCGCCGACGGTGCCCTGTCCATCCAGAAAGTTAACGACGTGCTGGAGACGGACTTCGAGAACGCGTCCTACGGCACAGTCGGCGGGCTGGTGTTCGACCTGCTCGGCCACCCGCCCGAGGTCGGAGACGCGGTCGAAGCCGGTGGCTACCGTCTCGAAGTCCAGGCCGTAGACGGGGTTCGAGTCGAAGAGGTCACGATACGGCCGCTCTCGAACGACCGTTCGACGCAATCCGAATAGTCGTGGTTGCGACCGCCCGCCATCACCACCCGAAGCCGACCGGGTCGGCCGGCGGCTCCAGCGGACTCGCCGGCAACTCGTCGGGTGGCTCGGGATCGTTGTACCCGGCAGGGGCGACGTCGTTCGGTCCGTCCGGGTAGCACAGCGAGGCCAGCGCCTGGATCTGGCCGCGGCCGACCCCGAGTTCGAACTGGCCGCCGCCGTACAGTTGGACGTCGCGCTCCAGGCAGTACTCGATGGTGTCCAGCAGCGATTCCAGGCTGCCAAAGCGCGACGGTTTGACGTTCAGCCACTCGGGATCGAAGGGGCGGTCCTCGATGCTCTGGATGCCCGTGATGGGGTGGTCCCAGGAGACCATGTCCTCGTGGTCGGCGAGCACCGCCCGCGTCTCGTCGGTGAGCGCCGGGTCCTCGACGACCGCGTCGGGGAACTCGTCGACGACTAACTGGTAGAGATCCGGGTCCGCGGGCACGTCCACGTCCGTTCCCTCGTACTGGCCTTTCAGATCGAGGATGCGCACGGTCGCCGCGTCGGCCACGTCGGCCGCGAGGTCGGCCGTCCAGTCCGGCGTCGGATCGAGTTTGAACGAGAGGTCCGGCGAGATCTCGAGCAGGCGTTTCAGCCGGTCGGTCGACGGCGGCTCGCCCAGTCGGGTGCTGACGACGAAGGAAACTGGATCGTACGCGCGGTCGAGCGCGCTCGCGAGGTTCGTGTCGGCCTGGCGAAGCGCCAGGTCCAGCGCGGCGCTCTCGAACGCCCAGCGGCGGTAGTTTCGGAACTCCGCACGGTCCGGAGCCGTGGGAAAGAGGTCGTGCTCGGCGACGACCTCGGCGAACTCCGCGACAGTGTACTCGCCGGACAGGTCGGGCGGTCCGGCCTCGACGAACTCGTGCTGGGCGTCCCGGTCGTAGGTCACGTCCTCGCCACGACCCGTCGTCCCCTCGCCGTCGAGGGCGACGGTCGTCGTCGCTCGAACGAACTCGCTGGACGTGTCCCGTTCTCGGAGGTCGAGGTCGACGGACTCGACGGTCAGTGAGAGGTCCGCGAGACGGTCGAAGAGCATGTGCCCCTTTTCACGGTCAGTCCTCAAAACATCCCTGCCGGCGAGGACAGCTAACTCGGAAATCTTAACCGCTCCGAATCGAAACTCCTCCGCATGGCTACGTTCGAAAAAGCGGAAGATCGGATTCTGGACAAGATGGTCTGCATGCGGTGTAACGCACGGAACCCGACCGGTGCCGATAGCTGCCGGAAGTGCGGCTACAAGAAGCTTCGGACGAAAAACCGCGAGCGCGCCGCCGCATAGCGCTGTCTCGACCGTCGTTTTTCTCAGCCCTGTCCGATCAGTCGCAACTGTCGGCGCGGACTCGGACCAGTTACCCTCGCAGTTCTACTCTTCGGGGTACTTCGGGTCGCGCTTCTCGGCCCGTTCCAGCGCCGTCTCGACGACGTCCCGGACGTCGCCGTGGAACACGGAGCCGTGGCCCGAGTACATGTGCTCGACGCCCTCGGGCATGCGGTCGAGCAGCGTCCGGATGCTTTCGATGAGTCGCTCGCGTGACTGGCCGGCCATGTCGGTTCGGCCGAACGAGCCGTAGTCGAACGCCCCGTCGTCGTGGACGACCACGTCGCCCGAGAAGAGGCTGGCGTCGCCCACGAAGGAGACGTGATCGTCGGCGTGGCCCGGCGTGTAGACGACTTCGCAGTCCTCGTCGCCGATCGTGACGGTGTCACCGTCGTCGAGTTCGTGGGTCCGGCGGGTGTGGTCGTCGTAGGCGTACAGGTCCGCGTCGAAGGCGTCGAGCACGGCGTCGAGCTGGGCGACGTGGTCGCCGTGCTGGTGGGTGAGTACGACCGCGTCCAGGTCGTCAGTGTGCTCGCGAACGACGTCGACGACGCCGTCCATCGCGCCGGCGTCGACGAGAACCGGACGCTCGCCAAGCGCCAGATAGGCGTTGCACGTGAACGACTCGGCGTCGGCTGTGACGTTGTGAACGTCCATAGCACTGTGTGTGACCGGCGACCCTATCAGGGTACCGGGCGGCGGGAACTTTTTGAGTCTGCAACTACTATAAACGAACATGGGGTTCGGGAGCTACGACGAATCCGAACAGGAGAATCAGGACTACGACACTGATTTTGACGACGACGACGGCGTCAACACTGCCGAAAATACCCACGACGGCGACGTCGAGTACGAGTTCAGCGCCTCGAACGACGAACTCCTCGACAAACTCGCCGACATCAAGGAGCAAGACCAAGAGAACACGTGAAATCCGGGGTCCGTGCGCTTGGCGTCGCCGAATCGTTCAGCGACGCCCGGAGCACGCTCGCCGGTGTCGTCGTCCGCGCCAGCCGCGTGGTCGACGGATTCGCCTTCGGCTCCTGTACGGTCGGCGGGACCGACGCGACCGACGCCATCGTCGCGCTGTTCGACGACCTCGGCCGCGAGGACGTGCGGTATCTCCTCGTCTCGGGCGTCGCGCCCGCCTGGTTCAATATTATCGACCTGCACGCGCTCCATGGGCGAGTGGAACGTCCGGTCATCTCAGTTTCCTACGAGGGAAGCGAGGGGCTGACCCCGGCACTCGAAGCGCAGTTCGACGGTGACGCACTGACGACGCGCCTGGAGACGTATCGCCGTCAGCCGTCACGGCGCGAGCTCGCAATCAACGACGAGACGGTGTACGTCCGGAGCGTGGGCATCGACGACGGGGAAGCCGACGACGTGGTCCGGGAGTTCACGCCCGAGGGCGGTCGCCCGGAACCGCTCCGGGTCGCTCGGCTGGCGGCCCGTGCGCTCGACCAACGGGAGAGCGCAGAGTGAGCGAGCGGGAAACGGAGTGAACCGCGAGCCGCGCGGTCGACCACGCGGGAGCCCGCGGAACACGCGAACGGTAACACCGAGAGCCACGCGGTCGATCAGCTGGATGAGCGCGAGTGACCTGTCGTCCGGAGGAGTGACGGCGCTTTCTTATTCCTGTCCGTCGCAGGGGCAGGTATGGAACACATGGAGGGACTGTCGGTGGTGGACTGCACGCACTGTCCCGCGCTGGTCGACTCCCGCCAGCAGATCGTCAACGGGACCGGCCCGGCCGACGCCGACCTGCTGTTCGTCGGAGAGGCGCCCGGCGCGAACGAAGACGACCAGGGCGAGCCGTTCGTCGGCCGGAGCGGCGCGGTCCTCGACGACGCCCTGCGCGACTTCGGCCTGGCTCGCGCGGACGTTCGCATCACCAACTGCGTGCGCTGTCGGCCGCCGGAGAACCGCGACCCGAGCCAGGAGGAGCTCTCGAACTGCCGCGGCTACCTCGAAGCCGAGATCGACCAGATCGACCCCGAGGTCGTCGTCACGCTCGGGAAGGTGCCGAGCGAGCACCTGCTGGAACGGTCGGTCGGAGTCACCAACGAAGCCGGCTCGCTGGTCGAACACGAACTCGGCGGGGAGTCCCGGACGGTGCTGATCTGCGTCCACCCGGCGGCGACGCTGTACGACCGGAGCCAGGAGGAGACGTTCGAGGAGACGATCCGCAAGGCGGCCGAGTTAGCCGGCGACGGCGGGCAGTCGAAGCTGGGCGAGTTCTGACCGGAACGGAACTGATTTCCTGGGGACACGCGAACGACCAGCTATGAGTGGGACTGCACAGACGGCTGCGGAGATCGTCGTCGTCGACTACGGCCTCGGGAACCTCCGGAGCGTGACCCGCGGTCTGGAGCGTGCGGGCGCGGACGTCGACATCGTCGAGGACCCGGCCGCGTTCGAGCACGCGGACGGCATCGTCCTGCCGGGCGTCGGCGCGTTCAGCGAAGGGATGGAGAACGCCGGTCCGTTCCGCGACGCACTCGTCGCGGCCGCCGAGGACGGCGTCCCGATCTTCGGGATCTGCCTCGGCATGCAGATGCTCCTGACCAGCAGCGAGGAGGCCGACCACGCCGGTCAGGGCGACGCCGAGGGACTGGACCTGATCCCGGGCACGAACGAGCGGTTCGACGAGGACCAGACCGTCCCCCACATGGGCTGGAACGAACTCGACGTCCAGCGCGACCACCCGCTCGTCGACGGCGTAGACGGCGAGTACGCCTACTTCGTCCACTCGTACTACGCCAGCCCCGACGACGACGGCGCGGTCGTCGCGACCACCGACTACGGCGTCGACTTCCCGAGCATCGTCGCCAACGAGGCCGGCAACGTCTTCGGCACGCAGTTCCACCCCGAGAAATCCGGCGAGACCGGCCTCACGATCCTCCGGAACTTCGTCGAGATCTGCACGGAGTAGGGCCGGCGAGCGACCTCCGGGAGCGAGCCGTTTTTCACCCACGTTTTTCAACGAGGGTTCCCGCAGGGCCGCTTTGCGGCCCGAGGAAACCCGAGGCAGAAAAAGGTGGAGTTCTACCCCGAGAAATCCGGCGAGACCGGCCTCACGATCCTGTGGAACTTCGTCGAGATCTGCACGGAGTAGGGCCGGCGAGCGACCACCGGGAGCGAGCCGTTTTTCACCCACGTTTTTGCGCGAGTGGTCGCCGTAGGCGACCCGATGTCGAAAAAGGAAGTTCGTCGAAATCGACACCGAGTACACGCTTGAGAGAGCGGCAAGCGAACCCCCTCACTTCACCTCGAATCGTCTCTCCTTCGTGCGGTTTCGGGACTGGCTATTCACTTTCACCGAGGGTCGCCCTGGTCACGCCGGTAATCTCGAAGCGTGCGCCGTCGTCGTCCGTGACGTCGACCGTCCAGCCGTGGACGCTGGCGACCTTCTCGACGATAGCCAGGCCGTAGCCGGTCCCGGTGTCGGGTGCGGTCGTGTAGCCGGCCTCGAAGACGGATTCGGCGGCGGCCGGATCGATACCTGGGCCGTCGTCGGCGACGGCGAACCCGGTGATCTCGCCATCGTCGGGCGACGCGATGGGTTCGACGCTGATCGTGACGTCGTCCCCGCCGTGGTCCACCGCGTTGACGAACAGGTTTTCGAGGAGTTGCAGGAGCAGTTGCTCGTCGGCGACGATCACGGGGAGGGAACCGATCTCCAGCGTCGCACTCGCAGTCTCGACGTGTTGCCAGGCGGTGTCGCTGCACACGTCGAGGTCGACGGCCCGGACGTCGGTCGGTTCGTTGCCCTGGGCGAGGACGAGCGCGTCGTCGATCATGGCGTCGATGCGGTCGAGCGACCGGACCAGCGCCGCCACGTTTTCGGCGTCGTCGCCGTCGGCGTCGAGCAGCGAGGCGCGCATCTGGGCGGCGTTGAGCGGGTTCCTGATGTCGTGTGCGAGAATGCCGGTCAGCAGTTCCAGTTCGTCGGTGTACTCGCGGAGCTCGATCTCGGCGAGTTTCCGCTCTGTGATGTCGAAGTGCATCACGAGCAGGTGCTCGCCGGCGTCGAACGTGAGCGCGCGTAGCTGGAACCATCGTTGCTCGCCGTCCGGGTCGTGGCAGGGGTACTCGTAGGTGAAGACGTCGCGGTCCGCGTCGAGAACGTCGCGCAGACCGGCCACGACGGCGGACGCGTCCTCGTCGTCGGTCCGGTCACACACGTCGAGGTAGTTACAGCCGACGCTCGTCGGGTCCTGCAGCCCGTTCTCGGACCCGAACCGCTCCCAGGCATCGTTCGTCCGCAGGATGACGCCCTCCGCGTCCAGGACCGCTGTCTGTGTCGGCAGGGCGTCGAACGCACCTCGAGCGAGACCCGCCTCATCAGCCGGCACCTCTGCCCTGCGTCGCATACGGACACTGGGCGCTCGACGGGTATAACTTCGCTGGCCCGATTTTCAGCGGCAAAAACAGAAGCGTTCGTCAGTAGAAGGCGATGGGGCCGGTCTCCTCGCCGTCCGTGTCGGTGATCTTCTCCAGGGCGTCCTCGAAGTCCTCGGTGGTCACCGTCGTCCGTTCGTCCCGGATCGCGAACATCCCGGCCTCCGTGGCCAGGCTGGCGAGTTCTGCCCCGCTGAAATCGTCCGTCTGGTCGGCGATCGCCCCGAGTCCGATGTCGTCCGCCAGGCTCATGTCCTGGGTGTGGATCTCGAGAATGCGCTCGCGACCCTCGCGGTCGGGGTTCGGCACTTCGATGAGGCGGTCGAATCGACCGGGCCGGAGGATGGCGCGGTCGAGCATGTCGAAGCGGTTGGTGGCGGCGATGATGCGGATCTCGCCGCGATCCTCGAAGCCGTCCATCTCAGAGAGCAGTTGCATCATCGTCCGCTGGACCTCCGCGTCGCCCGAGGTCTTGGACTCGGTGCGCTTGGCCGCGATGGCGTCGATCTCGTCGATGAAGATGATCGCGGGCTCGTGCTCGGACGCCAGCTCGAAGAGGTCGCGCACCAGGCGTGCGCCCTCGCCGATGAACTTCTGGACGAGTTCCGAGCCGGCCATCTTGATGAAGGTGGCGTCGGTCTCGTTCGCGACGGCCTTGGCGAGCATCGTCTTCCCGGTGCCCGGCGGGCCGTGCAGGAGGACGCCGCTCGGCGGATCGATGCCGACTTCGGCGAACTGTTCGGCGTTGATCAGCGGTTCCTCGACGGCTTCGCGCACTTCGCGCGTCTGTTCTTCGAGGCCGCCGATGTCGTCGTAGGTGACCTCCGGCGAGCTGTTGACTTGCATCGCCTGGGCGCGCGCGTCGGTCTCGGCCTCCAGCAGCGTCTGGACGGAAAACGAGTCGTTGATGGCGACCCGATCGCCGGCCTCCAGCTCCTCGCGCAGCTGCGGCGACACCTCCGTGAGGACCTCCTGGTTGTTGCCGTGTTGTTTGACGACGACGCCCTCGTCTGTGAGTTCTTCCGCCGTGGCGATGTACAGCGACGACGTTTTGAGCGTCTCGTTTTCCCGCTCCAGTTGGTCGACCTGGTCGCGAAGGTCGTCGCGACGGCTCTCTGCAGCGTCGAGCTGATCGGTCAGCTCGTCGTTCACCTGTTCTAACTTGAGGAAGTGCTCCCGTAACGCCTCCAGCCGCTCGGCCGGAGACATCTCCGGATCGAGGTCCAGCCGCGGCCGGTCCGGGAGCGACGGACTCCGGGACATCTGACTATCTCCACTTGTTGTTACTCGTAAAAGGGCCTTTGGGTCGCGGCCAAGTTCCGTCCCCGAAAATCAGGCAACAGCGAACGGCTCGCGGCCGACTCCTACCGGCCGCCAACGGGGCAGAGACCCCTTCAAGTGAGCGAGGCGAACTCGTCGAGGTACTCGGCGTAGACGTCGAGCGCCGCCTCGACCGGTTCGGGCGAGGCCATGTCGACGCCGGCGTGCTTGAGCAGTTCGAGCGGGTACTCCCGTGAACCTTTCTCCAGGAACTCGACGTATCGCTCGGCGGCCGGTTCGCCTTCGTCCAGGATGCCGTCCACGAGCGCGACGGCGGCACTGATGCCCGTCGCGTACTGGTAGACGTAGAACGCACGGTAGAAGTGCGGGATTCGCATCCACTCGCGCGCGATACGATCGTCGACGGCAGCCGGTTCGTAGTAGTCCGACTTCAGATCGAGGTACAGTTCGTCGAGTCGGTCTGGCGTCAGCGCCTCGCCCGACTCCGAGAGTTCGTGGGTGCGGTGCTCGAACTCGGCGAACATGGTCTGGCGATACAGCGTCGACCGGAACCGTTCGAGGTACTGGTTGAGGACGTGGCGGCGCAGTCGCTCGTCCTCGACCGTCTCGAGCAGGTGGTGGGTGAGGAGCGTCTCGTTGACCGTCGAGGCGACCTCGGCCACGAAGATCTCGTAGTCGCTGTACACGTAGGGCTGCTCCTCGCTCGTGAGCTGTGAATGGAGGGAGTGGCCGAGTTCGTGGGCCAGCGTGTACATCGACTCGACGTCGTCCTGGTAGTTCATCAGGATGTACGGCTGGGAGTCGTACGTTCCGCCCGAGTACGCACCGGACTGCTTGCCCTTGGTCTCGTAGACGTCCACCCACCGCGAGTCGAGTCCCTCGGCGAGTCGGGACTGGTACTCCTCCCCGAGCGGGGCGACCGCGTCGACGACGTACTCACACGCGTCCTCGTAGGGGATTTCCGGGCTCTCCTCCTGAACGAGTGGAACGTAGAGGTCCCACATCCGGAGTTCCTCGCCGTCGACGGCGTCGCGCTTGAGTTCGGCGTGCCGGTGGAGTTTGTCGAGGTTGTCCCGAACGGTGTCGACGAGGTTGTCGTACACCTCGGCCGGGACGTTCGGCCCGTCGAGCGCGGCCTCGCGAGCGGTGTCGTAGTTGCGCGCCCGGGCCAGTTTGCTGTCGGTCTTGACGCTGTTCTTGTAGGCCGAACCGACGGCGTTTCTCACGTTCTCCCACTCGTCGTAGAACGCCTCGTAGACCGTCTGGCGGAACTGACGGTTGGGGTTTTTCTGGAGCGTCGTGAAGTTGTTGAGCGTGATGCGCCGGGACTCGCCGTCGGGGTCCTCGACCGCGGGGAACTCCATGTCCGCGTTGGCGAGCATGTTGTACACCTCGCCCGGTGCGCCGGTGACCTCGCCCAGTTCGGCCAGGAGGTTCTCGATCTCGGCCGAGCGGGTGTGTGCTTTCATCCGCAGCACGTCGTCGAAGTAGTGATCGTAGAGTTCGAGGTCCGGCTCCGCCTCGACGAACTGGTCGATTTCCTCGCGGCTGCAGTTCTGAATCTCGGGGACGATGAACGACGCCGCGCTCTGGGCGTCCGACGACAGGGATTGTGCGCGCGCGAGCAGCGCCTGGTACTGGCCGTCGGTCGTGTCCTCGTCGCGGCGCATGCGGGCGTAGGACGCCACGTTCGAGACCGTGCGCATGATCTCCTCGCGCAGTTCCAGGACAGCGAGCAACGTCGACGCGTCCTCCGTGACGCGACCCTCGTACGCTCGCAGGTCTTCGAGCTGCTCCTCGACCGCCTCGTAGGCCTCCTCCCACGCCTCGTCGTCGGCATAGAGATCCTCGAGGTCCCACTTGTACTCCTCGTCGATGTCGCTCCGTTCGGGAACCGAACTCATAGACCGAGCTAGGGAAGACTGCGAGGTAAGCCTTCCTTCGCCGGCAGTCCAGCCACCGACGGGATCACGTCGGGCCGTGGTACTCTGTTCTCCTCACCCGGACGATCGCGACGTCCCCGAACCGGTAATCAGCGTCCTGCAGCACAAGATACTTAATCCAGACGGACGAAGCCTCTGGCAGGCACCGATTGACGGTGCCACCCCTTTCCCCCACCCCCCACCCCCACCTTTTTACTTTCCACGACTGCCAGCGGGCGCTCCGGTGAGTCGAATCGCCACCGACCCCAGCGAGTCCCGAGCCCCCAGAAACCGTGCTAGAGAACACCAATCCCTTATATTCGTTATCTCGGTTTAGGTCCAGTAATCGGATTAAAGAGTATTAACATTATAGACCATAACATTTTTTTACTGATGTATGTTTGTGGGAGATGCGTACGAACAGAAACCGCGAAACGCTGACGGATTCACATGGGACTAACTACCAACCCGGACGACCAGAAGATGTCACTCGTCGGTGACAAGCGGCCGCGTGGAGCGGCCGGCGTCACGCTGGATGGGAGCGCACGGGCGTCGTCCGGCTTTACAGCAGACAGGCGGTTCGATTCTGACGGAGAGGACAGTCGCCGTCCAGCGGGTTTCTCGCGGTTCACGAACCATGCGAACACTCGCCACTGGCGAGTCGATTCGATAGACATAAACCGACTCTACGGAAGTATCCAACTGCATTAATCATGACACAGGACTCATCAGGGGAAGACCCCGTTGCGAGCAACGTTAAGAGCACAGAGCCGTACATCAAGGACGTCGACAACAAGAAAGCGCGCGAACTGCGCGACATGCTGAACAACCAGGACTACGTCTTCGCACCTGGTCTCTACCACGCGCTCGACGCCCGCCTGGCCGAGATGGCCGGTCTGGACGCCGCGTACATGTCGGGGTACTCGACGGTGCTGGGCCAGTTCGGCTTCCCGGACCTCGAGATGGTCGACATGCGCGAGATGGTCGAGAACGCAAAGCGCATCGTCGAGTCGACGGAACTCCCCGTCATCGCGGACTGTGACACCGGCTACGGTGGCATCCACAACGTCCGCCGCGCAGTGCGAGAGTACGAGAAAGTCGGCGTTGCAGCGGTCCACATCGAGGACCAGACCACGCCGAAGCGCTGTGGTCACATCGCAGGCAAGAAGATCGTCTCCCGCGAGGACGCCAAGGCCCGCTTCGAGGCCGCCGTCGACGCGAAGCAGGACGAGGACACGGTCATCATCGCCCGGACGGACGCGTACGGCTCGTCCAACGGTGACTGGGAAGAGCACCTCGAGCGCGGTCGGATGTACGCCGACGCCGGCGTCGACCTGGTCTGGCCCGAGATGCCCGACCCGTCCCGCGAGGACGCCGTCAACTACGCCGAGACCATCCACGAGACCCACCCCGACCTGAAGCTGGCGTTCAACTACTCCAGCTCCTTCGCGTGGTCCGAGGAAGAAGACCCGCTCACGTTCCAGGAACTGGGCGACCTCGGCTACAAGTACCAGTTCATCACGCTGTACGCCCTGCACTCGGGCGCACACGCCGTCTACGAGGACATGAAGAACATCGCCGAGAACGACGAGGAAGCACAGTGGGACCTCGAAGGCCGCTACCTGGGCCACGAGACCGAGAGTCACCACCAGCTGTCCTTCGTCCCGCGCTTCCAGAACATCGAGGCCAAGTTCGACCCCGAGGCCAAGAAGCGCCAGGAGGAGTCCGCCGGCTTCACCGACGAAGGCGACGCAGTGATTCAGTCCGAGCAGAACGACGACTGATCGGGTTTCCCGCGACCGAAGTGAGTGGGTGCTCGGAAGTCGCGCGAAGCGCGTCTTCCGGTGACTCGTAAACCGACTTTTCTTTCGCGGCGCGAACGCCCAGTTACTACTGTAGGCCGCTTTTGCGGCCGCTCGCGGATGGATTCGGTCACCTTTAATAATGGTGGAGTAAACCCTACGAGTGACTACAATGACTGCAATCGACAAGCGTCTGCACGACCGAAAGTTCGTGCGGACCTTCTTCACGACGCCGACGGCAGAGAGCGGTGCAGACGACTCCGCGAAGAAGCTGCGGAGCGCCATCGAACTCCGCGGCATGCAGGCCCCCGACGTGTGGGTCCCGGACAACGAGGACGCCACCGCGCCGAACATGCGCGACGAGGGTGCCGAGAACATCGCCGAAGTCGTCGCCGAGAAGGGTGACGACTTCCCCGGCGAGATCCACCCCCGCGTCGTCTGGCACCGCGACAGCCCCGAGACGCGCTACAAGGGCTTCCAGCACATGCTCGAGATCGCCGACCCCGAGAACGGCGCCGTCGAGAACATCGACGGGTTCGTCATCCCGGAAGTCGGCGACATCGACGACTGGAAGAAGGCAGACGAGTTCATCACCATCGTCGAGAACGAGTACGACCTCGAAGAGGGCTCGCTCGCGATGAGCGTCATCATCGAGTCCGGCTCCGCGGAACTGGCCATGGGCAAGCTCCGCGAGGAGATGGGCAAGGCCGACAACAACCTCGAGCGTCTGTTCCTGCTCGTCGACGGTGAAGTCGACTACACGAAGGACATGCGCGCCATCACGCCGACCGGCGCGCTCCCCGAGTGGAAGGAACTGCGCCACAACACCTCCCGCGCCGCGAGTGCGGCCGGCTGCATCGCCGTGGACGGTCCGTTCGACGACATCCGCGACGTCGAGGGCTACCACGACCGCATCACCGCCAACAACGCGATGGGGATGCTCGGCATCTGGTCGCTGACCCCCGGACAGGTCGTCGAGGCCAACCAGAGCCCGCTCCCGCCGCAGGACGGCTACTGGACCATCGAAGCCGACGGTCGCACGGTCGAACTCACCGAGGAAGACGGCGTCCAGGTCTACAACGGCGACCGCATCGAACTCGAGAAAGAGGGCGACACCTACGAACTCGAGATCGGCAGCGAGGAACTCCAGCTCAGCGAGGAAGAACTCGTCGAAGAGCTCGTCGACCTCACGGCCTACGTCCCGAGCATGGACGACATCGTCGACTCCATGGAGGAGTTCGAGGCAGCGAAGGAAGCCGGCAAGGGCGCGATCGCGATGACCCGCGCGACGACCGTCAGCATCGACGGCGTCGAGATCGACATCAGCAGCGACCGCATGTGGGACGAAGCGACCTACCAGGCGATGATGGCACCCGTCGCCCTGTTCCAGGACGTCTACGAGAACCGTCCGGACCAGCACGACGACCTCGCGGAACTCTACAGCGAGGACGTCGTCGAGCGCGCGATGGAAGTCGGCAACTAAGCGACTCAGTACACGTCTTTTTTCAGAGCCACCCCGAGAGGTCAGCCGCCGGTCCGTCCGCCGCGAAGGGCGTCTCGTCGACGTGCACGGGCTCGAACCCGTCCTGATCGGCGAGCAACGACGCGGCCCCGGCGCGCGTCGCAGTGCCGGCGTCGACGACGCCCCACGGCGGCCAGAACGCGACGTACACGTAGCTACCGCCGGTGCTGTCCCACCGGACGTACAGGTCGGCCTCGTCCTCGGGTGCGACCAGACAGATCGACCCGTCCGTGACGGCGAGGACCTCCAGATAGTCCTGCACGTCGAGCGGCGGGGCGTCCCGACTGTCGTCGAGCGCCGTCCAGAGGAGGCGACAGGGCCGGCTGTCGGAGTGCTGAAACAGAACCTCACGGATCGCATCCCGAGCGGCCATGAGTATGAGTAACGCGGCCACAGTCCATAAGCATCCGGGTCGGGCCACAGCACCGCTCTCGCAGGAGCCTCGTCGGTCCACGGGGAATCGATGCCACCAGGGGTAGTGTTTTTACGTGTGATGGCATACCACATACCATGAAGTTCGTCATCGTCGGTTTCGGCCGAGTCGGGATGCGCACCGCACGGACGCTCAAGTCGGAGGGCCACGAGGTGGTTCTCGTCGAGGTCGACCCCGACAAAATAGACCGCGCGAAGGCGGAGGGGTTCGAGGTTATCGAGGGCGACGGGTCGAACGAGGACGACCTCACGGACGCCGGCCTCGGCGACGCCGACGCGGTCGCGGCGCTCACGGGCGACCTCAACACCAACTTCAGCGCGTGTATGGTCGGCAAGCACCACGGCTGTCGCACCGTGTTGCGCATCGACGAGGACTATCGCGAGGAGATCTACGAAAAGTACGCCGAGGACGTCGACGAGATCGTCTACCCGGAGCGACTCGGCGCTGCGGGCGCGAAGACGGCGCTGCTCGGCGGCAATTTCAACGTGCTCGCGGACATCACCGAACGGCTCTCGGCGGCGACGGTGAAGATTCCAGCGGGTGCCCCGGTCGTCGGCGAGCGCGTCGTCGCCCTCGAACTCCCGGGCGACGCCCGCATCTACGCGCACGGGCGGGCAAACGAGCCGATGACGATTCCGCTCCCGCAGACGGAAATCGAAGCCGGCGACAGCGTCGCGATCATCGCACACCCGGATTCGCTGGCAGGCGTCAGAGAGCAACTGCGCGGCGAAGCCGCGGCTGCGTGACCTGAACGGACGATAGGAAAGGGTGGGGTGGGGTCAACAGTGTCCGGGCGCGCCGGGAGGATGGGAGACTGAGGCCGTCTGCTGCGCGCCCGTACTCCAGCAGACGGGAGGAAGCCACTTAAAATCGCGTCAGACAACCGTCATACCGTCAGTCAGAGGGTGACTCTGCGCTCTTGTTGCTGTTGTTCGCGCCGGCCTGCGAGTCGACGCGAGCCGTCGTCACGTAGACGCTCGGCCGACCGAACACGACCTCGTCCATGAACGAGACGACGTACACGACGCTCTGGAGCGCCAGATAGAACCAGAGGGTCGCCGGCGCGAGGTACTCGCGCCAGTCGTGGGAGAACCCGTCGCGGTAGTCCTGAACGAACACGCATCCGACCGCGAGGGCCGGCGTCACCGCCAGCAGTCGCCACAGCCACTCGCCGTAGGGCAGGTACGTGTCCGTGTTGACGCCGAACAGTTCCAGTCCGAGTATCGGGATCGTAAAGGCGACGAACACCGGAACGAGCGCGTAGAAGAACGTGAATGCCGAGTCGAGGCGAGCGATCGTGGAGACGTTTTCGCTGCGCGGGAGCCGAGTCAGGTACCGGAACGCGACCTGCATCCAGCCGCGCGCCCAGCGCTTGCGCTGGCTCCACCACGACTGGAGCGTCGCGGGGTTCTCCTCGAAGGTGACGATCGAGGGGTCCACGTGGAGGCGTTTGCCGTGCTCGTGGATCTTCGACGACATGTCGATGTCCTCGACCAGCACGTCCTCGTCGAAGTCGCCGAGTTCGTCGAACAGTGTCGCGCGGAAAAAGGCCTGCCCGCCGCCGAAGATGGTGAAGCCGCCGAACACTTCGCGCGCGAACAGATCGCCTTTCTCCGCGATGTGGCGTTCGACGGTCGCGTGCAGCGACAGCAGCGAGTCCTCGGCGTTGTCCCCGTAGCAGCGTCCCTTCACGCACCAGATGTCGTCGTCCTGCTGGAACCAGGCGACGGCGCGGCGGATCGCGTCGGGCTTGAACCGGTGATCCGCGTCGATGCTGGCGATGATCTCGCCAGTGGCGTACTGCAGCGCGTAGTTGGTCGCCTTGGCCTTGCCACCGCCGGGCTCGTCGCGCTCGACGGCGACGAAGCGATCGTCGTCTGCGGCGGCCGCCTTACAGATGGCTTCGGTGTCGTCGACGGAGTCGGCCTCGTAACAGAGGACGATCTCCAGTTTCTCGGCGGGGTACTCGAGGTTCCGACAGGCGTCGATGGTGGCCGGAAGGACCGCGGCCTCGTTGTACGCCGGGATGACGACGCTGACGTCCGGGAGTTCCGCCTGGCGGTCGAGTTCCGGTGTCGCTGGCTGCGCGAACGCTAACACTGCCGAGAGCAGTGCGCGACCGGTGAGTCCGAGGAGCGCAACGAGCAGCACGGTCGTCAACACTCGGATCCACGACGGCGCGAAAACCGCCGGCACGTATAACAGCCCCATGATACAGAGCGTCGCGGCGAGGTATCGGACCCCCTCCCGTATCGAGAACTGTTGGCTCTCTGCTGTCTCCACTTCCATGACCATTAGTGTATAGGTTATAGACAAGTATCTGGTGATTTAGGGAATCCATACCATCAGTATGTGGTTCCTTGGCAACGGAGACCGTTACAGCAGCTGAGACAGTTACGAGGGCGAGAGTCAGTAACCGCACGCAGTTACTGCGAAGATTGATTGCCGACGGTCACGATCCCACGAACGTGGCCGTCACGTCCCGCTTCGACTTCGATGGCAGGCTCGAACTGTCCCTCGGCGAGGTGACCGGTGCGCTAGGTGATTCAGTTACCGTCCTGCCGATCGTCGTCGCACTCGGGACGCTCACTCCGGTGTCGATCGCACACGTCTTTCTGTTCTTCGGGCTGTTCCAGATCGTCTGGGGAGTCCGGTACGGGCTTCCGCTGTCGGTCGAGCCGATGAAAGCGCTCGCGGGGCTGGCGATCGCCGGTGCGCTCACCTACGGCGAACTCGTCGCGGCCGGGTTGCTCGCGGGGACCGTTCTCCTGGTCGTCGGTGCGACCGGGACGCTCGGCTACGTCGAGCGCTACGTCGGCCAACCGGTGATCCGCGGCGTGCAACTGGCCGTCGCGCTCCTGCTCGTGGAAGCCGGCCTCGACCTCTCGATGGGACGGCCGTCGATGGCCGTCGCCGGCGGCGCCATCGCCGTCGTCATCGCTGCCGTCGGGTACTGGCGGTTCGCCGGCCTGGCCGTCCTCGGCGTCGGCACGCTCTGGACGCTAGTCGTCGCACCCCTGCCGGCGCTCTCGCTCCCGACCCTGACTGTGTTTCCGACGGGCGACCCCGCGTTCACGGTCGGGGCGGTCGAGGGAACGCTCGCGCAGCTCGCGATGACTGTCGGGAACGCGGCGGTCGCCACGTCGCTGTTGCTCGGCGACTTCTTCGACGCCGACGTGTCGGCCGACCGGCTCTGCCGGAGCATGGGCACGATGACACTCGCGGCCGTCCCGCTCGGTGGGTTCCCCATGTGTCACGGCAGCGGCGGGCTCGCCGGCAAGTACGCCTTCGGCGCGCGAACCGGCGGGGCGAACGTCGTCCTCGGCGTGCTGTACCTGGGCGCGGCCCTCGTCGCGGGTCTGTGGCTCGGCTTCCCGCTGGCGATGCTCGGTGCCCTGCTGTTCGTCGTCGCCGCGCAACTGGGCCGGGTCGCGGCCGACACCGACCACCCGGTGTTGGTCGGCGCCATCGGCGTCCTCGCGGTCGTGACCAACGTCGGCGTCGCCTTCCTCGGCGGCCTGGCCTACTGGCTCGTCACACAGCGCGCCTGACCGGTGGACTTTCCACCGTCCCGGCCGTCTCCCGACCATGACCTGGGCGGCACTGTTCGAGCGTGCGATCGACTACGAAACCGACGTCGAGACCATCCAGCAGGCGCTCGCGGAGCGACGCGATGACTGAGACGCCGCCGGACCCGAACCCGGCGCGGTTCGTCGCCGACGCCGACGTGCTGGCCGCGGACCTCCTCGTCGGCGGTCCCGCCCGCGAGGCGCTCGACCTGGCACGCGACCACTCCTGGGTGACGCTCGTCGCCAGCGACGCGCTCCTCGACGACGCCGCGGCGGTCATCGCACAGTGTTCGACGCCCAACCTGGCCGCCGACTGGCGCGAGCACGTCGAGACGCTCCGCGAGCCGGTCGACCAGCCCGAGGGCGACCATCCGGCGTTGGCCTCAGCCTACAACGGGGACGCGGTCCACCTGCTCTCGTTCGACGACCGCCTCGGCAGCGCGCAAGCCGGCGCGAGCCTCCGGAAACACATGGACGTCAGCGTTCGCGAACCGCGGGCGTTCGTGACGTTGTTCGATCCCGAGTCGCTGTACGAGGTAGTGGTCGGCGGTGAGTACCCCGGTCCGGACCAGGACGCCCGCGGAAACTGAGTTTCGTACTCGCCCGGGCTACTGCGGCCATTCGACGGCGACGAGCGCGTGCCCCGTGTCTTCCTGATGGACGGTAGCGATCGCCTCGATTTCGGCGCGGCCGATGGCCGTCTGTTCGAGAGTGCAGTCCTCGCACTGCACGAGGAACTGCTTCGATTCCTCTTTGTCCGAAGCCGGTTCACTCGTGGCCATATCGCTTGCTCACCGTCGTCTCCCTTGAGAGATGGCCCAAAAGGATTAGGCTCAGTCGACGGCCACGGACGAACCGCGTCTCGTCCAGTTCCAGTCGCTAGCGCTCCTGGAACCACTCCGCGAACTTCGCCAGCGCTCGCCCGCGGTGGGAGACGGCGTTTTTCTCCGCGGCGTCCATCTCCGCGAAGGTCGTTCCGTCGTGCTCGAAGATGGGGTCGTAGCCGAACCCGCCCTCCCCGCGGGGCGCGACGAGTTCGCCTGGGACGTACCCCTCGAAGATCTTCACCGGGAGGTCGCCCTCCTGGACCTGGTCGTCGGTCGTCGCCGTCGCGCGCTCGTCGGCCGCCTGGTCCTGTCCCCTCCGCTCGCGATTCACCGGTTCCGGCGTCGCCGCGAAGTCCTCGCCGTCGCAGTAGGCGATGACGCTCCGGAACGACGCCGACCGGTCCGATTCCATCTCGGCGAGCTTCCAGACGCGTTCGATCCCGAGCGTGTCCTCCGCGTACGCAGAGTACGGCCCGGGGAACCCGTCGAGGGCGTCGACGAAGAGTCCGGAATCCTCGACGATGACTGGCTCGTCGACGTGCCGATAGGCCTGGCGGGCGCTGTGGGCGGCGACGGCCGCGATGTCGTCGGCCTGGATCTCGGTGGTGTCGAAATCGAGCTGTCGGACCTCGGCGTCGGCCCCGAGGTACTCGCGGGCCTCCCGGAGTTTCCCCTCGTTGGTGGTGACGAACCGGAGCATACGCCCCGCTCGGTGTGGCGGGACAAAAGAGGCGTCGCTTCACGTGCTGCCGGACAGACTCGTGGGTCGTTCAGGACATCTCCCGGCAGATACACCTCGACAATCGGTTTCTACGCGGCCACCGGCTGTGAAAATCCTGTCCGGCAGTATCAGTCGACGATGACTTCGACGGGCTCGTCCTGTTCGGTCTCGCTGCCACCGTCGTCGCCGCCGCGCTGCTGCCAGAAGAGTGCGCCGGCGACCGCCACCACGATCCAGGACCGCCAGTTCGCGAGATTCAGCGTATAGCCGATGCCGAACGGCTTCTCGACGAGCATCCCTTCGCCCGGCCGCCAGTACGACGAGAGCAGGCGCTTGATGGACGGTCGCTCGAAGTTGTACGGCACGCCGAAGATCTCTCCGGACTGCGGTTTGTCAGCCATGTGTGCAGTTATGATTGGGCGCGTAATGAACGTTTGTCCCCCACTTTTTACAGCACGGGGGTGTCCTCGGCCTCAGGCCTGCGGGCACCCCCGTCTGCAAAACCTGTTCCCGTGAGCTTGCGAACGGGAGCTTGGAAGACGAGCAACGCGAGTCTTCCGGTGGACTAAAACACCCTCCAGACTAACTTCGTTCGTCTGGAGTGAACCGCGCCGCTCCGCGGCGCGGATGCTGGTGTGTTCACTCCACAACCTGTACTTATCACCAGTATCCGCGCGAGCAGAGCGGGACCGGAGGTCCCGCAGGCCCGTAGGACCGAGGATACCCGACTTGGAAAAAGATGGCGGGCTACTGATATCGACCGCGACCCTCGACCTCGCGCAGATGCGCGAGCACCGCCTCGTCACCGACAGCCCTGTACGCGTCCTCGGCGGCCTCCAGCAGCGTCTCGGGGTCGTCGGCCGTGCCCGCGAGCGACTGGGCGAACACGTGGAGGTCCATCGCGTAGTCCTCGACGTCGTCGGTGTAGTAGCCCAGTCCGAAGTCGATGAGATACGTGCGGTCGTCCGCGGCGTCGTTGCCGAGCCCGGCGACGCGGACGTTCCGCGTCGTCGGATCGCCGTGGACGAACCCGGCCTCGTGGATCGTCGCGAGGTGGCGACCGACGTTGCGAACCCGCTGCTCGGTCAGCGCCCCCCGCAGATCCGTCTCGCCGACGCGCTCGAAGACGATCGTCGCCTCCTGGGGATCGACGTCATAGATGGCCGGCGTCGGGACGCCGTGCTGGCGCGCCTCGCTCGTGAGCCGCGTCTCCTCGCGCGTGCGTTCGATTCGGAGTCGCTCGTCGAGCGCAGGATGGCGGTACGAACGCGGCACCCGCCGTTTGACGACCCGATCCGGTTCGATGGTGACCGTCGCCTCCGCGCCCTGCACCTCGTCCTCGTCGGTGACTGGCTGGGAGACCGATTCGCCCGACCGCCACGTCACTGGCACCTGGTCCGGGCGGAAGTTCGAATCGATCTGCGAGTCCTCGATCGCCAGCGTGTCGCCGGCCGCGTACATCTTCGCGCCCAGGACGGCGATCATCCCGGCGTTGTCCCGCAGGAACCGGTTGTCGGGCGCGTAGAACTGGGCGCCACGTTGGGCGCACATCTCGCCGAGCATCTCTCGCAACCGTTCGTTCTGGCCGACGCCGCCACCGAGGACGAGTTCGTCGCTGCCAGTCAGCGACAGCGCGCGCTCGGCGACCTCCGTCAGCATCGCGAAGACGTTCTCCTGTAAGGCGAAACAGACGTCTTCGATCTCCTCCCCGCGGTCGTACGCCTGCTTGGCCGCGCTCATGATGCCCGAAAAGGAGAAGTCCATTCCCTTCACGACGTACGGGAGGTCGAGGTACTCGCCGTCTTTGGCGGCGTTCTCGACCTTCGGCCCGCCGGGATGCGACCAGCCGACGTGGCGGGTGAACTTGTCGATGGCGTTGCCGACGCCGGTGTCCATCGTCTCGCCGAGGACGCGGTAGCGACCGTTCCGGTAGCCCAGAATGTGCGCGTTCGCGCCGCTGGCGTTCAGACAGACCGGCGAGGCAAAGCCCGACTGGTGACGACCGATCTCCAGGTGGGCGACCATGTGGTTGACGCCCACGAGGGGTACGTCGAACCGCTGGGCCACCGAACGGGCGGCCGTGCCGACGATCCGGAGACACGGCCCGAGGCCGGGGCCGCGCGAGAACGTGACGCAGTCGACCGGTGGATCACCGTCCTCGTGGGTGGGGTCCTCGGCCGCGAGGTCGCGAGCGTGCGCGAGTGCAGTCTGGACCACCTCGGGGACGTGCTCGCCCATGTGTTCGGCGGCCTCGCGCGGGTGAATGCCGCCGCTCTCGGGCTGGTAGGCGTCGGTCTCGATGAAAACGGACTCGTCCTCGGATTCCGAATCGCCTTCGCCGTCGTAGACGGCCGCGCTGGCCGCCCAGGCTGTCCCTTCGATACCGAGAACGCGCATCTAGGGGTCTATTTCCACTCGGTGTAGCTGCACCGACCGCAGTGGAGGCGGTCGCCGTGGTCGGCGAGGAACGCGTCGCCACAGCGGGGGCACTGCTCTTTCTCCGTGGTGCCGTCGTCGTCGTAGAACTCGTGGCGGGGCATCTTATGCCTCCTCTGCCTCTTCCTCGGCCTCGTCGGCGTCGGCCGTGATCTTGTTGCGCTCGAGCATGTGGTCCTGCTCGACGTCCTTTGCGTCCTCGGGCGAGTCGTAGACCTTCGCGTAGCCGACGGTCTTGCGCATCCCATACTTCGTGTCGAGTTCGTGGACGACGACCTCGTCGGAGTCCTTGTTCAGTTTCGCCGCGAGACTGTCGCGAACGGAGAGACGAGACGGCGTTGCGTCCTCGTGGACCATCTCGAACCGGACGTCGGTCCGGTGCAACATCGGGTTCTCGTCTTCCTCGATGATATCGATATCCATGGTTCGTTGCCCTTACGTCTCCGCGAAACGAGTAAAAGGATTTCGAAGGGACCGCTACACGTCGACAGTCGATCCGGCACCGTCCGTGAGGCCCCCGGGGAGCCACGGTTTTCAATATTGAGCATTGGTGCCATGCCACGCAGGTATCGGCCCGTTAGCGTCGACTGCAGGGATAACTGATACATATCATGGGTGATAACGTCCGGTATCGATGGGCAGGACCACGCACGGCTGGGTCGAATATCGCCACGTGGACTGGTCGGACGATCAGTTCGAGGGCGACGGCTGGCGCGCGCTCGTCAACCTCCAGGAGATGATGGGCGGCCGCGCGCCGTTCTCCGGGTATCTGTTCGGCGTCGAGAACGACGCGAAGTTCGAACCGATCGCCCCCGACCGTGGACTGCCCGACTCGATGAGCCGCGTTGCCCGGCTCGACTACGAGGACGTCTCGAGCGACGACGCGTCCTGGGTCTCGCTGCGCGAACTCGAACGCGCCGACTGGGACGCGGTGCCGGAGTTGACGGCGGTCACCACCCGGGAAGAGTGGGAGGCGGCCGTTCGTCGCACCGAGAAGTTCACCCCGCAGGGGCGGCTCGTCGAACGCGACGTCGATGCCTGGACGGAACTACCAGCGGACACCGTGGAGACGCTCGCGACCGAACAGACGATCCGGTACGACGACTACGTCTACCGCGTCGTCCCGAAGCGGCTGCGCGAACTGGCCACCTACGACTGGCCGACGCTGTGGTCCTGGCTCACGGAACTCCGCGACCGCTGGGAACTCGATTCAGAACACGTTCGGCTCGTCGTCTGGTTCGTCGAGGATTAGTCCGCGACGCCGAGCAGCGACCACAACCGGTCCGCGTCGCCGTCCATGCGACCGAGGAGGTCTCGCATTCGCTCGACTGACTCGCCAGTACAGGTGACCAGCACCATCCCTTCGTCGGGCTGTCCGTACACGACGCTCGCGCCCGTCGGCGCGGCGACGACGGCCGGCAACGCAGCCAGATCTTCTTCGCCATCGACGACGATCACCGTCGAGGTACCGTCCGCTGTGCCGTCGAGTGCCGCACGCAGCGCAGTCACCAGCGGTTCCGACAGCGTCGCTGCCGGATTCGAGACGTGTCGTTCCCGGTCGAACGCGTCGCTGTCGATCGCGTTCTGGATGTGATCGTCGACGGCCGAGCGTTTCGTCCGGCCGTCGACGAGCGCCACGTCCGGCGTCCGATCGGCCTGCATCAGGTGGTAGGTGACGATGTCGCCGACGGCGACGAGCGGCTCGGCGGCGTCGGCCAGGAGCGCCTCCGTGTCGGTGTAGATCGGGCCGACGGGCTCTTTGAGCTCTGAGCGGAGTGCAGCCTGCAGCTCGACGACGACCGCCGTCTCGTCGCCGTCCGCACTGGAGTGGTCGTCTGTCACGGCCTCAGCGGACTTTCAGGGCGTACTTGCCCGGTTCGGTGACCTGCATCTCCGAGGCGATCTCGCTCTCGTCGGGGTGGCTGATGATGACGTAGCCGGCCCAGTCCTCGGTCAGCGACGACGAGCCACACGCCACGCAGGCCTCTTCCTCACCGGACGACTGGACGCGGTGACACTCACGGCAGACGAGTCTATCGGCCATGATTACTCACCTGCAGTCGCCTCGCGCTCTTTGCGCTCCTCGTCGAGCCAGCCGTGCTTGCCGAGCCCGACCTGTTTCGCCGTCAGGCCGATCTTCGAGTCGCGGGGGTTGCGTTCGTCGATGCTCTTCGTGACGATGCGCGCCCGCACTGCGTCGCCCACGCCGAGCGTGCGATTCGAGTCTCGGGAGGCGAGCTGTTGGTTCTCCTCGTCGTACGCGAGGTACTCGTCGGAGATCTGGCTGACGTGGAGCAGACCGTCGACCGGTCCGATACCCACGAAGGCACCGAAGTTGACGACCTCGACGATCTCGCCGTCGACGACCTCCTGCATCTTCGGATCGAAGGTGAGTGCGTCGAACTCGGCCTCGTAGTAGACGCCAGGCTGGTTCGGCAGGACTGCACCTTCCCCGATGTCGTGCACCTCGATAACCGAGACGACGCTCCCGACGTCTTCGTCCATGCGTCCCTCCAGCTTGTCCTGGAGCAGGCGCTTGACGAGCCCGGGAGTTACGTCAGCGAGGTGCTCGGGCGGCACCTCGACCGTGTCGCGAAGTTTAACCCGTTTGTACATACTATGGTTGAGTGATGGCGAGTTTGTGCTGACCCCTTAAACCAATTACTGGAACGCCTCGTTCGAGGAGGCGGTCTCGCAAGGGGTGGTCTCTCGTGACGACGTAGTCACACTCGCCTGCGGCGGCGAGTTCGACCAGCGCGTCGTCGGCGTACGATTCCTCGTGCTCGAGTATCCGGCAGCGCTCGGTCGCCAGGTCGTGCCCGACGCTCGCTGCCGTCCCCTCCGCACCGTTGTTGCCGTCTGCGAGTTTCGCCAGCTCGTCGACGACGGCCCGCGGTGCGGCGAGGTCATCCGTGGTGAGCAGCCGATCGAGTTCCTCGAACACCCGCACGTTGCATTCGACCGGCATCATCAACGCGCTGGTGTCCATGCAGACCGTCATCCACGCAGCGTACCGACGCCGATCAGCCGCCAGCGCGCACCGACCCGGCGGTTGATGGCGATCTTGGCGCCGTCCTGGGCGCAGACCGGCCGCTTCAGTGCGACTTCACATTCGCCGGTGCGCGCGCTCGTGACCGATCCGACCGTCGTGGCCGTGCCGACCGTCAGCATGAGCGGTTCGCCGGTGCTGATCTCCTCGACTTCCTCCTCGACGTCGCCGACGATCCGTTCGAGCAGTTCCACGTCCATCGTGAACTGCTCGTGGACCGGCGGCAGCGTGCCGGGCGGGCCGGCGACCTGCCCCGCGAGGGCGTCGCCTTTCGTCAGCGACGGGTCCAGTCCCGTCCCGACGCCCAGGAGGCCGCCGGGCGAGGCTTCCTCGACGTCCTCGCCGCCGGCCTGGATCGACCTGACGGTCGTCTCGACGGGACGCCACTCCGTCTGGCCGCCTTCCTCGACCTCGCGGCCGGGACGGAGTTCGAGGTCGTCGCCAGCCTCGAGGCGGCCCTGCGTGAGGCTCCCGCCGAGGACGCCGCCCATCAGCGAGTCCCACGTGGTACCCGGGCGGTTGATGTCGAAGCTGCGCGCGACGAGCATCTGCGGATCTTCGCTCGGGTCGCGGTCGGGCGTCGGGATCTCCTCCTCGATGGCGTTGATCAGTACGTCCATGTTGACGCCCTGCTGGGCGCTCGTCGGGATGATCGGGGCGTCTTCCGCCACCGTCCCGGACACGAACTCCTTGATCTGTTCGTAGTTCTCGGCGGCCTGTTCGCGGTCGACCAGGTCGATCTTGTTCTGGGCGATGACGATGTTGTCGATGCCGATGATGTCCAGCGCCATCAGGTGCTCTTCGGTCTGTGCCTGCGGGACGGGTTCGCTGGCCGAGACGACCAGTACCGCGCCGTCCATCAGCGAGGCGCCCGAGAGCATCGTCGCCATGAGCGTTTCGTGACCCGGTGCGTCGACGAACGACACAGTCCGAAGCGGTTCGCTCGGCGAGCCGTCCGGACACTCGTCCTCGACCGTGTACTTGTCGGGTTCGTCGAGGTCAGGGCAGTGCCGGAACGTCGCGTCGGCGTAGCCGAGGCGGATCGAGATTCCGCGCTTCATCTCCTCGGAGTGCTGGTCGGTCCACTCCCCCGAGAGGGCCTGCACCAGCGTCGTCTTGCCGTGATCGACGTGGCCGACGAGTCCGATGTTCACCTCCGGTTGTCGGTGTTCGTCTGTCATTTCGGAAGTAATCTTATCGTGTCTTCGCCGCCTGCGGGTGATAAAGTTGCTGTTCTCCCTTCCGCAGTGACAACGGTCGCACCTGCCCCGCCACGGCGTCTGTCAGTGCTGTCGTCACCCGGACAGTCGGCCTGACGTGCAGAGAAATCAACAAGACGAAATGACAGCGCTGAAAACCTCACTGCTGATGTCCGATTCACCTCCAAATCGGCGCGAGTTCCTGCGCGCGACGGGACTCGCGGCCGCCCTGACCGGCATCGCCGGCTGTGTTCAAGACCGTGCGCCCGGCACGGCCGAACCGAACAGCACGACAGCAACGGACGAGCCAACTGCCACCGCGACGGCCCCCGAGAGCACAGACGCACCAACCGCAACGGAGACCGAGGTCGAAGAGACCACCGAGGCGGAGACGACGGAAGAAGAACCCACCGAGTCGATCCCCCCGCTCACGGCGGACGGGTCCTCCACGATCTACCCGATCGCGAACAAAGCGGCATCCTACTGGAATTCGAACGTGCCCGCTGACGACCGAGAATACTGGCCTCACGCCGAGTACGGCATCGAGACCGACGAGAACCTCGCCGACTACTGGGCCGGAAAGAATGGTTTCGAACCGACCGGCGAGCGCTCGACGCCGCCGTACGTCGTCAACGTGGGGTTGAGCCACTCCGAGAGAGGCGTCAAGAGCGTCCAGAAAGGCCGCGTCGACATCGGGAACTCCTCGGCGCCCGTCGCGGCCGAACTCCCCGACGCCGATCAGTCCACGCTGGATTCGTTCGTCGATCACGTCGTCGCCGTCGACGGCCAGCCGATCGTCGTCTCCCGCGAGATCTACGACGCCGGCGTCACGAAGCTCACCGGCGACGAACTGAAGAAGATCTACACGAAGGAGATCACCAACTGGAGCGAACTCGGCGGCCCGGACAGGGAGATCCAGGCCATCGCCCGCGCCGAAGGCTCCGGGACCGACACCGCGTTCCGCGCGAACCTCTACGGCGATCCCGAGGCACCCATCGAACCCGACGTCAGGAAGGAGATGAACCAGCAGGTCAAGCAACTCGTCGAACAGTCCGACAACGCCATCGCTTACCTCGCGCTCGCGTTCGTCGAACCCGACGGCCCAGTCCCGCCGGTCGCCCTCGAACTCGACGGCACGACCTACGAGTACGGCGAGAACCTCGGGGCCAAGGAGTACCCGCTCAGTCGCGACCTCCACTGCTACACGTGGAAGGACACGTCCAAGAAAGAGGCCGCCTTCCTCGACATGGTCCTCTCGGAGTTCGGACAGGATACGTTCGTCGCCGACAACCACTACCTCACGCTCCCCGAGAACCGGAGAGCGACTCAGCGCCGACGCCTGCCGAGTCGGAACTGACGGCCCAGCGCCACCGATTTTCGCAGCGTGACTCTGTCGGTAGATATACGTGCCACCACACACCATTATGCGACCATATTGTCATATACTCGACTATATTTCAACAATGAACTATCGTGATAAAATCAAGTCGACGCTCGCCCGCTTGCGAGGCGCCGCGGAGCCACGGGCGGAGAGCCGTCGCGACGAGGGAGCCGGAACCGTGACGCCAGTACCGGACGGTGGCCAGATCCCGGGGTCGGAGGACGGGCCGGCGTCGCTGGACGAGATCGGGCTGCGAGCAGGGGTCGACGACGAGCAGTTGCTGTCGGCGCTCGGTCTCGACGTCGCGGAGATGGACTGGCGAAAGGAGTTCGTCGGCTTCGACGACGGCGACGCAGAGCGGCTGGCGGAGCTGACGCCCCTGTTCGAGGACGTCGCCGACGATCTCGCCGACCACTTCTACGATCACCTGGGCCAGTACGAACAGACGCTCGACGTGCTCGACCGCTCGGACCGGTCGGTCGAGCAGCTCAAGTGGACCCAGCGCCGGTACCTGCTGAGCCTGGGTGACCATCCGTACAGGCCAGGTGGGACCGCCGGCTACGGGCGGGAGTACTTCAAGCAGCGGGCGGTCATCGGGAAGCTCCACGAGCGCCTGGACATGCCGCCGAAACACTACATCGGCATGTACCAGCACTACCACGAGCAGATCGTCGGTGAACTGTTCGACCGGCTGGAAGCCGAGCTCGGCGACTCGGACGACGACGCGGCCGCCCTCGAGCGGACGCGCGACCAGCTCCAGTCGTTCCTGCGGATCACGAACGTCGACATGCAGATCGCGATGGACGCGTACCTCCAGTCGGGCGAGCAGATCTGGGTCGACGCCCTGGAGGAACTCCTCCAGCCGGTCATCGTGCTCGACCGGGAGGCCGAGATTCTCCTGTTCAACGAGGCGATGGAGGAGCTGACGGGCGTCACCGAGGCGGAAGCCCGGGAGATGCCACTGTGGGAAGTGTATCGAACCGACGAGACCCACGACACGAAAACGACGATGCTCGAAGTGGTTCTGGAGAGCGAAGACCCGGTCCGCGAGCAGGAGTTGGAACTGCTGACCCACCACGACGAGCGGCGAAACGTCGTCCTGTCGAGCGTCCCGCTGTACGACGACCACGGCGCCCTCGTCGGGGGGACCACCGTGATCCAGGACATCACGGATCTGCGCCAGCAGGAAGAAGAGCTCGAACGACGCCAGGAGACGGCGGCGGAGATGAAAGCGGCGATCGCGGAGTTGCGCGACGCCACGGCCGCCGTCGCCGACGGGAGCGACGAGATCGCCGACCTCGCCGACCAGCAGCGCGACGACGTCGAACAGGTGGCCAGCGAGGTCTCGAACATGAGCGCCTCGATCGAGGAGGTCGCCGCCAGCGCTGAGCAGGTCCGCGAGACGAGCCGTGACGCCGCGTCTCTCGCCGACGACGGCCGTGAATCCGCCGACGAGGCCCGCGAGCTGATGACCCGACTCGACGCGGACCGCCAGGGAATGCTCGACAAGGTCGAGAACCTGCAGGACGCCGTCGCGGAGATCGGCGACATCGTCGACATCATCGACGACATCGCCGACCAGACGAACATCCTGGCGCTGAACGCCTCCATCGAGGCCGCCCGCGCCGGAGAAGCCGGGGAAGGCTTCGCCGTCGTCGCCGACGAGGTCAAGCAACTCGCCGAGGAGTCACAGGCACAGGCCGCCGAGATCGAAGCGCTCGTCGAGAGCGTCCAGGCCGACACCGCGGACACGGCCGAGAGCCTGCAGAACACGGGCCAGCGCATCGGCGACGGCGTCGAGCGCGTCGAGGCGATCCTGTCGAAACTCGACGAGGTCGTCGCCGCCGCCCAGGAGACGGCCGAGGGGATCGAGGAGGTCGCCGACGCGACCGACGACCAGGCGTCGAGCACCGAAGAGGTCGCCGCCATGATCGACCAGACGGCCACGCAGGCCCAGGACGTCGCCGACGAGATCGAGGACATCGCCGACGCGGCCCAGTCGCAGTTCGCCCAGGCCCAGACCATCGAAGAGGGAATGGAGGAGCTCGCGGACGAGGGCGCCGAGTAACCCGCCCGGAGCGCGAGACTTTTGCGCGCACCGTCCCTGGTCTCGCCCGTGCAGGAGTTCGCCTTCGAACTCGCCCTGGCGGCCCACCTCGAAGCGGACGGCGAGGCCATCGTGAGCCGCCAGCTCGGCACCGCAGTCCGCGGCCGGCGCATCATGGACCTCGTCCTGGTCGACCCCGGCCCGAAATTCGCCGAGCGCGCAGCGATCACGCCCGATCGGATTCCGACCCCCGCGATCGAGAGCGACGTGGGCACCGGTCGCTTCCGCTACTGGAAAGACGCGTTCGACCGCCATCCCGACCACGCCGAGTCGATCGTCGAGCGGGCGGTGGACCTCGGCTTCTTCGAGCGCGAACGCCGCCGCGGCCGAACGTACGTCCGCCAGACGGCACGGTACCCCGAGGACTGGTTCGGCCGCCTCGTCGGCGTCGAGAACAAGCCGGACCTCGCCCGGCCGGGCGATCTCCAGACCCAGCTCCAGAAGGACGTGAGCCTCGGTCTGCTCGACGCGGTCGTCCTCGCCACGGAGTCGTACGTCACCGGCGCACACCTGAACCGCATCCCCGAGGAAGTCGGCGTCTGGCGGTTCGATCCCGAGAGCGGCGACCGGGAGGTGCTCCGCGAGCCGACGCCGCTCTCCCCCGACGAACCCGGTATCGACATCGTCGAGGAGCGGACCGCGCGGACTGACGTCGAAGTCGTCAGCGCCGCCGAGAAGGCCCGGTACCGCCGTCGGGTGGCCGAGCGCGCCTACGGGAAAGGCTGGCGGACCTACGAGTTGCCCGCGTGTGCCGAGAGCGAGGCCGGCGAGCGGTTCGGCACCGCGTGTCTGCCGTTCTGTCGGTGGAAGGGCCGGCTCGTCGACGCGGCGAGCGAGTGCGGCCCCGACTGTGCGGGGTTCGCGGCGGCCGAAGCGCCCGACGTGGACCTGGTTGCCGAGCGGGACCGACGACAGCCCTGGGACCCAGATCCCGAGGGCCGCCAGCGGCGCCAGTCCGGGCTGGACCGGTTTCTGGATTAGAGCGCCAGCCAGACGCCGACCATCACCAACCCAGCGCCGACGAGACGGCGCCCCACTCCTTGTTCCCCGAACAGCGCCCCGCCAGCGAGCACCGTGAGCACCAGTGACACCCGGAGGACGACCGTCGCCTTGGCGGCCGCGACCAGCGCGAACGCGGCGAAGATGAGGACGCTCCGGAGCGTGGTCATCGCCCCGAGCGCGAGAAAGCGCCGCTGGCCGAGCGCGCGCGTCGGCAGGGTGCCGTCACGGCGTCTCAGCAGGACCCCGAAGGCCAGCGCCATCTGGACGTAGAGCAAGAACGTGAACAGCAGCGACGGCACCCGGACCACGACGAAGCGGGCGGCGACGGAGGCGACGGCGTACAGCCCGGCCGTCCCGAGTGCCAGCAGCGGCCCCGGTTCGGTGACCCGGGCCAGCGGCGAGGAAAGCGATTCATCGGCGAGAATGACGTACCCGCCCAGGGTGGCGGCGAAGGCGCCCAGGATAACGCTGGGGCCGAACGCAGTGGCCAGCACCAGCGGTTCCAGCACGGCGACCAGCAGCGGCGTCGACTGCCGAAGCGGCGAGACGACCGAGAGGTCCGCCTGCGTCAGTGCAGTGAGAAACGCGTACAGCGCGAGGACGTTCGCGACGCCGGCGACGAGCGTCCCGGCGACGACGGTGAGGGTTACCGAGACGGGCTGCGTAGAGAGCACCCAGAGTGCGACCGGAAACAGGAGCAGACTACCGAGGATCGACGTGACGTAGCTCAGCCGGAGCGCGTCGACGTCGGCGGTCAGGTGCTTCTGAAGCGTCTCGTAGCCCGCCTGGACGACGGCGCCGGCGAGCGCGACGGCGACCCAGAGGTCGACGAGTGTCATCTATCCGACTGCGAGCGTGCCGCTGTCTTCAGTGTCCCGCACTCGTTCAGCAGTTGCGTCACAACTCGTAGCGCTCGCCGTCGACGGCCAGCGGGTCCTCGAACGCCTCGTCGGCGGGGACGTAGTGCGAGACGTGGACGACCCGCGTGTCGGCGGCGTTCAGTTCCTCGCCGAGGGATTTCGCACCCTCGATGGTCATGTGTTTGGTGCCGAAGGTGCGCGGCACCCCCGAGTCGTCCTCGTGTTTCCCGCCGTAGGGGTGGTGTTCGGACATGTGGGCGGGGACGATCCCGTCGGCGAGCAGGAGGTCGGCGCCTCGCAGGCGCTCGCGGGAGGACTCGGGAATGCCGAAGCTCGTGTCGCCGGACAGCGAGAGTTTCGCGCCCGTCTCGGGGTCTTCGACGACGAGCCCGTAACAGACCAGCGGCGGGTGGTCGACGGGCAGGAGCGTCACCTCGAAGCCGCAGGTCTCGAACGGCTCCAGCGGCGTCTGGGGGTGCGCGGTGATGGCGTCGAGGTAGTCGAAGCGGCGTTCGACGGTGTCGGCGACGCTCTCCGACGTGTTGGGGTCAGTCTCGTCGGCGGCGTACACCGGGAGCGACGAGAGCAGGCGGTACGCGTTGCCGAGGCCGTCGAGGTGGTCGAAGTGGATGTGGGTGATGACGGCGGCGTCCGGGAGGTCGACGTCGCGTTCGAGGAACTGGTATCGGAAATCCGGGCTGGCGTCGACGAGCAGGGACTCGCCGGTGCGCTCGTTGTGGACGTGGACGGAGTAGCGCGTGCGCTCGACGTCGTGCTCGCGAGCGTACTCGCAGGTGTCACAGGAACAGCCTGCCGTGGGCGTCCCGGTCGTGTCTCCCGTTCCCAGCAACGTGACCTGCATCGTTCACGGAGTGATTCCCCGTGGAGAAAAAGCCCTCCCCTCAGAGTGGTTCAGTCGTGTGAGTGGTCGTGTGCTTCGCCGTCGTGACTGTGGTCGTGTGACTCGTCGTTGCCCGCACCGGAGATGTCGCCGCCGGCGACCAGGGCGTCGGCGTCGCCGTCGATCATGTCCAGGTTCTTGAGGTTGTCACGTTCCTCGAAGTCCGCGACGGCGTCCTCCAGGTCCTGCTGGGTGAGCGTCGTGCGCTCCTCGGTCAGCGCCGAGAGCACGGCTTCCCGGAGCACCAGGCGGAGGTCGCTGCCGGTGAGGCCCTCGGTGATCTCCGCGAGCGTGTCCGGGTCGAAGTCGATGATCTCCATGTCCCGGGTGACGACCTGGAGGATGTCCGAACGCATGCTGCGGTCGGGCTTGGGGAAGTTGACGATCTCGTCGAAGCGTCGCCAGGCCGCGGCGTCTAACTGATCGGGGTGGTTGGTCGCGCCGATGAGCAGGACGTCGTCGTCGATGAGGCTGATGTCGTCGATGCTCTTCAGGAGCGTGTTGACCGCCCGCTTGATCGCCGCGTGTTCGTCCGAGGAGCGGGTCTTCGCCACGAAGTCGAACTCGTCCATGAAGAAGATACAGGGCGCGAGCCGCCGGGCGACCTCGAAGGACTTGTCGACGTTCTTGGCAGTCTCGCCGAGGTACTGGCTGGTGATCATCGAGAGCTTCACCTCGACGAACGGGAGTTCCAGGTCGTGCGCCAGCGCGCGGGCGACGGACGTTTTCCCGGTGCCCGGCGGCCCGACGAACAGGAGCTTCCCGATCTCTCGGAGACCGATCTGTGCGAGGTAATCGCGGTGTTCGATGGCTTTGACGATCTTGTGGATCTCGCCCTCCTGGTCGGGCGTCAACACGAGGTCGTCCATGGTCATCTCGACTTCCTCGGGCGCGCGGATGTCCACGAGGTCGAGCATCTCCTCTTCTTCCTCCTCGTCGAAGTACTCCTCGAGGAGACTGTCGATCCAGGCGCGGTCCGCGCGGGCCGGTCGGTTCACCTCGCGGGCGGCCTCGTGGCTCACGTCGAACTCCTCGCCGTACGCGGCCGCGAGGGCGGGGTTCGCGCGGATGCGATCCTCGTCGGCGCGGTCGAGGAACCACTCCTCGGCCAACTCCTGGTCGGTGAACTCAATGTCGCCCGAGAAGTCGTCGCGCTGGGTGAACATCAGGTCCCCCACGGCGTCCCAGGGACGGTCCACGTCAGTCGCGTCGGCGGCCGTCTGGCCGGTCGCCGACAGCGGCCGCTCGATCCGGCCGTCCGTCCAGAACACCTGCCGGTAGGCCGGCGGCAGGTCGTCCTCGTCCAAGTCGCGGTCCCCATTGTACACTGCTGTCGTCAGCAGGAACTCGACAACGTCCAGCTCCGGGTTACTCATTCCCAACTCGGTTACCGCGCGACGGATATAAGCCCCCCGGACTCGATCGCAGGTGTGAGAGACAGCCACCCACACAGGAACATCAGTTGTTAACCACACATCTCACAGAGTTAACAACCACAAAGCGGCGGTTGTCGTCCCCACCGGGAGGTCGGACGGGCGAGACAACTGTTCGTGCAGGTGTTACCAGTTCTACGGCATTTAACATCGTGGACCCTGATTGGGTGTGTATGGCAGAGAACACACCTGTTGTCGTGCAGGCTTACCGAACCCCACAGGGCAAAGAAGACGGCGTCTTCGCGGACGTGCGCAGCGAGGACCTGTCGATTCCACTGATCAACGAGATGCTCGCCGAGACCGGTCTCTCCGGCGAGGACGTCGACGATCTCATCTGGGGCTGTGCCCAGCAGCGCGACGAACAGGGCAACAACATGGCCCGCGTCATCGCGCTCCTGTCCGACCTGGGCGAGTCCGTCCCCGCGACGACGGTCAACCGCTGGTGTGCGTCCTCGGCGCAGTCGATCATCTCGGCCAGTGACGCAATCCGCGCCGGCCAGCGCGAGTGCATCATCGCCGGCGGCGTCGAGAGCATGTCCCGGGTCAAGATGGGCCAGAACACCCCGAACGTCCACCCGAGCATGAACGAGGACTACAACGTCGCGGAGCTGGACATGGGGATGACCGCCGAGAAGGTCGCCGAGGAGTACGACATCTCCCGCGAAGAGCAAGACGAGTACGCCGCTCGCAGCCAGCAGCGCGCCGTCGCGGCCACCGAGGAAGGTCGCTTCGACGACGAGATCATCCCGATCCAGGGCCACGACGAGGACGGCAACGAGATCACCGTCGAGGAAGACGAGGGACTCCGCCCGGGGACGACCGCCGAGAAGCTGGCCGAACTGCCGACCGTGTTCAAAGCGGACGGGACCGTCACGCCCGGCAACGCCAGCCAGGTCTCCGACGGGGCGGCCGCGACGATGATCACGAGCAAGGAGTTCGCCGAAGAGCACGACCTGGACGTCCTCGCCGAGGTCGGCGGCAACAACGTCGCCGGCGTCGACCCGACCGTCATGGGAATCGGCCCGGTTCCCGCGACCCGCGGCCTCTGTGAGCGCACGGGCCGTGATCCGGAGGACTACGACCTCGTCGAACTCAACGAGGCCTTCGCCTCCCAGTGTTACTACTCACAGCAGGAACTCGGCTTCGACGACGACATCTTCAACGTCAACGGCGGCGCCATCGCCATCGGGCACCCGCTGGGCGCCTCCGGTGCTCGCCTGCCCGTGACGCTCATCCACGAGATGAACAAGCGCGACGCCGAACTCGGCCTCGCCACCGAATGCGTCGGCTTCGGCCAGGGCGCTGCGATCGAGTTCCGACTGCCCTGAGCAGCGACCCAGTGCACTCTTTCTCCTGACGCGCCGGCACCGACGAAGAGCGCCGAACGAAGCACTCCCAGTGACCGGGGCCCTACGCTAGGAACTGCGTATGCCGCGCTCGGCCCGATAAGCAGGTCTTACGGTCGCGGGGTCGGCGCGAGGGGACGCCCAATCGATACATAACTACGGCACTGGCGCGGGTGGATAGCACTGGAGGTGGATACACGAGCAGTGTTCGCTCGCGCACCGACGCTTCACCTACTCCCCGAACTAGCATCACCGACGCGTCATCCGAGCGTCGTCCACGACCACCCGTCACGTCCGCAGCGCTCCGCCGCGCTGCCAGGATACCCTCGTCGTCGCTCATGACCCATCGCGGCGCTCGGGTCCCCGGCGATGCCCATCTCTCCCCCTTCCACACGTTCAACGACCGCGAGCGGCGACTGTCAGGCGGCAGCACGGTTATAGTGACCCGCATTCCACCACCAGTATGCACCGCGTCGACGGATTCGAGCACCGGCCGGGCAACCACTGTGGGTCGACCTCCCTCCGGAACCTCGCCGACTACTACGGATGGGGATACGACGAACTGACCTGTTTCGGCCTCGCGTCCGGCCTCGGCTTCACCTTCTTCGAGCTGCCGGAGAGTCCGCATCGCGCCTTCTTCGGTCGCCCGCTCTGGCTCGAACGCGCCTTCTTCGAGCAACTCGCCATCGGACACGACCACCGGAGCGGACAGGACTGGGCCGACTTCCTGGCGTCGCTCCGGACGCGGATCGACGAGGACGACCCGGTCCTGGTGTTCACCGACATCTACTATCTGGACTACTATCAGACGGACACCCACTTCGCTCCCCACTCGCTGCTGGTGATCGGCTACGACGAGACCGAAGAGACGGTGCTGCTCGCCGACAGCGAGTTCGAGACGCCACAGGAGTTACCGCTGGCACGCCTCCGCGCGGCGATGACCTCCGAGTACATGCTGCCGGACACCACCCGCTCGCTGGTCGTCACGGAGCCGAAGCCGAACAGGACGTTCGCCGAGGCGGCGCCGACGGCTATCGCCCGGACGGCCAGATACATGCTCTCGCCGTCGGCGGTCGACCGCGAACTCGGCCCCGGCACGCACGGGCTGGCGGGGATTCGCGCGTTCGCCGACGAACTCACCGAGTGGACGGCCTTCGACGACCCGCAGTGGACAGTCAGGTTCGCCTACCAGAACGTCGAACGCCGAGGCACCGGTGGCGGCTGTTTCCGGCGGATGTACGCCGAGTTCCTCGACGCCGCGGCCGAAGCCGTCCCGGCGGTTCCGATGGCCGCGGCCGACGAGATGGCCGACGTCGCCGCCGACTGGACGGCGGTCGGCGAGACGCTCAAAACGGCCAGCGAGTGCGACGACGCCGACGCGATGGCTCCGTATCTGGCCGAGGCGGCCGACGCGGTTCAGGAGTTGGCCGACCGCGAACGGCGGCTGTTCGAGGACCTGCTGGCGGCGGTCAGGTGACGGTCGCGGCGATGATGCGGGCCTCGATGCGGTTGAGGTGTTCGCCGACGGTGCCGACGGTGCAGTCGCACGCGTCGGCGATCTCCTCGTAGGTGGCCTGGCGGGGCACCTCGTAGTAACCGAGTTCGACGGCGGCCTCTAACACCTCGCGCTGGCGCTCTGTGAGGGTGGCGATGGCGCGGCTGTCGTCCGGCTGGAACGTGCCCATCTCGGTCGCTTCGGCCTTGATCGAGTCCGGGACGTTGGCGAGCGCTTCCTGGATGTTGTCGTCGCTCCCGATGACGGTGACGCGGAGCCACCCCTCGCTGGTGAACTGCAAGGGCAGGTCGAGTACGAGACGGTACTCGTCGAGCAGTTCCAGGAGCCCGACGGCGGGGTCGCTGTCGTCGAAGTGGACGTAGGCGTAAAAGCCCGAGTCGCCGGGGATCAGCTCCCAGTCGAGCGCGCTGGGATGCTCGTCGAACACCGATTCGGCTGCGGACTCGTCGCCGCGGAGGCCGACGAGGACGATCCCGGTCTTGTCTTCGCGGAGACTGATGTACTTCAGCTGCTCCGGCGAAAGGTCGGGGTGCTCTTTGAGTGCCGCGATGATCGGGTGGAAATCTCGCTCTTCCAGCGGGATGAGCGAGAAGGTGAAATAGCGCATCGTCATGTGCGTGTCCCCACTCCGGTCGGTCGCTGCTGTGCTGGCTGCGTGGCGATACCTCGTGCTGACTGTCGGGTACGAGACGCGTTCGATGATGTCATGCTCTCTGCGTATCGTGGCGAAACGACAGTCGGTCCCTTTTCCCCCAGGCCCGGCAGCGCGGCCCGCCACGACGTGTGGTGTGACACCGTATGTGTTCTGAACCCTTATTTCCCGGTGGTCACATGTTGCTGCATGGACGTTACTGAGATGTTCTCGTATATGCCCTTCACGGACCTGCTCGGCATCGAACTGACCGAAGCTGCCGACGGGTACGCGGCGGGACGTGTCACGATGCGCGAAGAGTTGTCGTCGGTCCCCGGTGGCGACGTCGCCCACGGCGGCGTGACCTACTCGCTGGCCGACACGGTCGGGGGCGCCGCGGTCATCTCCCTCTCAGAGGACGTCTCGCCGACGATCGACATGCGGATGGACTACCTCGCGCCGGCCACCGACGACCTCGTCGCCGAAGCCGAAGTGCTGCGCATGGGCGGGAGCGTCGCCGTCGCCAGCATCGACGTCTGGGACGTCGAGGACCACCACGTCGCGACGGCTCGCGGCGTCTACAAGACGGGCGGTGACAGCGAGAACACGCCGTGGCTCGACGGCGACGGCGTGGAGACAGCGGCCGAAAACCGAGACACGGCCGGGAACGGCGACTAGAGCTCCCAGAACCGTCGGAACCCGCCGAGGTCGATCGAGAAGTCGAAGACGAAGTAGAGCGACTGGACGGCTTCCGGAACGACGTAGGGGATTTCGCGGGTGCGCGTGTTCCCCGGCGCGATCTGCTTCCGCCGCTTGAGCGCGTTCGGGAGCGCTTCGCGTGCCGCAGCGTCGATCCGGAAGGCTTGCCCACGGTCGTCTTTGAGGCTCGTGTGGCTGATCTGGCGGACGAGTTTCGGGGCGTCGGCCCCGTTTTCGATGCTCAGTTTCGGGATCACGTACACCCGTCCGTCGCCGGCGGCGCCCGCGCCGTCGATCGACTGGACGATGCGGAAGTCCTCGAGCGTCACGGACAGGCCCTCCTGGGTGACCGTCTCGCCCACGTCGTAGGTCACCACGTCGAGCGTCTGCTCGAACCGCGTGGCGAGTTCGACCGACTCCCCGAGGTCGACCGTCACTCGATCGAACGAAACCGAGGGCGTCTCGAACGTGAACACGGCGCTGGCACTGCTCGGGTCGGCCGGCGCCTGGAACGGAACCGAACTCCAGACGACTTCGCCGGGCGCGAGCTGTTCGTAACTGACCTCGGCGCCGACGTCAGTGCCGAACCGCCAGTGGCGATACGTCTCCCCCTGCTCGTCCTCGAGGTGCATCCGCATGTTGCTGAAGGAGATGTACTCGCCGACGGTTCGGTTCTTGATGCCGAGGTCGAGCATGAGCAACTCTTGATCCAGCCCCTGGGCCGATTGCCGCTCGAACCCCCTGACGACGAGGGCGAGTTTCTCGTCGGCGACGATCTCGCCCACCGTCGCCGTCGGTTCGGCCTCGTCGACCGTCGTGTACTCGACGGGCGTCTCGGTCTCGGTGGGTGCCGGTGCGTCTCCCCCTCGATCCTCCTGGCTGAACGGCCGGTTCGTCGGCGTGGACGAACCGCCACCGGAACAGCCGGCGAGCGCGAGGGTGCCGAGCGCGGCACCCGACTGGAGCAGTCGGCGACGTGAGAACGGCGTCTCTGCGGTCATGTGGCCGGCCGTAGGAGAACACTCCGTATAAGCTTCCTGTAACAGAGCGAGGGGCTCAGTCGCCGGCGGCAGACGAACCAGCGATCTTCTCGTCGGGAACGGTGCCGTCGGCGTTCCAGCCGCGCTGTTCGTAGTAGTTCGACAGCTCCGCCGCCAACCCCTCGATCTCGTAGGGGAGCGACTCGTCGTCGGCGCGGTCTCTCCCGCGCTGGTTGTTGAAGTGCCGTTCGAGCTCGACGATGCGGCTGCCCACGTCCATGAGCCGGTCGTACTCGGCCTGGAACAGCGCTTCCGTACGCTCCTCGGTCATGTTCGAGAAGGAGAACTTACAGAGGACGCCGCTGTCTTTGACCGCGTTGAGGTTCTCGTGTTCGATGAGCGTCGCCGATTTGCCGTCGACGCCCTCCTTCGGGAGCGCCTCGTTGGGCGCGACCAGGGGATACTCGAGGTTGTACATCTCGGCGTACATGTGGTCCGCACCGCGGTTCGAGGTCGCAAACGACAGCGCCTGGCCGTTCAGCGTGCGCCCGTCGTGCGCCGAGAACTCCATGCCTTTCATCGTCCAGTTCTCCACGCCCAGGTCGTCGTGGATGCGGTCGATTCCCTCAGCGAGCAGGTCGCCCTCGTCCTCGCGGTAGGCGATCTTTTCGACGAGTTCGAGCAGCAGGTCGTCGTTGCCAAACTCGTCGTTTGCGGCGAGATAGGCGGCGATGGTGTCCCCACACGAGATGGTGTCTAGCCCGAGCTGGTCGCACTTGTCGTTCGCCGTCATGATCGAGACGAAGTCGTCGACCAGCGCGTTCGACCCGAACGCCATCACCGTCTCGTACTCGGGGCCTTCCGTCGTGAACCCGGTCTCCTCGTCTTTCGTCGGGAGTTTGCAGGCGAACGCACACGACGAGCAGGTGCCGTTCTCGTACTTGTGGTCGATGACCGCCGACGAGCCGATCGACTCCATCCGGTCGAAGGACTGCTCCGCGAAGTACTTCGTCGGGATCGCCTCGACGGCGTTGGCGTACGACGAGACCGACACCGTGCCGGCGTCTTTCATCGGGCTATCGGAGGTCGCCGCTTCCTGGTGGACCGCGCGCGTGATCTCCTCGTCGAGGTCGTACTCCGGTCGGGAGTCCCCGTCGAATGTGACGAACTTCACGCCTTTCGCGCCGAGGACGGCGCCGAGGCCCCCGCGGCCGAACGCGCGCGACTCGGAGGTGATGATCGCCGCGTAGCGCACCTCGTTCTCGCCGGCCGGCCCGACGATGGCGGTGTGCTCCATCCCGAGGTCGTGTTCTGCGTCGACGTACTCGACGACCTCGTCGATCGTCGCTCCGTCGAGGTTCGATACGTCTTCGAACGTAACGCAATCGTCCCAGACGTGGACCCCGACGAGGTCGTCGCTCGCCCCCGTGATCTCGACGGCGCCGTAGCCCGTCTCGACGAACGGCCGGGACATGTACCCGCCCGCGTTCGAAGAGAGCAAGCCGTCGGTCAGCGGCGACAGTCCCGTACAGTTCATCCGCCCGGTGAAACTCATCGTCGCCGTCTGGAGCGGTCCCGTCGCGAAGACGAGCCGGTTGTCCGGCCCGAGCGGGTCAGCGTCGAACGGAATCCGGTCGTGCGCGAGTTTCGTCCCGACCCCTCGACCCCCGATGAACGACTGGAGGACGTCGTCGATGTCTTCTTCCGTCGTCGTTCGATCCCCGACGTCGATACTGAGCAGCGGCCCTTTCCCGTGAATCATTACCAATCATGTCAATGTATGCCGAACTAATAAATCGACGGCAAGTATTTTCAGGATAGTTATTACAGCGTTAGCGATCGCGGGCGTCGGTTGAGAGCAGGTAGCTCCCGCGCCGCACGTGTACTCTGACGGACGGAGATGAAACTCCGCGTCGTTGGTTCGTGAAAAGAGCCTAGGCCGGAATTTGAACCGGAGGAAGACTCGCTATGCTCGTCTTCCAGGAATTCAAATTCCGCTCGGCACACACGCTCACCCTGGGGGACGGAGATACAACTCCGTTCCATATCGTTCGCGAGAAGAGCCTAGGCCGGAATTTGAATCCGGGGTCTCGTCCTTACCAAGGACGCGCTTTACCGCTAAGCTACCCAGGCATACCGTCGTTGTGTCCGCAATACACGGTAACAGGAGATTGTCTTTAGGCGTTTCGATTTAGTGGTCGGCCGAGGTCCGCGCTTCACCGGTCGGCGAGGCGTCGGTTCCGACGAGGCCGTCGAGCCGGTCGCGGACGGCCTCGGTGAGCACGGCATCGGCCGGTGGCAGCCCGGTCCCGGCGTCCGCGAGGTCGGTGACGAACTCCCGGAGGTGGACCGGTGCGCTGCCGCCGGCGGCGGTCGTGCCGGCGACGACGGCCAGTTCGAGCACGTCGGTTTCGAGGTTGTGGTCCAGCGTCGGGTCGGCGGTCTCGCGGCGGACGGTCTGGTCGCGGCCGAACGATCGGACGACCGAGACGGCGGCGTCGGCGGCTTCCGTCCGGGCCAGCAGGTAGAACCCCCGAGCCACGAGGATGTCGGCGACGAGAACGTCCACGTCGGCGGCGGCGGCGCGTCGCGACTTGCCGTCCGAATCGGGTCGGTCGGCGGTGACCGGGACGGCCTGCCAGGCGCCGGTCGACTCGCCGGTGTCCCAGGGGCTCTCGTGGGCCAGTGCACGGGTCAGGCGCAGGCCTTCGTAGATGAGCTGTACGCCGGCAGCGCGGTCGTCGATGCCCTCGGAGCCGATCGCATCGTCGACGGCCGCTGCGCTGAGAAGCGTGAGCGCCCCGGGGGCCATCGAGCCGGCCTCGACGCGCTGCTCGATGCGCTCGAAGAGCCGGGCGGGGTCGACGTCATCGACTGCTTCCAGCGCCGCTCGCCGGACCGCAGCGGCTTCCTCCATTACCGCGACCTAGCGGCGGGAAAGGCAAAGACCTTTGGAAACGACCGACCAGGAGTGTCCAATGCTTGCCACGACTGACGAGGAGTCCCTTCGGGTGATTACGCTCGACCGCCCCGACCGGCGGAACGCGCTGACCCCCGACGGACTGGACGCACTGCAAACGGCCGTAACCGAGACCGACGCCCCCGTGATCTACCTCCGGGGTGCCGGCGACGCCTTCTGTGCCGGTGCCGATCTGGACGTGGTCGCGGACCTCGACGGGGAGGCGGCACCAGCCTTCGCCGAGCACGGGCAGGCGGTCGCGCGGGCCATCGAAACCAGCGACAGCGTCGTCGTCGCTGGCGTCGACGGCCCGGCGCGAGGCGGCGGCGTCGAACTGGCACTGGCCTGTGACCTGCGCGTGGCGACCGAACGCGCGACGTTCGCGGAGACCGGCGTGACGCTCGGACTGTTCGGCGCCTGGGGCGGCACGGTTCGATTGCCCCGCGTCGTCGGCGAGGGCGAGGCGATGGACATCGCGCTGTCCGGACGCGTCGTCGACGCCCAGGAGGCGCTGCGCATGGGACTCGTCTCGCGCGTCGTCGACGACCCGAAAGCCGTCGCCGAGTCGCTGACCGACAACGACCACGCCGCACTCTCACTGCTGAAAGACCGGATGCGGGATACCGCGGCGCAGGAGACTCAGGAGGCCCGCGAGGCCGAAACGTTCGCGACGCTCATCGAGCGGGCGGATTTCGACCGCTGATGACCGATGAATCCCGCAGCGAGGGAATATCACGTGAACCGAAAGGATTGAATCGTAGACTCGCCAAGCAATTGAGACGACAAGGGAGAGCACATGCCGGATTGTAACTACTGTGCGGAGTCGTTCGCCGACGAGGACGCCTACCTGGAGCACCTGCACGCGGCGCACGACGAGGGGGAACTCAGCAGAATCGACAGGCGACGCGTCGAACAGCACGTGGGTGACGACGGCGGCGAGTTCCCGACCGGGCCGGTCGTCCTCGGCGGGTTGCTCCTGTTCACCGTCGGCGTCATCGTCTACGTGACGTTTTTCGTCTGGGGCGGCAGCAGTGCCGCGACCACACCGATGGGTGACGTCGCACAGACTCCGACGAACGTGGGCGACGTCCACGAACACGGCCACATCAACGTCACCATCGACGGACAGACGCTCGATTTCAGCCAGCCCAAGTTCCAGAAGCCACAGCAGTACCCGGGATTCCACTTCGAGGCCGGCGACGGGTCGGCATGGCACGTCCACGCGAAGGGCGTCACCCTCGAGTACGCGATGGCGACGCTGGGCATCGACGTCACCAGGAGCACGGTGACCTACGACGGAACGACCTACCGCGACAGCGATCCCGGGACGAACGTCACGGTCCAGGTGAACAACGAGTCCGTCAATCCGGCGACGTACGAACTCGAAGGCGTCGGCCCGGACAGCGGCGAGGGCGGCGACTTCGTCCGCATCCTCGTCGAAATGAACGAATCGGCGTAGCTCAGTACAGCGGCTCGGGGCCTGGGGGGACCTGCCGTTTGTGCGCGCTGCGTTCGTACAGTTCGCGGACGTGCTCGATCAGGTCTTCGTCGACGTCGAGCGTCCGGACGGTCGCGGACGTCGAGAGCGGTCCGTCGACGTGGAGTGCGAGGATCGAATCGAGCGTGTCGTAGTCGACGCCGAGTTCCTCCGCGTCGGTCTGCCCCGACCACATCTCGGCGCTGGCGGTCTTCTCGGCGAGGTCGTCCTCGACGCCGAGGTGTTTCGCTAGCTGGCGGACCTGCTGTTTGTACAGGTTGGCGATGGGGTGACAGTCCACCGCGCCGTCGCCGTACTTCGTGAAGTAGCCCACGAGCGCCTCGCTGCGGTTCCCCGTCCCCAGGACCAGGGCCTGCCGACGGTTCGCCGCGAAGTAGTTGAGGACTGCCCGCGTCCGCACGCGAAGGTTCCCGACGGCGGTCTTGAGGGGATCACTGCTCGTGTCCGCGTCCGCGTTGACGCTCGGGACGGCCGTCAGCATTGCGTCGACGATGGGTTCGATCTCGATGACGTCGTAGGAGATGCCCAGCGTCTCGGCGACGCGTTCGGCGTCGCTCATGTTCCGGTCGCGGTTGACTTCGCTCGGGAGTACGAGTCCGTGAACGCTGTCGGCTCCGAGCGCCTCGACGGCCAGGTACGCAGTGGTCGTGCTGTCGATGCCCCCCGAGAGCCCGAGAACGGCTTCCTCGACGCCCGCGGCGTCGAGTTGGTTCCGGATGAACGCGACGATGTGTTCGCGATGGCGTTCCAGTTCAGCCGCCGACAACGAGAGATCGAGTGGCTCGCCAGCGCGCTCGACCGAACTCGATTCAGACATGCCGACGGCTACGTCCGGGAGGGACTATACGCTTTCCATCCGGGGAATTACGCCAACATTATCGCACAATCGTCGCAAGAATCGGAAGAGCGTCCACTTACTGGAAAAAATGGCGGCCGTTCGGAGATGCGCTATCGGCGGTTGCCCTCGCGACTGCAGGACGCTGCTTTCACATCGGCGGGCCTTGGCCCTGGCCCTGTCCGGGCTGATCGGCGGTCTCGTCTTCCAGGACGAGGACCCGGAACGTCTCGTTGCCGGCGGCCTCGTCGGGGTTGAGGTAGCCGGTCGCGATGCCGGTGTAGGCCTGTCCGCCCTCGACGGAGACGTCGACGGTCGTCACGACCTCGCCGTCGTTGTTCGCCGTCGCCGGACGGACTTCGAGGGTGTAATCGCCCGGCGGGACGGTCTCGTAGTCGGTCGCGTTGCCGAAGCTCACGTTGTCGAACAGCACGTCACCGCTCTCCGCGACGGTCACGTCGACTGTCGGCGCGTCGGGAGAGAGGTGTGCGAGGCGGACCATCGCTTCGTCCTCACCCGGTTGCGCGTCGTCGGCGAGCAGAACCGGCGTGAAGGCGCGTTCCGCGCCGGGGGTGACTTCACCCGCGGCAGCGATGGTGTACTGTCCTGGTTTGACCGGGATGTCCTGCTGGAACACCACGTTGGTGGCGTTGCCAGCTTCCGTGATCGTGACGTTGTGCATCCCGGGCTGGAGCTCGACGTAGTCCGTCGCGTTCCCGAACGCGAGGTCTTCGACGGCCGGTTCACCGTCGACGTAGATGTCGACCGGCGGCGCGTCGGGGGACGCGTGAACGAGCCGGACCTGTGCCTGTCCCTGTGACTGGTTCTGCGCCTGCGATTGGTTCGGGGTCTGTTCCTGTGTGGCCGCCACTGCGCCACCAGCGATCGCGATGCTGCCGATCGCGACCGTTGCCAGCGTGAGCGCCACCAGTTGTACTGCAGTCAATCCTCTGTTTTCGCTGCCAGACATGCACCGCACACATTGGCCGACAGCACCTTCGTTATGAGTGAGGTATTCCAGACCGCCAGACGGCGCCCAGTGAACGGTCACTGGAAAGACTGGATTTCCGAAAAATCGTAGCAACGTGCCCCGCATCCGACAGGGGCCAGGAGAAACGAGTGCGACAGCGACCGGTCCGTATGTCCACCGAGTTCGTCCCCGTCCCGGAGTATCGGTCGCTATCTCGACGCTAGTGGGTAGGTTACCGAAAGCGAGCGCGCGTTTCGGCGGGCTTTCCAGACAGCGCTCGCCGGCGATCGCGTGGCCGGAAGCGCTACGTTCAAGTGCCGCGGTCGGATACGGATGGAATGAGCGCCGGTGTCCTGCGGAGCGCGGCGACGCAGGGCTCGGGGCGCGAACGAAGTGAGCGCGCCGGTGTTGAGACGGACGAAGTCCGTCGATGCTCGGCGCGAGTGAGCAAAGCGAACGAAGCGCCGGTGGTCTAGTGGTAGGACATGAGCTTCCCAAGCTCATAGCCCGGGTTCAATTCCCGGCCGGCGCATCCTGCAAGGAACGGCCCGCGAGTGACGAGTACCGCTGTCGCTCACCGAGTCGCCGCCACGGACTGTGTTCCGGTCACCCCTGCCGGCGAACGAACAGACCGGTCGCGATGGTGACGCCGGCAACGACGCCGGCGGCTGCGGCCGGTCCCGTCACAGCGGGGAGTCCCTGCTGAGACGCGGACGTCGATGCCGGCGGTGCGTCTGCGGCGCTGGCTGCGGTCGCCGGTGGGACCATCGTTCTGGTCGTCTCGTCGGTGGTGTTCGCAGCCGTCACGGCGGTCGCGTTCCCGACGAGCAAGCCGGTGACGAGCAGCGCGAGAACGAGCGCTGTCACTGCCAGTGATCGAACTGATTCGGTCGAAACGACCGGCGATTCCCCTACTCCGGACTGCGTGCTGGAACGGTTCATTGTACCCCCCGGAAGCGCCCCGTGTTGTGCGTCGACGGTCGTCGACTGCACCCCCCACAGGTCCGAGACTTCCGTCTGACCGGTACGTCTCGAATGCGTCCTTGTAAGCGTTTGCCGCTGTTTTCATAATCTAATATGTGAAATAAACAAAACCACATGTTATCAAACTGGACCCATCTACAGAGACGACGATCGGTTTCGTCGCAGAACCTACCGGACTGAAACGGGGCCGAGCACAGTTGTGTTTGCTGAGGATCATGATGATTCGATGATTATATTACACGGTAGCGGAAGTTACGCACAGGCGATGGACTGGGAGGAGTTCGTCGAGGAGGGGGTGGACGAGACGCTGTTCGAGTGGATCGTCCCGATGGTGAGCCTGATGTTGCTCGGGCTCATTACGGGGTTCGCACGGTTACACGTCGCAGAGCCGTTCTTTTTCGTGGTGGACCTGCTGTTGCCGGCGCTGTTCGTGATGCTCATCGTGTGGCAGGGGCTGCAGCTCCACCAGTCGGACCTCGCGACGGGACAGCGACGGACGGTCGCGGTCTGGTACGCGCTGGGGATTTACACGATGCTCGGACTCGGCGGCTGGACGGTGCTGCTGGAGATACTCGGTCAGTCACGGGTGCCGATGAGCGTCGAGATTCTGACGCAAGTCGTCGCGGGCGGCTTCTTCGGGCTGTTGGTCGGGACGGCACAGGTGCGGTCCCAGCAGAACGCCCAGAAGGCGACGGAGGCGAAGCTCGAACAGGAGTTCCTCGAACGCCAGCAGGAGACAAACGAGGTGTTGAACCGAATCCTGCGCCACCACCTGCTGAACGGACTAACGGTCATCCGCGGGCAGACACAGGTCCTCGAAACCCACGTCGACGAGGACGGCGAGGAGTACGTCGAGACGGTGATCGACCAGGCCAGCGAGATGGCAGACACCATCGAAGAGATCCGGACGATTACCCGGACGCTCACCGAGGATCCGGAACTGCTCCCGGTCGACCTGGCGTCGGTCCTCGACGCGGAACTGGAGCGAGCGCGGCGGAACTACCCGGAGGCGACGTTCGAGGTGAACGGGACGGACCCGGAGGGCATCGCCGTGGAAGCCAACGACCTGCTCGGGCGGGCGCTGGCGAACGTCCTCAACAACGGCGTCGAACACAACACGGCCGCCGAGCCACACGTCGAAGTGTCGCTCACCGAGCGTGACGACGAGGTGGTGGTGGCCGTCGCGGACAACGGTCCCGGCGTGGCCGACGACCGCAAAACCGAGGTGTTCGAGGCGAGCGAACGCGGAATGAACAGCGACGGCGAGGGACTCGGTCTGTTCCTGACCGCGTCGATCGTCCGGCAGTACGGCGGCGAGTCCTGGATGGAAGACGGAGCGCCGCGAAGCGCTGCAGGCAGTCAGCCGCAGGCCGACGAACACCGGACGGGGAGCGTCGTGAAGCTGTCGCTCCCGAAAGTCTGAATTGACGGCCAGTAGCAGGCGAGCGGTTATTCGAGGAAGTCGGGAAAATCAGTCTGTTCCGGGTCCGGATCGGGGCGGTCGATCGCTTCGGTCCGGTCGGCGACGGCGGAGGGGAAATCCGTCGCGCGGTCGGCGGCGTCTTTGAGGAGCTGTACGGTGTCGACGTCCCACTCCTCGTCGAGACCGATCAACTCGGCGTCGAACTCGTCGGTGAGGAGTCGTCGCCAGAGTGTCATCCCGCGTGCGTCGGTCTCCTGCATTCGTTTCGCCGTCTTGCCTTTTCCTTCCCTGTAGGCGAGTTCGACGATGCTGGCGTCGTAGTTCGTTCCCATCTCCGCCTGGACCGCCTCGAACTCCTCCTCGTTGGGTTCGCCCATCGAAGCGGCGACGCCGAGCGCGAACGCGCGGACCATGGCCTCGTCGCGGTCGAGCGAGTCCCAATCGGGGTCGAACTGTTCCTCGTAGAGGCTCATCGTTTGACCTTCTCGTCAGGGTACACGCGGAGACCGTTATCCGAGAAGTCGATCTTGTAGATGTCACAGTCGATGGCCGTCCCGCGCATCTTGATCGTCTGTACGCCTCGCGTCATGCCGCCCGACTCCATGTAGTTGTGGAAGAAGATGACGCCGTGCGCCAGGTAGTGCTCGTCGGCGTAGGAGGTCGGGTCGGTCATCTCCGAGATGAGGAGGATGGTCGTATCCGTCTGTTTCAGCGCCGAGAGAAAGCCGGTGATCTCGTCGGACATGTCCGAGAAGAAGTGCTGGAGGAGCATCGTCGAGTCGATGACCGCCCGATCGATCCCGTTGGACTCGATGAACGCCGCCAGCCGATTGGTCAGGCCCCCTTCGGTCCCGAACTGCGTGATGGTCCGCTTGCCGGCCTCGGTGACGAGATTGAGAAACTGCACCCGATCCGACCGCATCACCTTCTCGAAGCCGAAGTCGAAGTTTCCCATGTCGTGGATGAGTTCCTCTTTCGACTCGTGCATCGTCACGTACAGGCAGTTCTGGCCGTTCCGCGCCCCGTCCGTGATGAACTGCGAAGAGAACGTGGTTTTCCCGCTCCCCGGCGGGCCACTCACCACGTACAGCCGTTGCGCCGGGAGACCGCCCTCGACGAGTTCGTCGAAGCCCGGGACGCCGGTCGAAACTCTCATGCGCTCAACATACCCGCGTCCGACCATAGTTGTTTGCTTCTTGTTCTCACGTTTGAGAACGCAACCGACAGACGGCGGCGGGGTCGCTTCGATCCGGGGGTTCCGTCAGTCAGCGAAACACGCGTCGAAAGAGTGAGTCGCTCGGATTGAGTGGAGGTGCTCGGTCGCCTCGGCGTCGAATTTCATGGGCCGCCGCCACCACGGTCCCTTCCCGGAGTCGCTCGACAGCTCGGTGACCAACTGGTTCGCGTCGCTCCCGGCCGTCCGCGTGCTCAGCGGAATCGCCGTGTCGTAGAGCCCGGACCCGTCGGGGTCGCCCGTCACGAGGACGCGCGCGTCGAACTCGCTGCGCTTGACGTGAGCGTTGTTCGCGTAGGGAGCCCGCTCGGCCGCCGCCAGCTCGCGATACTCCTCGCCGGTGATGGCGTCGCGAGCCAGGCGGAACTGCCCGATGAGGAAGGCGCCCCACTCCGGCGGTGCCCAGTCAGGGCGGTCCGCACCGGTCGCGAGCGTCGCGTAGAACAACAGGTAGTCGCCCGCCGAGAGCTTCGAGAGCGGACTGGCTTTGATCCCGTGTTCGTCGCCGTAGGTGTAGCGTTCACAGCGTGGATACTCGGCGAACTCCGGATCGAGGTGCACCGGCGCGTCCCGGTATCCGTCCGGCAGCGACGTTTCGAGGTCGAGATCGGCGTAGGTCGGGACCGCGTCGCTGGTCGGTTTCGACTCGGGAATGGGGACGTACTCGAAGGAGCCGTCGGAAAAGAGCGGCCCGCGGACGCCGGGCTCGTTGGTGTTGGCGGCGACGTTGATCGCGACGCTCTGCATACCCGCACTCCGACGAGTGCAGGGAAAAGCGACTCGCTACCGCAGCGGCGAAACGCACTGTTTGCAGTATCGATACGTGGCCGCCTGCTCGTTGAACGCACCGCAGTGTTGGCAGTACAGACCGTCCTCCGTGGCCCTCCCGCCGGTCTGATCCCGCTTCAGTCGGTCCCCTGCCGCGTACCGCTCGCCGGTTCCAGGCGAGGGCTGCTCGACCGATGGCTCGCTGTCCCGGAAATACCGGTACACCAGCAACTGAAGGAGACTGAACCCCACGATGTACGCCACGATCCAGGTCCAGACCTCCATGGCGTGGTATACGTTGTCACAGTACTTGGGTCTGTCCCCCCACTTTTTACAGCACGGGGGTGTCCTCGGCCTCCGGCCTGCGGGCACCCCCGTCTGCAAAACCTGGACTAACACTGCCGGACGACTCGCTCACTTCGTTCGCTCGCGTCCGGTGTCATCATGAGTGACCAACGGAAACGAACGAGGGCTCGGAAAACGCGGAGTGTCTTCAGGCGAACCGGCGCGCCAGATGCTAGCGTGCTCACTGTGTGTGCCCACTGAGCAGTGAAGACTGCCAGCATCCGCGAACGAAGTGAGCGGTTTACCGGACGCGAGCGACCGCAAGGAGCGAGCCGTCCGGCTTTTTTAGCGTAGATTTTTTGCACGAGTGGTGCCCGCAGCGCGTCAGCGTGAGGACACCCGAGTGCAAAAAAGGTACTCTGTACTGAGCAAGCAGAGAACCGGAGTTCGAGGTTCGGGAGAAGAGAAGGCGACAGATCGGACCTGCGTCCTCAGGCGTCCGGCGGCTGGAGGTCGCGCTTGAATTCGTCGAAGGTGTCGAGATTCTCGGGCACTTCGTACTCGACGCGCCGCGCCTCGCGGTTGTCCTCGTTGGCGTCTTCGATCGGTTCGGCGACGCTCTCCCAGCCCTCTTTGACGGCGACGGATTTCGCGGGCTGACCGGCGGCGATGTGGTGGGCGGGGACGTCGCTCCCGGCGATGGATTTGGCCGCGAGAATGGAGTTCTCGCCGAGTTTGACGCCGGCGCGGACCATCGAGTCGTAGGTGACCCGGACGTCGTCCTCGATGATGGTGTGGTAGTTGTCGATGTGGGTCTGGTCGTTGACGTCGTGGTCGTGGCTGTAGACGTGCGCGTTGTCGGAGATCGAGACGCGGTCGCCGACGGTGAGTTTCCCGCGGTCGTCGAGGTGCACGTCGTCGTGGACGACGACGTTGTCCCCGAGTTCGATGTTGTGGCCGTAGGTGAAGGTGATGCCCTTGAACAGGCGGAGGTCGTCGCCGGCCTCGGCGAAGAGGTGTTTGGCGAGCATCTGGCGGAAGCGCAGCGCGAAGGCGATGTTGTCGGCCATCGGCGTGGCGTCGAACTGCCGCCAGAGCCACTGGAGGTACTTCGATTGCCGGAACTCGTCCTCCATCGCTTCGACCTCGGCGTAGTACTCGCTTTCGAGCGTCGCGTTGCAGGGGTCGTACCCCTGGAGGCGAACGCGCTCGGCAGGCGAGACGTCGCCGCCGTCCTGCCAGCGCTCGTACGCCTCTCGATCGCCGTGCAGATCGACGAGCACGTCCTCCACGACGTCGCAGGTGCTCTCATCGCTGGAGAGTCGCTCGTCGACCTCCGTGAGGAACGCCCGGAGCCCCTCCTCAGCCAGGGGCGGCAGCGAGACGTGGCGCTTCGTCATGTCCCTTCGATAGACCGGCCCAGTGATAGTGGTTTTCGTTGGCTGCGCCGCCATTACCGCGAGGTAACCGAACGGTTCCGGACCGATAGCGGGCGTCGTCCCACACAAGGACAGTTCTGCCAATCGTGTACACGGCTCCGGACGAGCACGGAAGATTGAAACACGTTCGCCAACAGGGACGACATAACGTGCAGCGAAAGTTCAAACTCGTCGTCGCAGGCGTGGGCATCGCACTCTTGTTCGGACTGCTCACGACGACGTCAACCGCGACGACGCAGTTCGTTTCGCCGACGGAACTCGACGAGGGCTCCCACGCCAGCGACCGCGTCAACCTCGAAGGCCGCGTGGCGAATCTCAGCACCGCCGGTGACCGCATCACGTTCAGGGTGACCGACGGGAACGCGTCCGTCCCGGTCGTCTACGAGAAGACGATGCCCGAGACGATGGCGAACGGCCGCATCGTCGTCGCGAAGGGCGTCTACGAGGACGGCCGACTCGACGCCCGCCAGCTCTCGGTCAGGGCACACGAGGGGTCCGAGCGCCCCGACGACACGTGACCGTCCCGGGGTTTCGAGCCGCTGACGAGGGCCGTTCGAGTGGCAACCGTGGTGGTCCGGCGTGACGCGGCTCGCCGTCGACGGGCTCTCCAAGCGGTTCGGCCAGTTCGACGCGCTCCGCGCGGTCGACCTCGAAGTGAGTGACGGCGAGTTCCTCGGCCTGTTCGGACCGAACGGGGCCGGCAAGTCGACGCTCATTCGCCTGCTGTCGACGCTCGCGACGCCGACGGAGGGGACGGTACTGCTCGACGGCGAGCCCCTCGGCGAGGCGTCAGACGCCGTCCGCGGGCGGCTCGGCGTCGTCACCCACGACACGATGCTGTACGACGACCTGACCGCTCGCGAGAACCTCCGGCTGCACGCCCGCCTGCACGGCGTCGACGCCGACCGCTGCGAAACGCTCCTGGATCGCGTGGGGCTCGCCCACCGGGCCAGCGAGCGGCCGAACGCGTTCTCCCACGGCATGCGCAAACGGCTGTCGTTCGCCCGCGCGCTGCTTCACGATCCGGACGTGCTCTTGCTCGACGAACCGTACGCCGGCCTCGATCAGCGCGCGGCCGCGACGCTGTCGGACGTGCTCACGGACGTCAGCGACCGGCTGGTCGTCATGGCGACCCACGACTTCGACCGGGGGTTCGAACATTGCGACCGGGCCGTCGTCCTCGACCGCGGCCAGGTGCAACTCGACGCGCGGGCCGACGAGTACGCCGACCACGGCGCTTTCGAGCGGGCTTACCGCGAGGCCGTCGGACTGGAGGGAACATGAGCGCCCAGACGTACCTGCGAGCGATGTGGACCATCGTCCGCAAAGACCTGCTCGTGGAACTCCGCTCGAAGCGCGTGTTCGCCACGTCGCTCGTGTTCTCCCTGCTCGTCGTCGTCGCCTTCGCCTTCGGGTTCGCCAAGTCCGTCTCCGATCTCACCGTGCTGGGCCGGGGCGCGCTCTGGATCGCGTTCGTCTTCGCGGGCACCATCTCGGTCACGCAGGCGATCACGGCCGAGAACCGCGACAGCGCCATCGACGGGCTGTTGCTCGCACCGGTCGACCGCACAGCCATCTACTTCGGCAAGGTCGCGAGCAACACGATCTTCGTCGCGAGCGTCTCGCTGGTGACGCTCGTGGCGATCACCGTCTTTCTCAACTACCGGCCGCCGGCGACGATGCTGGCGGCGCTCGCGGGAACCATCCTGATCGCGTCGCTGGGCTTTTCGGCCGTCGGCGTCGTGCTCTCCTTGCTCGCCGCGCAGTCGAACCTCCGGACGTCGCTCGTCCCCATCTTGCTGGTGCCGCTGGTCATCCCCGTCCTGCTGGCCGGCGTCGAACTCACCCGCCTGCTGAGCGTCGGCGGCGACCCGTCCGCGTGGCTGCGGCTCCTGGTGGCCTACACCGGCATCATCCTCCTCGCAGGAATGGTCGTCTTCGAGGCCGTCGTCGCTGACTAGACGGTTCGGTACGCCGCGATGCCGACGACGACGACGGCGAGCAGGCCGGCCACGAGCGGGCCGGCCGGGAACTGCGGCATCGAGCCGCTCGACTGGTCTGTGCCGCCTGCGCCCGGCAAAGTCACCGAGATACCGTCACCAGGAGCCAGCGCGTCCGCGCTGGTCAACATCGGGACAGGCATCCCGCTGGCGTTGCGGAGGCGCAGGTTCGACGAGTGATTGACGGCGGCGGGATCGAGTCCCTGCAGGACGACCGCGAGCGAGTCCGTCTCGTGTCGCACCGACTTCGAGACGGTGCCGTCGGCGAGCGTGTACTGGACGGAAGTGCGGATCGTCGATCCCGACGACAGCGACGCGTTCACCGCCAGCCCGTCCGCCGTGCGCCGGTACTGGAGTCGCTGCCCCTCGATCGACACCGATTGGACGGTCGCCGAGTCCGGAAGGCCGACGTGTATCGGGCCGCGGAACGGCTGGTTTCCAGCGTTCTGCAGGCGGATGGTCTCGACGACGCGCGTGGTCGAGCCGTTCTGGATCGGCTGGACGATGTGGCTGGCCGGGTTCCCGCCAGTCGCCGTCAGAACCGCTTCGTCCGCGGTCGGCGGGCGAACCGTGAGCCGTGCGTCAGTGGCGTTCTCGCCGGTCCGGAGCACGTAGCGATACGGAGCACCGTCCAGCCGAGCGTTGAGGCGGTACGTCCGGTTGGGTTGCAACTGATCGAGCGCGAGCGCACCGTCCGGTCCGGTCTGCAGCTGTGCCACGGACGGCCCGTTCGGCGAGGTGACGGTCACGGTCGCGTTCGCAACGGGCGTGCCGTCTGGGCGAGCCAGCCGAGCCGACAGCCCGGCCGACAGCTCGAAGTCGGCGGTCGGCTCCTGGACGACCGCGTAGTGGCGCAGGCCGTTGTGGTCTAGCTCCACGGCGTACAGCGGCGCGTCGGTCACGTCGGCCGCCCGATACGAGCCGTTCTCGACGGCGGTCGTGACCGGTTGACCGGCCCGCTCGAAGTTCCCGTTCAGCGGCGTGACCGTGACCTGGTCGCCCTCGGCGGTCCCGTTGTCGACGGAGACGGTGCCGGTCACCGGGGCCGCGGCGGCGACGCCGGTGACGGTAGCGAGACAGGCGAGCGCGAGCAGTATCGTGAGCAGCGAGCGTGACATGTTAGTCTGAAGTCGTGGGGTCGGAGTCAGTTTCCGCAGCCGGGGCGAGCGGGCGCGTCCAGACGCCGTGTGCCGGGTCGAACAGGAAGATCAGCAGCATGCCGACCAAAAGCGACACGATGCTGAGTCGCAGCGGCGTCATGAGCGGGATGCGCTTGACCGTGAGCGAGGCGGTGTCGCCCTGGACGGCCGCGATGACGTACGTGTCGTACGCCAGTCCGCGGTCGATCAGGACGTCACGGGTCTGCATGCCGCCCTGGCGGGGATACCGCCGCTGGGCCGCTTGCCCGACCGCGACCTGCCGGTTGCCCTCGATCACCGCGAGGTTGACTGCCTGGACGCGAACGCGCTCCAGGCCCAGCGAGTCCGGCGGGGACGCCGTCGTCCCGACGTTCGTCGGATCGGTCACGACCACGGCGTCGGTCTGGGGAACGTAGTTCCACATGACGGCGCCGCGCGCGACGATGGCGTCACCGCGAGCGTACGCCGGGCCGGCGGTCCCGTTGGGCGACGTGACGCCGACCCAGATGCCCGAGTCGTCGAGCTGATACACCGTCGCCCGCGGCCCCTGGCGCATGTCCGTGACGGTGCCGTGGACAGCCTGTGTCGTCCCGTTGGTCGCAGCCCCGCGCTGCTGGAGTTCGGTCGTCGAGAGCGCGACTCCCTCGACGTTCGGGTCTTCCGGCAGCGAGTACGTCTCGAAGCCGAGCGCCTGTACCGCGTACGGCGAGTTCGGCACGTCGACCTGGCCGCCGTTCGCGCCACCACCGCCGACGATGACCGACGCCTGGCCAGTGAACAGGTACGTGAACGCCAGCGAGAAGACGAGGACCGCGACGCCGACGTGGACGAGCATCACGCCGGTCTGTTTGAGTTGGGTCCGGCGCGGTGCACCGGGAATGCGGTCGAGCGCCCGTTTCACCACCGCCATGAGCACGTACGCGACCGGCGGGAACGCCGAGAGCGCGCTCAGCTGGCCGACGAGCGCGTAGAAGCCGCTCGCCTCGGTCCCGGCCCCGAGCTGCCAGGCCGGCGAGGGCGCGTACAGCGCAGCGACGACGGTCGCGGCCGCGAAGACGCCGAGCCCGGCGAGGGCGCGGCGCTTGCCCTCCACGTCGAAGTCCATGTAGAACCCCAGCAGGAGCATCGTGAGCAGGGTGACCGGGTAGCTCCAGCGGTTGTAGTAGCGGGCGGTGACCTCCACCTCGATCCCGGTCGCGAGGTCACGCAGCACGGGGAAGGTGAGTCCCCACAGCGAAATGAATGCGAGCAGCCCCAGCGCGAGGACCGCGCCGTGGAGCAGCGTCGAGCGCGTCAGCCACTCTCCGTCGTCGGTCGCGTCGTCTTCCTCGCGCAGCAGCCAGAAGCCCAGCGGGAGGCCGACGCCGAGGACGGCCGTCGCGCCCACGAGAAGCAGCATGCCCAGGCCAGCGCCGTTGTCGGCGAAGGAGTGGACGCTCCGGAAGACGCCGCTGCGGACGACCGTCGTGGTGTAGACGACGAGCGCGAACGTCGACGCGACCATCGCGGGCGCGAGCACGGAGTACCGGTCCCCGGGCCGGTAGTTCACGACGGCGTGCAGCGTCGCCGTCAGGAACAGCCACGGGATGAAAATCGCCGTCTCGACGGGGTCCCAGGCCCAGATGCCGCCCCACCCGAGCACAGTGTACGACCAGAGCGCGCCCAGCGCCAGCGCGGCGGTCAGGAACAGCCAGGCCGCGCGGAGCCACCTGGTGACAGAGCCGTTCCACGTCCTGAACAGCCCCTCACCGCTCCGAACGAGGCCGACGAAGTGGGCCACGCCGATGGCGAACGGCATCGTCAACAGCGCGTAGGCGATGAACATCAGCGGCGGGTGGATGGCCATGTACGGGTCGATCAGCAGCGGGTTGAGGCCGTTGCCGGTCGTCGGGACGCCCCCGGAGACGACCGTCGAGACGTGCGTGAACGGGCTGTCCAACAGGAGCATGGTCCCGAAGTAGGCCACCGCGCCGGTGGTGAGGGCGGCGACGAGCCGCGATGGCGCGTCCGCGAGCCCGCGACGCCAGGTCGCCCAGGCGACCACGAGCGAGGCGATCGTGGCCCACAGGAGCAGGGAGCCGGCGTTGCTCGCGTAGACGCCGGTGACCCGGTACAGCAGCGGCAGGTAGTCCGCGGTGTTCTGCCAAACGTACGCGTTCGTGTAGTCCGTCGTGACGAACTGATACGTAAGCAGCGACAGCGCAGCGACGAACAGCCCCGATCCGCCCGCCACCAGCCGGATTACGTATGCATCGAAGCGGTCGTCGCGTCGAACGTATCCGACCGCGAGCAGGACAGTCGCGACGAGCGACAGGAGGGTCCCGCCCGCGAGAACGGCGGTCCCGAGGGTCGTCATTCGCCCATCCTCCGTTCGGCCTCGTCGAGGTTCGAGAGGAACTGCTGGCGTTCGACGTAGCCGTTGATCTTCACGAGCTGGTCGCCCTGCGGGTCAGTCGCGACGAGCTGGGGCGGGTAGTCGGCGTTGTACTGGTTCGCGAGGCGCGACGTCTGCGGGTCGTCGGCGTCTAAGTTGACCGCGACCAGGACGAAGTCGTCGAGACGGTCCTGGACGGCGGGCTTCGAGTAGACGTTCCGATTGTAGTCCTCACAGTAGGTACACCACGTCGTCCAGAAGTAGACGAGCATGGGCTTGTCTTCCTTCTCGGCGATCGATTGGGCCTTCTCGTAGTCGGTGTGCCAGGCCGTGTCGCCGTGATAGGAGTACGATTCGTCACGCAACACCGGCGCCGTGTTCATCGACGTGTAGCCGATGGCGAGTGCAGCGACGAAAAACACGACCGTCAGGACCTTCCGCGCGTTCATCGAACTGCTCGGGCCTCGGTGTCCGGCGAGTAAATAACCCTCGACTGCTAGTCGGAGATCCGTCCCAATACTCCGAAATATTCGCACACTGACACAGTCGAACCGCTCGAACGACCCTCACAGAGCGGTGCCATGGAAATAATTATGAGGGAGGTCTGTAAACACCCATTCGATATTGTAACGTTTCTACTATGCTGGCACGAATTCAACACAAGTCGGGCAGTTTCGAGGTGAGTACAGTATGAGTTGGCTCACACGCCGGCACATGCTGGCAGCAGTGTTCGCGGTCGCGCTCGTCGCGCTCGCGGGCTGTGGCAGTGCGCCAACGAAAGACGCGTTCAACAACACGGCAGCGCCGGGCAGCGGTGCTGGCGTCGGCGGTGGCGGCGGACCGACCGACCTCCCCGCCCAGTGGAACGACTCGAAGGTCTACGACCAGGACCTGCGCACCGGTGAGCAGAAGGACAACTTCCGCTACCGGAACGCGACCGCTGGCGAGCAGGTCAACTTCGTCCCCAAGCAGATGAACGCGTCGACGCTGCCGAGCAACCCCATGGAGCGCGAACTCGTCAAGCGTGGCCGGGAGATCATGGCCAACACGTCCGAGGAGATGCCGAACCACGTCGGCAACAACCTCTCGTGTGCGAACTGTCACGGCGGCGGTGACCTGCCGACGACCCAGGGCATGGTCGGGCAGGACATCGACATGATTCCGTTGGTCGGGACCGCCGCGAGCTACCCCGAGTGGACCAACCGGACCAGCCGGATGCGCGACATGCGCCAGCGCATCATGGGCTGTTTCATGCGGAGCATGAACTCGCCGGACTCCCCGGAGGGCATGCCCGAGTACACGAGCCGCGAAGTGCAGGCCATGGAGGCCTACATGGAGTGGCTCGCCCAGGGCCAGCCCACCGGGAGCAAACCGTACTGGCAGCACCTGAACAAGCCGACGGGCGACGAGAAGGTGCCGATTCCGGAGGTCAACCCGGTGCGCGGTGCCGAGCTGTACCTCGAGAACTGCGCGTCCTGCCACGGCGCTGACGGGCAGGGCATCGAGGGACAGTACCCGCCGCTGTGGGGCAACGGCTCCTACAACGACGGCGCTGGCATGGGCCGGATCTACACCTCCGCGGCGTTCATCCGCGAAGCGATGCCGTACGGCTACGCCCACCAGGTGTCCGACTGGCGCGACGTCCAGGACATGGCGGGCTACATGAACGCTCACGACCGGCCGCACCTGCCGCGCCAGCCCAAAGACTGGTCCGAGGCCGGTGCGCCGGACGAGGCAGTCTACTACGAGCGCGTCCAGGAACGGTTCGGCTACGACAAGAACCCGATGACGCACAAGCTCGAACTGGCTGGCATCCCGACCGACGACACGCCGCTCAACGAGAGCATGATCCCGTCCGACGTCGACCGGTACGACCAGCCGCTCCGCAACGAGACCGCCGACAACCAGAACAGCATCGCTGACGCGATGGACGGCGGGAACTGACGACAGCCACTTCTTTCAGCCACCATTTCGTTTCGAGCATGGTCGACCTCCCGAGCGCAACGGCGGTGTTTCTGGCAGGGATACTGACGATTCTGACGCCCTGCTGTCTGCCAATGTTGCCGCCGCTGCTGGCCGGCGGCGTCGGCCACCGCCTGCGCCCGGTCGGCATCGTCGCCGGCAGCGTCGTCTCCTTTACCGCCGCTGGCGTCGCCACCGGCGCACTCGGCTCGCTCGACCCCGACGCCTTCCGACTCCCCTTCACCGTGCTCATGATCGGGTTCGGCGCAGTGATGGTCGACGACGACCTCAACGCGATTTACGAGCGGTACGCCTCGCGCGTCGCCGGGCGTGCCACCTCGCTCTCGACGACGCTGGAGCGCGGGTCCCATCCGCTCGCCAGCGCCGTCGCACTGGGCCTGCTGCTGGGCGTGATCTGGCTTCCCTGCGTCGGCCCGGTCCTGGGCGCGGTGCTCGCGTACGTCGGGACGACCGGCGACCTCGTCCGGAGCGGCGCGCTGCTGTTCGTCTACGGCACCGGGTTCGGGCTCCCGCTGCTCGTCGTCGCCTACGGCGGCAAGCGGAGCGGGCAGTGGCTGCGCGACCGCGTGCTGACCGAGGATCGGCCAGCGGTACTCAGGCGCGTGGCCGGCGGCCTGCTCGTGCTCACCGGCGTGTCGATGTTGTTCGAGATCGACAAGCTCGCGATGACGGTCGCCAACGGAGTGGTCTGAGTGACTGCGCGACCCGAGGTGAAAAGCGTTAAACGGCCCGTCCCATTACCACGACAGAGAATCTCACAATGAGTACAATATCGTCGGCGCTGGCCCGCGTCATCCGCCTGGCCCACTGGGTCATGTGGAGCCGGACAGTGCGGTGGGGCACGCTCGCGTCCGGCGTGCTCTCGCTGGTGCTGGTGTTCGGGCACGCGTCCGACACGATGTACGGCGTCAAACACGGCGCGAACCTCATCGCCTACTGGCACATCCCGCTGGCCTGGGTGGCGGCGCTCGCGATGTCGGTGACGTTCGTCGGCAGCGCGCTGTACCTGCGCTACGACGGCCAGTTCTGGAACCGACTCGCCCACAGCGCCGGCGAGATCGGCTACCTGTTCGCGACGCTGACGCTCATCACCGGCAGCATCTGGGGCCGCGTCATCTGGAACTCCTGGTGGGAGTGGACGGACGTCCGACTCGTCACGTTCCTGGTCGTCTGGTTCATCTACGCCGGCTACCTCGTCGTCTACGGCGCGACCGAACACGGCGGTGACGACACCTACGCCGCCGTCTACGGTGTCCTCGGGTTCGTGACGGTGCCGATCTCCTACCTCTCGACCCGACTGTGGACGCCGACCTTCCACGAGACGACGCTGGCGAACCCGAACGTGAGCGCCAACATCGATCCCACGACGCTCATGGTGTCGCTCGCCGCCGCGACCTTCCTCTACACGTACCTCATGGCACTGCGCATCGAACTCCACGAAGTCGAAGACCGCATTCGCATGACACAGCCACGCAACGGAGGTGACCGCTGATGGAACCGCTACTACTCGTCGGCTACACGACCATTTTCGGCCTGCTGTTCGGCTACATGCTGCGCCTGCAGCGCCGACTCGACCGCCTCGACCAGCAGGTCCGCGATCGGCAACAGTAGGGCAGTCCGGGACGGTCTATCCGTCGGCCAGCGGTTCCTCGGAGATACTACCGTCGGCGTAGGTGAGGGCAACAAGCGCGATGACGGCCGTCGGAACGAGCGCGAAGACGAACAGCAACGGTCCGGCCATTTCTGAGAGGAAGAGAACGGTCACTGCGAGGCCGAGCATGGCCGAACAGAGGACGATCAACGCGTCGAGGCGACGACGGTGAGCGGGGTGCATATCGGCGATACGTTGTGTCGGTAAAATAAACCATGCACAGAAGAGTACGAACAGCAGCCACGACTGCCGTTCAGGCCGGAGTAGAAACGTCAGAGCTCGGATTCAGCTGGCTCGGTCGTCTCCCAGAGGACGGAGAACTGCACATACCAGTCGGCAGCCTTCGCGATACCCACGGTAAACACGAGCCATCCCACGAGAAAGAACACGGCATCGCGATACAGGGCTGAACTCACGAGGTACGCGAGGATCGCTGCGCAGATGACGATCAGGGCGTCGAGCCGACGACGGAGGGCAGGGTCCATGAGACAAACGACAACGCAGTGACTCGAATTCTTTTCGGAACCCGACACCGGACTTTACCCACCAGCGGGGCAAACGAACGAGTATGCGTACCGACGAGGACGTCGAGACGAGCGGCGAAACCGGACGGAGTTCGGCAGCGTCCACGCTGCAACGGGTGTTCATAAATTCGACCGAACGCCGCCCCCGCATGCCCTGGCGACTCGCGCTCGGACTGGTCGGCTTCGGCGTCGTCCTGTTTCTCGTGGGGCTGGCGTCGACCCTGCTCCCTGAACCCGGCCAGTTCGGCGGCCCGTACCTCCCCGCGCTGTACGGCACGCTCCTGTATCTCGTACTCACCGCTGTGCTGCTGGCCGCCCTCCTCGGACTCAGTTACGTCATCGACAGACGGCACCTCACCGATCTGGGCCTTCGGCTCGACGGCCAGTGGTGGCGCGACTGCGCGTTCGGCCTCGCGCTCGGCGTCGTCCTCCCGACGGCGGTGTTCCTGGTCGAACTCGCCTTCGGGTGGCTCACCGTGACGGGCCTGTTCCGAACCAGCGAGAGCGCGCTGCTCGGGTTCGGATCGGCCCCGCCGTGGTTCGCCGTCCTGCTCGTCGTCCTGTTTTTCGTCGGCGTCAGCGTCTTCGAGGAGTTGATCGTGCGCGGCTATCTCCTGACGAACATCGCGGAGGGGCTGGCCGGGTTCTGGCGGATCGGGACCCGCGCTGCCATGGTCATCGCGACGCTGGTGACCGCCGGTATCTTCGGCGTCCTCCACGCGTCGAATCCCAACGCCACCGCCCTCTCGGTGGTCAACATCACGCTCTTTGGCATCCTGCTTGGGCTGGGTTACGTGCTGACCGATCGCCTGGGGGTGCCGGTGGGGATGCACCTCACCTGGAACGCCACCGTGGGCGCGGTGTACGGGTTCCCGGTCAGCGGGATCACGGTCGGCGTGACCGTCATGGAGACGGAGACGACGGGTCCCGAACTGTTCACGGGCGGTGCGTTCGGGCCGGAGGGCGGCCTCGTCGCGCTGCTGGCACTCGTCCTCGGGCTGGCGCTGCTCTGGTGGTGGGTCCGCCGGGCGTACGGCGACGTGGCGCTCCGGGACGCCGTGGCGACGCCGACGCTGCGCGATCAGTCGTCCTGAGCAGACGCGTCGGCGGACTCGCCGTCCGTCGGCTGCCCCGAAAACTGGACGAGTGCGCCGGCACCGATTCCGAGGACGAACGCGGCGCTGCCGACCAGCAGGAAGCCGTTGGCTCCCCAAGTGAGGAGTGCGATCGCCAGGAGCGCACCGAGGATCGCACCGAGCAGCGTGACGACGAGATCCAGTCGGCGCGCGAGGGCGTCGTTCATACGCTGGCGTGCGCGTGGGAGGGATACAAAAGTTTCCAGCGCGGACCGTGTTCGCTAAGTGGCCTGCGTCCCAAGCGGCGGACATGAACTACCGCGAACTCGGTTCGTCGGGTATCGAGGTCTCAGAAGTCGGCTTCGGTGCCTGGGTCGTCGGCACGGACTGGTGGGGCGACCGCTCCCGCGACCAGGCGATCGACATGGTCCAGCACGCCCTCGAACAGGACATCAACTTCTTCGACACCGGCGACGTGTACGGCCACGGCGACTCCGAGGAACTCATCGGCGAGGCCTTAGACGAGTACCGCGACGAGGCGGTCGTCTCGACGAAGGTCGGCTACGACTTCTACAACAACCCCCAGGCCGGCCACGGCGAACTCCCCAAGCGCGTCGATCCCGAGTGGATCCGCACCGCGCTCGACCGCTCGCTCGAGAGGTTGGAGATGGACTACGTGGACATGCTGATGCTCCACAACGCCAACGTCGACGAGGTCACCCCCGACGTGCTCGAAACCCTGGACGAACTCCAGGAAGAGGGGAAAGTCGAGGCCATCGGCTGGGCGCTCGGCCCCTCGATCGGCTGGCTCGCCGAGGCCACCCAGTCCGTCGAAGACGAGTTCGACGCGGTCCAGCTCGTCTGGAACATGTTCGAGCAGGTGCCCGGCCGCCACGCCATCGAGGAGGTCCGCCGCCTCGACGCCGACACCTCCGTCCTGCCGCGCGTGCCACACTCGTCCGGACTGCTGAACGAGCAGGTCACGCCCGACACGGAACTCGGCGAAGGCGACCACCGCGCGCACCGTCCCCAGGAGTGGTACGAGACCGGCTGGGAGAAAGTCGAGAACGTCCGCTTCCTCGAACGCGACGGCGAGCGCACGATGGGCCAGGCTGCCATCCAGTACCTCCTTTCGTTCGACGAGGTCGCGACCGTCACGCCCACGTTCCGCACCACCGACGACATCGACGAGTGGGCCGGGGCACCCGACACGCCCGCGCTCTCCGAGGACGAACAGGAGCGCGTCGAGGAGCTCTACGAGGACAACTTCGGCATCGACCGCGACGACGGGATGGACGCGCTCCGCTCGTCCGTCGGCGGCGCTGACCTCGAAGACACCGGCATGAAATCCGCCGGCGACTGACGCCACCTGTCGACTTCGTTTTTGGGTAGCCAGTCCAGCCGACGCGACGGCTCCAGGAGTCAGTCACGACCAGCGGAAACTGGGGAAGAAGACGCCCCGACACCCACCGCACTGGCCCGGGAGGCCCGAATCGTGAGCACCAGGGCGCCCGTGTCACCATTTTGACGGGAAGATGATAAAGGGGACAGACCGTTCAGTTCGTTCAGTCCGTTCACCGACGCGCCGTCCGCCCTTTCACCGCCCGGGCAGTGTTTTCACGCTCTGCAACGACCAGTATGGTCCCGATTCCGCCGTGAGGTGACGGCCGTCTGTCGGGGAGATTTCCCACGAGGGTACTATCCGAGCGTTCCGATCACCGATGGGAAGACGCAGTCACAGGAACTCGCGGACGTCCGAATACCACATGTCGTGGTGGTCGGCGGCGTCGATCGCCTCGGCGATCTTGACCGCGATGGTGTGCCAGCAGAGTTGGGTGGGGTCGTCGGCGTCCAGGTTGTACTCGGCGTCGGCGCAGTTACAGGAGCCGTTCTCGACGATGTACTCGTCGTCGTAGCCGACGACCACGGTGAAATCGCGGTACTGCTTGACCCGGCGCTCGGCGACGGCGTCGATCGCTTGCGTGCCGCGCTCGCCGTGTAGCGAGATGATGCGATCGACGGCCTCGGGCGTGAGTTCGCCGGCGGCTTCGAGGGTCGCTACCCACTCCTCGACCGGGGTCACGAACATGTCGTTCGAGTAGGAGTGAGAAAAGGAGTTCGGTGCACACGGCACAGCGAACCGAGAGCGTACGGCTTAACGCACCGGGGATGCGAGAGGAGGTATGCTCGTCGAGGAGGGGAACGTCGAAGTCGATGTCCCGAGCGAGGCGACCGACGGGAAAGAGGACGGGGTGTTCTACAACCCCGAGATGGAACTCAACCGGGACGTGACGATCGCGACGCTGCGCGCCTACCGGGACGGCGACCACGGCCCGGCCGACTCGTATCTCGACGCGACGGCGGCCAGCGGCGTCCGCGGCGTGCGCGCCGCCGCCGACGGCTGGGACGTGACCACCTGTGACATCGATCCCGACGCCGTCGCGCTGGCCGAGGAGAACTTCGCGCGGAACGACCTCGCCGGCGACGTTCGCCACCAGGACGCGAACGTCCGCATGCACCAGCAGCGCTACGACGTGGTCGACGTCGACCCGTTCGGGACGCCGGTCCCCTTCGTCGAGGCCGCCAGTCGGGGGACACGCGGACTGCTCTGTGTCACCGCCACCGACACCGCGCCGCTGTGTGGCGCTCACTTCATGAGCGGCGTCCGCAAGTACGGTGCCGTCCCCCGGAACACCGAGTACCACGCCGAGATGGGGCTGCGCGTTCTCCTCTCGTCGCTCGTCCGCACGGCCGGACGCTTCGACGTGGCCGCTCGGCCGGTGTTGAGCCACGTCACCGACCACTACGCCCGGACCTACCTCAGCGTCTCGGAGGGCGCGAAGGCCGCCAACGACCTGTTCGACGAGTTGGGCTACGTCGACCACTGCCAGCACTGTCTGTTCCGGCGGGCCGACCGCGGCCTCATCGCCGACCCCATGGACGAGTGTCCGCACTGCGGCCACCACCTCCAGACCGCCGGGCCGCTGTGGCTCGGCCCGGCCCACGACGCCGCGTTCGTCGACGCAGTTCGCGAGCACGTCACCGAGGAGATGGGGACCGCCGACCGTGCGCGGGACCTGCTCGCGACCATCAGCGACGAACTCCACCGCCCGATGCACTACGACCAGCATCGGCTCTACAAGCGGTGGAACGAGTCTGCAATCGGCATGGACGAGTTCCTGGAACGGTTGCGGGACGCAGGATTCGAGGCCTCGCGGACCCACTACGGGGGGACGACGTTCAAGACGACCGCCGACGTCGCGGAGATCGCCGACGCAGTGCGGGAGTAACGAACAGGGAGAACGAAAGTAGAGACAGTCCAATGGTGGAGATCGTCGTTCCGTGGTTCCTCGCCATCCCGCTCGCCGCGTTCGGAGCGGTGTGGATCTATCGCGATGCCAGCAAGCGGAACATGGACACTGCGGATATGTGGGCCGTCGGATTCTTCATCGGGTTCTTCTTTCCACCCATTATCGGTGCCGTGCTGGTTTACGCCTATTATCTGCAAAAGCGGAACCGCGGTGGTGGGTCCGCAGACGGTGTCTCGACTCGATAAGTCCCCGTTTACAGAGATACAAGGAGAAAGCCCACGACTTCAGTCGTGGGATGAATCCGCCGCTCCGACAATCAAGCCACTCTCGATAGCAGCCAAACGGTTGGTGGAAGCACAGCTTTAAGCTAGTTCAAGCCGATAATCAGCATACAGCGAACCGATGCTTCGAGAGGTCACGACCACTGTTCGCATCCGGCTCCATTCACTCACTCAACGCAAAGAGTCCCTTCTCTCACGGGAATACAGTACGTTTCAGACTGCTGTTCAGGATGCTACCAGTGATGTGAACCTCTATTCTGCCACAAGTCAACAGGCAGACAAGGTTCGCTCGAACAAGAATCCACGAACAGACACCATGCAACCAGTCGTTCTCCGTAATGACTGCATCACCATCGAACACGACGAAGATACGGTTCTGTCCGACTGGTGGTTCAAAGTTCCCGTCTATGACCCCGACCGAGGGCAGGGGAACAGTATCTGGTGTCCAGCAATTGTCCCCGACAAAGATGAATCGCTGATGCGAGATGAGTATCTCAGTGATTCCGAACTTGTCTACAAAAACGGTGACTGGTACGTCCACCTCGTCTGTACACGGTCTGTGACCGTCAACGAGGAATACAATGACGTACTTGCCGTCGATATGGGTGCGAAGTGGATCGCTGTCAGTACCTTCTTGTCTGACCGCGATGCTGAGTTCCACGGCAAGCGTGTTCGTGACGTTCGAGAACACTACAAGCAACTCCGCAAGTCCATCGGGAACGCGAAAGTCAGACAGGGCGCTCAGGTCATCCAACGCCTTGGAGACAAAGAATCTCGAACCGTCGAAGACGCGCTCCACAAGACAGCAAACGAGATCGTCGCTCGTGCCAGAAAGCGCAACGCCGTGATCGTCTTTGGAGACATGACGGGCATTCGTTTCGACAGCGACGAAGGCCGGTACGTGAACGACAAGACCCACAAGATGCCGTTTGCGAAGATGGCGAATTTCCTCACGTACAAAGCCCATCTTGATGGACGAGAGTGTCTCCCTATCGAGGAATACGACACGTCTGTAACGTGCTGGCGATGTGGCTCACAGAACACGAACCGCGAGGTTCAGGGACGCATTGAGTGCCACAGCTGCGGTCTGGACGATAGTGCAGACAAGAACGGTGCTTCAAATATCGGTCAACGAGCCGTCGGTAAGGATATTGAAAGCCCGCTATCGACGGCGGGGGCTGTCGTGGCTCAGCCCGAAACGCAGATCAGACTCGAAGGACTCGACGATGAGATAGAATCTGCGAACTCCCCAGATGACGTGGGCCTAACCTTCAGTGAAGGAAGCCCACGAGTTCACTCGTGGGAGTAGTCACATTGTGGCTAGCGCCCGTCCGAGAGCCCGTGACCGTACTCAAGAGTTGCCCCATCTGCGGGTCGGATGGCCCGTTTACCGGCTCAAAGGAAACTGGCTGTGCGAGTCCTGTGCAGATCGCGCGCCAGACGCGCTCGCACAGACGCTGTCGCAGTAGTTCTAGAAAGCATCCGCGAGCGCCGGCGGCGCGAGCGGTTCACGCGCCCGGAGGGCGCGCCTTTTTTGGTCCAGATTTTTTCGGCGAGCGGTGCGCTTCGCGCACCCGAGCCGAAAAAAGGTGGTCTACCAGCCTTCTTCCTGGATCTCGCGGCCGATCTGGATCGTGACGGTGAGGACGTAGTGGACGATGCGGTAGACGGGGCGCAAGAGCAGGTTGAACACGCCGATGAGGCCGACGACGCCGCCGAGCGACTGGAGTTCACCGGGTGACGCGCCGATGACGAGCCCGGCGGCCGACACGATGGCGGCGATGGTCGGGCCGAGCCAGAGGCCGGAGAGATACGCGTTGTAGTCCTCGCTGAACTGCCAGGCGTAAAACAGGGTAAAGGCGAGCACGATCATCCCGACGACGACGCCCGGGGTGGCCGGCAGCCCCAGGAAACCAAGCGGAATGAGCAGGACGGCCGCGAGGATGAACACGGCCGAAATCCGGAGGATACCCCGCTCGTATTTCTCGTCCATACAACAGTATCCCACGGCGGCCCCTAATGTGTTTTCGGTGTCGGACAATTGTCGAGTCGAGTTGACGTGACGGTGGCCGGACAGCCCACGGATACTTGGGGCCGAGCACCCAAGACGACCCGTGTCACGAACCGCCGTGGTCGGGGGCGTCCCGACCCCCGGGTGGGCTGACCGGAAGATCGCAGGCGACTCCAACCGGCAACTACAACAGGAATGGCAACGATATACTTGGCAACAACCGAGTATGACCGACGAGCAAGGGGGGTCGCCGGACCCGACGGCCGGGAACCGAGACGTCACCGAGGAGCTTGCCGAACTCCGCGCGGACATGGAGGAGTTCGAGGAGGAAATCGAGGATCGAACAGTCCACCGTGACGAACTCGAAAGCGAGCTGAAACGCTACGTCCGCGGGCGCGTCCGACGGGGCCACGCCACCGGGTGGGGACCGTACCTGGTCCTGTTGTACGGGACGGTGATGACCCTGGGGGCGTTCTACTTCCTGAGCGGCGGCTGGGCCATCCTCGCGATGGTCGTCATCTGGCTCTCGACGCTCGGGCTCTACACGCTGATGGTCCTCGTGGGGATCGGCGTCACGGCCGCAGGCGTGCCCGGTCGCCTGCGTGATTTCGTCCACGACGTCCGGCAATGAGTCACGGCACCGGCGTGATCTCCGTCGTCCAGGACGTTCTGGGGCCGCTCGTCCCCGTTTTCGCGCTCGTCACCCAACTGGGCGACGTCTGGTTTCTCTTGCTGTTGCTCTCGACGCTGTTCCTCGCCGACGGACGGGTGCCCGGGTTCCACGACCGCATCGATCGGTGCGCCGTCGCCTACGTCGTCGCACTCGCGATCGGCGGCCTCGCGCTCACCGTTGGACTGAAACTCCTGATCGCGTATCCGCGCCCGCCGGCTGGGGCGGTCAACGGCGGGTGGCTTCCCGGGCCTTTGTTCGACCTTTACGTCGGCGTGACGGCCGCCGAGGGGTACGGCTTTCCCAGTGGGCACGCGTTCGGCGCCACGGTGGTGTACGGTGGCCTCGCGCTCGTCTACGGTGACTCGGTCTCGCGACGACGACTGCTCGGTGCGGGCGTCCTCGCCGGGATCGTGGGCTTTTCCCGCGTCGCCATCGGCGTCCACCACCTGCTCTCAGTCCTGGGCGGGTTCGGGCTGGGCGTGGCGTACCTGGCGCTCGCGACGAAGGCGACGGACAACGGGCGGCAGGTCGGGATCGCCTTCCTGCTGGCCGTCCTCGCCGGCGTCTTCGCGCTGTTCGCCGGCGGCTACGAGCGCGACCCGGTCATCGCGCTCGGGATGGCGCTGGGCGGCCGCCTCACCTGGCAGGTGGCCGGCGACCGCATCGCAGCCGCGTCGCTCTCGGCGCGGGAGCGCGGGCTGCTCGTCGTGGGCGGTCTGACCGTGATCGGCGGGCTGTTCGTCGGGATGGAGGTCCTCGAACCGGCGTTACCGATCACCTTCCTGCTGTCGGCTGCCATCGTCGCGACGCTGCTGGTGCTCCCGGTCGTGGCGGACGAAAGAAAGCGGTAGTCGAAGTCAGAACGTCTCGAGGTAGCGGTCGAGTTCCCACTCGGAGACGTCGACGAGGTACTCCTTGTACTCCTGGCGCTTGGCTTCGACGAACTTCTCGCCGATGTGCTCGCCCAGCGCGTTGTAGATGTCCTCGTCTGCTTCGAGGGCGTCGACGGCCTCGCCGAGGTTCTCCGGCAGCGTGTCGATGCCGTACTCGGCGCGTTTCTCCTCGTCGAAGTCGTAGATGTTCTCCCGAACGGGGTCGGGCGACTCGATGCCCTTCTCGATACCGTCGAGACCGGCGTGGATCATGACGGCGAGCGCGAGGTAGGGGTTACACGACGGGTCTGGCGAGCGCAGCTCGACGCGGGAGGCGGCCGGGATGCGCGCGGCCGGCTTGCGGATGAGCGCCGAGCGGTTGCGGTCGGACCAGGCGACGTAGACGGGCGCCTCGTAGCCCGGCACCAGGCGCTTGTATGAGTTCACGGTCGGGTTGCAGATGGCCGTGATGGCCGGAGCGTGGTCGAGCATCCCGCCGAGGAACTGCTTTGCCGTCTCGCTCAGGTTGAACTCGTCGTCCTCGTCGTGGAACGCGTTCTCGCCGTCCTCGGTGAACAGCGAGAGGTGCGTGTGCATGCCCGAGCCGTTGATCTTCGGGATCGGCTTGGGCATGAACGTCGCGTGCAGGTCGTGCTCTGCGGCGATGGCGCGGACGACCGTCCGGAAGGTCCCGACGTTGTCGGCGGTCGTGAGCGCGTCGTCGTACTCGAAGTTAATCTCGTGCTGGCCCTGGGCGACCTCGTGGTGGCTGGCCTCGATCTCGAAGCCCATGTCCTCCAGGCCGTAGATGATGTCACGGCGCACGTCGGAGGCGAGGTCCTTCGGCGCGAGGTCGAAGTAACCGCCGGCGTCGTTCGTCTTGGTCGTGGCGCGGCCGTCTTCGTCTTCCTCGAACAGGAAGAACTCCGGCTCGGGGGCGGCGTTGACCTGATACCCCATGTCCTCGGCGCGCTGGATGGCCTGCTTCAGCACGTAGCGGGGGTCGCCCTCGAAGGGCTCGCCGGTCGAGGTGTTGATGACGTCACAGATGAGGCGTGCACTGGCGTGTTCCTCCGAGTTCTTCCACGGGAGGACGGAGAACGTGTTGGCGTCGGGGACGAGGCGCATGTCCGACTCCTGAATGCGAACGAAGCCCTCGATAGAAGAACCGTCGAAGTAGATACCCTCGGCGAACGCCTTTTCGGCCTGCTCCGCCGGAATAGAGACGTTCTTCACGGTGCCGAGAATATCAGTGAACTGCAACCGCAGGAAATCGACGTTTTTCTCCTCGATTTCGTCGAGGACCTCCTGTGCCTCCGCAGTGAGACCGCCGTCAGCTTTTACGTTCGGGTTTGTCATCTTTCTCGTCACCGGAAAGCTATACCCCAAATATAAAAACCCTATTGATTTGCGCAAAGCTCACGACTCGCTCCGAGGAATTGGATATTCGTAAAATTCTAATGCCCCCAGCGAGTTTGTGAACGTAATGACGTACGAAAATCTCGACCGGAAGTTAGTAAATGCCCTGCTCGGCGACGGACGCGCCAGTCTTCGAAGTCTCGCCGAGGACCTCGACGTCTCGGTCACGACCGTCTCGAACCACCTCAAAGACCTCGAAGAACAGGGGATCATCAACGGGTACACCCCCAAGCTGGATTACGACGCGCTCGGCTACGACGTGACCGCGGTCGTCCAGCTCAAAGTCGAGGGATCGGCGCTCCCCGAGGTCACGGAGAGCCTCAAACAGCACAAACAGATGATCTCGGTGTACGAGGTCACCGGTGACTACGACATCATCGCCATCGGCAAGTTCACCGACACCGACGGGATGAACAACCAGATCAAAGAACTGCTCGTCGACCCGCAGATCAAAGAGTCCAACACCAGCGTCGTCCTCAACGCCGCCAGCGAACACGAACAGTTCGACCTCGACGTGGAGTAACGCGCCCCGCGCGGTGCGCTCTTTTCCGACCGCCAGCCCCGCCAGCGCCGTGAGTGCCGTCGATGGCGCGAGCGACGGGGCGGCCGAAGTCACCCCGACACTGGCCAGACTCACTGCTCGGGGGCGGCGTCGTCGGTGTGGACGGCGAGGACGGGGTGCGTCGTCGTTCGAATCGTCCGCTCCGTCACGCTTCCCAGAACGCGTCGCGAGAGGCCCGTGCGGCCGTGCGTCCCCATCACCACGAGATCGACGTCGGCGTCGGTGGCGTACGAGTCGATGACGGCACTCGGCGCCCCGCTCGCGATCTCGGTCACCGGTTCGCGACCGGTCGTCTCGACGATGCGGTCCCTGGCGTCGGCGACGGCGGCGCGCCCGTGGTCGGCGTCGCCGGCGTGCAGGACGTGGGGCGTGGCGTCGAAGGCGTCTGCGAGCGCGATCGCGTGTTCGAGGGCAGCGTCCGCGTACTCGCTCCCGTCCGTCGGGACGAGCACGTCGTCGTAGGCGACCGACTGACACTCCCCGTGGACGGTGAGTACCGGTGCGGTGACGGTCCTGACCGTCCGCTCGGTGACGCTGCCGAGGAGGTGACGCCAGGGACCGGTCCGGCCGTGCGTCCCCATCACCACGAGGTCGATGCCGTGTGCCTCGACGAACTCGGTGATGATCTCGTGGGGCGTTCCCTGCCGCGTGTGCTGTTCGACGTCGACCGAGGGGTCGATGTCGGCGATGGCGGCCGTGGCCTCGCTGGCGCGGTCGAAGAACGTCTCGCGCTCGCGGTCGACGAGGTCGGAGACGTCACCGACGCTGCCGCTCGCGTATTCCATCGGGTCGACGACCGAGAGCGCGTGGACGGTCGCCCCGAAGGCGTCCGCCACCGTCATCGCGTGTGCGGCCGCCCCGCGTGCGCAGTCACTGCCGTCCGTCGGAACGAGGATGTTGTCGTACATTGCTAATCACTTCCCATCGAGTCGGTCGGCGCGGTCGGCTGTGCGTTCGCCTTCCCACCGGCCAGCCCGGTGACGGTCAGCGCCGCGGGCAACACGACGAAGGCCGTCAGGAGCGAGAAACCGATGGCGAGCACGGTGGTCTTGCCGAAGTTCGCGAGCACCGGGAACCGGGAGACCATGAGCACGCCGAACCCGAAGATCGTGGTGAAGCTCGACCCGATGATCGGCCGGGAGAGCTTGGCCACGGCGGTCGCGGCGGCGGTACGCGGCGAGAGCCCGCGCTCGTGGACCTCCTGTTCGTACCGCTCGAAGATGTGGATCCCGTAGTCCACGCCGATGCCCAGCGTCAGCGACGACATCGTGATCGTGAGCGGGTTCCACGGGATGCCGAACAGGTACATCGCGCCCGTCACGAGCAGCGCCGCGCTCCCGGCGACGCTGGCGATCAGCGTGACCGAGATCCGCCAGGACAGGAACGCGAACGTCAGGAACAGCAGGCCCAGCGAGAACGACAGCAGCGTCATCGGCGTGAGGCCGGCGGTGACGTTCTCGATGACGTTCCGGTTGAGGACCGGCTTCCCGGTGATCCGGACGTCGGCCGACGCCGGCAGCGCGGTCTCGGCGGTCTGCTCGTGTTGGGTGATGAGCGTCCGGACGGCCGGTCCCTCGATGTCGTCGGTGTACACGGACAGCACGACCCGGTTCGGGTGGCGCTCCGAGAGCGTGAGTCCCGAGTCGTCGGGTTCCTCGACGCGGTCGAGGAGGCGATCGAACTCCTGTTGACTGTCCGGGGCGGTGCCGCCGCTGGCGGCGCTGACCTGCGTGACCGGACTCTGTATCGTGTTGACTCGGTCGTTCTCCAGCATGAGCCGCTGGTAAGTCGCGAGGTCGCGGAACATCGCCGGCGTGTACGCCTGGTCGCTCTCGACGATGACGTAGATGACGTTGGGGCTGTCGACGGTGTCCGAGAGCCGTTCCATGTCGTTTTTCGCGTCCAGCTCCTGGGGCCAGAAGTCCATCATCTCCTGTTTGGGCTCGACCTGGGGATACGCGTACGCGCCCCCGGAGACGAGCAACACGGCGAGCAGCAGCGTCACGAACGGCCGACCGCCGGAGAAGCCGGTCGTGAAGCGGTAGACGGCCTGTTCGAGCCAGTCGCCGGAGTCGCCGTCGTCGACGGACCCCACCGTGCCGTGGTCGTCGCGGTCGTACCGGACCAGCAACGCGGGCAGGAGCGTCACGGACAGCGCCATCGCCGCGAGCACGGCGATCGCGCTGACGACGCCGAACTGCCGGACGGGCGGGACCGCCGACACCAGCAGCGAGCCGAGGCCGACGACCGTCGTCCCCATCGCGATGAGGAGCGCGCGACCGGTCGTTCGGGTGGCCATCCCGGCGGCCGCGACGGGGTCGCTGCCGGCGCGGCGCTCTTCGATGTACCGGGAGTGGATCTGGAGGGTGTAGTCGATCCCCAGCCCGAGCGCGATCGGCATCACGCCGAGCATGATGGCGTTGAAGTCGTAACCCAGCACGCCCATCGCGCCCATCATGTACAGCAGCGCGGACATCGCGGTCATCAGCGGGAGCAGCACGTGCCAGCCGCGCTCGGCCTTCTGCCGCATCACGAGGTAGACGACGCCGAAGATGAGCGCGAACGCGCCCGCGAACAGCGTGATCATCTCGGGGAGCATCAGCCCGAACGCGGCGTTCTCGAACACCGGTTGACCGGTGATCGTCACGGACAGCCCCGGGGGCGTCCTGGCGAGGTCCGTCTCGGCCTGGAGTTCGGTGTAGACGATGTCGGCGCCCCGCTGCGGGAGGAAGTTCCCGCGGTCGAACGTCTGGACCTCGCCGTAGCCGACCAGCAGCACCGTCGTCCCCTGTTCGGGGACGAGCTGGTCGAGTTGCGCGGCCGCCGTGGGGCTGGACTCGCGGACGCGATCGAGCGAGCGACGGACGCCGGCCTCGGTGTCGGGAATCTCGCCGCCGTTCCCGCGGCGGACGAGGTCGGCGAACGACGTCACCTGCCGGACGGAGTCGACGTTGTCAGCGTACCTGCGATCGAGGCGGTCGATCGCGCGCACCGTTTCGGGGTCGTACAGCCGGTCGGACTCGACGACGACGAAGACGTTGTTTCCGGTGTCGAACTCGTCTTTGAGCGTCTCCCAGTTGTGGATCGTCCGGGAGTCGTCGTCGACGTACAGCGTCATCCCCATGCTCATCTGGACGCCCGACAGCCCGATGCCGAGCGAGAGGAGCGCCGTCACGGCGACGACCGCGAACACCTGCCGCTGGTTCTCCGCGGCGTACCGGCCAGTCGACTCGAGCGCGTCACGGACGCGCCGTCCGAACTCGGTCGGCATCTTACCTGATCCGGGACAGCAGGTCGGTTCTGTAGGCGATGCCGAACATCAGCGCGAGCGGCAGGAGGGCAACGAGCGCGCCGGCCCCGCCGGCGAAGCCGGTGATCGCGCCGACGGTGAACCCGCCGCTGGACTCGGCGACGGTGACCGGCGCGGACTGGACGTCCGTGACGACGGTTTCGCCGAACTGGTTGTCGTACTTGACGCTCATGTCGAGCGTGTAGGACTTGGGGGTCGCAGCGCCGTCGGTGCTAACCGTAAAGGAAACCGTCGTCGTCTCGTTCGGTTCGAGCGTGCCGACGTACGCGGTGTCGTCGTCGGTCTCGAACGGCGAGTTCGTGTTGATGCGTGCGACTGCGTCAGTGAAGGTGCCGCCGCCCGTGTTCCGGATCGTGTACGTGAGGGTGGTGGTCGATCCGGCCTCGGTCTCGGCGACGTCGGTCACGGTGAAGTCCGTCTCCGGCCCCACGGCGACGTCGACGGACTCGTCGTCGTCCGCGACGCGGTTCCCGTAGCTGTCCTGGTGGACGACGGTGACCGGAACCGAGTAGGTCTCGGGCAGCGCCTGGTCGGCCACTTCGAGCCGGTACGTCGCAGTCGTCGATTCACCGGGAGCCAGATCGCCGAGGCTGACGCTGTTGGAAACCGGCGAGAACGGTCCCGTCGACGCGATCTTCGCGCGAGCGTTCGTTGCCGTGCGGTCACCGGTGTTCGTCACCTCGACAGCGACCGCACCCGTCGACCCGACGTACAGCGCCTCGCTCCGGGCCGAGAGCTCGTACGCCGGACCGTTCCCGATCTTGACTCGGCCAGTTTCGACGTCGGACTGCCGGGCGCGGCCGTTCTCGTCCTTGTAGCTCAGTTGGAAGTCAGTCGCGTACTGTCCCGGCGTGTCCGCGTCAGCGACCGCGGCCTGGAAGGAGGCCGTCGCGGTCTCGCCCGGCTGGAGCGTGCCGAGGCCGACGCCGTTCGTCCGCGGCTGCACGTACTCGGTTCCGACCATGTTCAGCGTTGCGTCGCGGGCCGCTTCGGTCCCGCTGTTCTGAACGGTCACCTCGATCCGGCCGTTGGCCTGTTCGTAGAGCCCGTTGCCGGTGGCCTCCTGGATCGACAGCTGTGCGGTCTCTTCGATCTCGACGGTGATCGTCTTCTCGACCGTCACCGTCTCCCGGTCGATGGCGTAGTCGTCGACGGCGGTGACGACCGTGTCCCCCTGATCGTTGACCCACGCGTCGACGTTGTCGACGTACGTGTAGTTCATCGTCACCGGAACCTGGTACGTCCCGGGCGCTGCGTCCTCGTCGACTTCGACCGTGACGCTGGTCATCTGCTTCCCGCGCGGCCGGATGTCACCGACGTTCCGGCGCCCCGTCTTGATCTCGATCGGTGCTTCGCCGGCGTGGAACTCGACGGTCGTCCCGCCGGCAGACCCAAGTCGGATCCCCTGGGTCTGGATCACCGACTGGAGGTCTCTGACGTCACCGGTGAGTTCGATCGACTGGTCGGGTTGGTTCTGCAACGCGATGGGCAACGTCGTCGTCTCCCCCGGTTCGAGCGTGTTGTCGGCCTCGATCGTCGGCGTCACGACCGGCTCCGACACGTCGTCGTACCCGTACGCAGCCGCCGGAACCGTCCACGCCGCTGCCCCGACGAGCAACATCACTGTGATGATCGCCACCTTGCCGAACTCTGCGGTGAGTCTGTTTTGCATCTTGTTCGCAATATTGTGGATAGTATACTTAAGTGTAATGGAACCAGAACACATCTAATCGGTATTTAGAGGTTTGAATTTATGGATTGGCTCATTCTGCCGAGGCCTCGAGTTAATAGAATTGTCCAAGCCATCCAATACACCACCCGGGGTACCGGTTATCGACCCCGACCGGCGTCGGCTTGCCCCACGTGCGGTTCGGAATAGCACACCAGTCGCGCATCCAGTTCCGAACGCTTTTGACTGACCAGTCAGTTAGTTACTTCCATCCCCTCCATGTCTGACGACGTTTCTACCGAGATCATGACGGCGACGTACCGTGCCCTCTGCGAGCACGGGTACGCCGAGTTGACGATGCAGGACATCGCAGACGAGACGGACAAGAGCAAAGCGTCGCTGCACTACCACTACGACAGCAAGCACGACCTGCTCGTGGCGTTTCTCGACTATCTCTTCGAGGAGTTCACCGACCGCGTGTCCGACCCGGCCGGCGAGACGCCCGCCGAGCGCCTCGACGCGTTCGTCGAGAGCGTGCTCTCGCCGCCGACCGAGGACGACGACGAGCGCGTGGCGTTCAAAACGGCGATTCTCGAACTGAAGGCCCAGGCACCCTACGACGACGACATCCGCGAGCGGCTGGAAGCGTTCGACGCGTTCGTCTTCGAGCGCGTCCGCGAGTACATCACAGCCGGCATCGAGGCCGGCGAGTTCCGCACGGTCGACCCCGCTGACACTGCCCGGTTCATCGTGACCACGCTGGACGGCGCACAGACCAAGCAGGTCGCCGTCGGCCAGGACATCGACTGCACCCGGCGGATGCTCCGTGCGTACGTCGACACGCACCTCGTGTCCGAGGACTGTGCTGGTGAGAACGGTCGACTCGACGGCCCAACGGAGGTGACGCCGGAATGAGCGTCCGCGAGCGTCTCGGCAGTCTGTTCAAGGGCCAGGAGGAACTGGACCTGACGAGCGGCGAGATCGCCAAACCGCTCTTTTTCCTCTCCTTTCCCATCATCATCACGAACCTGTTGCAGGTGATGTACAACCTGGCCGACACCTTCTGGCTGGGGCAGTTCGACTCGCCGCAGCCGCTGGCGGCGATCACCTTCGGGTTCCCGCTCGTGTTCCTGCTCATCTCCCTGGGGATGGGACTCGCGGTGGCGGGCAGCGTGCTCGTCGCGCAGTTCACCGGCGCGGACGAGCCTCGGAAGGCAGAGTACGCCGCCTCCCAGACGGTGACGTTCGCGTTCCTCGCGTCGGCGCTGCTGGGCGTCCTCGGCTACTTCGCCGTCGAGGAGTTTCTCGCACTGCTGGGCGCGAAAGGACGGGTGCTCCTGTTGGCGACCGAGTACATGGAAGTCGTCGCGCTGGGGCTGCCGTTCATGTTCGGCTTCTTCGTGTTCATCTCGCTGATGCGCGGGGCCGGCGACACCATCACGCCGATGCTGGTGATGTTCGGCACCGTCGTGTTGAACATCGCGCTGGACCCGTTCCTCATCTTCGGCTGGGGGCCGTTCCCAGCGCTGGGCGTGCAGGGCGCAGCAGTCGCCACCGTCTTCTCGCGCGGGCTCGCGATGGTCGTCGGGATGGCGATCATGCTCGCCGGAACCAGAGGCGTCCGCATCCGACCGGGCGAGATGGTGCCGGACCTCGAATACGTCCAGCGCCTGCTCCGCATCGGCGTGCCGGCGTCCGTCGAAGGGACCGGCCGCGCGCTGTCGGTCAACGCCCTGCTCTTTATCGTCGCGACGTTCTCGGTGACCGTCGAGGCGGCGTTCGGCGTCGGCGTCCGCGTGTTCTCGCTGATCTTCATGCCCGCCATCGCCGTCGACCGCGGCGTCGAGACGATGACCGGCCAGAACATCGGGGCCGGGAAACCCGACCGCGCCGCCGCCGCGAATCACTTCGCGGCGAAGGCCTCGTTCGCGATTCTCGCGCTTCTCGGCGTCGTCATCTTCGCGGCCGCGCCCGCGGTCATGGACCTGTTCACCGACGAGCCCGGCGTGATCCGCGAGGGCGCGACGTTCCTCCGATGGGTCGCGCCGACCTTCGGGTTCATCGGCGTCGTCCGCGCCTACTCCGGCGGCTTCCGCGGGGCCGGGAAGACGCTGACCGCCGCCGCCGTCTCGATCACGATGCTGGCGGTCATCCGCCTGCCTGTCGCGTGGTTCGCCTCGCGCGGCCTCGCGCCCGAGGGCTACTGGTTCCTCTCGACGCCCAGTCCGACGGGGATCTGGATGGCCTTCGCGGTGTCGAACGTCGCCGCGGCCGTCATCGCGTTCCTCTGGTTCGAGCGCGGCACCTGGCGGAAGGCAGACCTCACCGAAGAGGACGTGGGTTCCGGGGCGGAGGACGTCGGTGAGGCGAGTCCGACCGACGACTGAGCGGTGAGGCTGCGAGTCGAACCGCGGGAGGCGGGAGCAGACCGACGACTGAGCGGTGAGGCTTCGAGCCGAACCGCGGGAGACGGGAGCAGACCGACGACTGAGCGGTGAGGCTGCGAGTCGAACCGCGGGAGGCGGGAGCAGACCGACGACTGAGCGGCGGCTCGAAAGACGCAGTCTTTCGGTGGTCCCGTAAGCGAAGCGATCGGGTTTCCCCAGTAGTCACGCCGTCCCAGGGACAAACGATGATTTCAGTCTACGAAGCCGTTTAGTCAGTGAGCCGACCTGTGTTCGGTATGTCTCGCAAGCCAGTCGGTGACGACGGCTCGACGGCACGGTGGCGACAGGCAGACAGTACGCGACGGCTGACGCGCCGTCGAGTGCTCACGGGAGGGAGTGCCGTCGTCGGCAGTGCAGTAGCTGGCTGCAGCGGCCTCCCCGGTGGCGAATCGACCGACGATCTGCGATTCACCAGCCTGCACCAGACCGCCGTGTTCGTCGCCGACGGCGTCGACCTGGCGGTTCCAGAGGAGATTCCGACCGTGAGCGCCGCGAACAACGCAGATCTCGTCGTCGTCCCCGACGACACCGACGTCGGTGCAAAGCAGGCCGTCGACTGGCTCGCCGACGAGCGCGTGATCGCGGTCGTCGGCGACGATGCCGAGGCCACGTGGCACGGCTGGGCCCGAAGCGACGAGTTCGAGGACGCGTTTCGCAGAGACGGGTTCAGCGACAGCGAACCCGACCCGTCCTTGCTCGTCGGGGCTGCAATCGGTCTCGACGTCACGACCTACCGCCACTCCTGGACGGACGGACCGCGCGACCGGGACGTCCTCCGCGCGCTCGACGAGGACCTGAGCGACATCGAATCCAGGACCCCACAGTGAGGTGCCCGTTCGGTCCCCGGACGGAACTCACAGGAGCGCCCCGGACTGGAGGACGGCGATCAGCGCCGTCAGCGTCACCAGACTCCCGAGTGTGCTGACGAGGATGGTCGTGCTCACGTAATCAGCCGCGGAGAACTCCCGGGCGCCGTCGCCGAACTCGATCGTGAGCATGAGCGGCGTCACCGCGGCCGGCATGGCACACTCCAGGACGAACACGCGGCCGACGGTCCCGGTGAGACCGACGCCGAGGGCGACACCGAGTGCCACGATTGGCGCGACGAGCAGTTTGAGAACCGTCGCCGGCGCGACGCGCCGGACCGTCGCGCCCCCGACCGGTCCCGCGAGCTGGATGCCGAGCATCAGCAACATCACGGGGATCGCCGCCTCGCCGGTGAGCCTGATCGTCTCCATGGCAGCCGTGTCAGTCGGCGGCGCGAGATCGAACGCGCGAACCACCCCGGCTGCGACGACGGCGTAGACGAGCGGGAGGCGGAACACCTTCCCGAGGGCGCCGCGCATCGACGCGGCCTGCCCGCGGGAGGCGACGTAGACGCCGACGGTGTACATCAGGACAGACTGGACGGCGATGTACAGCACGGCAGTGCTGCGGCCGAGCGCGCCGAAGGCGAACGCGGAGAGGGGAATCCCGTAGTTGCCGGCGTTCGAGAAGGTGCTCGTGAGCACGAACGCGCCCAGGATCGGTTCCCGTTCGCCGAGGAAGCGCCCGGCGCCCTCCGCAATGGCGACGATCGCGACCGTGAAGGCCACGACGCCGCCGAACAGGCGAGCGACCGTCGACCCGGAGATCGGCGTGGTCAGCAGGCTGTAGAAGACGAGCGCCGGCGCGAGGACGAAGATGGTCACCGTCGAGAGCGGTTCGACGTTGACGTCGCGGACCGAGCCGAGAACGTAGCCGACGCCGGCCACGGCGACGACCGGGAGAACAGCCGAAGTCAGCACTGAGAGCAGCGACACGGTCGCAGCCAGACCGGCGCGCGAGTCAACGGTTTCGATACGCGCCGGGACACGTCAACCAGTCGTCACGACCGTCACACGCGTGTCTGACCAACGTTGATGTAGCGAGACGTACAGTATTGAGACGATGGGCACGAACGCGCGCAGTCCGGACGACGAGAGTTCGCGACCGTGGACGGACCCGCGCTCCGTGCTGCGGACGCTACTTTCGACGCCCGACGAGCAGCCGGACCTCGCGGACGCCGACCTGCGCCGGTCGCTCGTCGCCGGGCTCGCCGACGAGGACCCGACGATCCGGTTTTCCAGCACCTGGGCGATCAGACTCCTCGCGCGCGACCAGCCCAACGCACTGCCCGGCCTCGTCGGCTACCTCGTCGCCAACCGCGACGCGAGCGACGACGTTCGCAACGTCCTCGTCGTCCTCCTCGACCGATATCCCGACCTCGTCCGTCCGGTACTCACCGAGCGCGACGTCGACCCGGACGCCCTCTCGGCGGACCACGACGGTGCGCTGGCCCTCCCGGCCGGAGACGACGACAACGACGACGCGGTCGTCTTTCGCGAGGACCACGACGGGAAGACGATCATCCCGACGTACGGAAGCAGCGCCGACTTTCTGACGACGGCGCTCGACGGCAACCGACAGCTCGTCGAGACCCCCGGCGAGGTCCCGACGGTCATCGAACGAGCGATGGACGACGCGTCGACCACCGGTGGCGGTGACCCCGACCGACGCGACGCGGACCAGGAGAGCGAGGACCAGACCGACGATGCGGCGCCAGACCCCACTGACCGCGCGGCCCCATGGTCCGCCACGCAGCAAAAGCGAGCCGACATCGAACACATCGAGGGGTCGGACCTCTTCGAGACGATCCGATCGCAGTGCCGCTTCGACGACTTGGAGGTCGTGTTACCCCGCGACGGCAGGCGCTACGCCGACACCGTCCGCGCGCGAGCGCGCACCGGCTCCGAGGAGTCGGGAATCGCCCTCCGGCTCCTCGACCGACCGGACAGCGACGCGGACGACGGCGATTACGCCGCGACCGTCGGTGAGCAACTCGCTCGCTGGCAGGGAGCGTCCGCGATCGAGGGCGTCGTCACGGTCCACGACTGGGCAGCGGACCCGCGACCCTGGCTCGCCACCGAGCCGGTCGAGGAACCGATTTCCGAGTGGACTCCGCCGAGCGTCGCCGCGCGACTCCGCTGTGGACTGCACCTGGCCGAGAGCGTCGCCGACTGCCACCGTCAGGGCGTCGTCCACGCCGGCATCGACCCCGGGAACGTCGTCAGGTCCGGCGACGCGCTCACCGTGGCGTGGCGCCCCAAACTCGACAACGTCGGTCTCCTGTTCGCGCTCCGCGAGTACTTCGACCTCGGCGAGTACCTCGACTTGCGGTACGCTGCGCCCGAGTACTTCGACGCTCGCTACGGGAGCATCGACCACTCGACGGACGTCTACCAGCTCGGCACCGTGCTCTACCGGCTGTTCACCGACCGTGCTCCCTTCGAGGGCGGCGAGTCCGAGGTCCATGAACAGGTGCTGACCGCCGAGCCCCCGGCACCGACCGAGGTGAATCCGGCGCTCCCAGACGCTGTCGACGACGTGATCTGGAAAGCGACGGCGAAGCGAAAGCTCGTCCGCTACGAGACCGCCACGCAGCTCCGGGCAGATCTCAAACGGAGCTGTGAGGAAGCAGGCGTCGACATCGACATCTGAGCAGCGAAAAAGCAGCGGGGAGGGGAACCAGCGGCCTCAGTTACCGGATGTCATGTCGCCGTGACGAGACTCCCAGATCGCCATGGCGTTAGGCTCGTCGTTGCCACCTACGAGGACCGGTACCAGCGGACCGCTTCCCCGACGCCGAGCAGGGCGACGGCCACGCCCGAGACGACGAGCAGGAACGCGTCGAACGGCGTCACCCACAGCGGGAGCGAGTACAGCAGCCCGTGCAGCACGACCGGCGGGACGAGTCGCGGAAGCCGTGCGAACGTGGCGGTCCAGCCGACCCCGACCCCGCCGGACTCCAGGCCGAGCGCCGCGGCGCTGGACCCGTTCGCGCTCTCGTCACCCGTTTCGAGGATTTCCACGTCGTAGACGCCGTCCGGGAAGTCACGGCTCCACGAGACGGAGCCGTTCCGGTTCACGGTGAGGATGCGCGATCCGTGCGAATCCGCGATCAGCGTCCGCCCGTCGGGCAGCCGGTCAGCGTCCCGCGGCCAGCTCAGCCGCGAGTCCGCCCACCGCCAGGACCGCTGCCACTCTCCGTCCTCGCGCTGGTACTCGACGATGCGGTTGTTCTCGCTGTCAGCGACCACGACCGCCGGACCGCCCCGGGCTTCGGGGATGTAATCGGGATTGTGCTGTTCGTAGAGGATCTCGTGGTCGCCGTCCGCGCCCAGCGTCCAGTTCTCCTGGAGCCCCGCCCCAGGGTCGACGAACACGACCTGGTCCTGGTTGCGCAAGTCGACCATGACGCGGCCGTCGGGGAGATACTCCACGTCGTTCAGATGGGTCCAGTCGCCGGGGTAGCTCCCGCCGCTCTCGGGCGCGTAGTCTTCCGAGACCCGCCACTCCCAGATGGTCTCGTCGGTGGTGGTGTTCACCATGAAGACGCTGTCCGGGTAGTTGATGTTCGCGAACAGCAGCACCGACTCGTTGATGCGGTCGACGTCGTGATCGTCCGAGGAGCCGTTCTCCGTGTCGACGATCGTGTGCAGGCGCGTCGTCTCGTCGGTCGTCAGGTTCACCCGCTCGACGACGTCGACCGAGCAGGTCTCGCCGGCACAGGCGTCGCTCTCGTTGTGATACGTGGCGACGTACTCGACCGTATCCGACCCCGTCGGCGCGGGGTCCACGTCGTGGTAGATGCCGTACGTCTCGTTGTGGTACATGACCGAGCCGTTGGGGTGGTAGGCGACGATCTGGCCCGGTCCGGTGGCGTCGATGGTCGCGACGAGCGTCCCGCCGACGCCGGGTGCCGACCCCTGGGTTGCGGCCGTGTCGTAGGTCGCGAACGACGCGGCGACCGACAGACCGGTCACCACGACGAGCAGAGCGACAGCGAGCCGAAGAGTCGACATCCGCGTGGAGGGACGGAGTGCGTTCGGCAGCGGAGAGCGAGTCATCCTATCTGGAACGCACCTTGCGTGCGGGAAAAACCCTCCGAGAACTGACGGAAACGGAGAGCGGTCGCTCCTCGGACAGCGCGTCGATAAAAGTGTAGTCGGTCAGCGAGCGGTGCAGTGGGATGACGGAGTGGCGTAGTAAAGTGGCTTAGACGGCCGACTTCACATCATGCCGCCCATGCCGCCGCCCATACCGCCCATGCCGCCCATGCCGCCACCCATGCCGCCGGGTGCGCCGCCTGGGCCGCCTGCAGGTCCGTCGTCCTCGTCGTCGGACGCGCCGCCCTTCAGGTCGCCGGCTGCGATGACGTCGTCGATGCGGAGGATCATGACAGCGGCCTCCGTCGCGGACTCGACGGCCTGGGTCTTGACGCGGAGCGGTTCGACGACGCCGTCGTCTTCCATGTCGACGACGTCACCGGTGTAGGCGTCGAGACCGGTCGTGGTGTCGCCGCCGTCGTGCTTGCTGCGGAGGTCGACCAGCGAGTCGATGGGGTCGAGCCCGGCGTTCTCTGCGAGGGTGCGCGGGATGACGTCGATGGCGTCGGCGAACGCCTCGACGGCCAGCTGCTCGCGGCCACCCACGGAGTCGGCGTAGTCACGCAGACCGAGGGCGAGTTCCGTCTCGGGAGCACCGCCACCGGGGAGGACCTGACCGTCCTCGAGCGTGACGGAGACGACACCGAGCGAGTCGTCGATCGCGCGCTCGACCTCGTCGACGACGTGGTCGGTGCCGCCGCGGAGGATCATCGTGACGGCCTTCGCGTCCTCGACGTCCTCGACGAAGATGCGCTGGTCGCCGCCGACGTCCTTCTCGGCGACGGAGCCGGCGAAGCCGAGGTCGTCCTCGGTGATGTCCGCGATGTTGGAGACGACGCGAGCGCCCGTCGAGCGGGCGAGCGCCTTGATGTCGGACTTCTTGGCGCGACGGACGGCGAGAATGCCCTCCTGGGCCAGGTAGTGCTGGGCCATGTCGTCGATGCCCTTCTGGCAGAAGACGACGTCGGCGCCAGCCTCGGAGATGTTGTCGACCATCTCTTTGAGCTGCTTCTCTTCCTGGTCGAGGAACTGCTGGAGCTGGTCCGGGTCGGTGACGTTGACCTCGGTGTCGAGCTCGGTCTCGGGCACCTCGATGGCGGTGTCGAGCAGGGCGACGTCGGCGTCCTCGACGGCGTAGGGCATGTTGTCGTGGACGCGCTCCTTGTCCACGATGACGCCCTCGACCAGTTCGGACTGGTCGATGGAGCTGCCGACGACCTTCTCGACTTTGATGTTGTCCGTGTCGACGCCTTCCTCGTCGGCGACGGCGCGGACGGAGTCGACGACCAGCGAGGCGAGCGTGTCCTTGGCGGACTCGGCGCCCTTGCCGGTCATCGCGGTGGCGGCGATCTGCTCGAGGATGTCGGTGTCGTCCTCGTCGACCTCGATGGCGATGTCCTCGAGGATCTCCTTTGCCTTCTCGGCTGCCTGGCGGTACCCCTGTGCCAGGATGGTGGCGTGGATGTCCTGGTCGAGGAGGTCCTCGGCCTTCGTGAGGAGTTCGCCCGTGATGACGACGGCCGTCGTGGTGCCGTCACCGACCTCGTCTTCCTGGGTCTGGGCGACCTCGACGATCATGTTCGCGGCCGGGTGCTCGATGTCCATCTCGTCGAGGATGGTGACGCCGTCGTTCGTGACGACGACGCTGCCGGTGTCTCCGACGAGCATCTTGTCCATTCCTTTCGGACCGAGTGTCGTGCGCACGGACTCGGCAACCGCTTTGCCGGCCGTGATGTTCATCGACTGGGCGTCCTTCCCGGAGGTTCGCTGACTCTCCTCGGAAAGTACGATGAGGGGCTGGTTACCCATCTGCTGAGCCATATTCAAGCAAATGGTTGTATTGCCATTCTATATAAACGTTGTGTTCACAGCAGGCAGAACCGCCTTACGGGACCGTCCCCGCGATCCGTGGGAGAACGTGACAGGGCGTGGGTTTAAATCCCGCGAGGGCGGCCGTGGCAGCGACACGGCGGGCGAATCGATACCGGGATTTACGTAGGTCGTTCGCATACTGTCAGCCAATGGAGATTCGAGTGGAACTGGCCGACGACCTGGTCGAGGAGTTGGACGACGAAGCGTCGCTACAGGGGTTCGACGACCGGGCGGCGTATCTGCGGTGGATCATCGCACACCGACCGATGTCGGACCTGGCCTCGACGCAGGCACCAGCGGTTGCGAGCCGCGTCTCAGAACTCGAAGAGCGAGTCAAACTCCTCGAGCGGCAACTCGACCTCGACACCCCGACGAACCCCGAGGCGGACCTCGGCGGTGCGTCGAGCAGTGGCGCCAGCCTGGACGCGGCGAGCGGTACCACTCCCGAAAGCGGTGCCGACGACGGTGCGAGTCTCGCAGGCGGGTTCGAATCGAAAGTCGAGTCCGCCGAGATGGACGACCCGCAAGGAGCGACCGGCGAGCCAGAAGAGGGCGCGGAAGACGACGACATCGCGGACGCGATCGGCGACATCTCACTCGACGACGACGAGTAGCAAACCGAAGTAGCCAGCGTCCCCGCGAACGAAGGGAGCAGGGGTAATTATCGAGGGAATTAGCCCGTGAACTGGTGGTACTCCATTCCCTTGTGTTTCATCTCGTTGTGGCGGCGTTCGAGGAACGAGTAGACCGAGCCGTGGGGCGCGCCGTCGAGGATCATCTCGGCGGCCTCGCGCACGGTGTCGACCTGTTCGGGTTGGCCGATGATCCCGAGCGTCGAGCCGTAGATGACGACCGCAGCACCGGACAGTTCCGCCATGAGTTCCCGGGTGCGACCGTCCTCGCCGATGAGGCGACCCTTGTTCCGACGGAGGTCCTTCTCGTTGCGCGAGGCGGCTTTGATGTCGATGATGTCGAACATCATCATCTCGTCGTCCAGCAGCGCCAGGGCTTCCTCGGGCGCGAATCCACGGCCGATGGCCTTCACGATGTCCGGCCCTTTGAGCCCCGTGATGGGATCCCCGACCGTCTCGACGCGAACCTGACCGGTCTCGCTGTCGATGTCGAGTCGGACCTCCGCGCGCTCTTCGATCTCACGCATCGTCTCTCCCCCTTCGCCGATGAGCACGCCGATGCGGTCCTGCGGAATCTTCACATGTTGCATAAATATACTGCAGGCTACGTGGTCGCGCCGTTTTAAGCCTTCGCACGTGACGAATATCGAGTCGGCAGAAGGCAGTTCCGACGAGGGAATCGCCATCGCTGACGGACGTGGACGGCCGCCAGGGACGTTGCATATCTCGGCCGGTCGCTTAAGCCCGGGAACGTTGACACCGAAGGTACGATGGAACGTAACTGGGAGACCGCGAGCGCGACAGGAGAGCGGCGATGACTGCGGTCGGCTTCGCGCTGTCGAGCGAACTGTACGGACCCAACGAACTCGTCGAACAGGCGGTCCGGGCCGAAGAGGCCGGGTTCGACTTCGTCGCGGTCTCGGACCACTACCATCCGTGGCTCCCGGTCCAGGGCGAGAGCCCGTTCGTCTGGACGACCCTCGGCGGCGTCGCACGCGCGACCGAGGAGATCGGCATCGGGACGGGCGTGACCTGTCCGTCGATGCGGTACCACCCCGCCAACCTCGCACAGGCCACCGCGACGACCGCGGCGATGAGTGACGGACGCTTTTTCTTCGGCGTCGGCTCCGGGGAGCGGTTGAACGAACACGTCCACGGCGACCACTGGCCACCGATCGTCAAACGGCTCGAAATGCTTCGAGAGGCCGTCTACGTCGTCCGGGCGCTCTGGACCGGCGACGAACTTACCCACGACGGAGAGCACTTCACCGTCGAGAACGCGCAACTGTTCACGCTGCCCGAGGAGCCACCGCCCATCTACGGATCGGCGTACGGTCCCACGGCGGCAGCGACCGTCGCGGAGTTCTCCGACGGGCTGTACACCGTCGGCCCACAGGAACAGACCCTTGCGGCGTACACCGACGCTGGCGGAGAGGGGCCGGCCTACGGCCAGTTGAGCGTCTCCTACGAGGAAACCCGAGAGCAGGCCGTCGACGTCGCCACCGAGCGCTGGCCGAACACGGCACTGCCCGGCGAACTGGGGTCGCAACTATCCACGCCAGCCCACTTCGAGCAGGCCTGTCAGATGGTCTCGAAGGCGGACATCGAAAACGGGAGCCTGGTCACTGACCCGGACCCGGCCACGCACGTCGAGAACGTCGAGAAGTTCGCAGACGCCGGCTTCGATCACGTCGTCGTCCACCAGATCGGAACGGACGTTGCGGGCCTGTTCGAGACCTACGAGAGCGACGTCCTGCCGGCAATCGCGTAGTCACGGGGAGCAGTCGCTCACGACGGGTGAGTGCGACCGAAACAGCGTCTCACTGGGGAACGAGATCGTCGGCGGACACCTTCTCGATGTCGAACTCGCTGTCGAACGCCCGCTTTGCCGCCTGTTCGCGTTTCTCCGTTCGGAACTGGCTGCGGTGAAGCGTCTGTACGTATCTGTGAAGCTCCCGTTTGCTGTCGATCAGGAAATACCCGCTTCGAGTCGCCGCGATCGGGATGCCCTCCTCGTACAGCAGGTACTGCAACACCTCCTTGCCCTCGAAGGAATCCGTCTCCGCGACCCCGAGTCGCCGGTTCAGTTCCTCGGAGGAGATGCTGTTGTCACTCCCGCGATGTTCGGAAAGGATGTCCAGCGCCTGCTCGATGAGATCGCGGTCAATGCGGCTCATGCTGACAGCTACCACATTAAGAATCAAAAACATATTCTCAGGTTACATATAGAAAATCCATTAATATTTGTCAGTCGTGACGGGGTCACAGCCACGTTCGAGAACGGTGAATCGAGAGACAACGACGGCCTCCGAACGGTCGGAGACGCAGTCAGTCGGACGTGTCGTCGGTGACGAACGCGAGCAGGTCCTCGTCGGTCACGTCCATTCCCTGGCGGCGGAAGAACGCGGCGACGTTGTGACAGTCGCGTTCGAGGAACTCGCGGCTGTTGGGGTGATGGACAGTCACGGCCTGGCCGAGGTCGATGACGACCAGTTCCTCGCCGTGGAGGATGACGTTGTACTCCGAGAGGTCGCCGTGGACCAGGCCGGCGTCGTACAGGCGGCGCATGTACTCACGGATGACCTCGTAGGCCGTTTCGGGGTTCTCGACGTGGACCTCGCTGAGGCGTTTGGCCCGCCCGGTGTCGAGGCCGAGCAGTTCCATGACGAGGACGTTCCGCTCGACGGCCATGGGTTCGGGGACGCGGACGCCGGCCTTCCGAGCGCGTGTGAGGTTCGCGAACTCCTTGCGGACCCACGCCTGAACGATCTGTTTCTTGTCGTGACCGATCCCCTCGAACCGGGGGTCGCCGTCGAGATACCCTCGCATGTCCCGGAAGTCCGAGGCGTTGATGCGGTAGACCTTGACGGCGACTTCGGGATTGTCGTCGACGTCGAGCACGTCGGCGGCCGTTTCCCCGCCGAGCGCGGAGTAGACGTTCGCCTCTTTGCCCGTCGAGATGGGACCGCCAAAGGCGTCGATGTAGCCGTCCTGAACGAGTTTGTACAGCGCGGCGAAGGTGGCGTCGTCGAAAACGGAGGCCTCGACCTTGAACTGGTCGGCGTCCTTGATGCGTTTGCGGAATTCGCTGAACTCGCGGTCCCGACGGCGGGCGATGCGATCGGCTTCCGTGTCGGCGACGTCGATCTCTTCCCACTCGTCACCCGGCGAGTCGACGTCCTCGGTGTCGACGAGCTCGAAGGATTCTGTCACGAGAGCGTCCCCCGACTCATGGGCCTGCTCGCCGTCGGTCCAGCGGTCGACCGCCGCCGCGCTGCGGAATCGCGTTCATGCGAGCGCTACTCCTGAATGTGACCCTCCTCCTTGAGCTGGTCGGCTTCCTGCTTGTCGTAGCGCCAGGTGATGTCGGCCTTCTCGTCCTGCCAGTCCCACGGTTCGACGAGGACGACGTCGTCTTCGCGGATCCAGATGCGTTTCTGCATCTTCCCCGGGATGCGAGCGGTTCGTGTCTGCCCGTCCATACAGCGCACGCGGACGCGATTCGCACCGAGCATGTCCAGGACGACGGCGAACACCTCGTCGTCGTCGGGCATGCGGAGGTCCTTCCTGCCCTCGTTGTCACTCATGTGCGGTCCTTCGGTGGGGAGACGGTTTAAGCTTTTCAAGCCTGAACTGCCCGCCAACCCCCTCAGTCCGCGCCCTGGGACTTGACCCACCCGCACTCGGGGCAGGTTTCCACGCCGTTCTCCGCGTCGGTCTCGGCGGCCTCGTCATGGCCGACGGGGTCTCCCTCACGAGCGTCTGAGCGAGCGCGCGCGAGCGGTCAATTCCCCGATTTGCCGCCGATTTCGCCCGTACTGGCGCGTTACCAAGAACCACCCCGATTTCGAGTATAACGTGGCCACCCTGGGTAAACAGGCGTTTGATAAGCCCTACCAAGAGTTTATTACAGAGTATTTACAGCCGTGGTGTTGTATGAAAGCAGCAGTCTTTCACGGGGTGGAGGAGCCGCTCCAGATCGAAGAGGTGGAACCGCCGACAGCCGACGACGACCAGATCGTCGTCGAGACCGAAGCGTGTGGGATCTGCCGCAGCGACTGGCACGCCTGGAAGGGCGACTGGGATCACATGGGCGTCATCCCGATGGACGGCCTCATCTTCGGCCACGAACCGGCCGGCACCGTCGCCGAGGTGGGCGACGACGTCGAACGATTCCGCGAAGGCGACAGCGTCACCGTCCCATTTTGTCTCGGCGACGGCACCTGCGAGCACTGCCGCTCTGGGCACGCCAACGTCTGTGAGCGCCTGATGCCGCTCGGCTTCATCAAACCGGCGCCCGGCGCGTTCGCCGAGCGGTTCCCCGTCCGCGAAGCCGACTTCAACGTCGTCAAACAGCCCGACAGCGTCGACCCCGTCGAGATCGCCGGTCTCGGCTGCCGGTTCGCCACCGCCTTCCACGGGCTCGTCCACCGCGTCGACCTCACCGCCGGCGACTGGGTGGCCGTCCACGGTCTCGGCGGCGTCGGCCTCTCGGCCGTCCACGTCGCGAACGCGCTGGGCGCGAACGTCATCGGCGTCGACATCATCGACGAGAAACTCGACAAGGCCGAAGAGTTGGGCGCCGACGAGACGCTCAACGCCAACGACGTCAAGGACGTTCCCCAGGCAGTCAAGCAGTTCACCGAGTCCTCCAAAGGTGTGGACATCGCCGTGGATGCGCTCGGCGTGCCAGAAACCTGCCAGAACGCCTTTAACTCGCTGGGCAAGACCGGCCAGCACCTCCAGATCGGGATGACCGAAGGCGAGGACGGCGGCCACATCCCCATTCCGATGGACAACCTCGTCTACGACGAACGCGAGATCGTCGGCTCCTACGGCATCCCGCCGAACCAGTACGACGAGATCTTCCGCATGATGGACCGCGGGAAGATCGACCCCGGGAAGATCGTCACCGAGACCGTCTCGCTCGAGGAAGTCCCCGACGTCATCGAGTCCATGGGCGACTACGACACCGTCGGGATTCCGGTCTGTAACGAGTTCTAACCACTTTTTTACGTCGGGGGATGTCCTCGGCAGCGAAGCTGCCTGCGGGCATCCCCATCGCAAAAACCTGGACTAAAAACGACCTGCTGTCTCACGCCGTCGGCGTTCGACAGCAGTGAACCGCGCTCGCTACCGCTCGCGCGGATGCTAACGTACTCTCTCCGTCGTCTCGTTCAGGATTCTCCATTGGTACACGGTTACTTTTAACGTGGTTGTGGGAAAACCACACTCCTCACTAAGACTAGGAGATCGATCGAGACACGAACAGATGCACCCGCGAGGGCGCTCTGGACGCGAACCATTCCCCGATCGGACACCTGTTGGAACAGCTATCTTTGCCCGTCAATCGCACTCATGATCGGAGCGCGCGCGAGCGCCGCGATCGGCCGATCACCGGATATTGTTGCCGAAAGAATGCATGAACAGTTGACAACCGTGAAACCCTGCATAACACCCGGCCCCTGAATAGAGAGGCGTATGATATACCCCACCAATGATTTATAAGGATGTATTTGCAGGTTAGGGGTGGATGAAAGCAGCAGTCTTTCACGGGGTGGAGGAGCCCCTCCAAATCGAGGACGTAGAAGAGCCGACAGCCGAGGAGGACCAGATCATCGTCGAGACCGAAGCGTGTGGGATCTGCCGCAGCGACTGGCACGCCTGGAAAGGCGACTGGTCCTGGATCGGCGTGATGCCGACCGACGGACTCGTCTTCGGCCACGAACCGGCCGGCACCGTCGTCGAAGTAGGGGACAACGTCGAGCGGTTCCGCGAAGGCGACCAGGTGACCGTCCCGTTCAATCTCTCTGACGGCACCTGTCACCACTGCCGGAACGGCCGCGGAAACATCTGCGAACAGGTCGTCCCGCTGGGCTTCCTGAAGATGGCCCCCGGTGCCTTCGCCGAACGGTTCCCCGTCCGGAAAGCCGACCACAACGCCATCAAGCTCCCCGAGAACGTCGACCCCGTCGACGTCGCCGCGCTCGGCTGCCGGTTCGCCACCGCGTTCCACGGGCTGGCCCACCGCGTCGACATCAACCCCGGCGACTGGGTGGCCGTCCACGGTCTGGGTGGCGTCGGCCTCTCTGCCGTCCACATCGCCGAAGCCCTCGGCGCGAACGTCATCGGCATCGACATCATCGACGAGAAACTCGACAAGGCCGAAGAGCTGGGCGCCGACGAGACGCTCAACGCCAACGACGTCAAAGACGTGCCCCAGGCGGTCAAGCAGTTCACCGAGTCCTCTCGCGGCGTCGACATCTCCGTGGACGCGCTGGGCGTCGCCGAGACCTGCCAGAACTCCGTGAACTCCCTGGGCAAGGGCGGTCAGCACCTCCAGATCGGGCTCACCACCTCCGAAGAAGGCGGGAACGTCTCGCTCCCGGTCGACAACATCGTCATGGACGAGCGGGACTTCAAGGGCTCGTTCGGGATGCCCCCGAACCAGTATCAGGAGATCTTCCGCATGATGGAGCAGGATAAGATCGACCCCGGCCGGATCGTCACCGAGACGGTCTCGCTCGAAGAAGTGCCCGACGTCGTCGAGTCCATGGGCGACTACGAGACGGTCGGCATCCCGGTCTGTAACGAGTTCTAACCACTTTTTACTCCCTCGGGTATCCTCGCTCGCAAGCGCTCGCTGCGGGTACCACTCGGTCGCAAAACCTGGACTAAAACGTGCTGCTGGCTCGGTCGCACTGCTCCCTCGCCAGCAGTGAACCGCGCTCGCTCACGCTCGCGCGGATGCCAACCACGACCGCACGACAGCAATAGGTCGCCCACAACCCAATAGTTGTGTCTTGCAGTGCAGTTATCAGTTGTCAGCGAGAATAGCAGACTATGCGCGTTGCCGTCTTCGGCGCTGGCTACGCCGGACTGACCGTCGCCCGGCGGCTCGAACGACACGCTCCCGACGACGTGGAACTCGTCGTCGTCGACGAGTCCGAGTCACATCTCGTCCAGCACGAACTCCACCGCGTCGTGCGCCGCCCATCCCTCGCCGACACGATCACCGTGCCACTGTCGGCGGTCCTCTCCGAGGCCGAGGTCCGCCAGGCGCGCGTGACCGGGATTGACGCCGACGATGGCGTCGCGACCCTCGCACCGGTGGACGGAGACGGCGAGACGACGCTCGAATACGACGTCGGCGCCGTCTGCCTCGGTGCGGAAACCGCCTTTTACGACCTCCCGGGCGTCGAAGACCACGCCACGCCGCTCAAACGACTCGCCGACGCACGGAAGATTCACGACGACACGCTGACCGCTGCCGGGGGCCACGCGGTCGTCGGCGGCGCCGGCCTCTCCGGCGTCCAGGTCGCGGGCGAACTCGCCGCGCTCTCCGCTGCGGAGGGACTCGATCTGGACGTGACCGTCGTCGAGCGCTCCGACAGCGTGGCCTCGGGGTTCGACCCCGCGTTCAGGACGGCGCTCCGCCAGGAACTCGACGCCCGTGACGTGACCGTCGAGACCGGCGTCGGCGTCAAGCGCGCTGACGAGGACGCGGTTCACCTGGCCGACGGGCGAACGCTCCCGGCCGACGTGTTCGTCTGGACCGGGGGCATCCACGGCCCTGCGGCCTTCGAGGGAGACCGGCCCCGCGTCGAATCCGATCTCCAGGTCAGCGACAGTACCTTCGTCGTCGGCGACGCCGGCACGGTCGTCGGCGACGACGGCACCACCGCACCGGCGAGCGCCCAGACGGCGATCCGGCAGGCGCGCGTCACCGCGAAGAACGTCCGGCAGCGCATCGAGGAGGCAACCGACGATAGCACCGAATCGGACGGCGCCGACGACGAGTTGGCCACGTACGAGTACGACTCGCTGGGCTGGGTCGTCAGCGTCGGCGACGGCGCGGTCGCACAGGTCGGCCCGGCCGTCCTGAGCGGCGAGCCCGCGCGGGCTGCCAAGGCCGTGATCGGTGCGGGCCACCTCAGCTCCGTCGGGGCGCTCGGCGACGCGGCCGACCTCGTGGCCGAGGAGTTCGGCTGGCCGACCCACGAGTCGGTCGTCTCGCTCGGCGACCTCCCGATCAAACAGGTGCCGACCGACCCCGGCTCGCCGAGCGAACTCCAGTCGACGCTCGGCGCGACCGGACTCGCTCTCGCGGACGCGTTCGCACCGAGCGACGCCGTCGATCTGACGTTCGTAACCCGGCTCGCCGATCGGCGCTATCCCGGGAGTCCGGTGAACCTGCTCGAACGATCGGTGGTGTCCCCGCTCTCGCTGTTTGGGAGTCAGGACGAGAATCGCTGACCCAACCATGCCGGCACTGAGACACAGTCGGCGCTCGGCGTGATCTGTCCCATTACTTCGTCAGAAGGGCGCGAGCGGTGCGCCCGGATCGTCAGGCTTCCGGCGCGTCGCTCTCGTCGTCGGTCTCGGCCGTCTCACGGGTGTCGTCGACAGTGCTCTCCTCGCGGGCTCGTTCGACGGTGTCTTCGAGGTCACCCTGGAGGTCGTCGAAGCGCTCCTGCAGGGTGTCGAGCTGGTCCTGATACCGGTCGAGTTGCTGGACGAACTGGTCGCCGAACTCGTCGGCCTGCTCGTCGATCGTCTCCGAGAGGTCGTCGGCACGTGCTTCGAGTTCGTCCTGGAACTCGTCGTACTGGTCGGCGAGCCGCTCGATGGTGTCGACGGTCTGGTCTTCGAGGTCCTCGTTTACCTCGACGAGGACGTCGAGCTGATCGTCGAGCATATCCAGCGCCTCCTCGACGCTCTCGTCGTAGCGCTCGATGCCGGCCTCGTAGTTCTCGTCGACGGCGTCGATCGTGTCGGCGTGGCGCTCGAGCAGCGTGTCGAACCCGTTGTTGACCGATTCCCGGATGTCGTCGATCGTCTCGTCGTCACCCGAGGCCGTCGATTCGAGCGCATCTAGCAGCTGATTACTGGTGTCCTGGGCGAACTCGATGGTCCGCTGCTGAGCGTCCATCTGAGCGTCGATCGTCCCCCGGATCGTCTCGTTGACGTCCGCCGGTAGTTTCACGGAGAGCGCGACCAGGTTCTGGCCGTGCTTGATTGCGTCGCGCTGGACTCTGAAGATCGCGTCGATCGGTGACGTGTTGTCGCTCATGGTACTGTGTAGTGGCTCCGCGTATTCGACCGGACTACCCCCTCTGCCAGCGGAATGTTCCCTACACCTATATCTTCACCCCAATGTTACTTCTAGCTGGCGGAGTGCCCTCGAAGGAAACAAACCGGCCAGAACAGCCGCTGTACCCGAAGAAACCGAGTACGAGACAAATGTAGTGTTCGGTTGAATTAAGTCAATCGACCGAAAACATCGTCGTATCGAGACTCTGGGGGAGTCGACGTGGTAACAGACGAGGGTTCGAGACAGACAGGAACGGGGGAACAGGGACGATCACTTGTGGGGCCGCTGGCGGCGTCGAGCGCTCCTGGGGGGTCGTGGAACCGGACGGCGACTGAGCCAGGATACTGATGAGCGAGGTGCTACCCGTCGAACTGGGGCTGTTCGCCGTCCTGGGGAGTGGCTTGTCAGTCAGCCACCTGCTCGCGGGACCGGTGAGTCTGCCCGGCGACCTCGCATCGATCGTGCCGTCCGGAATCAACTGGAGTCTGGTGCTGATCCCGCCGATCACGGGGATCATCGGCTACGTCACGAACTGGGTGGGGATCAGACTGCTCTTCCACCCGGTTGATTTCTTCGGCGTCAAAGTGCCCGGAATGCAGCAGGTGGCGTCGCTGCTCCCGACGAAGATCCAGCAGATTCCGGGCGTCCGGGAGGGGAAACTGGGCTGGCAGGGAATCGTCCCCTCGCGGGCGGCGAAGATGGGGAGCCTCGCCGCCGACAACGGCGTCACGAAGATCGCGAGTCAGAAGGAGTTCTACGAGCAGTTCGATCCCGAGACCATCGCCGAGCACGTCGTCGCGGCGGCCAGCGACGACATCCACCGACTCGTCGACGACATCATCCGACGCGAGCACCCGCAGTTGTGGCGCGACGCACCGCCAGCGGTTCGCGAGATGATCCACTCGCGCGTCGAGTCCTCGATGCCGGCGGTGGTCGATCGGGTGTTCCACGACATCGGCGAGAACATCGACGACCTGATGGACATGAAGATGATGATGGTCAACAAGCTGGGGAACGACCCCGAGTTGCTCAACAAGATGTTCCTGGAGATCGGCGACCGGGAACTGAAGTTCCTCATCAACTCTGGCTTTTTTCTGGGGACGTTCCTGGGGATCTTCTCGATCCCGTTGTTCATCTACATCGGTGAGTGGTGGGTGTTGCCCGTCGCGGGCACCCTGGTCGGGTACTTCACCAACTTCATCGCCATCAAGGCGATCTTCAACCCGAAACAGCCGGTCAAGGTCGGCCCGTTCACCGTCCAGGGGCTGTTCATCAAGCGCCAGAACGAGGCCGCGGAGACGTACTCGGAACTCGTCGCCGGCGAGATCGTCACCGTCGGCAACATCGCCGAGAACATGCTGAACGGCTCGAAGTCCGACCGGACCCGCAAGATGATCACGGACGCGCTCCGCCCGGCAGTCGACGAGGCGGTCGGCGTCGCCGGCCCGCTCGTGCGCGTCACCACCGGGGACCGCGAGTACGAGGCCATCCGCGAATCGTTCGCCAACGAGACGATCGAGTACGCATTCGAGCCGCTCAAGGACCCCACGTTCAACCGCAGACGGAGCGGCCCGGTCCAGGAACTGATCGCCAGGCGCATGAAGGAACTCCCGCCCGAGGACTACTGCGTGATGCTCCGGTCGGCGTTCAAAGAAGACGAGTGGCTCCTGATCGGCATCGGTGCGGTCCTCGGGTTCGTGGCGGGCTGGATCCAGCTGCTCGTCGTGACTGCGCTGTGAGCGTGTTAGAACGGTGAGAGCGTTTGGACTGTCAGGGCAGCCTGTCGCGTGACGCACTTCTGGACGGTGACTGGCTGTCGGATCGACTCGTCGAGCAGGAAGTTGACGAAGGATTCACCCTCGTGTTCGATGAGGAACTCGGTGTCGACGTCGGCGGCGATGTCACAGAGCAACTGTAGCTCCGCCGTGTACGGGATCTTCAGCAACTCGTTGCCGATTATCTCCAGGTCGCCGCTGATCACGGCGGACGTGGCCGGTCGACCCGCGATGATCGATTGCCACGTGTGCGCGGACGCACGGAAGGCCGTCCCGACCTCGCGATCCCCTGGCCCGTCGACCAGGGCCAGCTCCGTGCAGTCGCCGTCCTCCAGTTCGACGTACACGTAGATCGTCCCCTCGACCACGTCGCGTTCCGTCTGCTCGAGCAGGTTCCGCAACGTCGCCGGCAGCGACGACCTGATCGACTCGTCGATGAGGTCGGTCGCCTCGTCGATGGACACGTCTTCGAGTCCTTCCCGCGCCGAGGGCGGCAGTTCACTGAGAACCTCATCGGAGAGGTCGCCGAGTGTGATAGTAGCGAGGTTCAGATCAGTGATGACGAGCAGCAGGTTCTCGTCGAATTCGAACCCGTCCAGTTCCGAACTCTCGTTGATCAACCGCTGATATTCGTCCAGCCACTCTTCGGAGGGATACAGGACCATGGAGATCAACTCGACTCTGTTTACCACGTCCAGTACAAAAGCACAATGCCGGCAGGCGCAAACTTCAGGGCGCATCCTACCAGTGTGAGTATGTAAGAATGTTCTGGTCAAACAACCCGAGACGCCAGCCGCAGACGCGACTGGTCGCAGTCTGTAGAACGGAGATCGACGTCCGCGTTCGGGCGACTGTTGGGAAGTTGGTACTGCAACTCTGCGTCTAGGGTTTGCAAACGGCGGATTGCAGACGCGAACCGACGATCACGGTGGGAGACAGCGGGAAAAACAGCGAACTGGCGACGCTTGGGACTGGCCGATTGCTCAGCGGTTGCGCCCGAGTTCCTCGTGGCTGGTGACCCAGTCCGAGGCGGAGATCGCCGAAGCGAGCGAGAGTTCGCCGGCGAGGACGACGCCAGCAGCGATCTCGGCGAACTTGTTGACGTTGCCGGGGCCGTCACAGTCCAGGATCTCCAGGCCCTCGTTCTGGGTCGGCAGGCCCGTCCCGCCGCCGTAGGTCGCGACAATGAGCGAGGGGATCGTCACGGAGACGTGCAGCGAGTTGTCGTCGAGCAGCGTGGTGTTGACCATCGCCGCGTGGGACTCGGCGACGTTCGCCTCGTCCTGGCCGGTCGCGATGAACAGCGACGCCAGCCCGTTGGCCGGATGGGCGCCGTTCGTCGTGTTGCCGGCGAAGAAGGAACCGAGCGTCCCGACTTTGCCGTGGTGGTGGATGCTCTCCGGATCGGCACCGAGGTGGTGGACCAGCACTTCCTCGGGCAGGGTCACTTCCGCGGTCACGCGCTTGCCGCGGGTCATCAGGTCGTTGACCTTGGAGGCCTTCTTGTCGGTCGAGAAGTTGCCGTCGAGATAGAAGTTCTCGACGTAGCCGGGGAACTCGCTCAGAATCCAGTTGCAGGCGGCGAAGGTCGCCTTCCCCACCATGTTCATCCCCGCGGCGTCCCCCGTCTTGTAGCCAAAGCGGAGGAACGCGTAGTTGTTGGTCATGTAGTCCTCGATCTCGACGAGTTCGGCGACGCTGGAGGTCTCCTCGGCTTTCTCCTTGATCGTGTCGTAGTGGTCGAACACCCACTCGCGGAAGTCGCGAGCGACGCGTGCGTCCTCGAAGACGAACACCGGCGCGCGGTTCATCTTGTCGTCCGTCACAGTGGTCTTCGCGCCGCCGCTCAGGTTGATCGCCTTCATGCCGCGGCTGTAGGAGGCGACGAGCGTTCCCTCGGTCGTCGCCAGCGGAATCGGGAACTCGCCGTCGGCGTGTTCGCCGTTGACCTTCAGCGGCCCCGCCAGCCCGATCGGCATCTGGGCGACGCCGATGAAGTTCTCGATGTTCCCCTCCAGATCCTCCTCGGGATCGACCGAGTAGTGCGGAATGTGTTCGAGGTCCACGTTGGTCGTCTCCTCGAGGAACTCGTGGCGGTCCTGGATGGCCTCCTCGGTGAAGTTGTTGTCGTCACGGCGCGGAATGCTCGGGATCTCTTCTTCGTCGCGAATGGTGTCCGCGATCGAGAGCGAGAGGTCCCCGAACGGGTGGGCGACGAACTCGATGTCGAGCGTGTGATCGCCGGTCGGCAATTCCATCCCCTCGACGATCACGTAGAGGGTCCGCCCCACCGGGAACGACAGCGGGTTCTCCCCGTCGACCTCGTCGAGTCGGTGGACTGATTCGTCCACCGTCTCCAGCCGAACGCGGTCTTCCGAAATCTCCTCCCCGTTGATCGCAAGGCGGTTGACGCCGGCGAATTCGGCGTCCTGGAGCCTGTTTTTCACCTCGAACTGCAGCCCCTCGTCCGTGTTGGTGATACTCCCGTACGTGTACAATCGCTTCAGTATCTTCTCCGGAACGTCCAGCGAAACGAACCGCCCACTCGATCCGAACAGGTTGGCGTACAGCCTGTTCAGAATCCCACTCTCTGGTCTCGGAATTGCCATACTACTGACGGGCAACTACATGGACATAAAATTTCGTACAGCCGTAACATTCCCGTAATATTTTCGGCCGGTCATTTAATACAGGCGGTTTTATTCCGCGTTGAGCCGTGTGGAAGAACCCACCATGTGTCATAATTCCAAACACGGGGTAGGCCGCGAACCGGGAACATCTCTAGTTGTTGCACTGAGCGTTTACAGGCTTTTATACCGGTTCGTGAATTATACGCTAGTAAATATGATGGGGATCATAGAGGGGTGCCGTCGATGAGCACGTCAGTTCCAGTGTCGATGATCGAGGAAGCGGTGTATCACATCGAGCAGAAACACACGTCCTGGAACATTCAGGCCGAGGTGGAGACGACCGCGACCATCGACATCGACCAGTTGCACGAGGCCGCCAGAACTGCGTGCAAGCATCATCCGATCGTGGGGGCGAAGATGCGGTCGGCCACGATCGCCGACTCGCGGTACGTGTGGGAACTGCCGGACGAGTCCGAAATCGAGGACATCGAGTTCGACATCGAGGTGTTCGACGCCGGGGAGATCACCGTCGAAGAGGCCCAGAACCGGGCGTACTTCCAGAAGTTCGATCTGACCGAAGAGCGGCCGATGCGGGCGCTCGTCCTCCGTGGAGCGGGGATCGACGGCGGCGACCGGCTGCTGGTGAGTTTACACCACTCGGCCGTCGACGGGGTCGGGACGCTGCAGTTCACGCAGGCGGTCTGTCAGGCGTACCGCGGGGAACCGCTCTGGCAGGATTCGGTGTCGTTCGCGGAGTCCCGCGAGTGGCTCGACGACCTCGAACCGTCGTCGATCCTCGACACGTTCAACTTCCTCGACGACGGCATCGACGTGATCGACAAGGTCGCTCGACAGTTACAGAACACCGTGGACGAGCCGGCGCGCATCGCCGAGGACCGCGAGCCCGACGATCCGGACTGGGGCTGGCGGTTCACGCGCCGCGTGCTCGACGACGACGTCACCGACGCGGTCGTCAACGACAGACCGGACGGCGTCTCGGTCAACGACGTGTTCCTGACGGGACTCCACCTGGGGATCGAACGGTGGAACGAGGACCACGGGAAGCGAGCGCGCAAAATCAGCACCATGATGCCGATCAACATCAGGCCCGACGATCACTTCTACTCCGCGTCGGGGATGTACACGATGTTCGAGAGCATCCACACCCGCAAGAAACACCGAGCGGACCCGATGGAGGCCGCACGGGAGATCGCCGAACAGACCAGTCGGGTCAAAGACCGCGACCGGGCGTCTGCGCCGTACAAGCTGATGCGGATGTTCCCCGACGAGGTGCCGCTCGGGATCAAGCAGGAACTCCCGGAACTGCTGCGCGGGCCGGGCCACCGCATCTGGGACACGGCAATGTTGACCAACGTCGGGAAGATTCCGGTGATGCCGTCGCTTTCGGGCGACGACGGCCGGGAGCGGCCGTGGTTCACGCCGCCCGTCTGGAAGGGGACGCCGGTCGGCGTCGGCGTCGCGACCTACGGCGGGCAGGTGACGTTCACCTTCCGCCACCGGCGCGAAGTGCTCGGGCAGGACGCCGCCGAGCGGTTCTCCGATTACTTCCTCGACGGGATCGCCGAGGCGATCGACGCCGCATAGACGGCCTGAACGCGTTCGAGCGCGTCACAGGCCTACTCCGCGGTCTCGTCGTCGGTCGTCGACGCCAGTTCGTCGACGCCGTCCGGGAAGAACGGGAACACGGAGCCGTCGGTGGCGCGGGCGTCGAGCGCCGTCAACACCTGCAGATGCTGCCGTGCCTCGGCGAGGCCCTCGCCGGCGTCGATCTCGCCCCAGGTCCCGAAATCGTACAGCAGTTCGTCGCGGTGTCGTCGTGCGATCTGCATCTGTTCGACCGTCTCGTCGTCGACGTCGGTACACCGCTTCAGCAGCTGTTCGCGGTCGGACTGGGGCAGCCGCCAGAGCCACCGGCCGGTATCGGTCGTCCGCTTGTGCCCGTCCACGACGAGTTCGTCGTGAATGATCCGCAGCGAGTAGCTCTCGACGAGCATCTGGGCCAGCGTGTGGAACCAGACGCGATACGTCGTCGCCGTGACGCCGGTGAACTTCTCGATCGTGAACCAGGGCGCGTCGAAGACCGCCGTGTCGAGCAGTTGCTGCCACGTGTCGACTGGCGAGTCGCTCGAGAGACCGAGCAACACGGCGTAGAGCTGCCTGACCGCGCGTTTCGTGCCCTCCTCGGGCGACGCCGTGCCGCCGCTGCGACCGCGGAGCAGCGCGACCGGCGACAGCGGAAACATGGCCGCGGCGTCGGCCTCGTCCCCCGGCGTGAACCCTTCGAGCAGTGTCAGCAACGGCGTGAGCGGAGTAGTGTCGTTCCCCATCGTCGTTCCCCGTGTGAGCGATTGTCAGTCAACGTCCGTCATTCTGTCGCTCGTAGGTCAATACTGCGGGAACCGGACGGTCGCCGCGATGACGGGGACGAACCCCATTAAAGAACCGAGTGTGCGAGGGGCAATCGAGAAGCCGGTCGCTGGCCACGGAAGAGTATGGCAATCACACTGCCGAGCGACGGACAGGAATGGATCGACGAGTGGGCCAACCAGCTCAACGAGAGCGAGGCGTACAGCGACGCCGGCCAGGGGTGGGGCGTCGACTTCAACGGCGTGTTCCTCTTCGACATTCAGCCCGACGACGTCTACGACGGCGAGAACCTGAAGTTCAAAATCGACGTGGAAGACGGCACCTGCCACGAGGCAGAACAGATCGAGGACGAAGACGAGGTCGACTGGGGCTTCGCCTATCGCGGCCCGTACTCGAACTGGAAGGGCATGATCCGGGGCGACATCGGCGCCATCGACGGCCTGATGAGCGGCAAGTTCGACCTCGACGGCGACATGCAGAAGGTCCTGCAGTATTCGGACGCCGCGACCGTGATGACCGAGAACGCCGCCGAGATCGACACCGAGTTCGAGTACTGATCTCGCCACACCGCACGGACGGCCCAGACTGGTGCCGGGCGACGCCGCTGGTTCCGACGTGTGACCCGTCAGCGACAGCGCCGCCGCAACCCCGGTCCAAGAGACAGACGCATGGCAAAAACAACCACACCGAAGCGGTTTCTCAGTTTTTAAGTCGTCCGCTGAGACAGAGGTTCGTATGTTGGACAAACTGGGCGTCGCCGGACTGCTGGGGTTTCTGCTCTTGCTCGGAGGGATCGCCCTCCTCGCGTACATCGACCTGCTCATCGCCGCCGGCGTCGCGTTCGTCGTCGCCGGCCTCGGCCTCGTGATCTACGGACTGGTCTCGGGGTTCCTGGGGTCGCTCGGCATGGGCCAGATGATGTAAGCGGACTCGATCGCCGAACCGCACAAAAACCCGAACCCTGCTTTTTCGTCGCCGTTCGCGTCGGCCGTCAGTCAGCGCCCTGGTGTGGGACGTAGCAGCAGCGCTCGCATCGGTGATAGTCGTAAACGGTCGTCATCGTGGCGTCGCAGTTGGGGCAGTTCACGTGTCGCTACTCACTGCCTCGACGAACATGAGCATTATCTCGGGTTCGAGTAGATTACCCGACCGCTGAGATGTAGGAATGTAGAGAAGACGGAATAGCGCCGGAAAACCGAGAAGTGCGGCAGCGCCGAGGGAATCAATGTCCCGACTCGGCACCGCGGTCGGAGGCGCGATGCTCGCTGATGAGCCGGTCGACCATCTGTTCGTTTTGCTGTTTGACGCGTTCCTCGGCCCGCTCGTGCCAGTCCTCGATGGCGGCTTCGACCTCACTCTCGCGAGCGACGGCGAGTTCGTCGACCTCCTGGATCGTCACGTCCGCGGCCGGCCCGACGGGGACGTCGTGCTCGAAGAGCAGGTCGTCGGCCATCTCCGAGAGGCCGCCGTCTTTCAGGACGACCCTGGGGTTCACGTCGGCGAGTTTCTGGGCGGTCGATCGCCCGGCGCCGCTGGCGTCACGGAGGTAGATCACGTCGCCCTCGGCCAGCCCGTACTGCTCGTCGGCGTGCTCGATGGCGCCCTTCGTGAACTTCTCGATCACCTTCACCGGGACGAGGTCCTGCTGTTTCTCGGAGACGTCGGCGAAGTTCGAGTGATCGAGCTTCCAGAGGGCTTTGAGCCGTTCGAGTTTGTCCGCCAGTTCCTCGACGTTCTCGCGTTCGGTTTCGAGTTCGCGTTCGAGCCGCTCGTTCTCCCGTTCGAGCCGCGTGACTTCGCGACGTTCGCGAGCCTTCTGGCGCTCGCGCTGGCGCTCGGCGGTGAGTTCCTGCTCGTACTCCTCGATCTGTTCGTCCTTCCGGGCGATCGTCTCTTTCAGGTTCTCGGCGTGGGACTCCAGCCGATCGACGCGGGCCTTGAGGCGCTTGATCTGCTTTTCCTCGGCGGTGAGTTCCCGCTCGGTGTGTTCGGTCTCTTCTTCGGGTTCGTCCTCGTCGGTTTCGAGGTCCCGGAGCACGGATTCGACCGATTCCTCGTTGGTGACGACGCGTGCGAGCACCTCGCCGAGGTCCTGTCGCGGCGGGACCTTCTCGGCGACGCGGTCGAACTGGTCCTCGTGGGCGTCGAACGCGTACAGTGCGGCCGCGAGCGCGTCGCGTTCGTGATCGTTGTCGTAGCTCGCCTCGCGGGTCCGGTGTTTCTTCTCGTCGACCGGGAGGTCCGCGTGGGGTGCCCAGCCGGCGGCCTCGAAGCTCCGTCGGAACTGCTCGACGGTCTCGGGCATCGGCGTCACGTCCGCCGCGACGATGATCGGACGGCCGCGCTCGATGAGCCACTCGATGACGTCGGCCGTGTCGCCGGTGCGGGTGCTCATCACGTCCAGTACTGTGCCGTCGAGGCCGACGACGGCCGCCGCCGTGGTCGTTCCGGGGTCGATGCCCACCAGAACGTGGTCCCGGCGCTTGACCAGCGGCTGGAACTCGACGCCGTCGCGCCGTTCGCGTTCGATCTCGATCCTGACGTCCCCCGACCGTTCGGTCGAGACCGGGATGTCCGACGGGCGGCCTTCGACCTCGAAGACGGCGTTGGCGAACCCGCCGTACTTCTCGGTCACGTCGCGTTCGTAGTCCAGCGAGGCGTCGTCGAGTTCGCTGGCCACCTCGCGGGCGCGCTTCTTGACCGCGCCGTGGATGCGTCGGGTAAAGCGGTCCTCGGACCAGCCGCCCTTGCCGGTCGAACGGCCGCGAGAGACTTTCACGCGCGTCGTGTTGGTGAAAGCAGTCACCTCCTGGCCGACGTTCACCGCGGCGAGGCGAGCGGCTGCTTCCGCCTCTTTCATGGGGTCTTTCCCGTAGGGGACGCCGTGGCGGGAGGCGACCCGGGAGAGCGGTTCCGGGCGCTCGGCACCGGTCACCTGAACCAGCGTCGTCTCGTCGGGCAACTCACGAAGGAAATGGACGAGTGCGTCCTTGTCCTCGGCGAGTTCGTACATGTTGTCGGTCGCGAGCATCGCGGGTTCCTCGCGATCGACGAGTCGGCGGAGTTTCCGTCGCGAGACCACGTCGCGGTCCAGCGACTCCCCGTCGAAGGCCACGAGTGCGTACGACACGTCCCCCCGGACGTCCCCACTCTGTACGTCCACCCCGAAGACGACTTTATCAAGGGCGCTCGTGCGGGCGTTCACACCTCGGGCTAGGGACCTGTTCCGTATAAGTTTCGTGGGGGACCCGGTGACTGGTTTCGAAGGACGGCGCTCCCGAACGAGGGAAATATTTAACTCGGTGTGTAAAAGATACTTTACTGTAAAGGACGCTTTACGGAAAGTGATCTTGACATGGAACACGTGCCATCCACTCACTCGGAGTCCACGTACCGCCGGTCGTACATCGGGAGTTGGCTCGCCGGAACGGTCGCGTTCGCGGGGCTGATCGTCGCCGGCTATCCCGTCGTGGGTGCAGTCGCATTCGGCGTGGCGGCGCTCGTCGCGATCAACCTCCAGCGCGGCTACGAGGGACCGCTGTTCGACGAGCGCGACGAGGACATCGTTAAAGAGGCGAGCGCCAACACCATCTCGATCTTCGGTGTCACGTCGGCGGTGGTCTTCCCGACGATGACGGCCCTCACCGCACTGGGCATGTTCGAGTGGCCCTGGTGGCTGACGCCCATCGCGTGGTTCGTGACCGCTCTGTACCTGGTGTGGGGCCTCAACCTCCTCCTCGCGAGGCGGTAGCCGTGGACAACGACTTGCCTGCGCTACGCGAGGACAACGGTGAGAGCCAGGCCGACCTCGCGGCCGCCGTCGACGTCACTCGCCAGACGATCAACGCCATCGAGCGCGACCGCTACGATCCGTCGCTGGAACTGGCCTTCGCCCTCGCAGCTCACTACGACCGATCGATCGAGGAGATTTTCCACTGGTCGCGCGCCGAGGACTGACCTCAGAGCAGTTCGGTGATCTCGTCGGCGACGTCGTTCAGTTCCTCGCGGGCCACCCGCGACTGCTCGGCTGCGAGAGTGACGTCGTCGTCTTCGGTGCGAGGAATCACGTGCAGGTGGACGTGGAACACCTCCTGGCCGGCGGCTTCCCCGTCGGCGAGAAAGAGGTTGACGCCGTCCGTCGGTACGCTCGACGTCCGGAGCGCGGCCGCGACCTTCTGCGCGACGGCGAACATGCGCCCGCCGGTCGCCGGGACGAGCCCCGCCAGCCCCTGGGAGTGCTCGCGCGGGATCACCAACACGTGTCCCTCGTTGATCGGGTTGAGATCCATGAACGCCATCGTTTCCGGGCCGTCGTAGACGACGCTCGCCGGTCCGTCGCCGGCCGCGATCGAACAGAACGGACAGTCGGTCATACACATCGGTCGAGCTACACGACCAAAACTCCCGGTGCTGCGCACCCGCGCTCGACAGTTGAAACGGCCGCACATGTTTTTGTGACAGAACGAGAATGTCGGCCAGATGGTCGCACGCACCGAGCCGACGCTGTGGCTGGCACTCGTGGCGTTTCTCGGAGCGGCGATCGCAGGCGTGCTCGGAATCCTGTTCTGGCGCCGTCGCGATCAGGCCGGCGCACGGTGGTTAGGGATCCAGATGGGTGCGACGACACTCTGGCTCGTCGGCTTCGGACTCGAACTGGCGAGCCCGACGGTGGGAGCGGCGCTCCTGTGGTTCCGCGTCGAGATCATCGGGCTCGCCTGGATTCCGGTCACCTGGTACGCGTTCGTCGCCGAGTACACCGACGCAGAGAACCCGATGGCCGCGCGAACGATCGTGCTCCTTTCGCTGCTCCCGCTGGCGAACGTTCCGATGATTCTGACGAACGGCGCCGTCCACACGCTCTCCTGGACCGCACCACAGTTGGTCGAGAGCGGGCCGTTCGTCCTCCTGTCGGTCGAACACGGCCCGGTCTGGTGGCTCAACGTCGGCTACAGCTACCTCGTCATCTCACTGGCGTTCGTGCGCTTGCTCCGCCATCGGAAACGGTCGGTCCACCGCTACCGCCGCCAGACGGATCTCGTTCTGCTCGCGGCGATCCCGCCCGGCGTCCTCAACGGCCTGTATTACGCCGGAGTGCTGCCGTGGCCGGCGCTCGATCCCACGCCGTTTGCCTTCGTGTTTTCCGGTCTCGTCATCTTCTGGGCGCTGTTTCGGTACGATCTGCTCGATCTGGCTCCCATCGCCCGGCGCTCGGTCGTCGAGAACATGGACGACGGCATGCTCGTCCTCTCGCCCGACCGGCGGCTCATCGACGCCAACCCCGCCGCACAGCGCCTCCTCGCCGACGACGACCCGATCGGATCGCCGATCGAGACGAGCTTTCCCGAACTGGATTCGTTACTCGGGCCGCTCCCGGACCCGACTGCCGGCAACACGCCGCTGAGCGGCCACGCCGGGTCGGGCGGCCGACGGACCCTCGAACTCGGGACGGACTCGCTCACACTCCAGCGGAACGGGGGCCAGCGCGTCTTCGACGTGAAAGTCACCGGCCTGCACGACCGAAACGGGGCAGTCACGGGCTGGACCGTCGTTCTCCACGACGTCACCGCACGGAAGCGCCGCGAGGAGACGCTCACGGGACTGCAAGGGACGGCCCAGGAGATGATGCGTCCCGAGACAGTCGACGGCGTCTGCGAACACGTCGTGACCGCGGCTCGTGACGTCGTCGACCTCGAACACGTGGCGATCCACCTGCGACGGGACGACGACACGCTCCAGCCGGTCGCGTACACCGACGACGTGCGGGAGTTGTACGAGACGCCGCCGTCGTTCGACATCGGCGAGGGGTTGCAGGGAACCGCTTACGAACGCGGTGAGACGGTCGTCGTCGACGGCGACCGGCCAGCCGACGCCGCCCGTGATCTCGACACCAGCATCGAGAGCGCGCTCGTCACCCCACTCGGCGAGTACGGCGTGTTCGGTGCCGGATCGACGACCCGGACGTCGCTCGACGACGAAACGATCCACTTCGCGGAGGTGCTCGCCGCCACCGCGACGACCGCCATCGCTCGAGCAGACCGCGAGGAGACGGTCCGAGAGCGCGAACGCGAACTCCGGCAGCAAAACGACCGGCTCGAGGAGTTCGCGAACGTCGTCTCCCACGACCTGCGGAACCCGCTGACCGTCGCGTCCGGCCACGTCGAACAGATCGACGACGACGCGCACGCCGACGCGATCGAGCAGGCACTCGGACGGATGGAGGAGATCATCGACGACGTGCTCACGCTCGCTCGACAGGGAGAGCCAGTCCGGAACCCCGACTCCGTCTCGCTGGCCACCGTCGCCGAGGACGCCTGGGAGCTGGCCGACACCAGCGGTGGGGCGCTCTCGGTCGCTGCCGATCTGCAGTTGCTGGCCGACGAGAGTCGGTTGCAACAACTGCTGGAGAACCTCTTTCGCAACTCGGTGGACCACGGCGGTGCCGACGTCTCGGTGAGCGTCGGTCCCGTCACCGGCGCGCCGACCGGCTTCTACGTCGCGGACGACGGGCCCGGCATCCCGGTCGAGGAGCGCGATCGCATCTTCGAGTCGGGCGTTTCCACCGCACAGGACGGCACCGGCTTCGGCCTGGCGATCGTCCGCCAGGTCGTCGAGGACCACGGCTGGGCGATCACGGCGACAGAGAGCGAGTCCGGGGGCGCGCGCTTCGAGATCACTGGCGTCTCGCGGGCCGCTGCCGAACACGTCGATGGCGGCGCGAGCCGGTCGAACTAATCCTCGACGTCGGGGAAGGGAACGTCCAGTTCGTCGCCGTCGTCGGGGAGGAAGGCACGCTCGCCCTCGAAGACCTCGCGAGCCTCCTGTTCTAACCGGTGGGACTGCCCGGCGTAACGCGTCGAGACGTGCGTCAGCGCCAGGCGTTTCGCCCCGGCACGGTTGGCGATCTCAGCGGCCTGCTTCGCCGTGGTGTGGCCGGTCTGGCCGGCCCGCTCACGGCGGTCCTCGGCGAAGGTGGCGTCGTGGATCAAGAGATCGGCGTCCTCGGCGGCCTCGACGACGCTCTCGATGGGGCGGGTGTCGCCCGTGTAGACTACCCGTCGCCCGGGACGGGGCGGGCCGACGACCTGTTCGGGTTTGACGATCGTCCCGTCGTCGAGTTCGACCGACTCGCCGTTGTGGAGTTTGCTGTACTCCGGTCCCGGCGAGATGCCGAGTTCGTTCTCCGCTTTCTCGCGGTTGAACCGGCCCTTTCGGTCGTCTTCGACGATGGCGTAGCCGACGGCTGTCGCCCGGTGGTCGACGTCGATGGCGCGGATCTCGAAGTCCTCGCGGTCCAGCGCCACGTCGCCGGGCGACACCTCGTGAATGCGGACCGGAAACGAGGGTTCGTTCCCGGTGAGCGTCACGAGGTCCTCGATGCGCTGACGGGTGCCGGCCGGCGTGTGGATGGCCAGGGGTTCCTCGCGGTCGTTGAAGTCCCAGGTCTGAATGAGTCCGGGAAGCCCGAGGACGTGGTCGCCGTGGAGATGGGTGACGAACACCTGCGAGACGGCGAAGCCGGTGTTGAACCGCATCATCTGGCGCTGCGTGCCCTCGGCAGCGTCGAAGAGGAACCGCTCGCCTTCCCGGCGGACCATCACGGCGCTCGGATTACGCTGGGTCGTCGGGACGGCCCCGCTGGTCCCGAGGAAGGTCACGTGCATACCCCGGTTTCAGCGAGCGACCGGTAAACGGGCTTCGAAAGGCCACCGACGGCGAGGCCGAACCAACGCCGACCACCGCTACTCGCCCGGGAACGGCCACGCCGCTTTTGTACGCAGCGCGCAACGAATTGACGATGAACTCGCGAACGGTCGCACTGATCCTGGTCGCAGGGATGGTCGCACTCGCCGGCTGTTCCGGCGGTCCAGCCAACGGCACCGAGACGTCGGCGAACGACACCGAGACGACCGGCAGCGACGGCGGGGGAACGATGGACAGCGCCGAGTCCACGGGTACCGTCAACTTCTACGTGAGCGACAAGCCCGGCGCACTCGACGACTTCCGGTCGCTGAACGTCACCGTCAGTCGCGTGGGTTTCGAGCGAACGGCGACGACGATGGCGGCGAACGACACGACCGCAGCGAACGAGAGCGACGGCGACGACGGCACCACCGGCGGTTGGGTCGAGTACGCGGTCAACGACACGACGGTCGATCTGACGCGACTGGTCGGCGACAACGCGACGCTCCTCGACTCGTTCGCCGTCCCCAACGGGTCCTACGGGAAGGTGTTCGCGTACGTCAGCGAGGTCAACGGAACGCTAACGGACGGCACGAGCCAGCGGGTCAAGCTCCCGAGCGGCAAGCTCCAGCTCAACAGCCAGTTCACCGTCGGCGCGAACGAATCGGTCGATTTCGTCTTCGACGTCCAGGTCCACGAGGCCGGCAAGAGCGGGAAGTACGTCCTCCAGCCCGTCATCAGCGAGTCGGGCACTGACCGGCAGATCGAGGAAGTCGACGCCAAGGCCGAGAAGGACGACGACGAGTCGACGGGCAACGAGGCGACGGCCACCGAAACGACAACCAACGAGACGGCCTGAGACGGTACCCAACAGGGAACTCATATTTTCTCCTTCGAAGGAACTATTCGAGCGGTGGATTCGTCCGTTCGGGACCAGGGACCGAAATATACAGCAGTGGCGCTCGCCTCGTCGGCCACATGGCGAGAACGGTCGACGAACTGCGGAACGACATCCGGGTGGCGGTGGGACGATACGAGCGCGTCGAGTCGACGGCGTTCACCAAGGAGATGCTCGCGGCGCTCTGCGAGGAAGTGGGGTACGACATCGGTACGGGCAGCCTGCCATCAAAACCACAGATGCGGGCCGGGATTCTCTGGAAACTCGGCGAACTGGAGACGGACGACCCCGACGAAGCACCGCGGGCGTTCCGAAAAGGGGAACTGCAGGCCATCGCCGATTCCCTCGACGCCTAATCGAGACGGCAAATACACCAGAACGTCCGCGCGACCGGAGGGAGCGCGGTTCACCGCCGGAACGAGGCTTCGCCTCGTGGAGGCGGCTTTTTTGGTCCAGATTTTTTGATCGGGGTTGAGCGAGCGTGAGCGAGCGAGGCCCCGGTGAAAAAAGGTGGATTCTTACTATCGGCTGTGCTAGCCGGGGGTGAGATGGACGCCCCCCTCTGGACGACCGAGCACGCGCCGGACATCGACGACCTCCCGCAGCCAGAGGTCCGCGAGTCGCTGTGGGGGGCCGTCGAAGAACCCATGAACCTCGTCGTCCACGGGCCGAAGGGCAGCGGGAAGACCGCCGCCGTCCGGGCGCTCGCCCGGGAGGCCCACTCGGACCCGGACAACGACCTGGTCGAGATCAACGTCTCCGACTTCTTCGGGATGACCAAGAAGGAACTGAGCGAGGACCCGCGCTTCGAGTCCTTTATCACGCCCAAGCGCCGGCGCAACTCCTCGAAGGCGGACCTCATCAATCACGTGCTCAAGGAGTCGGCCAGTTACGCGCCGGTGTCGGGCGAGTACAAGACGGTCCTGCTGGACAACGCCGAAGGCATCCGCGAGGACTTCCAGCAGGCGCTCCGTCGCGTGATGGAGCAGTACTACGAGACCACGCAGTTCGTCATCGCGACGCGCCAGCCCTCGGCGCTCATCCCGCCGATCCGCTCGCGGTGTTTCCCCGTGCCGATGCGCGCTCCCACGCACGAGGAGACGGTCGCGGTCCTGCGCGACGTCGTCGAGGCAGAAGACGCAGACCACGACGACGAGGGCCTGGAGTTCGTCGCCGGCTACGCTGACGGCGACCTCCGGAAGGCGCTCCTCGGCGCCCAGACGACCTACGAGCAGGAGGGCGAGATCACGATGGAGACCGCCTACGCAGCGCTCGGCGAGGTGGGCATCGATCACCGCATCGAGGAGATGCTGGACGACGCCGAGGCCGGCGAGTTCACCGACGCCCGCAAAACGCTCGACGACCTGCTCGTCGAAGAGGGGTTCAGCGGCGAGGAGATCCTCTCGGACGTGCTCCGGGTCGCCGGGTCGCGGTACGACGCCGACCAGATGGCTCGGCTCCACCGCCTGGCCGGCGAGATCGACGTGGACCTGAAGGAAGGGACGAGCGACCGCATTCACGTCAGTCACCTGTTGGCGAACCTCGAGGGCGGCGACCTCGCTCGTCAGTAAACGTCGGCGAACTCGAACCGCGCGCCGCCCTGGTCGGCGTCCGTGACGGTGACCGACCAGCCGTGTGACGTGGCGATCTCTTCGACCATCGCGAGTCCGAGCCCGGTCCCGTCGCTGGCCGTCGAGTGGCCGACCTCGAAGATTCCGTCGCGGTCGGCCGCGGGGATGCCGTCCCCGTCGTCGGCGACGTAGAAGCCGTCACCGCCGTCGAGCAGGCCGACGCGAACGGTGACGGCGGCGTCGCCGTGTTCCACGCTGTTCCGGAAGAGGTTCTCCAGCAACTGAACGAGGCGATCGGCGTCGGCGGTGAGCGACTCGTCGGTCTCGACGACGAGCGTGGCCGCGTCGCTCCCGACGCTCTTCCAGGCTCGCCGGGCGACCGATTCGAGCGAGAGCGGTTCCAGATCGGGTGCCGACTGCTCCTGGCGAGCCATGTCCAGGACGTCGTCGATGAGGCGGTTCATCCGGTGGAGACTCCGTTCGGCCGATTCGAGGTGCGGTTCGGCGTCCTCCCGTTCGCGAGCGGCTTCGAGTCGGGAGAGCGCGACCTGCAGCGGATTGCGCAGGTCGTGGGAAACGAGGCTCGCGAACTGATCGAGGCGTTCGTTCTTGGCTTCGAGTTCCCGTTCGCGCCGTTTGAGGTCCGTGATGTCGTTGATGATGCCGACGTACTTGCGAACGGTCCCGTCCGGGTCACGGACTGGATAGCCGTCGGCTTCCACCCAGCGGAGGTCGCCGTCCGGTCGCTGGACGCGGTACTCCACGTGGTAGCTGTCTGCTTCGTGGTCGGGATCGTGGACGGTCGCAATCCACTCGCGGACGTCCGCGCGGTCGTCCGGGTGGACGAACTCGACGTACGACGCCGGATCGTCACCGAACTCTTCGGCGGACCGGCCGACCAGTTCCTCGAATCCCGGACTGAGATACAGGAGTTGCTCGCCCGCCGCGTCAGTCATCCAGATGACTTCGTGGACGCTGTCGGCGATCTGCCGGAAGCGCTGTTCGCTCTCGGCGAGGTCGCGCTCGCGTTCGATGCGGTCGAGGGCCGTCCGGGCTGTGCCCGCAAGCAGCGCCACGAGTTTCTCGGTCCGATCGTCGAACGCACCGACCTCGCTCGACCCGACCACGAGCACGCCGTGCCCGCCGAGCGGCGCGAAGATCCCCGCCCGCATGTCCGTCTCGTGAGTCTGGATGTGGGGAGAGGTGTGGATGTCGTCGAAGTGCGTGAGCGTGCCAGTAGTGAACACGTGTCCGGTGAGGCTGCTGTCGTCGGACGGGACTGCGGGCAGCGACTCACGCATGAACCCCGTGTCGAGGGACTGCGCGGCGGGTTCGAGCGGACCACCGGGGTCGGGCTGGAGATACACGGCGACGCCGGACAGATCGAAGACCTCCGTGACCGTCTCGACGATGCGGTGGCTCACTTCGGTCTCGGTGACCGCGTCGAAGAGTTGCCGAGAGGCGGCGTGGAGCGACTGGAGCGTGCGCTCGAACCAGCGCCGCTCAGTGACGTCGCGCATGATGACGACGGCGTCGTCGTCGCCGTCGGTGTCGAGCGTGCTGACCTTGATCTCGGCGAATCGGTCGCCGCCGGCCGGCGTCCCGTAGGAGACCTCGATCGTCTCGACGTCCCCGCCGGCCAGTCGGCGGTCGACGGCGTCACCGATAGTCGCTGCCGTCGACGTCGAAAACGCCTCGAGCCGTTCGATCGATTCGTCCAAGACGGCGTCGTGGTCCGTCGCGAACTGCGCGCAGAACGCGTCGTTGACGTACTGCACCTTGTGGCCAGCCGAGAGGACGAGCGTCGGGTCGGGCGTCCCGTCGAACAGCGTCCGGAACCGCTCCCGCGAGCGTTCGAGCCGCCCCGAGAGCTGCTGGGAGAGGTGCCGACGTTCGATCAGGTTCTCCAGCCGTCGGGAAAGGACGGACTTCTCGACCGGGATCGAGACGATCTCGTCGATGACGTACAGCCCGTCGATGTCCGTCCAGGCCTCGGGATCGAGTTGCTCGCTGGGCGGGTCCCGACTGACGAGGACGACCGGCAGAAACACGGGGTGGAGCCGTTCCTTGTGGTCCTGGAGCCACTCGCGATGGCGGGCGAACGAGATCGCGTCGACGAGACAGAGATCGAACGGCTCGCCGTCGGCGTCGGTGCCGACCTGGACGTCGTAGGTGTCCGCGAGCCACTCGGTCAGCAACTCCCGGTTGCGCTCGTCGGCGACGAGCAACCGCACTCGCGGTACGGTCGGCTCGAAGGGGTGCGCCGATTCGTCTCGTCCGTTCATTCCACTCAATCGTCCTCGGTCGGCTCCGGCGTTCCCTGGAGAATGCCGCGGTGGCCGGTGATGGGGTCCCCCACGTGAACGCCGTCGTCAGTAATCTCGAACTCCCGGAGCGTATGCTCGAAGGAACTGACGCGCTTTTTCAAGACACCCGTCGTCTTCCGCAACTCTCCCTGGACCTCGAGATACTGGAGGAAGAGAATGTTGTCGGCGAGGTAGCTGATGCCGGCGTTGGTCACCTGGAAGTCGCCGGTAATCTCGTCGATCTCGTCGACCAGGATGACGGTGACGCCCATGTTCTTCAGGTACCGACACAGCGCGTGGAGTTTCCGGCGGAGCGCCGTCTCTTCGCCCTGGATCGAGAGGGTGTATCCTTTGACGCCGTCGATCATCACGACCTCGGTGTCGCGTTGTTCGACCTCTTCCCGGACCATCTTGGCGAACGCCTCGGGGGACTGGGTCAGCGGCTCGACCTCTTCGATTGCGAGTGACGCGGACTCGGTCATCTCGTTGATGGAAATGCCGATCGACTCGGTCCGATGGGTGAACGTCGACTCGCTCTCCTCGAACAGATAGATGACCGACCGCTCGTCGCGGGTCGCCGTCTGCTCGGCGAACAGCGAGCCGGTAGTCGTCTTCCCCACGCCGGTCGGGCCGCTAATGACGGTGACCGTCCCGCGCTCGATCCCACCGCCGAGAAGCGTGTCGAGGCCCGGGACGCCCGAGGAGATCTGCTCCGATTCGAACTCCTGTGAGTGAGCTTCCGGCACCAGTTCCGGGAACACTTCGAGCCCGTCGCCGTCGACGCGCAGGGAGTGAGTCCCTTTCTGACGGTCGGAGCCACGGAACTTCGGCACCGAGATCGTGCGCCGGCCGTCGTCGTTGTCGAGTTCGAGAATGCCGTCCGAGAGGAACTGGAGGTCGACGTCGGACGACGACGGCGTCTGCTGGGTCGTGTACAGCACCGTCGCGCCGCGTTCTTTGAGATAGCGCATGAACGCGAGCACCTGCTTGCGGAACTGATACTCGTCGGGCGCAAGATAGCGGAGTTGGGTCAGCGGATCGACGAACACCCGGTCGGGCTGGACGTCGTCGACGCGGTCGATGATCTCCTCGGTCACCGGCCTCTGCTCGACCTCGCTCGGCGAGAACATCTCGTAGGACTGGTCGGCCACGAAGAAGTCGGACTCCGGCGAGAGATCGAGCATCTCCACGTCTCCGAGGTCGAACCCGAGCGTCGCTGCGTTCTTTCGAACGTCATCCGATGACTCCTCGAGATTGATGAGCAGCGACGTCTCGTCGTCGCCGCCAGCAGTCAGAAAATGGAATCCCAGAATCGACTTTCCCGTCCCGGGAGCACCACGAACGAGATAGTTCCGTCCTTTGACAAACCCACCGCGAAGAACACCGTCGAGCCCCGGAACACCCGACGAAACGCGGTCGAGAGAATTGTCAATCATCTTCCGTACCGGTACGAAACGCGCGGTCTTGTATGTTCCCCCGTAGTTCCAGAATTTGAGATTATCTGCCAATATGAGGGGGTGGTTGCCGTCCGAGTGGCGTTACGGTGGACGAGTGAGCACCAGGACGTGCCTGGTGAGCGACCGATGGACGCGCCGCTCGAACCGGTCAGTGATCGTCCAGCCAGCGTCTCGCGCCGCCTCCGCCCAGGAGCGATCGGCCACGACGACCGCTCGCGGTGCCACGCGACGGGCTTCGGCGAGTGCGCCAGCCACCAGCGCGTCCAGGTCGCGATTGGCGATCTTCGACTGCCGGCCGTAGGGTGCGTCGAAGACGACCGCGTCGACGCCGTCGTCGGGGAGGGGGAGCGCCGTGGCGTCCCCCTGCATCGTGTCGAACGAGCCGGGGTCGGGAAGTCCCTCGTGGGGCTCCCCGCCGAGCAGGTGGGCGAGGTTCTCTCTGGCTCCGTGAGCCATCTTGGTCTGTGCGTCGACGCCGAGCACGTCGGCCCCGACCAGGCCAGCCTCCGCGAGCACCCCGCCGGTGCCGCACATCGGGTCCACGACCAGGCGGCCGGGACGGGCGCCCGCGACGTTGGCGAGCGCGCGCGCCAGCAGCGGGTCCATGCTCCCCGGTTGGAAGAACGGACGATCGGTCGGTTGGCGGGTCCCGAAGTCGCGGACGCTCTCGACGGCGAGCCAGCCCAGCGCGCACGTGCCCCCGTCGTCAGCGCGCGAGAACACCGCCTGTAACACGTGGTCGGGCTCGTCCAGATCCACGGCGAACCCGCGGTCGACGAGCACCTGGCCGAGTTCCCGCTCGACCGTCTGGGTGTCGATGCCAGTCAGGCCGCGGACGTCACGTGCGCGGACGGCGACCGATCCGGTGCGGTCGAAACTCGTCGCGTCGAGGAGCGCGCGTGCGCTCTCGACGTCCGGCTCCGTCTGCCCGAGGAGGTCGCTGGCGCGGTGCGTGTACGCCAGGCCGCGGACGCGCTCGGAGATGCCCCGTGCCGTGGCGAGACCTGGGGCGACGACGGAGACGTCCGTCGCTGCGCTCGCTGCCTCCCGCGCAGCGAACGCGTCGTCCTCACCAGCGAGTTCCAGGAGGTACACGCCCGCAGATGGCCGCCTGATCCGTATAACCCTCCCGGTCTCCCGCCCGAACGACCCCCCTGATAAACCCGGCCAACGCTGCCGGAAGCACCATACGATTTCCGACATATCAGTGAGAGGTATCAACCTTTATAAGCCTTAAATACGTGCTTTAAGTCGAGACATGGTTGACCCCAAGGAAACAATCAATATTGAGAACGTCGTCGCCTCGACGGGTATCGGTCAAGAACTCGATCTCCAGAGCGTGGCCATGGACCTCGAGGGGGCGGACTACGATCCCGAGCAGTTCCCAGGACTGGTGTACCGGACCCAGGAACCCAAGTCTGCGGCACTCATCTTCCGGTCGGGCAAGATCGTCTGTACGGGGGCAAAGAGCACGGACGACGTCCACGAGAGCCTGCGGATCGTCTTCGACAAGCTGCGCGATCTGAACATCCAGGTCGACGAGGACCCCGAGATCGTCGTCCAGAACATCGTCACCTCGGCCGACCTCGGTCGCAACCTCAACCTCAACGCCATCGCCATCGGGCTCGGCCTCGAGAACATCGAGTACGAACCCGAGCAGTTCCCGGGACTGGTGTACCGACTCGACGAACCCGACGTCGTCGCGCTCCTGTTCGGCTCCGGGAAGCTCGTCATCACGGGCGGCAAGCAGCCCGAGGACGCGAAAGAGGCCGTCGACAAGATCGTCTCGCGACTGGAAGAGCTGGGCCTGCTCGAAGGCTGACGCCCGCGCCCGAATCCAGTAACGCAGGCTACATACCGCGGCAGGACCAACCACCGGTATGTTTCCGTTGCAGGCCGACGTGACGGGTGGCGGCCCGCTGGCCATCGTGGTGACCTTCTTCATCGTCGCCGCCTTCTACGCGTTCACGCTTCATCTCGCCGCCGTCTTCTTCATCGGCGAGGTCAAGAGTCAGCGCGCGGCGTACGTCTCACCAGCGCCGACGATCGTCTCGCTGTTGCTCCAGCGCTACGGCGTCGATAGCGGCATCGTCTCGCCGGGCATCGGCGTCCTCGTCACCCTCGTCGCCACGTTCGTCGCCGACGCCATCGCCATCAGCTACGTCTACCGGCTCCGGTGGTCGTCGGCCGTCCCGCTAGCGGTTCTGCACTTCGCGTTCGCCGCCATCATGGGTATTGCCCTCAACGGTATTTTCGGGTTCGTCTAACGTCCAACCGCCCCCATACGTTTATCATCTGACAGACACAAGGGATGAAGAACCCGCGATGGTGTACCAGTGGCTGACGCTGGCCGGGACGCTGATCTCGCTGGCGCTCGCGCTCGTCGCCTGGCGAGCGCGGCCCAAACCCGGAGCCACGCCGCTGGTCGTGTTGATGGTCGCGATGGGACTCTGAAACCTCACACAGTTCCTCGCAACCGTCGCAACGAGGGTCTCGGCATCCCCGAGGACGAGCGCGACGACGTGTTCGAGACGGGGTACACCGACAGCGAGCACGGCGGCGCTCGCTTCGAGATCACTGGCGTGGACGTTCGCGAGACGACCCAGGAGCAGCTAATCGAAGGGTCGTCGCGAAAAAACGGAGTGTTCAGCGAGCGGTTCGACGGGGCGTGGAGCGTCCGTGCGCCCGTGGCGCACGGTTCACGCGACCGAATGGAACGAGGTCGCGCTTTTTTGGTCCAGATTTTTTACCGGGGGTTGAGCGCTCGCCGCAGGCGAGCGCGAGCCCTCCGGTAAAAAAGGTGGGTTTACATCATGCCGCCCATGCCGCCGCCCATGCCGCCCATGCCGCCGGGGGCGCCACCGGGGCCGCCTTCGTCCTCTTCACCCTCGGTGGAGAGGTCGCCGGCGGAGATGATGTCGTCGATCTTGAGCACGAGGTTCGCCGCCTCGGTGGCAGAGGAGACCGCCTGCTCTTTGGCGTGGGCCGGCTCGACGATGCCGGCGTCGAGGGTGTCTTCGACGTCGCCGGAGAAGACGTTCAGGCCGGCCTTCTCGTCGCCGTCGTCGTGGGCAGCACGCAGGTCGACGAGCGTGTCGATGGGGTCGAGCCCGGCGTTCTCCGCAAGGACGCGCGGAATGAGTTCGACGGCGTCGCCGAAGGCCTCGACGGCCAGCTGCTCGCGGCCCTCGACGGAGTCTGCGTAGTCGCGCAGGCGGCGTGCAAGTTCGACCTCGACGGCACCGCCGCCGGCGAGGACGCGACCGTCCGTGACGGTGGCTGCGACGACGTCGAGCGCGTCGTTGACGCCCCGTTCGAGTTCGTCGACGACGTGTTCGGTCGAGCCGCGAAGCAGGAGCGTCACGCCGTGGCTGTCGCCGCCCTCGACGTAGAACAGTTCGGCGTCCTCGTCGCGGGTGAGGTCGCCCGTGCCGAGGTCCTCGGCGGACGCGCTGTCGAGATCGGAGACGATGTTGGCCTCGACGACTTCCTTGAGGAACTGCATGTCGGACTTCTTGACGCGGCGCAGCGCGAGGACGCCCTCTTTGGCGAGGTAGTGCTGGGCCATGTCGTCGATGCCCTTCTGGCAGACGACGACGTCGGCGCCCGTCTCGACGATCTGGTCGACTTTCTCGCGGAGCTGCTGTTCTTCCTGCTCGATGAACTGCTGGAGCTGGTCCGGCGAGTCCACGGAGAGGGACGCGTCGGCTTCGGCCTCTTCGACCTCGACGGGCTGGTCGATCAGCAGGATGGAGGCGTCGTCGAGGTCCGTCGGCATGTCCTCGTGGACGGGGTCCTTGTCGATGACTGCGCCTTCGAGGAGCTCGGAGTCACCGGCGGAGCGGCCGGTCTGTGTCTCGATGTTGAGGAACTCCAGGTCCGTGACGTGGGAGCCGTCCTCGGCCTCGACGGTGACGGCCTCGACGGCGTCGTAGATGATCTGGCTGAGGTGCTCCTTGTTGAGCTCGGCGCCCTTGCCGGTCATGGAGGTCTCCGCGACTTTGCGGATGGTCTCCTCGTCGTCGGGCTCGACGGACTCGGCGATGTCGTCGATCTCTTCCTGTGCCTGCTTGCTCGCGAGGTCGAACCCGCGAATGATGGCCGTCGGGTGGATGTCCTGCTCGATGAGGTCCTCGGCCTGCTTGAGGAGTTCGCCTGCGACCGCGACGGCCGTCGTGGTCCCGTCGCCGGCCTCGTTCTCCTGGGTCTCGGCGACCTCGACGATCATCTCGGCCGTCGGGTTGTCGATGTCCATCTCCTGGAGGATCGTCACGCCGTCGTTCGTGACGGTGACCGATCCCATCGAGGAGACGAGCATCTTGTCCATCCCTTTCGGGCCGAGCGTCGAGCGTACCGACTCGGCGACTGCGCGGGCCGCAGCGATGTTGTGCTCCTGGGCGTTCTTGTCCTTCATCCGCTGGGCGTCGTCGCCCATGATGATCATCGGCTGACCTTGCATTCGCTGCTGCTGGCTCATAATCAAGCGAATGATTGAAAGTCCTTCTATATAAACCTATTGGAGCTGGTGTGAGCGACGGTCGCCCAGAGACGGTCCGGTCGAGCGGAGAACCAACGGATTGCGGCGCTGTGTCGACGCCGCGTTCGTCCCAGCCTCGGCTGTTGCGTCGCGGACAGCTTCACGACTGAGGCCAGTGTTTAAATACAAAGAATGGTGGTGCGTGACGACCGCGGGGCGGCGGCGAGCCGGCGTCTCAGTTCAGTCCGCGCTCGAAGTCGACGTTCTCGAACTCCGCCGGTCGCTCGCCGTCGGTCGCGTAGACGTACAGCGCGGTCTTGGCGATGGCACCCAGCGCGGAACTGAGCAAGAAGAACGCCAGCAGCGTGACCGCACCGATGGCGGCTGCGACGACGAAGCCGCCCGCACCACCGAGCGCGAAGAACACCGCGGCGGCGATGGCCAGGCCGACCAGCATGAACACCATCGAGACGAGGCCGACCCCGAAGTGGGCACCGGCGGTCTCTCCCCAGGTGTTCTTGAAGGTCTCACCGCTGCGCTTGAACATCTCCGTGACGCTGACGTCCTCGAAGACGATGACGGGGACGATGAAGTAGGTGACAATCGACCAGGCCGCGCTGAACAGCATCGCGACGACGTCGGCGACGATGTTGTCCTGCTGCTCGATGGCCCTGACGATCATCCCGACGATCGCCGAGATGACCGCCCACGCGAACAGCGGCCCCTTGTGCGTCCAGGCCTCGCTGAGACCCCCTTTGACAGACGGGTCTCGCCCCTGGAAGGCCTCACGTGCGCTGTACACCAGGCCGGCGTTGAAGAACGCCGCGATGAACGACGTCCCCAGGTACGACAGGAAGAGGACGACGATCCCCGTGGCGTCCGACTCGAACAAGCCGACGACGAACGAGCCACCGAACAGGAGTGCGATGTACAGCACCCCTGCGATTCCGCTGATCAGCGGGAACAACGCTAACTCGGGGTTCTTCCGGAGGACGCGGAAACTGTCCATCGACAGGTTCCACCCCGTTTTCAGGCGGGCAAAGATTCCCATACCGCAATTTTCACCGATCCATCATATACAAATTTTGGGTCGCCCGATAGCGAAGAACACCGGATATTGGCGGGTTTTCTCGTCGCTCCGGCTGGTGAACGGTGCGAGTGGATCACACTCGCCTCCTGAGCTTAAATGTCAGAGAAACGCCGGGACGGGGATTTGAACCCCGAATCCCGTAAGGGAACACGCTTTCCAGGCGTGCGCCTTACCGTTCGGCCATCCCGGCTCACGCGTATGTATCCGGGTTCGCCGTTTAAACCCTTCCCTTCGGCCTCGCCCGTTTCTGATAGGCGTAGGACAGCACCGCCGCGCCGACGACGACGGCCAGCGCCACGCCGAACTTCACGAGCCAGTCGACGCGTTCCATACTTAGCAGTTCGTACCCCTGGAGGAGCACGAGGAAGGACAGCCCGCCGATCAGCCCCCAGAGGAGGCTCGCCTTTCGGACCGGGTTCATCACTTCGTCGCGACCGCCTCGATCTCGATGCCGACGCCCTTGGGCAGGTTCGCCACTTCGACGGCACTTCGGGCCGGTGGGTCTTCGTCGAAGTACTCGGCGTAGGTGTCGTTCATCTCCTCGAAGTCGTCGATGTCTGCGAGGAAGACCGTGACCTTCAGCACGTCGTCGAGGGAGGAGCCGGCTTCGTCGAGGATGGCTGCGACGTTGTCCAGCGCCTGCTCGGTCTGCGTAGCGATGGGTTCGTCGTCGAGCAGGTCGCCGTCGGGCGTGAGCGGGATCTGCCCGGCAGTGAACACCATGTCGTCGGTCTCGGTCGCCTGGCTGTAGGCCCCGACCGCGGCGGGGGCGTCGTCGGTGCTGACGATACGTTTCATGTCCCCACGCGCGCCCGGCAGCGACTTAACTCCCGTGGCGTGCGCTGCTCACACCAGCACCTCGGTCTCGTACCCGTGGGCTTCCATCGCGTCGAGCAACTCTGCGACGTGCTCGTGGCCGCGGGTTTCGAGATCGAGTTCGACTTCGGCGTCGTTCATCGCGACGTTCCGTGACGTGCGGTCGTGCCGGATGGCGTAGATGTTCGCCCGCGACTCGCTGATGACCTGGGTGAGGTCTTCGAGCGCGCCGGGACGGTCCTTGAGGACGGTGCGGAGCCGGAGGTACCGGCCGGTCTCGATGAGTCCGCGCAGGATCACCGTCGTGAGGACGTTGAGGTCGATGTTCCCTCCGCTGAGCACCGGGACGATGGTCTCGCCGTCGTCGTATTCGAACTTCTCCTCCAAGATGGCCGCGAGCGGAACGGCGCCCGCACCTTCGACGAGGGTCTTCGAGCGTTCGAGCAGTTTCGTGACGGCGACGGCGATCTCCGAGTCGGACACGGTCACTACCTCGTCGACCCGGTCTTCGATGACCGAGAACGTCTTCTCGCCGGCGCGACGCGTCGCGATCCCGTCGGCGATCGTGTTGACGCCTTCGCGCTCGACGATCTCACCCTTTTGGAGCGACTGGGCGACGCTCGAGGCGCCCTCGGCCTGGACGCCGATGACCCGAGCGTCGGGCTTTTTGCCTTTGATGGCGGTCGCGACGCCGCTGATGAGCCCGCCCCCGCCGATGGCGACGACGACGGTGTCGACCGCCGGCAGGTCGTCGTGAATCTCTAACCCGATGGTGCCCTGGCCGGCCATGACCTGCCAGTCGTCGAACGCGTGGACGTAGGTGCGGTCCTCCTCGCGTTCGAGTTGGTGGGCGTACTCGGCGGCCTCGCTGTAATCGTCGCCGCGGAGGACGACCTCGGCCCCGTAGTTCCGGGTCGCCTTCACCTTCGAGACCGGTGCGCCTTCCGGCATGACGATCTTCGAGTCGGCGCCGATCCGCGTCGCGGCCAGCGCGACGCCCTGCGCGTGGTTCCCGGCGCTGGCCGTGACGACGCCGGCCTCGCGTTCCTGCTGGGAGAGGGTCGCGATGCGATTGGTCGCACCGCGGATCTTGAACGAGCCCGTCCGCTGGAACGTCTCCAGTTTCAGGTGCACGTCCGCACCGGACATCGCAGAGAAGGTATGTGAGTAATCGAGCGGCGTGTGTCGAGAGGTTTCCGCGACCCGGTCCTGTGCCGCCAGGACGTCGGCGAATTCGAGCATGAACTGACTTTCCACTCCTCGGAGATAGATGTTGGTGACCGACGCGGAGTGTCAAGCAACAAAAGGGAGCGTGTGACCGCATGCTGACTGGGACGCCGCTGGTACATAAATACCCGGGCGACGTCCGTCAGACAAAATCGCCAGAAGAAAGCCGTATATGACCTGCGTCAGACGGTAGACTGACGGACGTCACAGTATATAAATAGACAGTTGTTACGATGGTGTCACGTGAACGTCATGCGCGTCGACGTAGGCGCGGGCACGCTCCGCGAACGGACCAGTACCTGGCCACTCAACTGGCGCGTCCAGTGCCGCGGGATCGCCGACGTACACCGCGACGCTCTCCCGCGCCGCCTCGTCTGCGAGCGGGACGGTGACGCGGCTGTACAGCCCGCGGTCGACGCCCTCGTAGTGGTCGAGGGCGCGAATCTCGTCCGTCGACAGGAGCCGGCCCTCGACCTCGCCGCCCGGAGCGAGGGTCGGATAGGTGCCGTCGACACGGTGGAGCCCCGACAGAACGGCGTCACCGGCGTACTCGAACCTGTCGAGGACCGCGCTGGCTTTGTCCGGGTCGGTCAGCGTGCCGTAGACGAAGACGTTCATGCCCACGCGTACGCGACCGAGGGGTTTCAGCGGCGGGGTCAGAGTAGCGAACGCAGCGAGCGCGTCCGAACGCCGCACTGTTCGCGGAACTCGCAGGGCGAACACTTGGCGTCGCTGTCGACTCTGGCGGGCGGGCCGTCGATGGCGTCGGCGGTCCGGACCGCTTTCCGGTAGGCCGCCTTCCGCCGCGTGGTGAGCGGCACGTCCCGAACCACGCCGTAGGCCGGATACTCGGCGAAGGCCCGCTCGATCGGCGTCTCACGAGTCCAGGCGAGGGCTTTCGCCGCGGCGACCAGCCGGACGGACTGGGGTTCCCAGACGCCCTGTTCCGGGGGCTGGCCGGCGAACACCAGCGAGGGCGCGAGCGGGTCCTCGATGACCTTGTGGGCGACGCCGCGACACTCCCGGCCTTCGAGCGTCGTCTCGCGTTCGGGCGGGTCGACCAGTGCGTCCCAGCAGTCGAGGCGGGCCTTCGTCGCGCCGAGACGGGACCGGAACTGCGTGGGGGAGACCTCGATGGGGGCCGCGAGCAGGTCGGCGTCGCTGTCGAGCAGGCGTTCGTACTCGAAGGCGAGGCTGCGGCAGGCCGCGACCTCGTCGGGCACGTCCGGTGGGCCGGAGCGCCGACGGTAGTACAGCTTTCGCGGGCAGTACGCGGCCGTCTCGACGTCCCGGAAGGTGTGCATACCCGGCGCTGGTCCCGGATTGATACTTGAAGGTACGGACGGTGCGGAGCTGAGGCGGTCGCGGTTGCGGTCGCTGTGGCGGCGGCACACGCATCCGCCGCCAGAGGCGGCGGTTCACCGGTCGCGAGTGGC
>NZ_JALLGV010000002.1:0-186950 GCF_023077655.1 Halorientalis brevis | reverse complement strand
GGCCCCCCCCCCCCCCCCCCCGGGTCGTTTTTAGTCCAGGTTTTTGCAGACGAGGGTTCCCGCAGACCCCGAAGGGGTCGAGGAAACCCCCGTGCTGTAAAAAAGTGGTCTTAGAATTGCGTGTTCGTCTCGATGTCCTCGGCGGCCTCGTCGAGACCGTCCTCCTTCGCTGATTCGGTGAGGTGGACGGAGAGGGCGGCGTCTGGAATAGCGTCCTCGAACTCGCTCTGGAAGCGGTGGCTGACGCGGCGGATCTGCTCCTGGGTGGTCACGACGCGCAACGCGCGGGCGACGGTTGCGGGGTCGGTGTCGAGTGACTCGGCGAGGTCGGGAACGTCGGGGTCGCCGTCGCGGTGTTCCCGAAGGGCAGCGAACTCGAACGGGAAGTCCGTGTCGGCGTCGTCCAGCAGGTGGAGGTCCATGCGGGCGCGAAACACCGTGTTCGGATCGGCGTCGATGGTGCTGGCGATGGTCGCGTCGTCGTCCCCATCGTAAAAGCCCCGCACCACCTGCGTGAGCGCCTCGGTCGGGAGTTCGGTGTCGAACTCGTAGCGGTCGCGCATCCGCTCGACGACGGCGCTGAGGCGGTCGTCGATCGCACCCTCGTCGGTTTCGGCGAGTGACCCCCGCTCGTCGGACTGAGATTCGGTCACGGTGGCCTCGTCCGTGACGTCCATGAAGAGGTCCCGAAGCTCCTCGGTTTTTTCGTCCATGGTGACCGTGTAAGGGTGGGTGTGACACCATAAACCTATTGGGGAACGTGTCAATTCAGAGCCGACCGGTATCGGCCAGAGGAACAACTCGTTTGCCGTTTCTCAACGATGTTCATCTACTGGTTGGCAAGACTTAAGCGCGAAGGAACCACGGTGATAAAATATGGTATTCCCGTTGCAGGCGGGGGAACCGATCACGCGTCCGACGATGTGGCGGATCGGCCACGTCGGAGAGGTAGTTTTCTATTACCTCGCAGCAGTCACAGTCGCAGTGTTCCTGTGGGGCGTTTATCGACGGTTCAACCGCTATACGGACGGCAGCGAAGACTGGTTCGAGCGTCTGGACAACCTCGGTGAGCGGGTCGTCAGCGCCGCGAAGATCGTCGCGACGAACGAGAAACAGTTCGACCGCGACCTGGTCGGCGGCCTGATGCACTCCTTTATCATGTGGGGCTTCCTGACCCTGCTGATCGGGACGACCATCCTCGCCATCGACATGGACATCCTGGAGAAGGGTGGGAAGCTCCTGACCGGGCAGAGCTACTCCATCTTCAAGGGCGACTTCTACCTGTCGTACTCGCTCGTGATGGACTTCATGGGTCTCCTCTTTGTGGTCGGGATCGGCATCGCGCTGTACCGGCGCTACGCCATCCGGAAAGAGCGCCTCTGGGGGCCGAACAGCAGTCTCGAAGACGACCTGTTCATCTGGTCGCTGTTCCTGCTTGGCGTCGGCGGCTTCGTTCAGGAAGGCATCCGCATCGTCGCGATGGACTTCCCGAGCTTCGAGACCGTGAGCTTCGTCGGCTGGTTCGTCGCCGACGTCCTCACCGCAGTCGGCGTCGACCAGGAAGCGGCGCTGTTCGTCTATCCCATCTCCTGGTGGTCCCACGCACTGATCGCGTTCGTCTTCATCGCGTCGATCCCGTACGCCAAGCCGTTCCACATGATCTCCTCGTTCGCGAACGTCGTCACGCGCGACGAGAAAGCCGGCAAGCGCCTGCCAGGCATCCCCGCGGACCTGGACGCCGACACGGGCGCGAACTCCATCGACGACTTCTCCTGGAAGGAGAAGCTCGACCAGGACGCCTGTACCAAGTGCGGCCGGTGTACGTCGGTGTGTCCGGCTAACAACTCCGGGCGCAATCTCTCACCGCGTGACGTCATCCTCGACCTGAAGAACTACCGCGAGCACGTCGAGAACGGCGGCGACGAGAAAGACATCGTCGCCGACAGCGACGACGCGGTGATCCAGGCAGAGACGATGGAGTCCTGCATGGCCTGCATGGCCTGCATGGACGCCTGCCCGGTCGAGATCGAGCACCTGAAGACGTTCACCCGGCTGAACCGCCAGCTCACCGACGAGGGCGAACTCCAGCCCAGCGTCCAGGACGTCTTCCAGAACCTCATGCAGAAGGGCAACACGTTCGGCGACTCCCAGCGCAATCGCGGCGACTGGGCCGACGACCTCGAGTTCGACATCACGGACGCCCGCGAGGAGGAAGTCGAGTACCTCTGGTACGTCGGCGACTACCCGAGCTACGACGACCGCAACAAGCAGGTCGCCCGCTCGCTCGCGAAGCTGTTCAAGGAGGCCGACGTCTCCTTCGGCATCCTCTTCGACGACGAGAAGTACGACGGCAACGACATCCGTCGTCTCGGCGAGGAGTTCCTCTACGTCGAACTCGCGGGCCACCACGTCGAGACCTGGGAGGACTGCGAGTTCGAGAAGATCGTCTGTACGGACCCACACTCCTACAACACGTTCAAAAACGAGTACCCCGAGGTCGACTTCGACGAGTTCGCCGACGACCCGATGATGCCCTTCGAGTACGAGGGCTTCTGGAACGACGACGGCGACGTCGACGTCTACCACTGGACCCAGGCCGTCGAGGAGATGGTCACCGACGGCAAACTCGGTCTCAACGGGACGGAACTGGACTACACGGTCACCTACCACGACCCGTGTCACCTCGGTCGGTACAACGACGAGTACGAAGCGCCGCGCGAACTCGTCCGGGCGACCGGGTGTGACCTCCACGAGATGCCGCGCAACCGCGACGACTCGTTCTGTTGTGGCGGTGGCGGCGGTGGGCTCTGGATGGAACTCGATGAGGAACAGAAGCCCAGCGAGGACCGCCTCCGCGAAGCACTCGAAGACACCGACGCCGGCAACGCCGTCGAGAAGTTCGTCGTCGCCTGCCCGATGTGCATGACGATGTACGAGGACGGTCGCAAGACCGGCGGCTTCGAGGACGACATCGAGATCGTCGACGTCGCCGAACTGCTGGTCGAAGCAGTCGAGTCCAAGGGCGTGACCGCGGGCTCGAGCGCCAGCACCGACGCGGCACCCGCAGACGACTGATCGGTTCGGACGGACGCGTTCTCCTTCCCTTTTCGACGCTACGAATTCGCGGACTGCGATTGGACCGACCGCGGCAAACCAATTTACGTCCTGAGACGAACAGCGAGGAACACAGTGGTCAGTCGTCGCCAGCTCATCGTGATTGGGTTCGTCGCGTTCAGCATCAGCTACGTCGCCGCCGGTGGCCTCGGTCTCCCGACCGCGAATCCAACACCGACGGAGCGCGACATGAGCGACGCCAAACTCGTCCAGCCCGTGGCGAACGGCAGCTACCTCTGGCCGTACACGTCCCGTCGGAAGGCGACGTCCGGACGGACGCTCGCGATCAACCTCGTCATTCACGGCGACGACGAGCGGGTGAAGACGGTCCTCACCGAGCAAACCACGCTCGACTGGGAACTCACCGTTCCGACGAACAACAGCACGCAGCGGCCACGGAACGAGACGGTGCCGGCGGGCAACGAGACGAACAGTTCAACCGCCCAGCCAGCGGAGGCGGAAGGGAACCCGACGACACCGGCCCGGACGGTTACGGGCACCGGTGAGCAGACCGACGCCAACGGGAGTGCGCGGGGGACGGTGAGTACGCCGGCTACCCAGACGGGGGCGGGCGCCGAGTCGAACGCGACCAACGGTACCAGCGGAGGGAACACCACCGAGGTCCAGTCGATCCGGATCGACGACGCGGCGATCACCTGGAACGACGCCCACGGGTCGACCCGCTACTCGTACGTCGACGCCCGACCGCAGGGCGGCCAGGCGGGCTGGCTCGACGAGTCCTACCAGATCCACGCGGGCGACTACTTCGGGAGTCGGCACCACATCCGCGCGTACACGGTGCCGGCGACCGACTGGACGGCGATCCAGATCCACCAGGAGTACTGGGACTGGTTCCGCCTGCGCCACACTGTGACGGACATCCGCGACTCGCGGCACGCGCTCGAATCGGACTTCCTCGAACAGCCCTACGTGACGGACGTCCGCCGAGAGTATTACGGCGTCAACGGCGGCTGGAACGACGGGTGGCTCTCGGAGATCGTCCTCGGCCCAGGCCTGGCCGTAGTGCTCCTGTTCGGGTTCGTCTCGACGGAGACGCGACGGGAGCTACGGCGGGACGGTCGCCTCGTCCTCGGGTGGCTGCGCGAGAACGTGCGCGGGATCGTCCTCGCGACGGTGCTCGCGGGCCAGTACCTGGGCGTCAGAAGCGCGGCCATCTTGCTGGAGTCGGTGAACCCCGAACTGGACCCGCGGACGTACATCGTCGTACTCTACCCGGCGATCGCCGTCGGGTTACCCATCGTCGCGTTCGTGTTCGCCCAGCCGTTCGGGGCGACCAGTCGGTTCACGCGGCTCCAGCGGATCGCCCGCTGGCTCGGGCCGCCGATCGGCGCACTGCCGGCGCTGGGCTTTACCGTGGTCGGCCTCGGCGGCGCGTTCGTCCTCGACTTCGGCGGCCTCGGGATCACGTCGATCCCGGTCCAGCTCGCGCTCCACCGGATCGGACTGGCGGTGGCGCTCGGACTGATCGCCGCCGGTGCGACCCGCATCGACGAGCGGGGCGGCGGCCTCCTCCTCGTCGGAGTCGCCGGCTGGCTCGCCGGGCTGGCGATGCCGCTGTTTGGCTACCTCTGAGCGGACCGGCAGTATCCCAGGGCTCAGCGTGCTCGCAGTCAACGGAATGACCTTCGGCGGCATCAGCAACTACGAGGAGATCGCCCAGATCATCCGCCAGCGCCAGAACGAACTGAAAACGAGCGGTAAATAGCGCCCGTCGCACGGCCTCGGGCGGAGACGGTCGCCTGACGCTTCCTACCGATCGGTCGCAGCCGGTCGCCTGGTGACGACGACCGAGCCCTCACTGTAGATCGTCACGGTACAGTCACAGAACAGAAACTCGACGGTGGCGTCGCCCGGCGTGCGTGGTATCCCGGCGGCCGTCGGAGCGAACAGCCCGTTCAGTGCCTTCGGGTCGATCACGTCCTCGAGCGTACACTCCAAATCGTCGATTTTCGCGTCGATTTCGGCCGCGACCGCCTGGACGACGGCAACGCTGGGCATATCGCGGGCGGCGGGGTCGAACGCGAGCGTCGCCATCCGTCACACCCGCGTTCGGCCGTCGGTGAACGACTCGTAGAGCAAGCCGCGGGGGAGCGGGCGCGAGAGCGGCAACGCCGTCGCCGTTGCGGAGAGCGCGACACAGTCGTCCTCCCACTCGATCAGGCCGGCAGCCTGGAGTTTCGGGAGGTGGACGTGGCGGAGCGAGAGGCGAATCCGGTCGTCCCGGGGCCGTGGCTCAGCGTCGAGCGACCGGGACGACTCCTCGCTAGCGAGGGCGCTGACGAGTTGCGGAAGGGGCGTCGTCCCGCCGACGGCGTCGAGGTATCGGAGGACGCGGCGGCGGGTGCCGTTGGCGAGCGAGTCGAAGAGCGCGTCCGTTACTGCTCGCTCGTCGAGACGACGGGCATCGGATGCTGAATCCATGCCTCACATACCGGCGCCCGGAGCATCACTCGACTGCATGAGCAGTCATGGCGTTTAATTATCCCCAAACGCGACCTGACAGCCGACCGTTCCGGTGATAATTGCATCGTAGACAGGGACGGGTTCAGTCACGTTCCGCTCGTCGGGGCGGTTCGTCGAGCAGGACCCGAGTGAGAACCGCGTTGGCACCGCGCCGGACCCGCTCGGAGACCGCCTGTTCGGAGATGTCGAGTTCGGACGCGAGTTCGGCGAACGTCACTCGCCGAGGGACGGCGAAATAGCCGCGTTCGACGGCTTGCGTGAGCGTGTCGTACTGGGCGTCGGTCAGTCCGTAGGGGCGGTCCGAGACCGGGTCAGGAAGTGCATACACCCGGGTAAGCAGATACTGAATGCCGTGGGTTCGGCAGAAGGTATGGAACTCGGACAGGCCCTCGTGACTCGGGAAGCGGATCCGGAAGCGCCACTCGTCTGCCCCGTGTGCTTCCAGAATCGTCGCGTCGGTCTCGGCGATGCCGGTGACGAGTTCCTCGGTCGGTTCCTCCCACTCGATCTTGTACAGGGCACTCCCGTCGAGTCGGTCGAGGGTCTCGAAGCGCCTGACGGCCTCGTCGGCCGAGAGGTGGTTCTCGAAGGCGTCGAGCTCCTCGCCGTACCCCCAGACGTACGGCATCACGCGTCTGGCCGCGGGCACCACGCGTTCGAGCTCGACGGTGACCGACGGATGGGCTGCGACGAGCTGTCCCAGGAGGAACTCTTCAGCCTCGATGGTAAACTCCGCGATAACGCTCATACGGCTTGTACGACGGCCGATCCAAAACCGTTCGTAGCGGCCTGGAAGCGACTTTGTTTCCGAGTCCCCTCAGACCGGGACCGAATCGGGGAGATACTCGACGAAGTACAGCGCGAAGATCGCGAGCCACGTCTGGAAGACGAGCGAGCCTAGTGCCGAGAGCGCCAGGAACTCCCAGTCGCGCATCTCCGCGAGACCGGCCGGGACCGTCAGCATGCCCCGCGTAAAGAGGAGGGCGTTGCTGACCGGAACGACGACGCGTCCCCAGCGATCGAACCAGCTGTCGAAGCGATCGAGGGCGGTCTCGCTGACGCGGAACCACGGCTTCTGGAGGAGGTACTCTCGGCCGCCGCGCTTCGCGAGCTGGAACAGACAGAACTGGCCGATGGTCGCGCCGACGACCGACACGAGGATCGCTGCGGCGTACCCGGGCACGGAGTCCATCACGAACAACACGGTGATCGGAATGAGGCTCTCGCTCGGCGCGAAGTACAGCAACATCGCGCCCTCGAGGATGAGGATGAAAAACAGCGCAGCGAGGCCGTACTGGTCGAGCCACTGCTGGGTCGCCGCCGCGTCGCCGACCATCGCCAGCGTGATGCCGGCGATCGCCAGCACCAGCGCGATGCCGGCGAGGATGAAGGGGCCGTAGTCCGACAGGAACTGACGGACGGGACTGTTGGCGGTGACCTCCGACGACATTACTTAGTGCGTCGCCGACGACGAATAAAGGTCTTGTGAGACAGGTGGAACGATGGTGAACAGTGGGTTTTTGCGCACACCGGCGATACCACCGGGTATGGACCTCACGCACCGCCCGCGACGGCTCCGTCGCGACGGCATCCGGTCGCTCGTCAGCGAGGTCGACCTCTCGGCCAGCGACCTCATCGCGCCGGTGTTCGTCGACGCGACCACCGACGAGCGCCGGCCCATCGAGTCGATGCCCGGCCACGAGCGCGTCCCCGTCGACGAGGCCGTCACCCGCGTCGAAGAGATTCGCGAGACCGGCGTCGAGGCGGTCGTCGTCTTCGGCATCCCCGACGCGAAGGACGACCAGGGCACCCGCGCCTGGGCCGACGACGGCGTCGTCCAGCGCGCTGTCCGCGCGATCACCGCCGAGACCGACGCGTACGTCATCACCGACGTCTGTCTCTGCGAGTACACCGACCACGGCCACTGCGGCCTGCTCGAAGACACGGCAGCCGAGGAGCCCGAGCTCACCGTCAGGAACGACGAGACCCTCGACCTGCTGGGGAAAATCGCCACCTCTCACGCCGAAGCCGGCGCGGAGATGGTCGCACCCAGCGGGATGATGGACGGGATGGTCGGCGCCATCCGCGAGGCACTCGATGCGGACGGGTTCACGGACGTGCCCATCATGAGCTACGCCGCGAAGTACGAGAGCGCCTTCTACGGGCCGTTCCGGGACGCCGCCGACGGCGCGCCGGCGTTCGGCGACCGACGCCACTACCAGATGGACCCCGCCAACGCGCGCGAGGCGATGCGTGAGGTGGCGCTCGACGTCGAGCAGGGTGCCGACGTGCTGATGGTGAAACCAGCGCTCCCGTACCTCGACGTCGTCAGCGCGATCCGCGAGGAGTACGACCACCCCGTCGCGGCCTACAACGTCAGCGGCGAGTACGCGATGCTCCACGCCGCCGCCGAGAAGGGCTGGCTCGATCTTGAGGCAGCCGCCTACGAGTCGCTGCTGTCGATCAAGCGCGCCGGGGCGGATCTGATTCTCACCTACTTCGCCGAAGACGTGGCGGACAGGCTGTAACTGACAGCGGTTTCGTTCGGTTTCTGAGCCAGAAACCGTCGCCGTCGATTGAAATGATTGCCCGTGGTAACGACGGGCGTGGACCGAACTGCACTGGTTGCCGCCCTGGCCGCCCTCTCTGCAGCGGTCGCTTTCGGGGTCGGAGCGGCCGCCCTTGCCGACGTCTCGCCCTCGCTGTCGGTCGATTCGCCCGGCGGAGAGACGGAGCGAAAAAACGACACTGCGGGTGCCGTCCAGACGAAAGACAGCGGTGGCGGCGGCTGTGCGGACTGTGGAACCCTCGACGTGCGGTCGCTCGTCGAAGGGTTCCTTCCCGGCCTCGACGGGACGCTCCTGCTCGGCCTCGCGGGCCTCATCGTCATCGGGATGGGCATCGTGGCTCTCCGACAGGACGGGACAGTGGTCGACGAGGCCGAACGCGCGGAGTCGGAGGCCGAACTGGCCCTCGGGCCGGACCGAGCAGGTGCGACCGACTGGGAGGTGCCGGACGCGGCGGTGACCAACGACGTGTATCGCGCCTGGCAGCAGCTGGTCGAGCGCGTGGACGTGGCAGACCCCGAGACGACGACGACGCGAGAGTACGCCAGACGGGCGGTCGACGCCGGCCTCGACGCCGCGGCGGTCGAGCGTCTCACCGAGCTGTTCGATCAGGTTCGCTACGGCGACGCGGCCCCGACCGAGACGCGGGAACAGCAGGCACGAGACGCCGCCGAGCGACTCGACGACGGAGGTGAGAGGTGAATGGGGCGCGTGCTGCTGGCAGTCGGGATCTCGATGATCGGTGCGGGACTCCTGCTCACGGTGACGCCGCTCTCGGTCGCGGGATCGGGGTGGACGCTGTTCGTCCTCGCCGCAGTCGCTGTGGTCGCGCTCGGTGCAGGCGTCCTGACCGGACTGGAGCGGTCCGTCACCAGCACGGCGTCGGGACGACTGCCGACGCCGGACGGGCGCCCGGGGGTCCGGACGCCAGGCGACGGGTTCGATCACCAACTTGCAAACCTCTCTGCTGGCGACGGGGCCGACCGAGATGCCCTGCACGCTCGACTCGAAGCCGTGGCACTGGGAGTACTGGTCGAGCGACGGGACTGGTCACGGGACACGGCCCGTGCCCGGCTGAAAGAAGGGGAGTGGACCGACGATCCGCAGGCGACCGCCTTCTTCAGGCGCGACCCGGCCTCGCTCAGGGATCGAGTCCGGACAGTGCTGACCGGTGAGCCGACCGCCGCTCGGCGAGCGCGACGCGTCGTCGACGAACTGGCGGTCATTCGGGAGGACGAGAGCGGATGAACGCGGCGGTGGAGACATCGGCGACCGGCGTCCAGCGAACCGACCGCTGGCGTGGAATCGGCGCCGCGACGTTGCTGGCGAGTGCGTTCGCGCTGATGACGCGGACGCCGGCGCTGCTGTTCGTCAGCGCGGCCGGCGTCAGCCTGCTGGCATACGTCCGGGTCGTCTCGCCGCCACCCATCTCGCTGTCGGTCTCGCGGACGGTCAGCGAGGATGACCCGGAGCAGGGCGACGACGTGACCGTCACGCTCACGATCCAGAACGTCGGCGAGCGCACGGTTCCAGAGCTTCGGTTCGTCGACGGCGTTCCGCCCACGCTGCGCGTCGTCGACGGGGCGGCAAGCGTCGGGACGGCGCTCAGACCCGGGGCGGCGACGACGCTGCGCTACGAGGTGGAGGCGGGTCACGGTCGCCAGGAGTTCCGACCAGCGACGGCGATCGGCCGCGACGTGACCGGCGTCGTCGAACGTCGCGTCCAGGTCGCGGTGACCGGCGACGACGCCGTAGGTCGCCACCCGTCGGTCTCGGAGGGAAACGTGCCGTCGCTCCCTACCACTGCAGCGCGGTACGCGGGCCAGCACACCACCGACAGGGCCGGGCCGGGGCTGACCTTCCGGTCAGTTCGAGAGTACAACCGGGGGGATTCGGTCAGCCGCATCGACTGGCGGCGACGGGCCAGGACCGGCGAACTGGCGACGATCGAGTTCCACGAAGAGCGGTCTCTGGAAGTGGTTCTGGTCGTCGACACGCGGTCGGCGGCCGCTCTGGCACCCACACCGAACGAAAAGACAGCCATCGAGCGAGCGCAGGCGGCGGCCGCGCCCCTGTTCGGCGGCTTACTCGGCGAGGGGCATCGGGTCGGAATCGCGACGCTCGGCCCCGAACGGGCGTGGCTGGCGCCCGGTCGGGGCGCGGCGCACGAACACCGTGCCAGAGAGCTGTTATCGGCACGTCCGCCCGCGCTGTCGGCCGACGGCGGTGAGCCCGAGCCCGGGGCATGGCTCCGCGACCGCCTGCCGCCCCATGCGACAGTCGTCCTGCTGATGCCGGCCTGTGACGACGGCGTCGTGGACCTGATACGGCGACTCGACGCGACCGGAACGACCGTGACAGTCCTGAGCCCGGACCCGACGGCGACCGAGTCTGCGGGGCAGCAACTCGCCCGACTGGAGCGACGAGTGCGTCTCCGGCGCCTCCGTGCGGCCGGGATTCCGGTCGTCGACTGGGACCCGAGCGAGGACCTCCGGCGGACCCTCGCGACCGCGAGGTGGTCGGTGTGACACCCGGCCGCGTGGCCGGCGCGTGTGCGGTCGGCAGCGGGGCGGTCGGCTTCGTTCTCGTCGCAGTAGGCGGACTCGCGACGCTCCTCGGGGTCGCCGGGCTGTGTGGGCTGGCCGCCGGCTGCTACGCGGGGTCGCGATCGGTCGTCACGCTCGGGGCCGTCGGTCTGTTCCTCGCCGTCGTCGCAGCCGGCGTCAGCGGGGTCAGTGGGCCGTCGCTCGTCGGTGCGAGCGGGGCCGTGCTCGTGGCCTGGACGGCGGGCCAGACGGCGACCGAACTTCAGTCGGCGTTCGACGGCGGGACGCGCACACGCCGACTCGAACTGGTCCACGTCGCCGGGACGACCCTCGTCGGAACCGGTGTCGTCGGGATCGCGCTGGTCCCCAGGGCAATCACCGTCGATCCTTCGCCACTCGGGACGACGCTCGTCCTCGGCGGTGCCGTAGTGTTGACTGCCCAGTTGCTCGGCTCGACCCGAACCGACGGTGCCTGAGCGGTTATCGACCCCCAGGGAATCTCGCGACGCCATGCGACACTGTCAAACTGGCCTCCGCTCGAACCGGCAAGGCGTCAAAAAGCACCCTATATTTTTCCGATGTTCAACCAGTTTCCGGCATTTAGAAGCGGAATTCTATCTAGATCAGCCCATAAGTGCCCAGACACGCACGCTTCCGCGCGCAGTAGAGGATTCTCGGAAATTACGCCGGACCCCGGTAGACAAACGTCCGAAACACGGCCTGACGAACGCCCAGAGACTGGACGGAATACAACCTTATATCGATAATAGTCTATTGTAATCTGGACGATCGTCTACCCCATCCTTGAAAATATGACGGATGTCAAGCAAACACTTATGTAGTGGTATTCCATGACCTATTCCCGTGAGCTACCAAACGAATGGTTCAGAATTCGGTTGTATTACGTACAAACACCCAGGTGAGTTCGCGAAAACTGAACGGGGTGACCCAGGATGGTAGGTGAGTTCCTCGTCCCCCTGCAGCTGAGTGACGCCGAGATTCAGGCGATGGTCGAAGGGATCAACCTGCTGTGGGTCCTGGTCGTGACGTTCCTGATCTTCTTCATGCACGCCGGGTTCGCGATGCTCGAAGCCGGGCAGGTGCGCTCGAAGAACGTCGCGAACCAGTTGACCAAGAACCTGCTGACCTGGAGCGTCGGCGTGACGATGTTCTTCCTCATCGGCGCCGGCGTCTCCAGTATGGTCGGGTCGATAACCGGCGGTGGCGGCGAGTACAGCCTCGTCGGGGCGCTGACGGCCGGCTCTGCCGGCTGGGTGTCCTGGCTGTTCGGTGCGGTGTTCGCGATGACCGCGGCGACCATCGTCTCCGGTGCGGTCGCCGGCCGCGCGAAACTCCGCGCGTACATGACCTACACCATCCTGCTGGCGGCAGTGATCTACCCGGTCGTGACCGGCCTGACGTGGGCCGGTGGGTTCCTGGCGAGCGTCGCCGGCGTCGGCTTCCACGACTTCGCGGGCGGCATGATCGTCCACGGCATGGGCGGCGTCGCCGGCCTCACGGCCGCGTGGATGCTCGGTCCCCGCCTGGAGCGCTACAACGCCGACGGCTCGGCGAACGTCATCCCGGGCCACTCGATCACCTTCGCGGTGCTGGGCACCCTCGTGCTGGCGTTCGGCTGGTACGGGTTCAACGTCGGGACGGCGGCCTCGGTGCTGACGATCACGGACGCCGGCGTCGTCGAACTCGGCGCCTTTAGCTACGTCGGCCGCGTCGCCATGGCGACGACCCTCGCGATGGCGATGGGCGCCATCGGGGCGAGCGCGATGTCGCTGCTCCAGACCGGGAAAGTCGACACGCTGTACGTCGCAAACGGCCTGCTCGCGGGCCTGGTCGGCATCACGGCGTTCCCCGACACGGCGACGTGGTGGGGCGCGATGGTCGTCGGCCTGCTGGCCGGTGGCCAGCTCCCGATCGTGTTCGGCTTCGTCGAGAAGCGCCTGAAGATCGACGACGTGTGTGCCGTCTTCCCCGTCCACGGCAGCGCCGGGATGCTCGGTGCACTCGCGTACCCGTTCCTCTCGGTCGGAGCGATCAGCACGAGCGCGATCGTCGCACAGGTCGCCGGCGTCGCCCTCATCACGGGCTGGACGGTCGTCGCGACGGCCACGGTGTTCGGCGTCCTGAAGGCCCTCGGCCAGATGCGGGTCACGCCCGAACACGAGCGCGAAGGCCTCGACATCTCCGAGCACGGCGTCGAGACCTACCCCGAGTTCAGCGACGGCGACGAGATGACGGTGCCCGACAGCAGCGTCAGCACGGACGGCGGTTTCGTGCCGGAAGGGCAACCCTCGTCGGAACTCCGTTCCGACGGCGGTCGCGTGCTGGGAGGTGAAGAGAAATGAGCGACGACGAGATCAAGATGGTCGTCGCGTACATCCGGCCGGGCAAGCTAACCGCCGTCAAGAAGGCGCTCGCGGAAGTCGGCGCGCCCTCGCTGACGGTGAACAACGTCCGCGGTCGCGGCAGCCAGCCGGTCAAGAAAGGGCAGTGGCGCGGGGAGGAGTACGTCGTGGACCTCCACGAGAAGGTCAAAGTCGAGTGCGTCGTCGCGGACGTCCCCGCCGACGACGTGATCGACGCGATCCAGGAGGCCGCCCACACGGGCGACGCCGGTGACGGCAAGATCTTCGTCCTCGACGTCGACGACGCCATCCAGATCCGGACCGGCAAGACCGGCCCCGAGGCGGTCTGACCAGCCGCCGATGACCGTCGACGACACCGATCGGCGTATCGTGAATGCGCTACTGAAAGACGGCCGCGCCAGTTCCCGCGACATCGCCGCCGAAGCCGGCGTCGCGGCGACGACAGTCACCAAACGCCTCTCGGCGCTCGAAGACCGCGGCATCGTCGACTCGTACCATCCGGCCGTCGACTACGACGCGCTCGGATACGACGTGACGGCCGTGTTCCGACTCGGCGTCAAGGGGAGCGGCCTCGCACCCGTCGTCGACCGCCTCCGCGACCACGACCAGATGGTCGGCGTCTACGAAGTGACCGGGAGCCACGACGTCATCGCCATCGGGAAGTTCGATAGCACCGACGAACTGAACACCGAGATCAAAGACCTGCTCACGAACCCCAAGATCACGGCGACGAACACCAACGTCGTCCTGGAAACCGTCCGGGAGTACGAGCAGTTCCCCCTCGACCTCGAAAACGGCGAAGCCTGACGCCCGCGAGGTCGGTTCAGCGACCCCAGCGGCCCGCGTTTTTCGGCCGTCGTCCCAGTTTGTAGAAGCGACCGGACGCCGGCTACTCGTCGAACGAGAGTAGGACCTCACTACCGGGGAACAGCCGCGCTCGCTGGCCGACACGGCCGAGCGCCACGCCACTGAAAAGTCGACCGTTTCTGGCACTGGACGACGTTGTTTCCGAGAATACGCCGCATACAAATAAGCGACGAGTGCGTTCACGACGGTACAGTCATGCCGATCGAAGTGCCCGACGTCACCGAACTGGAGATCGAGCGGCGGTTCAACCAGCAGTACGTGTACGGAATGCAGTTGTTGGCCCCCGACCACTACCTGTCGTCGATCGCGCGCGAGCAATAGCTGCGGGGGCGAAGTGAGGCAGTTCTTTTAGCAGGGGGTTCCAACGCCGGCGTATGAACCACGAGCAGTCGCGAGATCTGTACGACCGAGCGCTCTCGGTCATGCCCGGTGGCGTCAACTCCGCGGTCCGCGCCGCGATCGAACCGTATCCCCAGTTCGTCCAGCGCGGTGACGGCGGGCACGTCATCGACGCCGACGGCAACCGCTACGTCGACTGGGTGATGGGCCTCGGCCCGCTGCTGTACGGCCACGACCTGCCACAGCCCGTCGAAGCGGCCATCCAGTCCCGCGCCACCGACGGGCCGATGTTCGGGATGCCCACCGAGATCGAGGTCGAACACGCCGAGTTCGTCGCCCGACACGTCCCCAGCGTCGAGATGGTCCGGTTCGTCAACTCCGGCACCGAGGCGACCGTTTCGGCCTGCCGGCTGGCCCGTGCGCACACGGGTCGCGACAAGATCGTCGTCATGCAGGGCGGTTACCACGGTGCCCAGGAGACCACCCTCGTCGACGGCGAGTACGACGACACCAGTCCGTCGAGTCCGGGCATTCCCCAGTCCTTTGCCGACGAGACGCTCGCCATCCCGTTCAACGACAAAGAGGCCGCGCACAGGGTGTTCGAGGACTACGGCGACGAGATCGCCGCCGTCCTCGTCGAGCCGATCCTCGCCAACTACGGCATCGTCCGGCCCGTCGACGGCTACCACGAGACGCTGCGCGACCTCACCGATGACCACGGCTCGCTGTTGATCTTCGACGAGGTCATCACCGGCTTCCGCGTCGGCGGCCTCCAGTGCGCCCAGGGCAAGTTCGGCATCGAACCGGACCTGACCACGTTCGGCAAGCTCATCGGCGGCGGCTTCCCCGTGGGAGCGATCGGCGGGCCCGCCAGGCTCATGGAGCAGTTCACGCCCTCCGGCGACGTGTTCCAGGCCGGCACCTTCTCCGGCCACCCCGTGACGATGGCCGCCGGGCTCGAATCCCTGCGCTACGCCGCCGAACACGACGTGTACGACCACATCAACGGCCTGGGCGAGCAGCTCCGGACCGGCCTGCAGGAGATCGTCCAGGACCAGGCCCCCGAGTACACCGTCACCGGCACCGAGGGGATGTTCAAGCTCGTGTTCACGCGGGAGAGTCCGGACACCTTCGATGACCACTGCGAGGGCGGCTGCGAGCAACGCGAAGACTGTCCGCGCTACGAACTGTGTCCCAAGAACGCGAGCGACGTGGCCGCGGGAGAGACAGACCGCTGGCGGCGGGTCTTCTGGCCGAAGATGAAGGAGGAGGGCGTGTTCCTCTCACAGAACCAGTACGAGTCCCAGTTCGTCACGTACGCACACACCGAAGACGACGTCGAGGAGACGCTCGAAGCGTACAAAAACGCGCTGTAGCGCCTTCCTTCCCCGCCCGAGTACTAATCAGAAAACTAATCGGTACGGAGTATGAGGGGTTGGGTATGGACGGTCCCCTGTCCACCGCCCCTCCCCGACGAGCATCGCTCTTGAGCCACTGCCAGTCTACTCGCAGAGCGGAGGTGGTCTGACCGTGGCGACGATCGACATCACCGGCCTCACGAAGACGTTCGGCGACTTCCACGCCGTCGAGGATCTGGACCTCTCGGTGCAGGAAGGCGAGATTTTCGGCTTCCTCGGCCCGAACGGCGCCGGGAAGTCGACGACGATCAACATGCTCCTGGATTTCATCCGGCCGACGAGCGGGCACATCGAGGTGCTCGGCGTCGACGCCCAGGAGAATCCCGCCGCAGTGCGCCGGCGCGTCGGCGTCCTGCCCGAAGGCTTCGGGTTCGAGGACCCGCTGCTCGGCCGGGAGTACCTCGACTGGGCCATCGAGTCGAAAAACGCCGACGACGATCCCGACGAGTTGCTCGAACTGGTCGGGTTGGCCGGCGACGCCGACCGGATGGCCGCCGACTACTCGAAAGGGATGCAACAGCGCCTGGCGTTCGCGATGGCGCTCGTCGACGACCCCGACCTGCTGATCCTCGACGAACCCTCGACCGGGCTGGACCCGAACGGCATCCAGAACATGCGCGAGATCATTCGCGAGCAGGCCAGCGACGGCACGACCGTCTTCTTCTCCAGTCATCACCTCGCCGAAGTCGAAGCGGTGTGCGACCGCGTCGCCGTGATGAAAGGCGGCAGGCTCGAAGCGGTCGACACCATCGAGGGCCTCCGGGAGAACGCCGGCGGCCCCGCGACCATCACGCTCGACTGTGCGACGCCGCCGACCGAGCTGGGCGTCGCCGACCTCGACGGCGTCACCGACGTCACCGTCGAGGACCGGACGCTGACGGTCACCTGCACCGACCCGAGCGTGAAAGCCGACGTCGTCACGCACGTCGCAGCCCGGACGCAGGTGCGCGACGTCCTCTCTGAGTCGGTTTCCCTGGAATCGCTGTTCAACGACCTCACTGGCGGCGGTCGTGACGGCTCGACGGCAGGCAACGAGGAGGCGGCGACGGAGGTGGCGCGATGAGCGTCCTCACCGTCGCCAAACAGGACTTCAAGAGCGCTCGTCGGTCGCGGGCGCTCTGGACGGCCGCGACGCTGTTCACGCTGCTCGCCGCGTTGATCGCCTTCGGCACGCAGGGGTACCGGCTCCCGCCTGCAGAACAGGTCCAGAACCTGTTCAGGACGCTCGGGATGGTCCTGGGGATTCTGTTGCCGATCATCGCCCTGGTCGCCAGCTACATGTCGATCGCCGGTCAGCGCGAGAGCGGCGGGATCAAGTTCCTGCTGGGGTTCCCGAACACGCGCCGCGACGTCTTCCTCGGGAAGTTGCTCAGTCGACTCGCCCTCGTCAGCAGCGGCCTGGTGCTGGTGTTCGTGGCGGCCACGTCCGTCGCGGTCACCAGACACGGGACGCTCCCGATCGGGACCGTGCTCGGCTTGTTCGCCGTGTCGCTGCTGTACGGCGCGGTGTTCGTCTGCGTCGCCGTCGCGCTCTCGGCGGCGATCGGGTCGCGGAGTCGAGCCATCGGCGCGGCCGTCGGCTCGTACTTCGTGCTGGTCGTACTGTACGTGGTACCGACGATCCGGATCGGCACGCTGGTCCAGTGGGTCCACCACACGATGCTTGGGATGGAGACGAACCCCGACCTCTACAACGCCGTCACCTACACCAGTCCGTACATCGCCTTCCGGAAGGCGCAGAACCTCGTGTTTCCCGAGGCGTTCCAGCGCCAGGTGTTCATGCGGGCCAGCGAGGACACAGCCACCGATCTCCCGGTGTACCTCTCCGACGAGTTCGCGCTGCTGGTCTTCGCCGCCTGGCTGGTGGTCCCGCTCGTCGTCGGCTACCTGCGATTCGACCGTACCGATCTCGAATAACCCGCCCACTCCACTCCAACCATGATCCAACACATCTCGGTTTCCCGCGTGCTGGTCGCCATCGGTATCGTCCTGCTCATCGCTCCCGCGCTGGCCCCGGTCCAGGCCATGCACTTCCACAACACGGGCGCCGGAACGACCGCAAACGGCACGGAGCTCGAAGAACACGGCGTCAGAGTCGTCGCCTACGAGAACCTCTCGGAGCGCGGTCAGGAACTGTACGTCAGGGCACTCAGAAACCACGGCCAGTACGCCGTCCCGCTCGGTCAGGGTGCACCCGACGATTTCCATTACGTGACGAACCAGGACTCGGACGATGACGCTGGCCCCAGCGAACGACGGCCCGGCACGATCGCCATCGAACGACCGCCGGACGCCGACCTGCCGCCGGCCGACGAACCCAGCTACCACGCCGAGGAAGCCCGTGAGCGGGCAGAACGCGCCCAGGAGCGCGCCGAACGCAAACAGGCCGAAGCGACGCCCGCAGACGGCACCGCCACGGCCGGTAACGAGACCGCGACGCCGGCCACCGAACCGACGCCCTCCAGCGAGGAACGGCAGGAACAACTGGCGGAACAGCGACGAGAGATCGAGCGCTACGACCTGATGGAGACGCGGACCGGCCCGCCGCCGCTGACCGCCTCGTCGAACCTCGTGCGACTCCTCTCGGTCGTCGTGGGCGTCCTCGCGATCGGCGTCGGCGGCTATCTCACCTCGCGACCGTAGGAGTCGGTACCCTTTCCTCGGCGGCCGCCCGGGCTTCGAGTATGAGCGACGAGGACATCAGCATCGACGAGAAGCGCGTCTACGCCGCGAAATCGGGCGTGACAGAGCTGTACGTCGCGACCGGCCTCGGGCTGGCGGTCGTCTCGGTGTCGGACGACATCGTCGGCGAGTTCTCGCTGGTCCGGCGCTGTACGGCCACCGACGTCGCCACCGACGCCGACCGCCTGGTCGTCGCCACCGACGAGGACGTACTCGTCGCGGACCGGACGGACCAGACGTTCCGGGAGACCGGCTTCGGCCCGGCGAGTGCCGTCGCACTGACCGACGGCGCACTCCTGGCCGGCGACGACGACGGCCGCGTCGCCCGCTACGACGACGGCGAGTGGACGGAGCTGGGGACGGTCGGCGAGGTCCGCGCGATCGACGGCGACCTGGTCGCGGCCAGCGACGGCGCGTTCCGGCTCGACGACGACGGACTCAGTCACGTCGGCCTAGACGACGTGCGCGACGTGACGACGAGCGGGACGCCGGTAGCCGCGACCGGCGACGGCCTGTACTATCTGGGTCCCGGCTGGGCGAAGGCGCGGGACGGCGACTTCACGACCGTCGACCGCGACGAGTCGCAGGCACACGCCGCGACCGTGGACGCACTCTACGAACAGGTCGACGGCGAGTGGACCGAGCGGGAGGTTCCGCGAGACGGGCCAGTCGTCGCACTGGCGCACGGACCCGGCACTTACGCGCTCACCGAGAACGGAACGGTGCTGGTGGACGTGGGCGACGGCTGGCGCGATCGGGCGCTGGGACTGCGCGACGTCGCAGGGCTGGCCGTCGCGCCCTGAGGGGCCAGCGCGCGGTGTCTCGCGGGAGCTACGTACCGCGGAGCGAAGAAAAAGTGGTTTTACCCCGGGTGTAGACGGCTCAGATATGATTGTCAGTGGGTCCACGTCACAGTCGCTGGCGGCGGCGCTCGCCGAGGCGACCGGCGAGCCGCTTGCGCACGTCGAGTTCGAGCGGTTCCCCGACGGCGAACTGATGGGGAAAGTACCGGACTTCTCGGCCGACCGGGCCGTCGTCGTCGCGTCGACCGACTCCAGCGACGCACACGTCGAGCTGCTCCAGCTTCAGGACGCCGTCCGCGAGGCCGGCGCCGAGGAGGTCGTCACCGTCCTGCCGTACATGGGCTACGCCCGCCAGGACGCCGCCTTCGAGCCAGGTGAACCGGTGTCGGTCCGTGCGATGGCCCGCGCCATCAGCACCGGCACGGATCGGGTCCTCACCGTGAACCCCCACGAGCCGGACGTGACCGAGCACTTCACCGTCCCGGCCGAGACCGTCGACGCCGCCGGGCGACTGGCCGATCCGCTCCCTGCGGACCTGACCGATCCCGTCTTCTGCTCGCCCGACGAGGGCGCGATCGACATCGCTGCCACCGTCCGGGACGCCTACGGAAGCGGCGAGACGGACTACTTCGAGAAGACGCGGCTGTCGGGCAGCGAGGTCGAGATCGAACCCAGCGACACGGACGTGGCGGGCCGGGACGTCGTTCTGACCGACGACATCATCGCCACCGGCTCGACGATGAGCGAGTCCGTCGCCGTCCTCGACGAGCGCGGTGCTGCCCGCGTGTTCGTCACCTGCGTTCACCCCATGCTGGCGGCCAACGCGCACACGAAACTCGCCCGGGCCGGCGTCGAGACCATCTACGGCACCGACACCATCGAACGACCCGTCAGCGCGGTGAGCGTCGCCCCCGTCGTCGCCGACGCGCTCTGACCACCGCGAGAGCGCAGCATCGTTATAAGACGATCGGGCGCGTTAGTCGTTCCCATGGACATGGATCCCGCGGGAATCGCGGGCCGGACGATTCCGGAGTCACCGCGTCGTGAGTTGCTGCTCGCGTTCGCCGCGTTCCTGTTGGTGTACGGCCAGCCGTCGGTCGTGTGTGCGCGGGTGTTGCTGTCGGTGACGCTGCCGTCACTTGCGGTCATCGTCGTCGGGTCGATGCTGCTGGCCGCACCGACGGCCCGGACGTTCGTCCGCCAGGGCGGTTCGATCAGCCGCCTGGCCGATTTCGTCATCGTCGCGGCGCTGGTCCAGATCGTCGTCACCCTGCTCGGGCTACTGGTGGTTGCAGCAGCCAACGGCGATGACCTGACCGCTCTCGCCCGAGCGACGATCGTTCTCTCGTCCTATCCGATCGCGTACTACGTGGTCTACCGGGCGGGGGGCGTGTCGCCCTTGCCCGTCAGCTTCCGCAGCTAGCGATCGTTCGCGACCGCGGCGTCGCAGTGGCGTGGTCACCACTGGGCGACGATCTGATCGGCGACGCCGACGTCACGCTTGTAGTAGTCGCCGTGGGCGTCGACCTGGTCCGTCACGTCGAAGTCGGTGTAGTTGTCCGGCTCCGGTCCGTCACAGCCCTTCTCGCCGACGGCGTCCTCCCACTCGCGCGTCTCGTAGACGTACTCCAGAATCGGGTCGCCGTCGTCGTGGAAGTTGTCGAACTGCTCGGCGGCGTACTCGATGTGGTCGCCGTACTCGCTGTCGAACCAGCCGGCGTCGAGCGACACGGCGTCCTCGGCGACGGCACCTCCCAGCAGCGTCGCCGAGGTGACGGCGTCGGCGGCACCAAAGTCGGTCTCCAGTGACTCCATCGCGAAGATCGTCACGCGCGCCCCGAGCGAGTGTGCGACCAGCCGGACGTCGGTCCCGACGTTCGCGTTCCAGTCCGTGACGAAGTTGGCCAGTTTCGGCCCGTTCTTCTCGGCGATGTCCTTCGCGTCGGCCCAGCCGAGATCGAGGCTGTCGCCCTGGTCGGAGTCCCAGGAGAACGCCGCGGTGTCGCCCCCGTAGCCGTTCGCTTCGAGCGCCAGCTGACACTCGTAGGCGCCGTCGAGCGCGTCGTCCTCGCTGTTCATCCAGCCGTGAACGAACAACGTCAGCGGCTCGTCGCCGATTCCGGCGAAGTCACCGGCTTTCTGATAGGAGAACGCCGTCTCCCCGTCGGCGAGATTCGCGTCGTCGTCGAAGTGGTCTCGCGTGGTCACCCGCGGATAGTCGCTCGGTGCGTCCGCGTTCGCGGTCGACGAACCCGCAGCCGCAGTGCCGCTGGCGGACACGACCCCCATCGTGCCCACCACGGCGACCGACGCCCCCCGCAAGAACCGCCGTCTGCTGAGCGAATCCGCAGTTTCCCGTCCAATTCCCCCAACCGATGTGTGACTGTCTCGCGTCACAGGATACCGTGTAACAAGCAACCAAATGTAATTTTTCGCTAGCTATATATAATAAAAGTATGTTATGTTTTCTGGGCGTTGGATCATCTCGAGTCATGGCAGCAGCCGGGACCGCGGAGGACGCGAGTCCTCCTGGCCGAAGGCCAGCGGCTGCAAACCGCGCGGCCGCTGTTAGAACTCCGAGACCACCTGCGGGATGCAGCCGTCACCCGGTTCGTAGTAGGAGCCGTGGTCGGGGACCACGTCCGTCACGTCGTGGTCCTCGTAGTTGGCCGGTGCGTCCGCCTCGTCCTGGATGCCGTATCGGCCGACGGCGCTGTTGAACTCACCGAGCGAGTAGGCCCAGGCGAGGACGTCGTCGTCGGTTTTGTAGTAGTTGTCGAACTGCCCGGCCACGTCCCTGATGTCCGTGCCGTATTCGTCGTCCAGTTCGACGTCTTCGTCGTCGATCGCACCGCCGAGCAGGGTGGCGGACCGCACGGCGTCGTGACGTCCCCACTCGTTTAACGTCTCCAGCGCGCTGCCGACGACGCGAGCCCCCAGCGAGTGGCCGATGAGCCTGACCGGACGGTCGGTGTCGGTGATCCAGTTCGCCAGTTTCGGCCCGTTGTTCCGGGCGATCTCCTTGGCCTCGTACCAGCCCTGGTCGATGCCGCCGCCCTTGTCCGAATCCCACGAGAATCCGACGTTGAAAGCGTCGTATCCGTTCTGGTCGAGGGCGAGTTCGCACGTGTACGCCGAGTCGATGTCGTCGTCGTTGCCGTCGTCGGCGTTCCAGCCGTGGACGAACACGCAGATCTCGGTGGCGTCGTCGTACTTGTCCCAGTCGCCGACGGTATCGTAGTCGGTCGCGGTGTGTCCGTCCGTCAGATACGGGTCGCCGTACCAGTTGATCGCATAATGGTCCCGCGTACTGATGAGCGGATAGTCGTGTGGCGCCTCGTAGTCACCGTCGCTCCCGCCGGCCGCGGCAGTACCCGTCGCGGCACCGAACCCGACGAGTGTAGTCCCCACCGTGGCGGCACCCCTGAGGAAGCCGCGACGACCGGTCGCGCTCTGATCGTTGTCTGTGCTCCCAGCCCGTGATTCGTGTGAGCGATTCACGTCCTTGCAAGCAACAGGGTAGCTATTGTAATTTTTCGCTAGCTATATATTTTTAATTTTTATACTATAGGTTGAAACTAGCGGCGTGTTTATAAATAGGCCCGAATATGAGGTGACTTAAATGAGTACAGGACGCGAGAGTGACGATTCAGCAACTAGTCAAACCCCGTTCACTGAACGCGGAGCGGAGCCACGCAACCTCGAGCGGTAATTATTCCTTCGAAGGCACGAATGGCACCTACAGCCTGCACCTCGAAAAACGGACCCTCGCTTCGCTCGGGTCCGAACAGCGATCTAGTCCGACGCTTCAGCAGCAGCCAACGGTTCGACCGCGATCGTCAGCGCCACGTCCTCGACCGCCCACTCTTTCCGGTGGCCGTCTTCGACGCCACCGAACTCGTCGGCGCGGACTTCCTCGGCGATGAGGGCCTCGTGTTCGCGGACGAGGTCGGCGATCCGGTCGTCGTCGATGTCGAACTCGACCTGGATGCGCTCCTCGATGTCCAGGTCGAGGTCCTTGCGCATCTCCTGAACGCGGCGGATGACCTCGCGAGCGTAGCCCTCGCTCTCGATGTCCTCGGTGAGTTCGGTGTCGACGTAGACGACGCCCGAGCCGTCCAGCGCCTCGAAGCCCGAGCCGCTGATGTCGTCGGGCGTGTGGCGAACGAACTCGACCATCTCCTCCGTGAGGTCGACGTCACGGCCGAGTTCGTCTTCGACGGCCGCTTCGAGCGCGTCGAGGGACTGCTCGGTGACCCGAGCCTCGTTCAGCGCGTTCATCACGCGGCCGGCCTCGTCGCCGAACTCCGGCCCGAGCAGGCTCATGTCCGCCTCGGCGGAGAAGGTGATCTCGCCCCAGTCCTCGTCGGGATCGACGACCTCGACGTCGCGGGCGTTCAGTCGCTCGGCGAGGATATCGGTCTGGCTCTCCAGCGAGGCAGTGAGGTCCTCGCCGGTCGTCACGTCGACGATGACCTGCGTGACCGGCCAGCGAAGGCTCCGTTCGGCCTGCTGGCGGGCGTTCGAGCCGGCTTCCTCTGCAGCGCGGACCGCTTCGACGTCGGCTTCGAGAGCCTCGTCGTGCCAGAACTCGTCGCGGTCGGGCCAGTCGCGCATGTGCACCGTGTCGAAGCCGGCGTCGCCGGTGAGATTCTGATAGATCTCCTCGGCGACGAAGGGCGAGAACGGCGCGAACAGCGTCACGACCTGTTCGAGGACGTGATACAGCGTGGCGTACGCCGCTTCCTTCGAGCTGCTGTCGTCTTCCTCCCACAGCCGGTCGCGGACGGTCTGGACGTAGAACCGCGAGACGTCCTCGACGACGAGCTCGAGCAGCGCGTCCAGCGCTTTGTGCTGCTCGAAGTCCTCCATGTGTTCGGTCATCTCCTCGGTCACGCTCTGGAGGCGCGAGAGCACCCACTCGTCGACGAGTTCCGTCTCCGCGTCTTCGACGTCGACCGCGTCGGGATCGAACTCGTCCATCCGCATGTACGGCAGCGGGAACCGGAACACGTTCCAGAGGATGTTGAGCCGGCGCTTCATCTCGGCCATCTCGTCCCAGGAGAACTTCATGTCGTCCCCCTGCGGGTTGACCGACAGCAGGAAGAGTCGCATCGGGTCCCGGCCGTGACGGTCGATGGCCTCGCCGGGTTCGACGATGTTGCCCAGCGACTTGGACATCTTCCGGCCGTCCTCGTCGAGTGCCCAGCCGTGCATCAGCACTTGGTCGTATGGCACCTCGCCCATCGCGGCGGTGCCCATGCCGAGTTGCGACCAGAACCAGCCGCGGGTCTGGTCGTGGGCTTCCATGATGAGGTCGGCGGGCCACAGTTCCTCGAAGGTCTCCTCGTCGCTGGGGAAGCCGATGGTGCCCCACGTGGCGACCGAGGAGTCCAGCCACACGTCGAACACGTCGCCGACGCGGGTGTACGTGGTGCCGTCCTCGGTGATCGTCAGGTCGTCGACGGTCCCCTTGTGGATGTCCACCGTCTCGGGGTCGACGTCCTGATCGACGCGCTCTGCGAGTTCCTCGCGAGTACCGACGACGATGGCCTCCTGCATCTCTCCGCTCCAGTCCTCGGGCGTCCAGATCGGGATCGGGATGCCCCAGTAGCGCTGGCGCGAGACGTTCCAGTCCGGCGAGTCCTCGACGAACGACGTGAAGCGGTTGTCCCGAGCTTCCTGCGGGTACCACTCGCTGTCCTGGATGTTGTCGAGCAGTTCCTCTTTGATGTCCGTGACCGTGATGAACCACTGGTCGGTGACGATCTGGATGATGCCCGTGTCACACCGCCAGCAGTGGCCGTAGTCGTGGTGGACGGTACCCCGGGCGAGGAGGTGTCCCTCGGCGTCGAGGTCGTCCATGATGCGCTCGTCGGCGTCCTTGACGAACTCGCCGGCGTACTTGCCCGCGGCGTCCTCGTAGGTACCGTCGGGACCGACCGGACAGAAGACGTCCAGGCCGAGTTCGCGGCCGCGTTGGAAGTCGACTTCACCGTGCCCGGGAGCGCTGTGGACCAGGCCCGTCCGGTCGGCTTCGACGTAGTCGGCGGTGTAGACCTGCAATGCGCCGTCGAAGTCGGGTGCGTCGGGTACTTCCTCGCGGAGCGGGTGGTCGTACTCCCAGCCGACCATCTCCTCGCCCGAGACTTCCTCGACGATCTCGTAGTCGTCGTAGCCGCCCTGTTCCAGGGCGTCCTCGACGCACTCCTCGTGGAGGTAGAGGACCTCCTCGTCGTCACCCTGCTCGGCGCGGACGGCCTGGTAGGTCGCCTCGCCGTCGACGGCGACGAAGGTGTTGGCCGGGATCGTCCAGGGAGTAGTGGTCCAGATGACGAGCGAGCCGTCGCGGTCGCTGAGGGGGAACTTCACGTAGATAGACGGGTCCTGGACGTGGTCGTACTCGACCTCGTTGTTGGCGATCGCCGTCTCACACCGGGGACACTGGGAGATAGATCGCTGCCCCTGCTCGACGAGGCCCCGCTCGTGAGCCTGCTGGAACCCCCACCAGGCGGCCTCCATGTACTCGGGGTCGACCGTCTTGTAGGGATCGTCCCAGTCCATCCAGACGCCGAAGGACTTGAAGTCGTCCTGGAGTCCCTCCAGTTGCTCCTCGGCGAACTCCTTGCACTCTTCGATGAAGGCGTCCTCGCCGAACTCCTCGATGTCCTTCTTGTTCTCGAAGCCCAGCCGTTCCTCGACTTTCGTCTCGATGGGGAGCCCGTGCATGTCGTAGCCGGGGCGGTCGGTGACGTCGTAGCCCTGCATGCGGAGAAAGCGGATGTAGACGTCTTTGAGCGTCTTGTTCCAGGTCGTCCCCATGTGCGCCGACCCGGAGGTGTACGGCGGGCCGTCGACGAAGAAGTACGTCTCCCCGTCGGCCCTGTGGTCTTTGGTCTGCTCGTAGGCGTCGACCGCGTCCCAGTAGTCGAAGATCTCCTCCTCGACCGAATGAGGGTCGTACTGGTCGTCCACCGGATCGAACCTGCTCATGTGTCCTCCAATTGGGGCCGGGACTAAAGGCAAATCGGTCCGACAACGGCGTCAGTACTGCGACGCGACGGCAATCCGAACATATCCCACGAACACCCGTCGGACTGTGCAGGCGCGCCGTCGAAACGCGGCCGTCACGGGACGGTCCGAGACGAGCAGCGGTGAAAACCGAGCACGGAAAAGAATCGGGAGATCGACGTATTGGAGGTCCCAGATTTGCAGATCAATCCATTCCTGCGCCAGGCTCCTCGGAATCGTCGAGTTCGCCACCGTCTTCGCCGATGCCGTCCGATCCGACGGTCCCTTCCTCGTCTTCCTCGTCTTCGTCGTCTTCGACGATGCCGCCTGCGTCGCCAGCCTCGCCAGATCCGCTCGATCCACCGGCTCCGCTAGTTTCGTCCGCTTCCTCCGATTCGTCGGCTCCACCGGCTTCCTCGGCCCCACCGGCTTCGCCGGATTCATCCGAGTCGCCAGCCCCAGCCGAGTCGCTGGAGGCGCCCGAGCCGACGTCGAGTCGCGGGAGACCGCCCCCGAAGGACAGGATGATCGCGATGATGATCACGATCACCACGATGAGCGGGTCGCTCCTGTGCCTGTCGTTCCCAGCGGTCGACAGCTCGTTCTCGGCCACGTCAGAGACCGACCGCGAGCCGTTCGTCCGCGCGTCGATCTCCTTGTACACGGACCTGTCGGTCGATTCGACCTGCTCAGAGAGGGGGTCGGGCAGCGCGTTTACCTCCTCGGGCGTGTCGCCGTTCGCGAGCGTCGCGATCGCGCTTTCGACCTCGGGTTCGAGCAGGTTGTGGAGGTCGATGGAGTCGACGCTGGTTCCGGCGATGGCGTCGCCCACGACGTTCATCCGGACGCCCGAAGCGGTCACCAGTTCGATCGCGGACCCACCGTTCGAGACCTCGAGGGTCACTTCCCGGGCCGAGATCGCCTCGTCGGTGACCGCCAACCCGTTCACGTCGAACAGGTCGAGCAGCGTAAAGGAGAGGCGCTGTCCGGATCCGGTGTTTCCGTTGTCGTCTCCGCCGCCGTCGTCTCGTTCGTCCTCGTCATCCTCACCGGGGCCGTCGTTCCATTCTCCCTCGTCGTCGTCCTTGTTCTCCTCACCCTCGTCGTCGACGCCGGCTGCGACGCCGGAGATGCCGCCGACGGCAGCAGCGCCGCCGAGGGCGCGAAGGAGCGTCCGTCGGGTGTTTTCCAGTGGCAGGTCGTCGAGCGTACCGCCGTCCGTAGACTCCGTTGATTTCTCAGTCATAGTTTTCGTGATTGCACGTCCGATCAGTCTCGGTCGCTGCCGACCGGGTCAGCACTGGCATGCAGTGGGATGCAGTCCGTCCACCCGTTTGGTTATCTGGCTCCGGAATCTCGCCACTAGGACAGCTTACTCGGGTAATGGGTCGGTGAGCGCGTAGAATAGCGTGGATGAACCGACAGCCGTGCCGCAAGTGACCGGAACAGAACGCGCCCGTAGCCGACGCCGGAGTGAACAATCGTCGCTTATGCCGCGTGAGCAACTGAACCAGACGCTGGATGCAGTGTTCGACCATCCGGAACGGCTCGCGAAAGCAACCGTTCGCAGCTGGACGGTCCGCGGTTCGGCCGGCGGCGAACCGCTCAAACCCCCCGGGCACGAACGAGCGACCGATGCCCCCGTTTCCCGACCCCGACAGCCAGCACGTCCTCGCCGACGACTGTCAGCGCTGTCCCGCGCTCGTCGACGCCCGGGAGTGCATCGCCTGGGGAAACGGTCCGCTCGACGCCGACCTGGTCGTCGTCGGTGAAGCCCCCGCGGCAGGCGACCCCGACGCGACCCGGTGGCAGGGCGGCAACTGGACGGGGATGGCCTACACTTCGCGTCACTCCGGGCGACGCGTCCGCGAGTTGCTCGCCGACGCAGGCTACGGGCTGGAACGCTGTTACTTCACGAACGCGGTGAAGTGTTTCCCCGCCGAGAACCCCGACGCGGACGCGCCGACGAACCGGGCGCCGACGCCCGGCGAACGGGACCACTGCCGATCGTACCTCCGAGCGGAGATCGAGACTGTCGACCCGGACGCCGTCGTCACGACCGGCAAGCACGCGACACGGTCAGTGCTCGCGTTCACGGGCAGCGACGTCGACGGGTTCCTTGATCTGGTACTGGAGCCGATCGACTGCCCGCCGCTCGAGACGACCGTGCTGCCGCTCCTCCACCCGAGTTACCAGGCGGTCTGGCTCGGCAGACTCGGATACGACCGCGACGAGTATGTCAAGGAGATAGGCAGAGTCACCAGAAACGTCTGAATTAAGGACTCTATTATGGTTTTAACCGCTTCCTAAAACCATCAGATAACATTCATTCGTCGCGGTGCTTATCACCGTTGATGGGATAACTGTGGTACCATGTCGAGAGAGTCTGGGGACCAGGGGGAGGGTCGGTCCGTTAGTCACCGACAAACAGGGGACGCAGTGGACGACGGCTGGTGTTCCGGGCTCGCGAACGCGATCCGGGACGGCGTGTATCGACTCGACGGTGACCGGCACGTCACCGCGGTCAACGACGCGCTCGTCGAGGTGACGGGATATTCCCGGCGAGAACTGCTCGGTGAGCACGTTTCCGTGCTGTTCGAACCCGATGCGTTCGCTCGGGCCGAGTTGGCGATCAGGCGGCTGCTGAGCGGAGACGACCGGGGCGTCGAGGCGATCGACGTGCAGGTCACGACCGCAACCGACGACGCGGTACCCTGTACCCTCCGGGTCGGGACGGCTGATAGCGAGGACGGGGGCGCCACGATCGGCGTGCTCCGTCCGAACCAGCCCACCGCACCCACTGGCTCTGATTTCAAGTCCTCGTCTCCCCGGGAAGCGAGCGTGGGTTCGTTCGAGGAGAGTCTCTCCAGGGCGCTCAGACGCATCTGTCGGGAGACGCGATGGGTCTACGGCGACGCGTGGATGCCGACGGCGTCCGGGGAACTGGCGCTCGTTTCGAGCGCCGACGTCCGGGACGCGGACGCGGAGTTCGCTGCAGCGTCGAGCGCCACGACGTTCGAGCCGGGAGAGGGACTCGTGGGACGGGTGTACGAGAGCGGCGAGGCGGAGTGGATCCGGGACGTGACGGACGCGGACGCGCAGTTCCACAGAGCGGCCGCCGCTCGTGAGAGCGGGCTCACGACGGCGCTCGGCGTCCCCGTCGTCGCCGACGCGGGCGTCATCGCCGTGCTGACGTTCCTGTTGCCAGCGCACGAGGCCGTCGACGAGCAGATGATCGACCTCCTCACGACGATGGTCGATCAGCTCGGGGAGGTGCTCCAGGAGTTACACGCGGGGTACACGCGGTGGCAACACGACGAGCAGTTCCAGCAGATGGTCGACGCCATCGAGGACTACGCGATCTTCATGCTCGACCCCGCCGGACGGGTCGTCACCTGGAACGAGGGCGCAAAGCGACTCAAAGGCTACGAGCGAGACCAGGTCGTCGGCGAGCACATCGCGACGTTCTACACCGAGGAGGACCGGGAGGCCGGCCGTCCGGACCAGAACCTCGCCGACGCAGCCAGCGAGGGGCGCCTCGAGACCGAGGGGTGGCGCGTCCGGAGCGACGGGTCGCGCTTCTGGGCGAAAGTCACCATCACCGCCGTCCGCGACGACGACGGCACGCTCCAGGGGTACACGAAGGTCACGCGAGACATGACCGAGCGCCGCGAGTACGAACAACAGCTCCAGCACGAGCGCGACACCCTGGAGTCGGAGATGACGGACGTGTTCGAGCGCGTGACGGACGCCTTCTTCGGACTCGACGACGACTGGCAGTTCACCTACGTCAACGCGCAGGCAGAGCAGTTGCTCGACGCGTCGAAATCGGAGCTACTCGGAGCGACCATCTGGGACGTGTTCCCCGAAACCGTCGGCTCGACGTTTCAGGAACAGTTCGAGCGCGCGATGGTGGCCCAGGAGCCGGTGAGCTTCGAGCAGTACCTGGCCCCGCTCGACACCTGGTTCGCGATAAACGCGTATCCCTCGGAGAGCGGGCTGTCGGTGTACTTCCGGGACGTCACCGACCGCAAGGAGCGGGCAACCGAAGTGCGTCAGCAACGCAACCGCGCGCAGACGATCCTCGAACTCGCAGGGTCGGTGATGGTCATCATCGACCCGGACGGCACGGTGTCCTACGTCAATCAGCGCGGGTGCGAACTGCTGGGCTACGAGAAGGACGAACTGCTCGGCGCGGACTGGTTCGAGACCTGCATCCCAGCGCGTCACAGAGACGACGTTCGGGACGTCTTCGAGAACGTACTCGCCGGTTCGGACGAGGCCGACACCCGCGTCGGAACGGTCGTCACCGCCGACGGGAACGAGCGGCTCATCAAGTGGAACAACACCGTCCTGAGAGCCGACGGGGACGCGAGCGTCCTGAGCGCCGGGACGGACATCACCGAGCGGATCCACCGCGAGGAGCGCCTCCAGCGCTACAGCGACTACCTGAACCAGTTCTATCACACCTCGACGCGGGCCGACGTCGACTTCGAGGAGAAGGTCGAGCGACTGCTCGCCTCCGGGCGCGAGTTCCTCGATTTCGACGTCGGAATCCTCTCGGAGATCGACGGCGACGACTACCACGTACGGCATGTGAGCGACGAAACCGGAAATATCGGCGTCGGCGACACCTACTCGCTCGCCGACACGTACTGCGAAGTGACCCTCCAGCAGACCCAGCCCCTCGGGTTCGCGTCCGCCTCCGACGCGGACCTGACCAGCCATCCTTGCTATCGGGAGTTCGAGCTGGAGTCGTACCTCGGCGTGCCGGTCCACGTCAACGGCGAGTTGTACGGGACGCTGAGTTTCGCCAGTCCGGACCCGCGTGACCGGGAGATCACCGAACTCGACCGGACGGTCATGACGTTGCTCTCGCAGTGGATCGGCTACGAACTCGGTCGAAAACAGCGCGAGCGCGAACTCGAAGAGTACGAGCAGGTGATGGAGACGATCGACGACGGCGTCTACGTGATCGACGAAGCGAGCGAGTTCGTCTTCGTCAACGAGGCGTACGCGGAGATGACCGGGTACACCCGGGCGGAACTCATCGGTGCCCCGGCCGCGAGGGTCGTCGGCCAGGAGACCGCCGACCGGGTCGAGGACGCCTACGAGACGGTACGGACCAGCGACCAGGAGACGCTCACCGTCGAGGGACCCATGCAGCGGGCCGACGGGACCGAGTTCATGGCAGAGGGGACGCTCTCCGTCATGGAACTCGACGACGGCCGGGTCGGTCGCGTCGGCGTCGTCCGCGACATCACCGAACGCAAGGAGTTCGAAGAGACGGTCCAGGCGCTCCACAGCACGACGCGCGACCTCTACGAGGCGACCAGTGACGAGGCGGTGAGCGAGCGGATCGTCGACGCGGCGACGGAAGTGCTCGACCTCTCCGGGGTCGCCGTGTATCTCTACGACAGAGAGCGCGACGAGCTGTATCCCGCCGCCGTGTCGAGCGAGGCGGCGTTCATGCGCGGCCAGTCGTTGCCGCGCGTACCCCCAGACGAGTCCAGCCTCACCGGACACGTCTACGCCAGCGGGGAGTCGGTCCGCCTGGCTGACGTGCGGAACTCACCGCACCTCAATGCCGACGAGACGGACATGCGTGCCGGGGTCTTCGTCCCGCTGGGCGATCACGGCATCGCGATCGTCGGCTCGCGCGAAGTCGACGCGTTCGACACCGAAACCGAGCAACTGGTGGAGCTGCTGGCCACGAACGCCGAGAGCGCGCTCGACCGCCTCGACCGCGAGCGTGAACTCAAAGAGTCACAGCGGCGGCTCCGGACGCTGGTCGACAACTTCCCGAACGGCGGCGTCACGCTGTTCGACGAGGAACTGCGCTATCTCGTTCTCGGCGGCGAAATGCCGACCGACGTCGGCAGGACAGCGTCGGAACTCGAAGGCAGGCTGATGGACGAGGTGCTGCCGGAATCGCTCTCCGAGGAGCTGCGGCCGCTGTTCGAGACCGCGTTGGACGGCGAAGCGAGCACCGTGGAGCTCGAAGTCGGTGACCAGATCCGGAAGCTCCACACGGTCCCCGTCAGAGACGACGACGGCGCCGTCATCGCCGGGCTGGCGATGTCCCAGGACGTCACGGAACTGCGCCAGCGCGAATCGGAACTGCAGGGACGCGTCCGCCAGCAGCAGGTCGTCACTCAGCTCGGCCAGCGCGCACTCGCGGCGGACGACCTCGACGACCTGTTCGACGAGGCGGTCGAGTTCGTCGCCGAGACCCTCGACAACGACTACTGCAAGGTCCTCGAACTGGAACCGGACAGTGACCGCCTGCTGCTCCGCTCTGGGGTCGGCTGGCGTGACGGGCTCGTCGGGTCGGCACGCGTCCCGACCGACCGCCAGTCCCAGGCCGGCTACACGCTCGCCTCCGAGGAGCCCGTGGTCGTCCCCGACATGGACGCCGAGACCCGCTTTTCCGGCCCGGAGCTACTCACCAGCCACGACGTGGCGAGCGGCATCAGCGTCGTCATCGGCCCGCCGGAGGAGCCGTGGGGGGTGCTCGGCATCCACGACACGGAGAAGCGAGCGATCAGCGACCAGGACGTCAACTTCGTCCAGTCGGTCGCGAACATCCTCACGACGGCCATCGACCGCATCGAACACGAACAACAGATCGAGCGCCAGCGCGAGCGCCTGGCCGCGCTCAACAACCTCAACGGCATCATCAGGGACATCATCAGCGTCCTTATCCAGCAGTCCACGCGCGAGGACATCGAGGAGTTGGTCTGTGAGCGGCTGGCCGACTCGGACTCCTACGCGTTCGCGTGGACTGGCGACGTCGACACCAACACCGACGAAGTGGTCGTCCGAGCCGAGGCCGGCGTCGAGGGCTATCTCGAGGACATCACGATCACCGTCGACGACAGCTCGGACAGCCAGGGCCCGACGGGTCGGGCGATCAAAGCCGGCGAGGTCCAGGTCTGTCAAGACGTGACGGAGGACCCGGCGTACGAACAGTGGCGCGACCGGGCGCTCGAACACGGCTATCGCTCGTCGGTGGCCATCCCCATCATCTACGAGAACACCACCTACGGGGTGTTGAACGTCTACGCGAAACGGCCGTACGCCTTCAGCGGTGAAGAGCGCGCCGTCGTCGAGCAACTCGGCGAGGTAATGGGCCACGCTATCAACGCCATCGAGCGAAAGCGGCTGTTGATGAGCGACGAAGTCGTCGAGGTGGAGTTCCGAATCCGCGACATGTTCGAGGAACTCGGCCTCGAAGGGACCCCCGAAGGGAAGTTCTCCATCGCACAGACCATCCCCACCAGCCGAGGGTATCTCGCCTACGGAACCGCCAGCGCAGACGGCGCCGAGACGCTGAAGCGACTCGTCGAACAGCTGTCAGCCTGGGCGGACGTGTCGTTCATCAGTGAGGAAGCCGAGGGCACCCGCCGATTCGAGCTGAAGCTCGCGGAGCCACCGGCGCTGAGCATCATCACCGCCCACGGTGGCCACATCCCGTCTGCGACGTTCGCCGACGGCGACTACCGGATGACGGCCGAACTCCCGCCGAACGCACCCGTTCGCGAGGTCGTCGAGACGGTCAAAAACGCGTACCCGGCCACGGAACTGCTCGCCCAGCGCCGGACGGCCGCCGACAGGGAAATCGTCAGCCGACACCAGTTCGACCTCGCCGACCTCCTGACCGAGCGGCAGTTCGCCGCCCTGGAGGCCGCCTACTTCGCGGGCTTTTTCGAGTGGCCCCGCGAGAGCACCGGCGAGGACGTGGCCGACGCGCTCGACATCTCAGCGCCCACGTTCCACCAGCACCTGCGGGGCGCCGAACGACGCCTCCTGAACACGATCATCGAGGGAGACACCACCGCGTAGCGCCCCGTCCAGCGTTTCAGGCAGTCGATCCTAACCGTTTAGGGAATCCCCTTTTGCCACCATAGCGGGTCCGTTTGCGGTAGATGAGAACAGCGGAAACTCCCCCGGCAGCAACTGTGCTCAGGCAGTACGAGCCGCTCTCGTCGGCCCAGTCACGGCGCCTGGTCCGTCTCCTCGCCGCCCAGTCAGCGCCCCTCTCACCGGCGGCCCTGGCTGTGGTTCGTGCCGTCGAGGACCACGCCGGAGCGCCGGCCGCGGTCAGCGAACGAGCGATACGGCAGCACCGAATCGACCTCGTGCACGGCGAGCTCCCCCGGCTCGCGGCCAGCGACCTGATCGAATACGACGGCGACACTGCAACCGCGACTGACGAAGGGATCGCGGCGGTCAGAACCGTCGAAGACGCCATCCCACCGGACGTCGACGGGGACGCACTCCTGTCAGTAATGAACTCCGACCGACGGCGCACCGTCGCGTCGGTCCTCGCGCGCACGCCCCACGAACGCGTGACGCTGACCGGCCTCGCCGTCGCCGTGGCGACCGTCGAGCAAGACGCTGACCTCACGCGGATCGATCAGTCGACGCTGGAAGAAGTCCAGACGACGCTCCACCACGTCCACCTCCCGAAACTGGACGAGGCCAGATTCGTCGAGTACGACGCCGAGACGCGGACGATCGCCGACGAGGGAATCGAGCGCATCGGCTCGGCGTGGCTCACCGAAACCGAACCGCTCAGCTCGGTGGCGAGTGACGGCGGCCACGACGCCTCAGCAGCGGCCGACGAGAACGTCTGGAGCATCGACGCCCACGAGGACGTCGTCGAGCGGATGCGGGCACTGGCCGACCACGCGGACGACGAACTCGTCGTCGTCCTCGCGGCGGAGGGGCTGTTGACGCCCGGCTGTCTCATCCACCTGCGAGTGGCGACAGAGCGCGGCGTCGACGTCGCCATCGGGACACCGCACGCGGCCGTGCGCGACCGGATCGACGCAGCGGTCCCCGAGGCAACAGTCTGGAACCCACAGCAGCAGTGGCACCTCCCGTCGCTCGGCGGGGAAGGCCGACTGAGTCGGCTGGTCGTCGCCGACACCCGGGCGGCCATGCTGGCGACGATCGATCGGAACCGGGTGGCGTCCGAAACGGCCGTCACTGGCGACGGACGAGACAACGGCCTGGTGACGGCAGTCCGCAAACTGGTCGACTCGCGACTCGACGCCGGCGGCAACCGGCAGCCCGACCATCAGTCACCGGCGTCGCCGTAACCGCGCCGGGAGCGTTAACTCGCCAGCCCGACAACTGGTCAGTACATGGTGTCGGTCGTCGACCTGTTTCAGCAGGTCGCAGGAACGGATCCGGTCGTCCAGGGGCTGGTCGGTGGCATCGTCATCGCAGCGCTCAACCTGTTCGGTGCGTCGCTCGTCCTCGTCTGGCGCGACCCCTCGGAGCGCGCGCTCGACGGCGCGCTGGGCTTCGCCGCCGGCGTGATGCTCGCGGCGGCGTTCACGAGCCTCATCATCCCCGGCATCGAGCAGTACTCGGGCGGCGATCCGATCCCGGTACTTGTCGGGGTCGTCCTCGGCGTCCTCTTTCTCGACCGCGCAGACGTGGTGGTGCCACACGCCCACTACCTGCTGACCGGATCCAAGCGAACGGACGCCGCGAACCCCAGCGAATCGGTTCCGCTCGAAAGCGAGCGGGTCACGCCGGTCGTCCTGTTCATCCTCGCGATCACGCTCCACAACATGCCCGAAGGGCTCGCCGTGGGGGTCGGCTTCGGCTCGGGCAACGTCGAAACGGCCATCCCGCTGATGCTCGCCATCGGCATCCAGAACATCCCCGAGGGACTGGCCGTCTCCGTGGCGGCCATCAACGCGGGGCTCGACCGGAAGTTCTACGCGATGTTCGCGGGCCTGCGCTCGGGGATCGTCGAGATTCCGCTGGCGCTGTTCGGCGCGCTGGCCGTCCAGGTCGCCCGCCCACTGTTGCCCTACGCGATGGGGTTCGCCGCCGGCGCGATGCTGTTCGTCATCTCAGACGAGATCGTCCCCGAGACCCACACCAGGGGCCACGAGCGCATCGCGACGCTGGGCACCATGGCCGGCGTCGTCGTCATGCTGTATCTCGACGTGAGTCTCGGGTAGTCGCGACCCCGTACACCGTTTTTCTCGACGCACGAAACGCGAAACCAGCCTGAATCTTCTTGGTAACGGGACCCATTGAAACGGCAAATGGGAACGCGCAGTGGCTGGCTGAAACTCGGCGGGGCAGTGCTCGGCGTGGTCGTGCTGGTGGCAGTCGTCGGCGTCGGCGTCGCGGTGACGACCTTCGAGCGACCGACGGTCGAAGGGTCGGAGTACGCCTGGGGCGAGGTGACCGACGCGACGACCGAAATCGACACCACGGTCGTCGTGAACAACCCCAACCCGGTCGGACTGCCGGGCATCGTCGACGTCTCGTACACCGCGACGCTGAACGACGTGACCCTCGCGACGGGACAGCGATCCGGCGTCGGGTTCGGCACCGGGACGAACACCATCGACCTCACCGCGGAGATGCGAAACGAGCGCATCGCCGCCTGGTGGGTCAGCCACGTCAACGGCGGCGAGGAATCGACGCTGAGGATCGACGCGACCGTCGCTGCCCCCGGGTTCTCCAAGCAGATCCCCGCCAAGGAAGAGCGCATCGAGACCGACATTCTCGGCGGATTCACCCAGCAGGGCGAGCGCACGGTCACGGTCCAGAACGACACGTTCCTCCGCGTCAGCGACCAGTCGGCCGCGTGGGGCGAGGCCACCGCGGAGCGGACGCCGATCACCTTCGCGTCCACGATCGAGAACGCCCACGACTACCCAGTCACGCTCGACGGCGTCGAGTACGTCGTCACGATGAACGGCGTCGAACTCGGCCGCGACCGGAAGACGACGGGCGTCGCCATCGAACCCGGGCAGCGGGACGACCTCGACGTGACGGTCGCGCTCGACACCCCGAAGATGGCGGACTGGTGGGCCGAACACGTCAGGGACGACGAGACGAGCGACCTCACCGTCGCGATGTACGGCATCGTCGAGCAGAACGGCGAGCAGAAACGGATTCCCATCCGCCTGTTCGACGAGACGCTCCGGCTCGAAACCGACATGCTCGGCGGGAGCGGTACGAACGTCACGAACGTCGGCAGCCCACGCGCCCCGGCGGTCGCGTGGCCCGAGGTCACCGAGACGAGCCGCGAGTGGGGCACCGTCACCGACGCCACGACCGAGATCGAGTCGACGTCGACCATCGACGCCCCCGACAACGACATGACCGACGTGCTGACGCTCGCGTTCAGCCAGGAGACGACCATCAACGACGTGACTGTCGCCAGCGGCTCCCAGCGGGTTTCTGCCCTCTCGGCCGGCGCGAACCAGGTCGAACTGACGGCCGAGATGGACAACGGCGAGGTCCCGACCTGGTGGGCGCGCCACCTCAACCGCGGCGAGCGATCGACGGTGCGGACGACGCCGACCGCGCTCGCCGACGTCGGCTTCACGAAGTTCGACGTGACCATGAACGACCGGGAGAGCACCGTCGAGACCGACCTGCTGGCGGGCATGAACGGCGACCGCAACGAGAAAGTCACCATCAGCGGGCAGGACGCGCTGACCGTCCGCAGCGTCCAGTCCGAGTGGGGCGAGGCGACCGCCCAGACCGCACCGATCGACGTCGAAGCGACCGTCGAGAACGACCTCCCGACGCGCGTCGAGGTCAGCAAAGTCGAGTACACGGTGTCGCTGAACGACGTGGTGCTGGCCGACAAGACGACCCGGAACGTGGACGCGATCGGAGCGGAGTCCACCGGCACCGTCTCGCTGACGATGGCGCTCGACAACCAGCAGATGGACGAGTGGTGGGTCACGCACGTCCGGAACGACGAACAGTCGTCGCTGGACGTCTCGGTCGTCGTGACCGTCGACTCACGGGCCGGCAGCGCGACCCAGGAACTCGACTCGCTGGGCCAGTCGACGACCATCGAGACGGACGTGCTCGATTCGAACGGGAACTGACGGCGCATCCCTCTCTCCGGCGGTTCCGGCCGGTCGTCGAGTCGCGGCCGGCACGTCCGGCGTCCGTCTGACCCGTCGCTCGGTGGCGCCGATCAGGGGGTGGTTTCCGTGGTTTTCGACCCCGTGTCCGACCCGAGCGTGGCGGAGCTCTTGCCCTCGGAGGACTCCCAGACCACGCGGATCTCGTAGTCCGCAGACACCGCGGCCGTGAGCTGGTCGCCGGAGACGACCGCCGTCTCGCCGTTTTTCGTCCCGGTCGCGGTGGCGGCGCCGGCGTCGGTTGCCGCCTGCCACGTCGTGTCAGCGCTCGTGACCGCCGAAGCGGAGGACGCAGTTCCGGTGCTCGAACTGGAGCCACCGAAGCCGCTGCCGCGGACGGACAGTTCCGCGGCCTGGATCGCGTCACCGCCGTCGTGCGTGATCGTCAGCGTCCCCGATCCACCGGTTCCGTCGGGCGTGTACGAGAACGCGAACTGCGCGATCGGCGTCACGATGCCGCCCGATTCGTCGGTGCCGTCGTCGGTCTCCGCTCCGTCACCGCTCGCGTCCCCGTCGTCGTCCCCGCTTTCGGTCGTCTCCCCGCCGTCAGCAGTGCCTTCCTCGGTCGCGGTCGTCTCGCCGCCGTCCTCTGGGTCGCCGGCGGTCTCGGTTGCGTCGTCTCGGTCGGTCGTACTGCGGTCGCGCTCGGCGGCTTCCTCGTCGTCGTCATCGTCGCCCCCGTCCGCGGGCGATGGCCCGCCGTCGCCAGAACTGTCGTCGTTCGCGGCTGTCTTCGCGTCGTCGGTGCCATCGTTCTGTCCGCAGCCGGCGAGACCGACCACGCCGGCCGTGCTGACTGTCAAGAGATACCGCCGTCGCGTCATCCCATCGTCCATAACACGCCACACGTCCACCAGCCGCCGTCAAAACCAGTCGCCTCGTTACCAGTTTGTTTGCGTACCAGTCCACCGGCCACCCGGAGCGGGCCGCTGTGGCCGAAAAACGAAGCGATCGAGGCGCAGTAGACGCGTATTATGTTCCGGGACTGACGTGTGAGCGTTCGCAAACGGAAGATTTCGGTCGCGGAAGCGGGTCCGTTCCGAGCGCACTGATCGTCGGCCCGACGTCCAGCAGTCGGCGGTCTCGCCGCGGATTACATCCGTTCGATTATCGTCGCGATGCCCTGACCGAAGCCGATGCACATCGTCGAGAGCGCGTAGTCCTGTCCGGTGCGCTGGAGTTCGTGAGCGAGTTTCGTCAGGAGCATCGAGCCGGTGGCGCCCAGCGGGTGGCCGTGAGCGATCGCGCCGCCGTTGACGTTGGTGTCCTCCCAGGACGCGCCGGTCTCTTCGAGCCAGGCGGCGACGACCGCGGCGAACGCCTCGTTGACCTCGAAGAGGTCGATGTCGCTGACGTCCATGTCGGCTTTGTCGAGGACCTGCTCGGTGGCCGGGATGGGGCCTTTGAGCATCGTGAGGGGGTCGACGCCGACGACCTCCGTCTGGACGATGCGGGCCATCGGGTCCCAGCCGTGTTCCGCGGCGGCTTCCTCGCTGGCGACGAGCACGGCCGAGGAGCCGTCGACGATCCCCGAGGAGTTGCCGGCGTGCTGGACGCCGTTGCCCTCCTCGCGGAAGGACAGCGGGAGGTTCGACAGCGTCTCCACGTCGGTGTCGGGCCGCGGGTGTTCGTCCTGCTCGACGGTGACCGTCTCGCCGTCGAGTTCCGTCTCGACCGGGACGATCTGGTCGTCGTAGTGACCGGCTTCCCAGGCCTCACCCCAGCGCTGCTGGGAATCGACGGCGATCTCGTCGAGTTCCTCGCGGGTAAAGCCGTACTCCTCGGCGATGCGCTCTGCACCCTCGCCCTGGGTGGTCACCTCGTCGAAGTGCTCGAAGTAGGTGTCCGTGACGCTGTTACCGTCCGAGCCCATCGGCACGCGGGTCATGTGCTCGACGCCGCCGCCGATGAGCACGTCGTGCTGGCCCGCCATGACCATGCTGGCAGCGAAGTTGATCGCCTGCTGGCCGGAGCCGCACATCCGGTTCAGCTGGACGCCGGGCACGTCGTCGCCCCACCCGGCCACCATCGGTGCGAGCCGGGCGATGTTGAGTCCCTGCTCGTCGATCGGCGTCACACAGCCGTAGATGACGTCTTCGATCGTGTTCGGCGCGTCGAAGCCGTTGCGGTCTTCCAGCGCTTTGAGGGGTTCAGCCGCCAGGTCCTGCGGGTGCGTGTCCCGGAACGAGCCGTTCTGCTTGCCGAACGGAGTCCGTACCGCGTCGACGATCACTGCGTTACGCATGGTTGTGAACTGTCATACAGGCGCGAGGAGTATCAGTGTTTCTTCGATCCCTTAACAAACTTCATAGAAACGAAAGTGGAGTTGCCAGGATTCCAGCGAGCGCGAGAGAGGGTTAACGAACGACGAACTAGAGGCCGCGTCGGACGCTACTCGACGGTGATGGTTCCGTCCTGATGGAGGTGGAGCTCCTGCTCTTCGACGGTAAAGGAGAGATACGTTCCGGGATCGGCGTCGACCAGGCGGACGACCTGGATCGCGTCGACGTACGTGCCGGGCTCGTCCAACTGGTCCCGTTCGAGGTCCGTCTCGGCCACGACGGTGTCGACGATCGCCTGACTCAGCGGGACTCGCGCCGCCGAGCCGGTCCCGTCGTCGACGGCGACGTAGATCGCGTTCAGATCGGTCTCGACGACGTCGATCGGATTCGCACTGTCGGGGTCCGTGCTGTCCGCTGCGTACTCCTCGCCCCAGATGTTCGTCACGACCGCCGAGTCGGTCTCGGCGTCGGCCGCGTCCTCGTCGTCGGGGCCGGGGCCGCCGAGGTTCGCCGGGAGGACCAGGTCCTCGTACTCCTGTGCGACCTCGGTGAGGCGGCTCTGAGCGGTGACGCCCATGACGTCGACGTAGGAGTCGACGAGAGCGCCGACGGTCGCGCGGTCGTCGTCGACGACGTTCGCCACCTGTCCGTCGTCGGTCACCTCGATGCCCTCGACCGAGCGGGCGATGTCGACGGCCCGTTTGCCGAGCATCGTCCGCTGGGTCTCGATCAGTCGTTCGGCGAGGCGCTCGTAGCTACTCATCCTAGGCCGTGGAGTGACTGCTCATCGTCTCCCACAGCATGTAGAACCCCGCCAGCAGCAGCGCGGTCGCGACGAGGTAGACCGCGCTCTCGACGCTGCCCGGCGGTCGCTCCAGGCTCAGGATCTGCGTGGCCCCGTCGAGCAGGCGCCAGACGGCGAAGACGATCACGCCGCCGCCGGCGACGTAGAGGGCCTTGCCGATCTCGCCACCGTAGGCGCGTGCAGCCTGGACGACGAACCCGACGGCGCCGATAGAGAGCATTACTTGCGCGATGAGACTCGTCGCGTACCACAGTCCGGGCTCCTCCGTTCCGCTCGCTCCGGTCTGAGCGAGCGCCGGCGTGGTGAACGCGACGCTTCCGACGCAGACGAGACACACCGTTAGGCCGAGATTACGTGCCAGCCTGCCAACAGTACGTGCCATTCTCATGAGAGATTCAGGCGAGTCAGTAATAACTGTTTGCACGCTTCAGGCCCGTCGTAACAACTCTGTAACCACAAATTATTCAATACGCTACAGTTTTAAATTAAGTCACCTGCTACGTTCGCGCTACTGGGCTCGGTGGGGAGGCCAGCAGCGTCGAGAGACCCCGTTCCGTTCGCAATGCCATCTGATGCCCTGGAAACCGACCGTCCGTCGAATCGCCAGCCGACCACGAGCAGCACACGGTTCGGATCAGCCTGGAGCCGGATCGCACGCCACGAGCGCAGCCTGTGGGGACTCGTCGCAGCGGTGTTCTGTGCCGACCTGCTGTCGACGTACCACGGGGTCCACCACGGACTGACCGAAGGGAACCCGATCGTTCGGTCGGTCCTCGCGGACGGTGGGTTCGTCGCGTTCACCACGCTAAAGCTCGCCACCGTGTGTTTCGCGTTCTCGGCCTGGGTCGTCACGCCCCGTCCGAACCGCATCGTCGTCCCGTTAGGGCTCGCGCTCCCGTGGGCCGCCACGTCGCTGATCAACGTCGTCGCGATCCTCGCTTAATCACCGAGGAACTGCGTCGCCGACCGCCAGAACAGGTCCCGCAGCGCCGACTGCGGCAGGTCGCGGGCGAGCAGCCCCGCACGCTCTTGCTCGTAGGCGTACGGGATGTTCGGGAAGTCCGACCCGTACATGATCGACTCGGAGAGTTCGACCAGCGTTTCGTCGGCGATGGTCGAGGGATCGAACCCGATGGCCTCGGGCGACCGTGGCGACATCGCCATCGTCGTGTCCAGGAAGACCTGGTCGTGTTCGCGAGCGAACTCGAGGAACCGGTCGACCTCGTACGTCCCCATGTGTGCAGCGCAGGCCCGAACCTCGGGGTAGGACGCGACGAACTGTGCGAACTGGTCGGCGCCGACGTGCGGGCTGTCCTCGAACATCGGCGCCGTCCCCGCGTGGAACAGGATCGGACGGTCGTACTCCGCGGCCAGTTCGAAGGCGGGATCGAGGCGCGGGTCGGCCGGGCCACACCCCTGGACCGGACACTGGAACTTCAGACCGCGCGCCCCCGCCTCGAACGCGTCGCGGACGACCTGTTCGACCGGGTCCTCCCCGTGAACCGTCGCGAAGGGGACCGCCATGTCGGAGTCGGCCGCCCGATCTACCACCCACTCGTTCAACTCGGCGGCTACGCCGGCTTCGTGGGCGTACGGGAGCGCGAAGTACCGGTCGACGCCGGCGTCTCGCAGGCGGGTCTCGATCGCCGCCTGCGACGTGGGATGGTCGAACGACCACTCGGCTTCGGCCGAGAGGGCCTCGCGAATCGCCGCGAGCAGGCGTTCGGGCATGAGGTGGACGTGGGCGTCGGTCGCCGGCGCGAACTGGCCCTCGGACATACCCGGACCCACGGCGACCCGCCCAATAAATCCGCAGGCCGGGAAACCTTCTTGGGGCGGGCGGTCGAGGTCTCGCCCATGCCCGAGGACTGCATCTTCTGTCAGATCGTCGCCGGAGAGATCCCGAGCAACACCGTCTACGAGGACGACGAGGTGTTCGCGTTCCTCGACGTCAACCCGCTGGCGCCGGGCCACACGCTCGTCATCCCGAAGGACCACCACGAGCGCCTGAACGACCTCCCGGCGGACCTGGCCGACGACCTCTACGAGGCGCTCCACGAGTTGATCCCCGCCGTCGAGGACGCCGTGGACGCCCCCGCGAGCAACGTCGGCTTCAACAACGGCGAAGCCAGCGGTCAGGAGGTCCCGCACGTTCACGGCCACATCATCCCGCGGTTCGAGGACGACGGCGGCCACCCCATCCACGCCGTCGGCGGCTCCCCGCCGGACTTAGACGACGACGAACTCGCAGCGATCGCCGAGGACGTCGCGGCCAACCAGTAGCGCAACCTGTCACTCGAAGAACCGTAGGTTTTTCCCGGAGAACGAGGGACTCGGGCCTGTGACCAGCAGTGAGACGCTCGCACTCGTCGGGGTGACGGGGGGTGCGGGAACGACGCGACTGACAGTGGAGTTCGGCGCGACGCTCGCCCGGGCGGGGGCGGACGTGGCGCTCGTCGACGCCGCCTTCGCGACGCAGGGACTCGCCACCCACGTCCCCGGACGGATCGAACCCGACGTGACCAGCCTCGTGACCGACGCCAGCGACGTGGCCCTCGACGCCGGCCTGTTCGAGTACCCCGTCGACCTCCCGGGTCGACTGGCGGTCTGTCCGGCACGGGCCCCGTTCGAGCGCCTGGCGCGAGCCAAGACGCCCGAGGCCGCCCGCCAGTTCGAGGACCGCGTCGCGGCGGCCAGCCGATCGTTCGACTACGTGCTCCTCGACGTCCCGCCGATCGCGAGCAACCAGGCGGTCGCGGCAGTGACGACGGCCGATCGCGTCGTCCCGGTGGTCCCGGCGACCGAGCGCGGGTTCGACCGGTTACCGACGATGCGCGACCGACTGCACGACGTGGGCGCGCCCGCCCACGCCACCGTCGCGAACCGCGTTGCACCCGACGAGACCGTCGAGGGCGTGGATGCGACCGTCCCGGAGAGCGACGTGGCTGCCGTGGGGGAGTTGCCGGTCTGTGCCGACCCGGACGCGGCGTTCGCGCCGGCGGTCGCCGATGCCGTCGAGACGGCGCTGGCGACGACGCTCGACCTGACGTTCCCGGACGACGGGTTCCTCGGGACGTACCGGTGACGCCGGGAAACCCCTTTATCGTCCGCTGCCAGTAGTGGGAGTATGGCGAAGGAGTCCTGTGACGGGTGTGGTCGCACCGTCACGATCGCAGGGGGGATCAGCGATTTCTGGTCGCTCTCGCGGGACAAGACGGAGGGATTGCTGCTCGAACTCGCCGACGGTTCGGAGTGGTTTCTGTGCAACGACTGCATCGAGCAGTTGCCGGATGACCGCGACGTCACCGCGGCGGACGTCCGGGAGTTGCCCGGCGACGGCTAGCCGCCGCTCGCGGGGCTCCCGAACCAGCCGAAGCCGATGACTTTAGGCTATCCGAGTTTGTTTCCCGGAACGTGAACCCCGCCCGGATCCACGACGCCTTCCCGGCGCCCTCCTACCGTGGTGCTCAGGAGCAGGCGCTCGACGACATCCGCGCCGCCTTCGAGGCCGGCAAGGACGTCGTGCTGGTGCGCGCACCGACCGGGAGCGGGAAATCCCTCCTGGCGAGAGCGATCGCCGGCTGCGCCCGCCGTGCAGGGGAAGCGGAGGCCCACGAGACCATCGGCGCGTACTACACCACGCCGCAGGTCTCCCAACTCGACGACGTGGCCTCGGACGCACTGCTGGAGGATCTAAACATCATCCGCGGGAAGAACAACTACTCCTGTATCCTCCCCGGCGAGACGGACACGCCGGTCAACCAGGCGCCGTGTGCCCGCGAGCGAATGTTCGACTGTCAGGTGAAACACCGCTGTCCGTACTTCTCGGACCGGTCGATCGCCTCCAACCGCAACATCGCCGCGATGACGCTCGCCTACTTCATGCAGACCGCCGGCTCCGACGTGTTCGGGAAACGCGACGTGGTCGTCGTCGACGAGGCCCACGGGCTCTCCGAATGGGCCGAGATGTACGCGACGATCGACCTCTCGCCAGGTCGGGTGCCCGTCTGGAACGACGTCCAGCCCCCGGCCATCGGCGACGACCTCGACGCGGCCGCAAAGTACGCCGACCGCGTGATGACAGTCTGTTCGCGTCGGCAGGAAGAGCTCCGGGGGAACGCCGAACTCACGCCGGACGAGGTCGCCGAACGCGACCGACTGACCGAACTCATCTCGGAGCTGCAGTGGTTCCTCGAAGACTACCGCGACCCCGACAGCGGGACGACGTGGGTGGTCGACCAGCCCGACGGCGAGGGGAGTGCAGTCACCATCAAGCCGATGGCACCCGAGCGCTACCTCAAACACACCGTCTGGGACCGGGGCAACAAGTTCGCGCTCCTCTCTGCGACGATTCTCAACAAGGACGCCTTCTGTGCTGGCGCAGGGCTGGCCCCCGACCGCGTGGCGCTCGTCGAGGTGCCTCACACGTTCCCCGTGGAGAACCGGCCGCTGTACGACGTGACCCAGGGGAAGATGACCTACGAACACCGCGACGAGACGCTGCCCGCCATCGCCCGCACGCTCGTCCGCCTCATGCAGGCCCATCCCGACGAGAAGGGGATCGTTCACTGCCACTCCTACGGCATCCAGGAACGGCTGTACGATCAGCTCGCGGACATGGGCGTCGACGCTCGCGTGCGCCAGCACACCAAGGACAACCGCGACGCCGTCCTCTCGACCTGGAAGCGCAGCGACGGCGCTGACGTGTTCCTCTCGGTCAAGATGGAGGAAGCGCTGGACCTGGAGGGCGATCTGGCGCGCTGGCAGCTCCTGTGCAAAGCGCCGTATCCCAACACCCGCGATTCGCGGGTGGCCCGCCGCCTGGAGGACGGACAGTGGGGCTGGTACTACCGGGCGGCGCTGCGAACGGTCATCCAGGCGTGTGGTCGGGTCGTCCGCGCCCCCGACGACCACGGCGCGACCTACCTCGGAGACTCCTCGTTGCTCGACCTGTTCGAGCGCGCCCGGACGGACATGCCCGACTGGTTCGCCGCCCAGGTCGACCGGATGACCGAGCCCGAACTCCCCGTGTTCGATCCGGCGGCGGCGGTCGGTGACGGCGGCGGGAACACCGGTCGCTCGCGGTCCCGGTCACGTCGGCGGTCGTCCGCGTCGGACGACTCCCACCCCCTCTCCGACGTCTGGGACAGCTAGAAGGCCGAGTAGGCTGCGTACGCGACGGGAGAGAGGACCATCAGCAACACGAAGATGAGTGCGATGATCTGTTGGCGATCCATACCCGCATTCAGCCGCCCACTCAATTATGCCTTTCGAGCGGACAGACTCCGCCGTCCCGAGCCCTCGCCCATCGGCCCGGATTTCTCACCACCCAGGTAGCGACCCGAGCCGATCGCATCCGAGTGTCCGCGTGCCGAGACCATTCGCTCCACGTAGTCACCCGGCTGTGCGACGCGATAAGCGAGACCGAGACACCCCGACGTCTGCCCAGCTATCCGATACGCATCACCCATATGTAACCCATATCAACGTTATATTCACGTTATGTGTAAAAATACGCAAATTAGCTTCCGATCGTAAATTATATTCGGCGAATATTCACATCTGAGAGTATGAGCGGAGAAACACTCGAGACGATACGGACGGTACTCGAATCCCTGTTGGACGAGACCGAGGACGCCGAGGTGCACTACAAGCTCAGGACGGCGTTGCAGTTAGTGGAAGTGCAACAGAGCGACCTCACTCAGTTGGAGGAAGTCGCCGACGAGGATTCGGAGCTGTGGGAGCGACTCAGTGAGCTCGGGTACGTGGAGTGACTGGCCGCCGACTCACTCGATGCGAGCGTCCACGACGACGTGGGCGACCCCTTCGCTGTAGCCTTTGACGCGCCGCGTGTCGAGCACCTCGACCGTCCGATCGACCGCGGCCGCCGCATCCTCGATGCGGTCGATGGGGCGGTCGAACACGAGTCCCTCGGGCGTCGCCTCGTGCATGTGGAGGATACCACCGGGTTCGAGGGCTGCCAGTGCCGCGTCCAGATACTCGTACGCGTCGTAGAACCCCATCACGACGCGGTCGGCCTCGACCCCGTCGGCCACGTCCCGGCAGTCCGCCCGGTAGATGTCCACCCGGTCGTGGACGTCGTTGAGCTTGGCGTTCTCCAGCAGGTAGCGGAAGGCCGTCGGATTGTGCTCGGTGGCGGTGACGTGCGCGCCCGCTCGGGCCATCGGGAGCGTGAAGTAGCCGACGCCGGCGAACATGTCGAACACGCGGTCGTCCGCGTCGACAACGTCGCCCATGTGGGCGCGTTCGGCCTTGTTGCCCGGCGAGAACATCACCTGGGCGAGGTCCAGCGCGTACTTGGTCCCGTGTTCGGTGTGGACGGTTTCGGTGTCGCCGCTGCCGGCGAGCAACTCGACGTCGGGTTCGCGGTGCTGACCGTCGATGCCGTGGCGAGCGAGGACGGTGTCGGCGTTGGCGTGCAGGGCCAGCAGTGCCTCGCCCACCTCCGCGGGTCGCGGCGCGTCGCCGACGTCCACGAGGACGACGGTGCCGATGACGGCCCAGGAGCCGGGCGCCCGGTCGAGTTCGTCCTCGGACCAGCCCTGCTCGCGGAGGTGGTCGTCGAGCGTGCGGAGCCGTCGAGCCGGTTCCTGGCGGACGACCTCCCGGACCTGGGTCCGCTGCGGTGGCTCCGTCACGGGCAGGGCGACGGCGTCGGCGCCGAACTCCCGGATGCGTCGGTCGTCGTCGTAGACGCCCTCCGCTCGCAGGTCGGCAATGGCGTCCTCCGTGTCCGGTTTCGGGACGACGGCCGCCAGGGGTTGCTCGGCCGTGTCCAGTGGCCCGGGGAGCGAGTCGTCGTCACTCATCGTCGGGTTCGTCGGCCTCGGGAAGGACGTGCAGGCCGGCACGGCTCTTCAACACGGGCACGGTATCCGCGTCGGGGTCCATGTAGTCCGGGCGGGCGATGGTCTTGGCCTCGAAGGTTTCGGGATCGAGCACCTGCACTGCTCGCTCGTCCTCGACGGCGACCAGCGTCGTCTCCTCGCCGTCCTCGATCGTGCCGAGCCGATCCGCGTCGGGGGCGTCCCCCACCTCGTGGGACGCCTCGTAGTCCTCGCCGGTGGTGAGCCGGGTCCCCTTGAGGTTGCCGCGGACGCTCCGGACGAGCACCGGGCCATCGTCGTCGTCCTCGGGGTCGATGATCTCGCCCTGGCGGTAGCGCGGGAGCCGGACGGCGAAGGTCACTCTGTAGACCTCGTTACCGTCCTCGTCCTCGGTGACGAGGGTCTCGGCGCTGGAGAACGATCCCCCGTAGGCCTGGACGATGCGCTGGGCGACCTTCTTGCCGATCTTGTTGGTCGAGAGCTTCATGTTCAGGCCCTCGTCGGTCTCGCCGACCTCCGTGACGAAGGCGTTGCGGTCGCCGGTCTCCTCCATCTCGGCGACGATCTCGCGGGCGATCTCCTCGGCGCCCTCGATCTCCTCGGCGGTGGGCGTGCGCTCGGTGGCCCGGACCTGAACGATGCTGGAGTAGTAGTCCCCGGCGATGCGGCCACAGCGGTTGCAGGTCTGCTTGGCGATCTTGACGGGAACGACGACCTCCTCGACGAGCTGGGACCCGCGGACGAGACCCGTGAACTGGCAGTGCATGCGGATCGTCGTCTGATCGACCTGTTCGGGCATCACCTGCCAGTCGACGTCGTGGGCGTCGACGTGGACGGCCAGCGCCTCGCTGACCTCCTCGATGGCGATGTCGGTGTAGTCCTGGGCCCCGACGTCGACCCAGCGATTGCCGCGGTGGACGGCCCCGCACTGCGAACAGGTCCGCACTTCGATGCGGTCGGGGGCGTCCACGAGGTCGAACTCCTCGAAGTAGCAGTCGTTACAGAGCACGCGGTCCGGGTCCCGCGGCTCGCCAGGCCGTGGTTCCGGCCGCGCTGCCACGGCGTCCCCGCACCGCGGACAGAACTCGCGTGACTCAGTCATTGTCCGTGATATGCCGCTGCATCGGTTAAATGGCGCGTTCCCGTCCGCGCCCTCTCCCCGTGAGATCCAGCGACCGGACATGTGTGAATCGAAACCACACGGCAAGGATTGACGAGCGTCGCGGCCCGATAGGGGAGGTATGCGCGCTGCGCGACTCCACGAGTTCACGGACGACATGAGCGAGGCGTTGTCGATCGACGAGATCGACCGCCCGGAGATCACCCGCTCGGACGAAGTCCTCGTCGAGATCGAAGGGGCCGGCTGGTGCCAGACGGACAACCACATCATCGAGGGCATGTGGCAGCAGTACGCACCGACCGAACTCCCGCAGACGCTGGGCCACGAGAACGCGGGCACCGTCGCCGAAGTCGGCCCGGAAGTGACGGTCGTCGAAGAAGGAGACCAGGTCATCTGCCATCCCGTGATGACCTGCGGGACGTGTCGGGCCTGCCGGCTCGGTGACGACATGTACTGCGACGAACTGGCGTTCCCGGGGCTGACGACCGACGGCGGGTTCGCCGAGTACCTCCTGACGAACGAGCGGGCTGTCATCCCGCTGGAAGGCGTCGATCCGGTCGAGATCGCGCCCCACGCCGACGCCGGGATCACGGCCTACCACGCGGCCAAGAAGGCCGTGGCAGAACTCGTCCCCGGCGACTACGCCGTCCTCGTCGGCATCGGCGGCCTGGGCCACATCGGCCTCCAGGCGGTCGACGCGATGAGCGCCGCTCAGACCATCGCCGTCGACGTCAAAGACGAGGCGCTCTCCCTGGCCGAACGGCTGGGTGCCGACCACACCGTCAACTCGGCCGACGAGGACGTCGTCGAGGCCGTCGACGCCATCACCGACGGCGTCGGCGCTCGACAGACGCTGGACTTCGTCGGGAGCGACGGGACGACCGAGATGGGTCCCGACCTGCTGGCAGCCGGCGGCGACCACCACGTCGTCGGGTACGGCGGGCACATCCACGAACCCACGCAGACGCTGGTCGACGGCGAGATGAGTTTCCGGGGCACGCTCGTCGGCGAGTACACCGAACTCCAGGAACTCGTCGCGCTGGTCGAACAGGGCGAGATCCACCTCGAAACGTCAGAGTACGACCTCTCGGAGATCAACGCGGTCGCCGAGCGGCTGGAAGACCGGGAGATCGAGGGACGAGCGGTAATCAAACCCTGAGCACGGACGAGAGCCCGGACCGACGTTCGGGCCCTTTCGCCGGCGAATGGGCCGACAGCGAACTTAATTGCCGTCGTCACCTAGGTGCGGCCATGCAGTGGCAAGCGGACTGGGGACTGCGAGCGCGCATGGGCCTGACCATGTTCCTGCTCGCAGCCCTCTATCTCGTGTTCATCGGCGTCCTGAGCCTCTACTTCGAGAGCCTGCTGCTCGTCGCCGTCGTCATGGGGCTGTTCTCGTTCGCCCAGTTTTTCTTCAGCGACAAGCTCGCGCTCCGGAGTATGGGAGCAAAGGAGGTCAGCGAGAACGAGTACCCCGACCTCCATCGGACGGTCGGACGCCTCGCCCAGCAGGCCGACCTGCCGAAGCCGACGATCGCCGTCGCGGACACCCGGGTGCCCAACGCCTTTGCGACCGGGCGATCCCAGCAGAACGCGACCGTCGCCGTGACCAGCGGCATCCTCGATACCCTCGACCAGGAGGAACTGGAGGGCGTGCTGGCTCACGAACTCGCCCACGTCAAGAACCGCGACGTGATGGTGATGACCATCGCGTCGTTCCTCTCGACGATCGCCTTCCTCATCGTCCGGTGGGGCTGGCTGTTCGGCGGCAACCGCGGCGGCGACCGCCAGGGCGGCGGCGTCGTCGTCGCCATCGTCGTCTCGCTTTTGGTGTGGGTCGTCTCGTTCGTCCTGATCCGGGCGCTGAGTCGCTACCGGGAGTTCGCAGCCGACCGCGGCGGCGCGCTCATCACCGGCCGTCCCTCGGCGCTGGCCTCCGCGCTCATGAAAATCGACGGCCGGATGGACAAGGTCCCCAAGGAGGACTTCCGCGAGCAGGCCGAGATGAACGCGTTCTTCATCATCCCCATCAAGAGCGGCTTCATCGGGAAGATCGCCCGCACGCACCCCTCGACGGAGAAGCGCGTCGAGCGGCTTCGCGAGATGGAGCGCGAACTGGAGCGGTTCTGACGAACTGTTTTTGAGCTAACCAGTCAAAGGGAACGTATGGAGTGGCACCGCGACCGACGGCTGCAACGCCGGATGGTCCTCGCCCTCGCGCTGACGGTCGTAAGCTGGGCCGGCCTCCTCGGCCCGGTGTTCTGGGTCCTCGGCTTGGAACTGGGGCTCGTCGTCGCCGGCGTCGTCCTGCTCTTCGTCCTCGTCCTGGCCCGTGAAGCGGACAGACTGGCCTATCTCATCACGAAAGCGATCGCCATCTCCCACAACGACTACCCGAAGCTGTTCGAGACGACGGCGCGACTGGCACGACAGGCCGACGTGGCCCGCCCCGCCGTCGCCGTCATCCCGACCGACGACCCGAACGCACTGTCGGCGGGCATCGGCGACCGGACCGTCATCTGCGTCACGCTCGGCCTGCTGAAGACGCTCGACGACGAAGAACTGGAGGCAGTGCTCGCCCACGAATTCGCACATCTCAAAAACGGCGACTCGGCGGTGCTAACGACCGCCAACTTCCCAGCGACTGTGGCCGTTACGCTCGTCAACGGCGGCATTCGGAATCTCGGTAGCAGGGCGTTGTTGCTCGGGTATGCCGGTGCAGCGATCTACCTCGTGTTGCTGGGGATTCCGCTGCTCGTCGTCTCGCTGCCCGGAACGCTCGTCCTCTCGCGGTACCGCGAGTACGCCGCCGACCGGGGCGCCGTCGCGATCACCGGGAACCCCACTGCGCTCTCGCTGGCACTCGGAAAGATCCACTGTGCGGACCCGAAACCCGAGACCGACCTCCGGCGAGTCGCCGGCCTGAACGCGTTCTGCATCGTCCCGCCTCGCGGTCGCCTGCTCGTCCCGTGGACGCACCCGCCGACACACCGCCGGATGCGCCGCCTCCGCCACCTCGCCGCCGAGTTAGAGGGGACCGCCCCGCCGGACGACGGAAGCTAAGGGGCCAGCGTACCGACTGGAAACCATGGGACTGCTCGACGGCATCAAATCCGTCCTCGGCCTCCGTGCCGAAGCCGACGCCACCCGCGACGCCGACCCCGAGGACCTGTTCGGGATGAGCACGGCCTACGTGACGATGGAGGCCGACCTGGGCTACGAGCCGGCGGGCGAGGCCGCCCTCTGTTTCTCCGCGGTCGACAGCACCGACTTCGAGGACGCCGTCGCCGAGGTCGAGGCCATCCTCGACGCCGGCGAGGTCGAAACCGGCACCAGCGCCAGGTTCGTCAAGGACGACCACGGCTACGACTGGGTCGTGCTCGAAGACGACGACGTCGAAGACCTCGTCACCAGCGTCCACTTCGCCGCCGACACCCTCGTGGAGACGGGCTTCGGGTCGCGACTGCTCGCGGCGCTGTTCGCGTTCCGCGATGGCTCGCAGAGCCATCGAAATCGAGGCGGTGAAACCGCCGAGGACCACCAGCCGGTCTACTGGGTGTACTCGTTCCGTCGGGGGTCGTACTACCCGTTCGCGCCCACGGGCGGGCACGAGCGCGACAGCAGCGCGGAGTTCAAACTCGAGAGTGTCCTCGACGGCGAACTCGACCTCGAACCGGACAAGGAGTACTGGTACCCGCTCTGGCCCGACCGGCCAGGTACCCATCCCTGGGAATAACTATCTAAACGTTTGGACGGGTCAACGACCGACCACTGTGCAGTCCGGCAGTTTCACTTTCACTCTGCTGTTAACGAGCCTTTATGTGATAGGGGGGACAAGCCGGTTGTATGGCAACAACGGAAAATCTCGAGGACCTGCCGGGCGTCGGTCCGGCGACAGCAGAGAAGCTCAAAGACAACGGCTTCGACTCCTACCAGGGCATCGCCGTCGCGAGCCCCGGCGAACTCTCCAACACTGCCGACATCGGCGAGTCCAGCGCCTCGGACATCATTCAGGCGGCTCGCGAAGCCGCCGACATCGGCGGGTTCGAGACGGGTGCAACGGTCCTGGAGCGCCGCGAGCAGATCGGCAAGCTCACCTGGGGCGTTGAGGAGGTCGACGAACTCCTCGGCGGCGGCGTCGAGACCCAGTCCATCACCGAGGTGTACGGTGAGTTCGGGGCCGGCAAGTCCCAGGTCACCCACCAGCTGTCGGTCAACGTCCAGCTCCCCAAGGAACACGGCGGCCTCGAAGGCAGCGCGATCTTCGTCGACTCCGAGGACACGTTCCGTCCGGAACGGATCGATCAGATGGTTCGCGGCCAGGACGACGAAGTCATCGCCGACACGATGGAGCTCCACGGGCTCGTCGGCGAGGACGAGGACGCAGATCCCACCGACGAGGCGCTGCTGGAGGAACTCGTCGACGTCATGCTCGACAACATCCACGTCGCGAAGGCGTTCAACTCCAACCACCAGATCCTGCTGGCCGAGAAGGCCAAGGACCTGGCCAGCGAGAGCCAGGACGACGAGTTCCCCGTCCGCCTGCTCGCGGTTGACTCCCTGACCGCGCACTTCCGCGCCGAGTACGTCGGTCGTGGCGAACTCGCCGAGCGCCAGCAGAAGCTCAACAAACACCTCCACGATCTGATGCGCGTCGGCGACCTCAACAACACCGCCGTCGTCGTCACGAACCAGGTCGCCTCCAATCCCGATTCGTTCTTCGGCGACCCGACCCAGCCCATCGGTGGCAACATCCTGGGTCACACCTCGACCTTCCGGATCTACCTGCGCAAGTCCAAGGGCGACAAGCGGATCGTCAAGCTCGTCGACGCCCCGAACCTGCCTGACGGCGAGGGGGTCATGCGCGTCGAGGAAGGCGGTCTGATGGACGAATAAGAACCACTTTTTTACTTCGAGGGGTGTCCTCGGCCTCGAAGGGGCCTGCGGGCACCCCTCTCGCAAAAACCTGGACTAAAAACTGCTCCAGGCTCCCGTTGGTCGCCTGGAGTGAACCACGCTCGCTCCGCTCGCGCGGATGCTTGTTCAACAGGTCAGAAATTCTTTAGGTACAATAATATTATCCCAACACCCGTCGGTACAAGCAGAGGAAGCAGTTGTACTACTGTTCGCAAGGAATTTTTGAAGCCGCTGAACGACCCCGTTTCGGGGAGAAGTGGCCACAGAACACCCAAAATCGCAATGAGTAGAAGGAGAGCGACCACTACGCCAAGAGTTTCACCGATAGCATCCATGCATACAAATGATAGTCACACTAACATATTAAGGTTGCAGACCTCTCTGACAGGAATCTACTGTAGCCGCCGCAATAATGGGAATTAGAGAGTGATTCACATTTGAGAGCAGCCGTGAGACTATAGATACTATCAGCAGAAAATCCGACGTGGATAAAATCAGTCTCAGTCGTCGTCTTCGGTCGTCGTCTTGTCGACGTCGAGTTCGCCGAAGTAGATGTCGGCGCCGTCCTGGGCGACCTTCTCGGCGAGGACTGCACACTTGACGCGCATCGGCGAGATGTCGACGCCGAGCATGTCGGTGACGTCGTCGCGGTCCATCTCCTGGAGTTCGTCGACGTCCATGCCCTGTAACTTCTCGGAGAGCATCGACGCGGAGGCCTGGGAGATCGCACAGCCGTCGCCCTGGAACGCGACGTACTCGATGGTCTCCTCGTCGTCGTCGAGCTTGACCTGCATCTCGATAGTGTCACCGCACATCGGGTTCTCGCCGACGTGGGTGAACGTGGGATCCTCGAGTTCCCCGTAGTTGCGGGGGCTCTTGTAGTGGTCGAGGATCTGCTGTCGGTACATATCGGAGCCGCCGACCATTGTTAGCCATTCATAGAGGCGTGTCGCGGATAAGCGTTCCGAGGGAGACGTTCGCACGTGCTGTGCCGGGGGAAACGATATTCAGTGAGAGCCCCAACGTCACCTATGCGATTCCGACCGCTGTTCGTGGCACTCGGCCTCCTCGAACTACTCGTTCCGCGACGCGTCGTCGACTTCTGGATGGACCGTGCGGTCACGCCCGAGAGCGACTTCGAACTGCGTCCGTGGGTGTACACTGCCGCACGGATCGAGGGGCTCGCGATCGTCCTCTGGGCGTTGACTCAGGGCAGACGCGGCGACTGAAGCGGGCGGTTCGAAGCGGAATAGCTACGTTTAGACCGCTTGGACTGCGAGGACCGAACATGAACTCCGCCGACTTCCGTCGCGGCGTCCGGGACGTCTCCCCGCTCTTGCTCGGCGTCGCCCCGTTCGGTCTCGTGGCGGGCATCGCTGCCGTGAACGCGGGTCTGGACCTGTCGCAGGCGCTCGGCATGTCCGTGGTCGTGTTCGCGGGCGCCTCCCAGCTCGCTGCGCTCGACCTCCTCGGCAGTGACGCACCGCTGTCGGTCGTCGTCGTCACCGCCGCCGTCATCAACCTCCGCATGCTGATGTACTCGGCGTCGATCGCCCCCTACCTCCGGGACCTCTCCGCGAAGTGGAAAAGCGGGCTGGCCTATCTCCTCACCGACCAGGCGTACGCCCTCTCGGTCGCCAGCTATCGCTCCGAGCGCTCGTTCGACCGGAAAGCGTACTATCTGGGCGTCGCGTTCACGCTCTGGGTGGTCTGGCAGCTCACGACCGCCGCCGGCGTCGTCCTCGGCAGCGGTGTCCCCGACGCCTGGGGGTTGGAGTTCGCCGTCCCGCTCGTCTTCCTGGCGCTGCTGGTGCCCGCCATGGAGGACGGTCCGACGACCGTCGCCGCGATCGCTGGCGGCGGCGTCGCCGTCGCGGGCGCGGGACTGCCGCTCAACCTCGGCCTCCTCGTCGGCGCGACGGTCGGCATCGTCGTCGGGCTCGCCGCCGAGACCCGCATGGACGTGGAGGTGAGCGATGGCCACTAGCTACACCGACCCGACGATCTGGGGCGTCATCGTCGTCATCGGCGTCCTCACGTACGCCATCCGGCTCTCCTTCATCGCGCTGTTCGGCCGCCTCGACGAGATTCCCACGGGACTCGAACGCGCCCTTCGGTACGTCCCAGCGGCGGTTCTCGCAGCGCTCGTCCTGCCCGCGTTCGTCACCGTGCACCCAGGGTCCGGCGACCTGGCCCTCGACAAGCTCCTCGCCGGTGGCGCCGCTGGGGCGGTCGCCTGGCGCACCGAGAACGTGTTCGCCACGATGGCCGCCGGCATGGGTGCGCTCTGGATCGTCCGGTTTCTCGTGCTGCCAGCCCTCTAGAACTACTGCGTCGGCTGTTGCGGTCGCTGGTCCCGTTCCGTCGTCCCCCAGTCCGAGATCCCGAGGATGGTTTCACACTCGGGACAGGTCCACACCTTCGGCGTGTTCGCCGCCGGTGCCTGTTCGAGTCGCTGTGCCCACTCGGTGACGTCGGCGTCGCAGTGCGGACAGAGTGCCATACGATACACCGTACCACAGCCCCCTAGTAGAAGCTACGGACCCGACGACACGTCGAGAGGTCACTCGGTAGAGACCACCTTTTTCCACTCGGATTCGTTCGCACCGCTCACGAATCACTCGTGCAAAAAGCTGGACCAAAAAATCGCTCGCTCACTCCGTTCGCTCGCAGTTACGCGAACAACTCGCGGGCGTCCGCCAGTGCCTCGACCATTACGTCGACTTCCTCCTGCGTGTTGTAGATGTAGAAGGACGCACGCGTCGAGGCCGGGATGCCGAGTTTGTCGTGGAGCGGCTGGGTGCAGTGGTCGCCGGCCCGGACGGCGACCCCGTGGCTGTTGAGGATCTCCGACACGTCGTGGGCGTGGACGGTATCGAGATTGAACGAGACGAGGGCAGCGCGGTCGTCGCCCGGCGGCCCGAGGATGTCGACGTCGTCGAACTCGCTGAGGCGCTCGTAGGCGTACTCCGCCAGTCGCTCGCCGTGCTGTTCGACCCGGTCCATGCCGATCTCGTCGAGGTAATCGCACGCCTCGGCGAGCGCGATGCCCTGGGAGATGACCGGCGTGCCGGCCTCGAACTTCCAGGGGAGGTCGTGCCAGGTCGAGTCCTCGAAGGTCACCTTCGAGATCATCATCCCGCCGTAGAGGTAGGGCTGCATCTCTTCGAGGAGGTGGCGCTTCCCGTAGAGAACGCCGACGCCGGTCGGGCCGCACATCTTGTGGCCCGAGAACGCGAAGAAGTCGGCGTCGATCGCCTCCACGTCGACGGACATGTGCGGGACCGACTGGGCGCCGTCGACGAAGATCAGCGAGTCGTGGTCGTGGGCGAGATCGGCGAGGTCCGAGACGGGATTGATCGTCCCGAGCGTGTTCGAGACGTGGACGACGCTGACCATCGCGGTGTCGTCGGTGATCAGCTCGCGGGCGTGGTCCATGTCGAGGTAGCCCTCGTCGTCGACCTGAATGTACTTCACCTCGGCACCGGTCTTCTTGGCGAGTTGCTGCCAGGTCACGAGCGACGCGTGGTGTTCCATCTCCGTGAGGACGACCTCGTCGCCCGGCTCCAGGTTCGCCAGACCCCAGGCGTACGCGACGGTGTTCATCGACTCGGTCGTGTTCTTGGTGAAGACGATTTCCTCGCGACCACCGGACGCGCCGATGAACTCGGCCACGCGGTCGTGGGCCTCCTCGTAGGCGATCGAGGCTTCCTGGGAGAGCTGGTGGAGTCCGCGGTGGACGTTGGCGTTGTAGCGGCGGTAATAGTCGGTGATCGAATCGATGACCGGTTCGGGCGTCTGGCTGGTCGCCGCGTTGTCGAGATACACGAGCGGCGTCCCGTCGAACTCCCGCTCCAGGACGGGGAAGTCCCGACGGATGCGCTCGACGTCGAGCGGTTCGGTCTGCGGAGTTTCCATTAGGTGCGCCTAAGAGTTGGGGACAGAACTGTTCTTCGGTCCAACTGAGTCCCGCCGGAAGTACCCACGACGGTGGGCTCGGACTGGCACGAACGGTACCGTTCGCCCGTCGTGTGTGGAACCACGCCAAGCGTGTCATATCCAAACAATTATCTCACGAGAATGAAAAGGGGTGAGCATGAGTGTGGGTGGGGAGCGCACAGCGTCAGAGATCAGTACGAAGACCGTGGTCAGGGAACGGAACGCAGTCTGAGGTGAGTAGGGTATGGGCCTCATCGTGGAGTACCGGCAGTGGGGAGAAGGACTGTACATCACGGAGGTCGCGGCGACGGTGCCCGAAATGCGCCTCACCGTCGAGCGCTGGCGCATCGAATCCGAACACGTGCTCTGCTTGTTCGTCCGCGCCGAGGGCGACCAGTTCGACGACCTCGAAGCGGCGTTCGCTGACCTGCCAAACAGCAGAGGCACCGACATCGTCTCCGAGTGCCAGACGGCACGTCTCTACCGAGTGCGGTTGGACTCGACGCTCACGCACCTGCCGGAGAACTCGTCGGTCAACGGCGTCATCAGCCACGTCCGCATCGAACCCGACGGCATCTACGTGACCGGCTATCTCGCCGACCGCGAGGAGCTCATCAGAACCCGCGAGTTCATCACCGACCAGGACATGGCGATGGAAGTCGTCCGCCTCCAGGACGCCACGGAAGCCAACCCGGACGACGGCCTCACCGACGAACAGTTCGAGGCGCTCATCACGGCCTACGAGATGGGCTACTTCGACGTTCCGAAAGGAGCCACGCAGGCAGACGTCGCAGGCGCCCTCGGCATCTCCCCGCCGTCGCTGTCCGAGCGGCTGAAACGCGCCCAGCAACGGCTCATCGAACAGCACCTCGTCGAGGGTCGCCTCATGAACGATCCAGCGTGACCACACCCGTCGGTTGTAGCCGTCGGCAGCCAGGTATCAGTCGAGTGCCGGCTCGAAGCGCTCGATCGTCTCCCGCCAGGACTCGGGCAACGGCGCTGGGCCGTCCGCGCCCATGTGGACCTGCGTGGTCTCGCCGGTCGCAGCGACGTCACCGTCGGCGCGCACCTCGTAGGCGAAGGAGAGGCTCGACGTGCCCATGTCGCTGGCTCGGACCGCGACGGTCAGGTCGTGGCGGTACTCGACCGACTGGTGGTAGTCCAGTTCGAGGTGGGCGAGCACGAAGTCCCGGTCCTCCAGCGGTTCGTCGATGACGGCGTCCATGTACTCGATGCGGGCCTGTTCGAGATACGTCCCGTAGACGACGTTGTTGACGTGGTCCCAGGGATCGAGGTCCCGATAGCGAATCTCCATCTCCGTCACGAACTCGAATGCGGCGTCTGTCATTACCGGAACCGAGAGGTGCGCGGTTGTCCCCCTTACGGTTCGCTGCAGGATCGACTACTCCGCGAGAAGGTCCGGCTCGATCTCGACGCCGAGTCCGGGACCGTCCGGCGGCGTGACGAAGCCGTCCTCGTGATCCAGGGTCTCGGTCAGCAGGAAGTCGCGTACCTCGGGGTCCCACGGCGGCTCCATGGGGAACTCACACCACGGCGAGTCGTTGGCGACCATGACGTGGAGGTTCGCGACGAACCCGATCCCGTTCGTCCAGGTGTGGGGAACGTACCGGAGGCCGTGCTGGCGCGCCATCGCCGCCACCTCGTTGGCACGCTTGATCCCCGTCGCCAGGGCAGCGTCCGGCTGGAGCACGTCCAGCGACCCGTGCTCGACGAACTCGCGGAAGTGGTGGATGCCGTTGTTGAACTCGCCGCCGGCGATGGGCACGTCGACCGCGTCGCGCAGGCGTGCGTACTGCGCGTAGTCGTGCCGCGGTAGGGGCTCTTCGAGCCACTCGACGCCGCCGATTTCGTCGAGGCCGCGCGCGAATTCGAGGGCATCGCCGTAGGACCACGCGACTTCGTCGTCCATGACCCGGACGGCCCACCCCTTGTTTGCGTCGACCATCAGCGTCAGGTCCGGGAACGCCTCCCGCACTTTGCGAACGATGTCGAGGTGTTCGACCTCGGTCACCCGCAGTTTGACGGCCTCGACGCCCTCGTCGAGCCGGTCCTCGACGTACTCGATGCGCTCGTCTGCGGGCATGACCTCTCCCGTCGAGGCGTAGATCGGGATCTCGCTCGCGCTCCCGCCGAGCAGTTCGTAGATGGGCTTGCCTGCGTCCTTGCCGATGACGTCCCAGAGCGCGATCTCGACGCCCCACGGGCGCGGCCCGATGAGGTTGACGCTCTCTAATTTCCCCAGGATACCCTCCACGTCGTGCGGGTCTTCGCCGAGCAAGAACAGCGAGAGCGGCTCGGCAAAGTCCATGCCGCCGGCGAAACTCGGCATCGCGCCGTACCCCGTGATCCCTGCGTCGGTCTCGATCTCGAACAGCGCCACCTCGTGTGTCCCCTGCGGATACTCCGGAATCCAGGTCGGCTCGAACGCGCCCTCGGCCTGGTGTTCGAGGTTGTACTGATTGACACCCGTTATCTGCATGTCACGTACCCCAACGGGTATCTCAATAAGTATTCAGCCGGTGTTACGAGGCTTTCAAAAGGAACCGCTCACATCCGCAGCATCTGGGCGTGGCGGGTGTCCTCGATGTCGAGGACGTTCGCCTCGTCGACGAAGCCGTGCTCGATGGCGACGCCCACCGCTTCGGTGCCGACGAGGTTGGCGACCGCGCACTTCGCGAGGCTGTTGACGACGGCGTCCTCGTCGACTGGGTCCCCGTCGTAGAACTCCTCGTCGACCGTCAGCGAGATCGGCCCATCCTCGAAGGTCTCCCCGAGCACGTCGGGGTCACAGACCGACACCAGCAGTCCTTCGTCCGTGTCGCGTTCGTTGAGGATCATTCTCGCTGTTGGACGAGGTCCTGTTCGGCCCGTTCGCGCATCTCTTCGGCCTCCGCGGCGACCTCCTCGGCCTCGTCGTACTCGCCCATCTCCTCCAGCGCCATCGCTTTCTCTTCGAGGACCTGGGTGTTGCGGTGGCCCAGGCGAATGGCGTTGTCGAAGCAGTTCAGGGCGTCCTCGGCGAGGCCGCGCTCCAGCAGGAAGAAGCCACGGTTGTACCACGCTTCGGCGAACCGCTCGTCGATCTCGACGGCGCGCTCGGCGTGCTCTAAGGCCTGTTCGGAGCGGCCGGACTCCCAGAGCGCGTATGCGAGGTTGGTCTCGGCGGTCGCGGTGTGATCGCTGGAAGCGTCGATGTCGATGGCCTCCTTGTACGCGCCGATCGCCATGTCGTACTCTTCGAGCTGGGCGTGAGCGGCGCCTTTGTTGGTCCAGGCCTCCTGTGCGATGCGGTCGTCCTCGGCGTACCGTGCTGTGCGTTCGAGGGCGTCGGCGGCCTGCTCGAAGCGGTTGATGTGCATGTACTCCAGGCCGACCTCCAGCAGCTGTTCGGCGTCGACTTCCTCGCTGGCGAGGTTGCGGTCGTCGAGCATGTCGGCGAGGACACGCGAGTCGACGGGGTCGACCTTGTCCGGGTCGACCGCCAGTTCCGGCGGATCGAGATCGAACTCCTCGTAGGGGTCGTCGAAACCCTGCCCCTCCGAGAAGTCGTGCTCCTCGGAGTCTCTGTCGGTCATGTGCCCGGTTTGGGCGGGGAGCCGGTTAAGGGCTACGTCCCCGACCGGCCGGCGCTCGGACGTGACGGTCGCGCCGACTCACTGGGACCACCCGCGGCGATCTGACAAATCGCCGGTGGGTTCAAGCACGAATCGACTGTAGTGGACGCCATGGGCAAGCGACTGTTCGTGAGCATCGACCTCGACGGGCTCGAAGACGAGGTCGCCACCGTGCAGGACCTGTTCTCCGACGCACCCGGCCTGAACTTCACCGACCCCGGGCAGGCCCACGTCACGATGAAGTTCCTCGGCGACACCCCGTCCCACCGCGTCGACGCGATCGTCGACGCGCTCGACGCCGCCGTCGCTGACGCGAGCGTCGGACCGTTCACGGCCGAGTTCGGCGGCCTCGGCGTCTTTCCCTCACTGGATTACATCAGCGTCGTGTGGCTCGGCGTCGATGCCGGGAGCGACGAGATGGTGACCCTCCAGTCGGCCATCGAACCGCGACTGGTCGACCTGGGATTCGACGAGGAGGACCACGAGTTCACGCCCCACGTCACGCTCGCACGCATGGAACACGCTGGCGGAAAAGAACTGGTGCAACAGACAGTCAGGGAGGCAGAACCGACCGTCGGGACGATGCACGTCGAGGAGGTCCGACTGACCGAGAGCGTCCTCACTGCGGACGGTCCCGAGTACGCGACGCTCGAACGGTTCGAGTTATAAATCAGCTGACCGATTGGCGAGACGGCCAGCGCGCGTCCCCCGGTTTAGGCCACCCAAAACAATCACATTAGTGATAATTCTTAAGCCGCGTGAGGGGCAAGTCGAGGACGAGTATGGGACTGCTGGCGAATCTGGTGTTAGTCTTCGTTGCGGGGTTGATCACGGCACTGGCGACGGGGATCGGTGCGTTCCCGTTTTTCTTCCTCGACGACGTCAGCGAGCGACTGCAGGTCGGGCTCTGGGGACTGGCGTCGGGCATCATGGTCTCCGCGTCGCTGTTCGGGCTCGTCATGGAGGGCCTGGCAGAAGCCGACGGCCAGTTCGACGTGTACCTGATGATCGGCGGATTGCTTGCCGGCGTCGTCCTCGTCATCGTCGCAAACAGAGTCATTTCGGATCACCACTTCGACTCGAAGGACTTCGAGCAAGCCGACTTCCAGAAGCTCGTGCTCATTCTCGGAATCCTGACGGTCCACAGCTTCCCCGAGGGAGTCGCCGTCGGCGTCTCGTTCGCCGAGTTGAACCTCGCGGGCGGACTCACGTTCGGGCCGTTCGTCGTCCCGCTCCTCGCGATCTTCATGACCGTGGCCATCTCCATCCACAACATCCCGGAGGGACTGGCCATCTCCATCCCGCTGCGGTCGATGGGCATCTCGAACTGGAAGATGGTGTGGTGGGCTGTCTTCTCCAGCCTCCCCCAGCCTATCGGGGCGGTGCTCGCCTTCTACTTCGTCCGCATCGCCAAGGAGTTCCTGCCCGCGGGCTTTGGCTTCGCCGCCGGCGCGATGGTGTATCTGGTGCTCTCGGAGTTCATCCCCGAGGCCCTCGAACACGGGGCCGGACTCCCGAATCGCGGTCACCGGGAACTCATCTCGGGACTCGTCGTGGGCGTCCTCGTGATGGTGCCGCTGGCGTTCATCTGATCAAGAACCGTCGCTGATAGCATCCGACGGCCGCTGGCCGCCGGTTCACTGCTGGCGAGGCCAAAGGCCGAGTCAGCAGCAGTTTTTCGCCCACGTTTTTCGAGGAGTGGGTTGCGGGCCGCTGGCCCGCAACCTCAAAACGTGGCGGCGAAGCCGCCACGCAGGTCCCGCAGCGAGCTTTAGCTCGCGAGGACACCCGACGTTCACGAGAACAAAGTTCTCGTGAGCCAACCAGAACGCGGGCGTTCTGGTGACGAAGAAAAACGTGGGTTCGAAAGAACACAAATTTAAGCGGTGGCGAGGAAGAAGAGCGCACTATGGGTAAGAAGTCGAAGGCCAAGAAAAAGCGCCTCGCCAAGAAGGACCGGCAGAACAGCCGTGTGCCTGCCTGGATCATGATGAAGACGGATCGCGACGTTTCGCGAAACCCCAAGCGCCGCAACTGGCGCAGCAGCGACACTGACGAATAATGAGCGCAAGTGATTTCGAAGAGCGGGTCATCACCGTCCCGCTCCGTGACGTCAACGCGGTACCGAAACACGAGCGTGCAGGCCGAGCGATGACGATCATCCGCGAGCACCTCGCGAAGCACTTCAACGTCGACGAAGACGACGTCCGCCTCGACGCCTCGATCAACGAGGACGTCTGGTCGCAGGGCCAGAAAAAGCCCCCGAGCAAGCTTCGGGTGCGCGCCGCTCGCTTCGAGGAAGAGGGCGAGAGCGTCGTCGAGGCAGAGACGGCATAGCTTTGCTTCGCGCGGCCTTCGCCGGTTCGGCGTACGTCGGCGTCTTCGCCCGGGCCACGGACGACTGTCTCCTGATCCGGCCGGACATCGACGAGCAGGTCCGCGAGGACGTCGCCGAGGAACTCGACGTGCCGGCGATCCCGACGACCGTCGGCGGCTCGGGAACGGTCGGCGCCCTCGCCACCGGGAACGACAGCGGCCTGCTGGTCAGTAGCCGCATCTCCGAGATGGAGCGCGAGCGGATCGCCGAGCAGTACGAGCGACCCATCACCGAGCTCCCGGGCCGGATCAACGCCGCCGGGAACGTCGTCCTCGCCAACAACAGCGGCGCGTACGTCCACCCGGACCTCCCGCGAGAGGCCGTGCAGGCCGTCAAAGACGGCCTCGACGTGCCCGTCGAACGCGGGACGCTCGCCGGCGTCCGCACCGTCGGGACCGCAGCCGTCGCGACCGACCGCGGCGTACTCTGCCACCCGAAATCGACCGACGAGGAACTCGACTTCCTCGAGGAGCTACTCGACGTCCCCGCCGACATCGGGACCATCAACTACGGTGGTCCCCTCGTCGGGTCGGGACTGCTCGCGAACGAGTCCGGCTACGTCGTCGGCCAGGACACCACCGGACCGGAACTGGGGCGTATCGAGTCCGCGCTCGACTACATCGACTGAGAGCCCGTTTCGATGCGCGACAGTGCTGCTGCCAGTTCTCTTCTCTTCGTTCTCGCTGCCGGCCTGCTGATCGGGTTCGTGGGTGGAATCGTCGTTAGCGGCGCGAACTCGGCGCCCCTGGACGACTCGACGCTCCCGACCAGCGTCAGTAGCGGCGGCCCGTCCTGTTACGACGGCCCGCGAGCGAACGCCGGCTGGCTTCACGTCATCGCGAGCGGCGAGCGATGGACGACGACGCTGAACGCGACCGTCGTCCACCCGCGTGGGACGGACGTCACCGTCGATGTCTCCCAGCGACAGACCGGCGACTACGAGATCGCCCTCGAAACGGTCCAGTCAAACAGCCTGAAATTCGAGAACGAGAGCTGCCGGGCAGCGACGACGGTCAACGTCGCGACGGACCTGCCGGACCCGGATTTCGTGGTCACGATGAACGGCCGCCCCGTTCGCACCGTCGATCAGGAGGAAACCACGGCGAACCTCTACCCGCTCCCGAACCCGATCAACGCGACGGGCTAGCGATACGCGGTGGCGAGTTCGCGGAGAGGGGAGGGGAAGAACTCCGAGATGTATTCGGTTCCAAGGAGCTTCGATCGGTGAGAAACAGCCGATCAGTCCGTCCACAGGCGCATCAATATCGGAACAACGGCTTTTGAGCGGTAGTGCGTTAGGTACTGTGACACATGGCTTCGATTTCGACCCACCAGATCAACGTCTCGGACATGAAATGCAACGGGTGTGAAGACACGATACAGGACGAACTCCGCCACAAGCCGGGTGTCAAGCGGGTCAGTGCCAACTACATCGAAGGGACCGTCGAGGTAGAGGGCGACGACGATCTGGACGTGGACGCGCTCGTGGATGAGATCAACGAACTCGGGTTCTCTGCGAACCGGTAAGTACCGGCGTCGGTGTGACCCCACAGCACCCACGTCGATCGGCGAGGAGAAGGTGTGGCTTCCCCCGTCATCGGCGTGCCAGCCGACGGGCGGACGACAGCGGAGGGAGGACACATGTGTGCTGAGAGACTCAGACCGAGCGGCCTCGGCGTGGCGATCGGCGTTCTGCTCGCGATGACGCGAGTCCCGGGAGTCGCCAGTGGTCACGACCCTGGGACGTCGTCCGCCCAGTCACCGGTCGCGTTCGGCGTCGTCGTCTCCCTCTCGGTGCTCGTCAGTTTCCTCGTCGGCCTCGGAGTCGTCACCCGTCGGCGGGCGCGTCCCGCACAGACCCCGTCCCCGTCCCAGCCCCAGTGGATCGTGTGGCTCGTCGTCGCTCTGGGCGCCCTCGGGCTGGTCGCGGCGGGAGTCGATCGGGGGCGATACGCCGTCGTCGGCGGCGTCGCCGGTATCAGCCTCGCCTGGCTCGTCCGGAACAGAGCCCTCACGGACTGTGGTCCCTGTGCGGACAGCACGTTCGGCGCGATCCTCACCCACCGAACCGTCGAAGGCGTGCTGGTCGCCGGGGTCTACACAGCGGACGCTGGCCTCGGTCTCGCCGCCGTCGCGCTGTTGACTGGCCACGCCGTCGTCGAGACCGTCGCCGTCGGCGGCCTCTACGCAACGGCCAGCCGTGGCTGGGGACTCGTCGGCGTGACCGCCCCACAACTCGGCTTCGCCACCGGCGCGGTCGTCGGCACCGCGGGCACAGACCTGCTCCCACCGGCCGCCAGTGCGCTCCTCGTCGCCGGCATCGGTGGCGTCCTCCTCACGTCCGGCCTGATCGAACTCGGCAGGGCCGACGGGACGGTGGTTCCCGAGCGGATGAAACTCGGCGAATCCTAACGGAGAGTAGTTTAGACAGTGGTACGACAGTATATTGTTACTCTAGAAGTCTCCGTTGATCACAGAGCATACGCCGAGCGAAGCGAGGCGTTTCACTGCTGGCGACCAGCGGGAGCCAGCAGCCCTTTTTCGCCCACGTTTTTGCGAGGAGCGGTTCGCCGCAGGCGAACCCGACGAGAAAAAAGGTGGACGGGCACGATGGGAGCAGGACTTTCGGGATTGTGAGACTGGAATGTTAGCACACATCATTTTCACAGGTCAGGAAGGTGGTTGCTGCGCTGTTCGGCCTGTTCGCGGTCGCTCCGACGGTCGTAGTGCCGATCGAGAATATCCTCGCTCGCGTTGAGTCGATCTTTGACGACTCGACGGGGCACGTCTTCTCGACGATAGTAGGTCACCCGACCGCTACGCACGTCGTGGGGTGATCGAGCCGAGGGACACCGGCTCGCTTTGTCCAGGTGAGTCGCTTCACAGTCGTCGATGTCGCGATCGTGCGGGCACTCGGCACCGCGCCAGCACGGGCGGGTGACGCGATAGAGAGTGGTCCGAAACGTATTGCCCGACGGACGACCGTACTGAGTCGTGATCAGCGGGTCGCGACCGTACTCGTCGGTCACGTCGGGCCGGTGGTACTCGATGTAGTCCGCGATGAAGTGGGCGGCTTTCTCGCTGATCCGGTTCCACCGAGTTCCTTTCTCCTGGTTCTTGAGTGGCGTCCCGGTGTCCGGGCGGTGGACGAAGTGAACCGCAGGTCCGGAGAGTCGCGGGTGGGAGCCGTCGAGATCGAGATCGCCGAGGTCGAGGCCGCGGATCGCGCCGGTACGCGCACCGGTTTCCCAGAGCAGCAGCACGATCAGGTGGTCGCGAGAAGCGGGTTGCGCGTTTTCGAGATAGTCGAGAATGTCGATCGCCCGCGCAGGTTTCAGCGTCGTATCTGACACGTCCTCGCCATTTTTCATCACCGGCAGGGTGACCTGCTCGTACAGCTCCGGCGGGACGGCGTCGATGTTCGACGCGAAACGGAGGAACCGGCGAAGCGTCGCGAGTTGTCCTTTGAGCGTGACGAGCTTGATCGGGTCGCGACCATCTCCTTGGCCTTCGCGTCGCCAAGTCCGATACTTGTAGAGATCGCGGCCGGAGAGTTCGTTCAGGTTCTCGATCTCTTCCTCGTCGCAGAACTGGATGAAAGCACGAAGGCGGTGCTTCGCGCTCTTGCGTGTGGATTCAGCGTGTTCGTCGCGCATGGCATCGTGGTACATCGCCACAGCGTCGACGGGAGAGATCGGGTCGAGGTCGGTCATCTCTCACCCCCGCGAGCGCGACAGCTGGTAGTCCAACTGTTTTTATCGGATGATGCGACTACGCTCTCGTGGGGCGTACGCCCCTGCAAGGTTCCGTCGTTCATGGTCGAGGGACGGACCACCTTCGGGCCGTGTTCCAGCACGGCCTTTTCTGGCGACACTGAGCCACCAGCCAGTGGCCCGCAGAATCACAATTAGTCGTAGAGTGCATAAATGTATCGAACAACCAAATAGTACTAGAGCGGGCACAAGATTGTATAAAGAGTGAATTAGGTGGGCGCGGATGTATAGACATCTCCAATGCGTCTATCTGGTTCGTGGCAAAGTGTCTGGGATGACCGGATACTGGAGTGGATGCGAGAAAACGAGGGGACAGGGACACCGAAAGAGATCCACGACAGCGGTCTGATCAGAGTGTCGCGGACTCAGATCGGACGGCGCATGAAGAAGTTGTCCGAACATGGGCTTCTCAAGCACGTCGGGAACGGAGCCTACGTGATCACCGAGGAAGGAGAAGCGTATCTCGAAGAACGATACGACGCGGAGGAAGGCGTCTATATCGACGAAAACGGAGTAAACAGCGAAGGTATCGCATCGGAACAAGAGACGAACGACGTATAACGACCCTCCATCATGACGATTCGCAGGACCGCAAGTTGGCAAGAAGCACTGGATGACCGAATCCTGGAACACCTCCGAGATGAAGATATGTCGACGCCAAGTTTAATGTCGAAAATAGCGGGCTTCCACGCGACTGAGTCACAGATTCAAGAGCGCTGTCGAGTCCTCGCAGACGCAGATCTCGTCGGATTCCTGACCGACGACATGGATTTAGTCGAGTTGACGACAAGAGGTCAGCAATATCTCGATGGTGAGATCGACGTTGAGCTGTATCCACGACCGCGCCATCCGCGGGTTTTGGAACAGTTATACAGCGGATGAGTTCAAATTAATATTAAATTGGCGAGTCGGAGTTTGCCAGATTTCGTACACAAAGATGTCGGTTTAAGCTTCCATGGAGAATGGGCCAGGAGATCTATGGAATATTGGGACTTAACTGTTGTACTTGTACTATAGATGTCAAAGAATCATACTCTATGCACAAATAGTAATATAGCACTTAACTAATGAAGATACATTGACCAAATTATGATAAACAAAGAAGAGCAGTTTGAACGAGCATTCAGAGATATCATGAGTGGAGCATCTGGCGGGTTTATTGCAACTTGGTCTCTTAATGGGAAAAGCGACTTCTTTATTGTGATCATGGGTGTTGTTTTAATAGTACTAGTCGGGAGTCTTTATGTAGGGCTTCAGAGGATCAATAAAATGAGCGAATCGTTAGAATATAAAAACGCAGACATTATTGTAACAGAATCTTCAAAAACCGGTGTAAAATACGAAATTACTGAAGGCACAAAGACCAAGGACAATAGAAAAGCTTCTTAACAGATTTTGTCACAGCCGATGATATCGGTCCCTTCGGTCCCTCAAAACGGCCGGGCTTCCGTGTGTACCCCCCATGTGAGGGGGGCACAGACGGTTCCAGGCCTCCCATAGATTGCTGAGGAATTCAGAGTAACCTTTCATTCAATTTCGAGTGTATCGAGATCGCGTCGAGCCGACCGACAGTTTGGGTGGGTCGCTCGGTGGTTGGTGGATGCGGCTTGATTGAGGCATACAACGAGCTGGGAGATTGAACCGTTAGGAATCAGAGGGAACCATCTACCCATATTGATCGATAAATGCAATTTTCTAAGCCTCTATTCTCGAATTTCCTTTTCGTATCTCTTTATGACAAATGTCAAGAATGATGATACCTGATGAAGTAACAATATTAAGTAATCTTGATCAATTTTTTCATGTCGTTTTCGGTCTCCACCAGCTCTCTGAACGCCAACTTGTATCCCGGAAGCTATTTTCTGCCATTCTGCTACCATCTCATCATTTGGTTTAAATAGACCTTGTTCCCGAAGTTCGGAAATGCAATCACCGAGTCCAGCACTCTCATCCAACCACTCTTCATTGTCAATACAAATTCTTTCACAAACTGCTTCAAGACTATTATAGAGTTTTTCTGGAATTACATACGTGAATGTTCCTTCCTTGTACAATTGCCAAGCTTCATTGTAGCCTTCAAGAGGTTCTTTCCAAGTATCACCAAGTGCTAAGACGCGAAGTTCTTGGTCCGATTCTATTATAGTTTCATCAGACAATTGTTGAAAGATGATTTTATGATAGTCATTTCGATTCCATTCATCTTTTATCATTTCCTCAGAAGGGGAGGGTTTCATTTGAATTAAAATTCCTTCTTCAATTAATGCCATCTCAACCTTCAGACAGGCCTCAATCAAATCATTCGTGCTATAAGTAGGCGTACTATATGACCCCCTGCTTCGCCAGATGGTGTTTAACAGAAATTCTAAATAGTCTAACAAAATGTCTTGATCATCTACATTTAGGATGAAATTATATTGCTCCTGTTTTCTTTTATGGGAGTACTCAAACCAATGTGGATCATTTCCAGTCAGTTCTACTAACGTGTCATATGCCGAGGAGATGTCTTCTTTTTCTACGAAACGGAGAGAATGCGCGATCCGTTTTCTGGCAGGAGGTGTTATTTCTTCATGTATGCGTTGTTCAGGTTCGCTATTTCGTTTACTCCAGGGTAGGAAATCAAACATGAGATAGTGTTGGTAGCCATGAAATTAAACTCCTTTGGGAAAGACCGGTATCTAATTCAATCAACCTGCGTTTTTTGGAGTTTGCAGCAATTTAATATTAATCCATTAGTCATATTCGCCATCATTAGACAACCTATCAAGGATCTTGGACCAGGATAAGTCAAGAGTAAACAACTCTGATTCAAGGTTCCAGTCCCACGGTGCGGCGTCGTCGGGATCGTAGTGGACACTAGTCGGTTCCAGATCCTCAATGGAGCCATTAAACAGTTGGTCGGCGGGAAAGTCACCGTCAGCAGGCCACCGTTCATAGAATTCCACAACGTCTTTCTGCGTCTTATAGTACGCCAGCGTCGCAAGTCGCTTCGCCTCGGGGTGACAGTCTTTACCGGTATGAACGACTAGCCCGCAGGCATCGACACCGATCTTGGCGAACCGCTTTGCCAGTGGAGTCCACTGGGTTGCGACCTCGCGCCGATGAGTCCGGGCGTCGAAGTGCGTCGAGGCTTCGTCGATCATCAGGAACTTCGGCACGTCGCGGTGTTCGAGCAGCGCGACGGCGAGATCGTGGGCAGAAGTAACCACCACGTCGGTTAGATCCCACGATCGACTGTTCGAGAGAACGAGGTAGTCATCGAGGGCATAGCTGCGGAGTTCTGCAAGGAGCGACATGGTGTTCGTCTTCCCAGTGTTGGGGTTGCCAGCACCAAGAATGAATGCTGGAGCATCGTTGTTGTGCAGCTGGTCGTTCAGCATCATCGGGAGTCGCAGTGCAGAGCCGTCGAGATCTTGTTCAGTGACACCGACAGCGTAGGCAAGCATCGAGGCATTCCCGTCGACGACGGCCTTTGAGAGTTCGTCGGTGAGAACTTTCGAGGTCACCGTGTCGCCGAGGTCCGTTTCAGCGAAGCTATTGCATCCCTTGAGGTCAGCAGATCCAGGCACGTCAGCGGTTTCGAGGAACGAAAGAACCGCTCGATCTCGCTCGTTCGTGACCATTCCAGTATGGGGAAGGAGACGCGGATCACCGCCATCGAGATCGCCACGGACTTGCTCGCGAAGTTTGGCAGCAGTCAGCAGTTTTTCGTCAATATCAGTCATCGCTGGGAACCTCCTGGGCAGCGTCGGCACGAGCTGCGTCGTGATCGACGCGGTCGCCGACTTGTTCAGCAGCCTGTTCGTCGAGGTCACGGTCGCCGTCCGGATCGAGTAGGGCCTCGTCTGCATCGAGGTCGTCCAGGTCGCTCAGTTCGTCATCGATGCGATCATCGAGATCGAACTGTTCGAGCGCCTGCTCTATCTGGTGGTCCAGTCCTTCACCTTCGTCGGGGAGCGTCCCACGCTGGAACGTCTCGACGACGACAGCGGTAGTTTCACGCACTGCATTTCGGAGCAGCGTGAACGCCTGGGTTTCCAGGACGAAGCCTTTCTTCGCGTCGTCCTCGAGCTGGCCACGACATTCGTAGACTTTCTGGAGACCGCGTAGCAGTTGCCGATCAGAGAGTGTCCCGCGCCAGGTGCCGATCGCGGTCATCTCATCGAGATCGACCTGCTTCCCGAAGTACAGCGAGGGAGCGACTTGGTTCAGTTCGCCTTCGGTGACGGTCAGCTGACGGAAATCGTCGGTCGGGAACCAGAACACGGCACCGTCCATTTTCCGAGCGTCAATATCGACGAGAATCTCACCGGGCGGGTCCGGCAGCATGCCGGTGATCGAGGAGCCGACGAGGTACGCGAACGGACTCAGCACGATCATGGTTAGTCCCGAAAGGCGTAGCCATCGGGGTATACCGAGATCGACGCCGACCAGCACGAACGCGAGACCGACCAGGACGATCACCGCGATGATACTCAGGAATCGCTCTTTCACGAACCAGAGCGTCCATTCAGTCAGTGTCTCAGGCCGTCGCTCGTGATAATCGTCGTATCTCATGCTATCCGCTCCGGAGCGTCGTTGGTCCCAGCCAGGTAGCGGACGACCATCACGATCGAGACGATCGCCACGACGAGGGCACCGCTGGCGGCAGTGATCTGAGCGTCGCGAGCGGTGAAACCGCCAGGACCGACGATCGAGTCGCTGGTTTTGATGATGTGACCGTACAGGACTCCTGGCGTGTCGATCACCACGGCGACCCGGCCGCCTGTCTTCGTCACCGGGAGGACGACACGAGTGGTTTCACCGGCATCGAGCACGAACGTCCGAGAGGCAATTTCACCAGAACCAGTCGATAACGCTCCGCCGTCGGAGATCGTCACCGCCATGGTCTTGGTCGAGCGCAGTTCGACGAACGCCTCACCACTCGACTGGTTGTAGCCTGAGTCGAGGAGGCGAACGTTCTCACTGATGTAGGTCCCTGGCGGAGCAGCGGAACTATTCGAAGACGTCGCTGTCGAATTGTTCGCTGCAGCCGCAGGACCGGCGATACTACTGAGCAGCACGACTATCAGGGTTGCTTTCACGAAAAAGCGCATAGTTGTGAGTTACTTTCTGTAGGCGGCAGGACCAGCAGGGTTCCTCGATGCGACGATCGCGAGGAGCAGGAAGATCGCGACACCTGCCGCGACGCCGGCACCTCCGAACGGTAGCGATTCGGGAAGGAGGCCACTGCTCCCTCCTTGAGAGCGATTCAGTAACTTCTGCTCGCGAGCTTCAAGCTCGGCTCGCCGCTTCTGCTGTCGTTCGAGAATCGCTTTCAGGTTCGAGACGTTCGCGGTCTCGTAGTGGACCTCCTTGATGACGGTCTTGTTCACCTTCTCACCGTCGGAGTTGGTGATGTCCTCGATGGTGAACTGACCGTCCAGTTTGGTAACGCCCGAGTCGGAGATCAGGTACTGCGGGCCGGGTAGCTCACTACCGTTGTACGTTTTCCCGGCCTCGAACGCACCGCTCGGCGGGTTGCCGTCTGAGGCCAGGATGCCCTTGGTCGTGTGGTGACCGTGGGTGATGTTCCAGTACCCGACCTGCGACATGTTCTCGGGCATAGAGACGCCTTTCATGTTTGCGAGGCGCACCGCAGCCCACGACTGGAAGTCACCTTCGGCAGCGAAGTTGCGGGCAACTGTCGAAGCACCGACGGCCTGCGACCAGGTGAGATCACCAGACTCGACTTTCGAGTAGGTCTGATCGATCCAGGTCTTGACCTCGGCCTTCGTCTGTTGGCGCTGCTGGCGCATCTTCTCCAGGACCTGACGCCACTCCCAGGAGGTCGGTGACTCGATAGTCCTGTTGACCATCAGCGTCACGTTCCCGGTTTCACTGACCAGGCCATACTGATTGATGCGGTAAGCATCAGCAGTACTGCCGTTAGACAGTGATACGCTTTCAGTGGCCTCAATGGTGGTAGATTTACGGGTTTCGCCGTCTGGACGGAGACGACCAACGTAGTCAATTGCCAGGCTCTCGTTGGTCTCTTTTTTATCGTAGTCGTCCCAGGACAGGATCATCTTGTTCCAGTCAGCGACGAAGTTCGTCACCTGGGCGCTGTAGAACTCGTCGACGGTCTCGTTGGCCTCGACCTGGGCAGCGGCCTGCGAAGTACCGTTATCGAGCGCACGGCCGTACGCAGCGAGGGCGTCGTTGCGGGCCTGCATCGGCAGGCCCTGAAGCCCGTTGTTCCACCATTTCAGCTCGTCGCGGGCGTGCTGTGCAGCAGTAGCTGCGGCGGTCTTGATTTCACTGCGAGCCTGGGCTTTGTCGACATCTTTGAGAGCACCTGTGTCAGTTGACCCGTGAAGAAGGTCACAGCCAGGCAGCAGGTCACCATCAAAGTCCTTGTTGTTCCCGAGACCGAGCGCTTCAGCGGTTTCACCGCCTGCAGTGATCGCGAGCCCTGCCGTCAGGTCGACAGACCCGCAGTTGTGGGATGCGGCCGCTGTACCGACTGGACTCAGGCCAGCCGAGGACAGGACCAGGAGCGCCAGGGAGATCGAGGCGACTCGCCGGGCTGACTCTCTCATCGGATGGCAACACCCCAACCGATCAGCGAGAGCATCCAGGCGAAGATCCCACCAGCTGCACCAGCAGAGGAAATCGTGTTACTCACGATCGGGACGAACTGCTGGCCCAAGATCACGCCGCCAGAGATCGCGATCAACGCCTGTTCGCCTTTGGCGTAGTTCTCCCACTGGCGGGTTTCGGACGACATGAACGCGACGAAGTAGGCAGCGGCACTGACAGCGGTCGCGTGCAGCGGGGTCATGGTGTAGTTCAGCCAGAGGAACTTCGGCGCTGCGAGGCCGCCGAACTGGAACAGCGACGACAGTGCGAACAGCAGCGAGAGCAGTGCCGGAATGGTTCGGAGTTGGGCGCGATCACCGACGATCTGCATGACGCTCTTGCGTGCCGTCGCCATCAGTCATCACCCTGGAAGCGGAACGAACGCGGGTTGTACGTGACCTCTTCGCCGTCGCCGTCGGTGAACGACTCCTCGTCTTCGCTTTTCGCGTACATGATCTGCGAGCCGACGACGCAGCCACTCACCAACTGGTCGCGCAGCGTCTGGTTGAGGTAGACCGGTTCGCCGTCGATCAGCAGAAGGCCGTAGTCACCGACCCACGGCTTGAAGCCGGTGATCTGGCCGATGTAGTGGTCGCCGGGTTCGAGGTCGATACCTTCCGAATTGTCGTTGTCAACAGTCGGTTCTTCGAACGAGTCGAGGTCCGCAGGGGCATCATCTGTAGCCATGCGCTAGAATAAACTAGATGTAGGTGTTTTAAACGGGATTTGAGCCTCGGTGAAAGTAGTCCAGTCTAGCGATTTTGGGGGGGTGTATATGGCTGATATATTGGAAATATATTTGTCGATTGGCTGAGCAGTACAACGAGTGTACCAGTTCAGCCCTGATGAGATCGACCAAAGCCGTGCCCACCACCAAGCAGTGAAGCAAGACGCTGAAGATGTGGATGTTAAGCGAATCGGGAATCTCGGCGAGATCGCCTTCGAGCAGTTCTGCCGTGAGTATCTGCCGACGGAGATGTGGGAGTGGGAGAACGAGGAAGCGATGCGGCGGTGTAATCCCGAGAGTTACTCGGGACACGACTTCGAGATCTTCGGCTACGAGGTCGACGTGAAGACCTCCCGTGACGTGTCGGCCTTCCACCCGAAGGCACTGATCGAGAAGGATGCCGACGACGATATTATCGTCATGGTATGGCACCGAGATCGAGAGGACAGTCTAATTCTACTCGGGTGGGAGCGGGTTGAAACGCTCAAATCGAAGGTCGAGACGGAGAACCAGTATTCCGGAGACTCACCCGAGAAGTTGGAACACCTCGCGACGCGACCGATGAACGATCTACTCAATCTGGGACCGAACACGGCTCACATGAACCAGACGCCGGAGAATCCGTTTCAGCCAGGAGATCGAGTCGAGAAGCGAGAAGATGATGATGCTTCAGTCGCGGTCGTCGTCGAGGTACTGCCGCCGGAGACCCAGGTCGAACTGTACGGCCAGGAACTCGACGGTGAGGGTGTCCGGGTTGCATTCCCCAGCTCACTCGACGAAGGACCTGGAGACTGGCGAGACATCGATCCGGCACTTCTCTCGTCGTACTGTGACGACCAGGACATCAAACTATACACGTACAAGCACGAGAACCTGCGATTTGCAGAGAATCCGTACACCGTCGGTGATTACGTCATCAAATCATCTCACGACGATCCCGATACCGCAGTTGTCGTCGAGGTCGCTGATGGGAGTGGTGAAGTCAGTGTCGTATACAAAGGACAGCTCGATAGGCAGATCGAGCCGAGCAATCTCGGAATACACTGTAAAGAAGAGAGTATTTCGACATATAGCTACTCTATTGACGAAATCGAATTTACAGAATTAGACTAACCGGTTCAAATGTAGGAGATGGCTTCATTTGTTGCGGTTTATCCTTTTTCTGGATCTATTATCGTCCAAATGCATTTTGTACTCTGGAGTGAACCGATCTTTCAGTGCATCAGGGTCAGCAATGTCAGGGATCGGACCCCAAAGCTTTGCCCTGAACAAAAGCAGAAACAGAACACCCCCAAGAAACATTGGCACATATCTAATGCCGTTGAAATATAGAGAAGCAGACATTAGCAGAAAAGCGATCCATCCAGTTATCTTTTGAAGTCCAGCAGGGAGAAAAAATATAATTCGCGGTACTTTCCAAATAGACATTAGACCAAACACATCAAACAACTGTTCATAAGCTATTTCCAAACGGTGTTTTGGTAAGGGTGGGTCAATATCTAGTGGGACTTCACCTTTGGAGGAATTGTAGAGAAATTTGCGGCTTAGATTGTCAACATATCCCAGCATTTCTATTAAATAACCATTTTGAGGAACGCGGCAAAGAACAATTGGGATTCTATCTGGCTTCACATTAAGAATAATTGCAAGGGTATGTTGTAATTGGATAGACCCCTGCTTAGGCCTATAAACAGGCCCATCTGGACCATATACAGCTCGGGCAATTCCATGCCCTTGAATGGCTCCAAGAAATGACACGATAGCTAGAATACTCAGAATATCTAGGCGAGACAGGGACATAAATCCAATAGTAGGTAGAAAGTCAATCGCTGGATCTTGTGGATTTGAAAGAAGATAGCCAAATACGATAGAAGGGACATAGAAAACCCCGTACGAAAGTTGTCCAAATGCGCTACCAGATGTTGTCATTCTATACAATCTGTATGAGCGGATTGTTCTTGAAACTATAGCGTTGGGAATACAGAGATACCTTTCTAAGCATCATCTGATCAAGTTAGGCCCATACGTCCGTGATCGGTGGATCATTTTCTTTGTGTATCTCCGCAGTATCATAATCAGAATTAATGAATTCTTCCACAGCTTCAAGATTGCAAGACTGATCGGCTACTTCGCCACTCGGGATGTCCCAGTATGCATACGCTCCAATATAGTCGACAACACACCGAAAAGAGGCTTCATCAGGGAGCGTAGAGCGGACTGTTGGATTTTCTACGTCGGAGATCGCCCGATCAATTGCGGCATCCAGGTCGTCGAGATTGTCCCACCGGAGTCGAGCGAGATCGTCACGGATAGAAGTCTCGCAGGCAGCTCGTACCGAGTCGAGCGAACACCACCGGACTGCTTCACGAACGTCGGGTTCTTCCAAGTGGTCGTTCGGGTCGATTCCCTTCGTGATCGACTCGGAGCAGGACCAGAACCGGCGGTTAGTGGCCCAGTAGAGCGCCAGTTTCCACGTCGCGGCTTTGTCGGCGTAGCTGTCGCGTTCGTCGTCGTCTTTCTCGAATGACTCGGTGGCGTCGAGCAACGAGCCGAACGTGGCGCTGAGGTACTTGCCGAGGTACGCGCCGGCTGTTGACTCCATCGCGTTAGTGTCGTCGTTGAACTCGATCAGCTCGTGTGCGCGGGTTCGATCGCGTACCCACTCTTCGCCGTGATCGTGGTCACCGAAGCGGTACCAGTCGACGAAGCCTTCGTCGCTCTGGAAGTCGGGGTCGAGGTCGTCCAGGTCGTCGCGATAGACGAGCGGGTACATGTCGACGATCTCGCCCTGGCCGTAGTCGGCCCACTTCTTGGCCACTTCGGCTTTGTCGCAGAGCCAGGGGAGCCCATCAGATTCGCGGGTTGGTACGTCGAAAAACAGCACGTGCAGGTGCGGATAACCCTTTTCGGTAAACTCCAGGGCCTTGATATAGTCCGGGCGGCAGCGAGGACGTCCGGTAACGTCGCTATTGAGTTCGGATCGCCAGCCAGGAACGTCGGAATCCCGGGTGTCTGCTTTCGTCGAAGGGTCGGAGTCGAAGTAGGAGAGCAGCCGGTTGAAGTTCTCGTTGATCGAGTCGATCCCGTCGAGCAGGGACGACTGGCGTTTCGGGTCGGTGGTGAAGGTAGCTAAAACTGCGTTGTCGGCGTGTTCGTAGGCGTATTCGAGGGCGTCATTGAAACGGGCGAACTGCTTGGAAATACGGCCGGAGTCGTTGAAACGGGTTTTGTAGCTCTTGGTCATCCGGCGGGTGGTCTCGCCGCCGGTGCGTCCGACCATGTGAACGTCGAACAGCAGCCGGTAGTCTTTGATCCGGTTCAGGTAGGATGTAAAACTCTCCACGAGCATTTCGCGGTGGCTCTCCTGGATGGAATCGACACGTGCGAGGTAGTTGCGGACGAATTGGCGATCATAGGTCACCTCGTCTGAGCCGGCGGTTGTTTGAGTAATGCCTTCTGAAATCAAGTCAAGAAGGCGCAAAGTCGGCGTGACCATGAGAGCCCCTGAAGACCGGGATTTCCGCACGTAGGGGTCTTCCGGGGCTACGAGATCGTCGACGAACCGGTAGGCAAACTGGTAATCTGCGTCGGAGCCTTCGACACGCTCGCAGGCATCTGGGGACACTCCTTTGACTGCGTAGGAAACGACGTGAGAGAGCGGCGTACCCTCTGGTTTCGACGCGATGAACTTCGCTATCCGTACGCGGTCTTCGTCGCGTGATGTGAGGGTTCCGTCGATCAGTGGACCGTGGCCGAGGAGATCGCGGTCGTCGAGGAGGTCCGCTAAGACGGGAGTGTTACATCTGTCCGCGAGATCGAGCGGAGACAGATACCCCGGCTCGTCGACGACACTCATTCCGCAGACTGAACCTGTCGATCGTCACTGCCCAGTTCGGGAGCCTGTTCGAGCGCCGGGATCGCGTAGCAGTCGGCGCACTCGGTGTCCTGGGTCCGAGACTCATCGACGTGATTGATACAAGGTTCGTGGCAGACGTGACAGCGATACCAGCGGTACTGCGTGAAGTCCGTCACGCCTGATCACCATCCTCGACGCGCTCGATGGCGTGGCGTACCTCCTGGTCGGTCGCGCCGTCATCGACGAGCTGGGACGCACGGACAAACCTGACCGGCCAGGGAACGTCGTCGGCTTCGATCACGCCGAACCACCTCGGCGCTCAGATCCGACAATGGAAATCGACAGCAGGCAGCGGGGGCCGTTCAGGTGCTGAACGAACTTCGAAATCCGAGAGCGAACGGTAAATCCTCTTTCTGTCGAATATCGCCCGGAAAAACGCTCAGACGGACTTCTGGATAGAAGTCCTAAACCGACGGTTTCGGGACGGGCACGATGGGATTTGAACCCACGGCCGTCGGATTAGAAGTCCGACGCTCTTTCCAGACTGAGCTACGTGCCCTCGCGCCGACGTAAAACGTTCTCCAGCAAAAAGAATCGGGTTTCCGTTAGCAGAGCGGGGCGGTTCACAGACCGTTGAGTGTTCAAATACGCATCCGACGAGCGGCGTGAGTCGGTTCACTCCGCACGAGGCTCTCGAGCCGAGTGCGGAGCGAGTTTTTAGTCCAGGTTTTTACGATCCGGGTTCCCGCAACGCGCCTCCGGCGCGTGAGGAAACCCGGTGACGTAAAAAAGTGGAGTCCACAGCGCTTATGCGCGCTTCTCGACTACCGGGAGGCAATGACTGTAATCGGGACCGTCGGGCTCCCCGGCAGCGGCAAAGGCGAAGCGGCCGAAGTCGCACGGGACCTCGGCGTGCCAGTCGTGACGATGGGCGACGTCATCCGGCAGGAGTGCCGCGATCGGGGGCTCGATCCCGCGACCAGCCACGGGACGATCGCCCAGACGCTCCGCGAGGAGAACGGGCCGGCGGCCATCGCCGAGCGGTCGCTGCCGATGCTCGAATCCCGCCTCGAAGAGACCGACACCGTCCTCGTGGACGGCCTGCGGTCGGACGTGGAGCTCGACGCCTTCCGCGAGCGGTTCGGCGACGACTTCTTCCTCGTCAGCATCGAAGCGCCTTTCGAGGTCCGCGAAGAGCGCATCACCGACCGCGGCCGTGACGAGACCGGTGACGACGGCGAGAGCCTGAAAGAGCGCGACGAGCGCGAACTCGGCTTCGGAATGGGCGAGGTGATGGAGCGAGCGGACGTCACCATCGAGAACACGGACACGCTCGACGCGTTCCGCGAACAGATCCGGACGATCATCGAAGACGGTCCCCAGCAGTACCAGGAACAATGATCTACAGCGTCGACGTCCAGATCACGGCGCCCGTCAACGACACCGAAGTGACCGACCGCGTCGCGGACGCCATCCTGAACGTGTTCCCGAACGCGACCGTCGAGGAACAGCCGGGGGAACTCGTCGGCGAGACCCACAGTCTCGAGACGTTCTCCGAGCACCTCCACCGGCGTGAGATCCTCGACGCCGCCCGCAAGGTGTTCTTCGAGAACCGCCGCGGCGACACCTTCAGCTTCGACCTGAAGAAACAGCCGGCGTTCGAGGACACCGTCACGTTCGCCGTCGGGAACCCGAGCGAACTCGGCGACATCCACGTGCGCGTCCGCGTGAACGACCCCTCGGTCGAGGCGTACGTCGACCACATCGCCCCGCCGACCGAGGAAGGCAAGCCGGTTCGCCCCGACGACCAGGAATGACCACCGCGATCTTTTTCGAACTCGACGGGACGCTTCTCCAGCGCACAGCCGACAGCCGGCCGCTCCGAACCGTCTTCGAGACTGAACTCGACGCGGTCGAGCAGGCCTGGCTCGACCACTACGACGAGCAGGTCGAGACGTACTTCGGCGACCTCGTCGACAACCCGCGCGAGCGGGCACTGGCCGACGTGTGTGAAGCGTTCGACCTGGACGCCGACCCGACGCGGCTGACCGCGACGCTAACCGAGGAATTGCTCGCGACGACGACCGTGAGCGACGACGCACGCACAAGCCTCCGGAAGCTGGCCGCGAACAACGACCTGGGGGTCCTGACCGACGGCCCCCGGGACTGGGTCGACCGGCAACTCGCCCATCACGACCTGACCGAGCAGTTCGACGCCGTCGTCGCGTCCTACGAGGCCGGCACCCACAAACCGGACGGCGCGCCCTTCGAGCTGGCCCGCGAGCGCCTGCCCGCCGACGAGTACGTGCTCGTCGGCGACGACTACGAGCGAGACGTCGAGGGCGCTCGCGCGGCGGGGTTCGTCCCCGTGCGGTTCGAGCGGGAGGGGCCGGACTTCTGGCAGACGCTCAACGCCCTAGTCTAGACCGCTGACGAAGATCGCGAGCCACTGCCCGAGGTCCTGCTGGCTGGTCACTTCGACGCTCGTCACCCACTTGACCCACTGGAAGCCGCGGCGCCCGGGCGCGACCAGCCGGAGCGGGAACCCGTGGCCGTGGGCGAGCCTGTCACCGTCGACGTGCGTCGCCAGCAGGGCATGCCGAGCCTCCTCGATGGGGAGACTCCATCGATAGCCGGTGACCGACCGGAAGCGGACCCAGCGGCCGTCGTCCGTCGGCCCCGCCTTCTCGAGCAGGTCGCCCACCCGGACGCCCTGCCAGTCGTGGTCGGAGTACCAGCCGCTCGTGCAGTCGAGGACTGCCCGCTGTTCGTCGCCGGGCGAGAGGTCAGCGTCCGTCAACCGCAGGTCCCGCTCGACGCGGCCGGTGACGGTGAGCGTCCAGTCGCTGGGATCGATCGGGTCGGGATCGTCCGCGACCCAACTCGTGACGGGGAAGTCGTTGCCCGCGCCGCTTCCGTCGGCCTTCGAGCCGGTGAACCGCCGATCCGCGCCCGCCAGTCCGAGCGCCGACGAGCCGACCGACTGCAGGCGCCAGGCCAGCGCACCGCCCGCCAGGAGGGCAGTGTACTGGAGCGCGGTTCGCCGACTCGCAGATTCCTTCGAGGGCAGCCGGAATCGGCGACGGAGATGCCACAGGAGCACGGGGACGACGAGCAGTCCGAGGCCCATGTGGATCATCAGGAGCGGCCAGGCAGCGACGCGAACCGGACCGGTGACTGCCCAGCCGACGCCGGAGACGAGTGCTGCGACGGCGAGCGTGCCGAGCAGGATCGACACCGGCGTTCCGCCGTCCCACAGCGTGCGGTCGGTCACGCGAACGCGGACGCGTCGGAACTTCCAGGCGAGCAGAACGACGAGCGAGAAGCCGGCGACTGCGTGGAGGTCGAACAGCCACGCCCCGGCCGGTCGACCGACGGTGAGGCTCACGATCCCCGACGACACCTCGAAACAGACCACGACCAGGATGGCGAAATCGACGAGCCGCGGTGGCGGTTCCAGCCGGGGCAACAGTCCCGGTCCCATAGCTTGGCGAAGGGGCTGCGTGTGCTTGATTGGCACGGTCGGCCCAGTGCCAACTAGCCGTAGGTTCGCTGCGTCATCACGGTCCCGTTAGCGGCCCTGATCGTGACGGTGTCACCGGCGTTGTTCCAGACCGGCCGGGCACTGCCCCAGTAGTATTCTCCGCTCGTGTCCGTCCCAGCGCCCGTTCGGAGGGTCAGCGCCGTATCCGGAGGCAGTTCGGTGCCGTCGGAGAAGGTGTAGGTCGCTCCCGACTCGTCGCTGATCGACCAGCCCGAGAGATCGAGGGTGGACTCACCCCGGTTCGCGAGGACCACGTACTCGTCGGCGAGGTTCTCGCGGTCGTCACCGTCCGCGTCGGCGTGGATCTCGGCGACGACGAGTCCACCGTCGCCACCGTCAGCGGCGACGCTGGGATCGTCGGCACAGGTCCAGACGCCAGTGCCGTTGGCCTGCGCGCGCCGTTCGGCGGCGTAGAACCGGTCTGACTTCGAGAACGTGCTGTCGTACACGCGGGCACGGCCGCTGGCGACGAGTCGGTAGTTGACGTTCGTGCCTTCGTGTGAAACGTAAGCGAGGAGGCGGCCGTAGTAGCCGCGGGCGTCGGCGATTCCGTCGGTGCTGATCCGAACCGTCTCGCCGAGGAGGCGACGGGTCATGAACCGCGTCGCGTCGTGGCCGGCCTCGCGGAGGCAGGCGCGTCCCGCGTCGGTCTCGGGGACGCCCTCGAACTCGTCGGGGCTGGTCGCGCTCTGCGTTTCGGGCGTGTCGACCCCGAGCAGCCGGACCGTATCGAGCGTCCCGTTCGAGAAGCGCACTTTGATGGTGTCGCCGTCGACGACCGACGTGACGGTGACGACGTGTGTCTCGCCGAGGACCGCCGACGTGGTCGCCGGCTCGTCGCTCGGGACGAAACCAGTACACCCGCTCAGGACGACCAGCGCAGCGATAGCGACGACCGATCCGCGAACCATACACGGCATGTGCACCCGGGCTACTTCAGAACCCGGGCCGCGATCACCGCTCGAGAGCGCGGACTGAAGCATAGAAGCGATGACACACCCCAAACGATAGAACCACGCCGAGCCACAGACCCACCAACCGATGTTGGCACCCGTCACGATCCGCGAGGTCATGAACCCGACCGTCGAGACCATCCCTCCCGATCTCCCGGTGATCGAGGCGGCACAGCTGCTGTACGAGGAGGACATCGGCTCGGTGGTCGTCGTCCGCGACGGCAACCCGGTCGGCATCCTCACCGAATCGGACGTGGTTCGGCTGCTCGCCCGGCAGAAGGACGCGACCTCGCTGACGGCCGCCGAATGCATGTCGGCGCCGCCCATCACCGTCGGGGTCGACGACGCGCTCGAACTCGCCGTCGAGCAGTTCCGCGAGTACAACGTGAAGAAACTGCCCGTCATGGACGGCGACGAGCTGGCCGGCATCGTGACGACGACCGATCTCTCGTACTATCTGCCACATCTCACCCGGAAAGCGACCGAGCGGCCGCCGCCGACCGACGCGACCGCGGGACGGCGCAACCGGACCCGAGTCGACACGGCCTACGAGAACGAGGCGTGGTCCTTCGAGAGCTTCGGCGAGCGCGAAACCCACATCGACCTGGGTGACGTGGTGAAGTTCTCGAAGACGCTCTCGGCGGACGACGTCCAGGCGTTCGCCGACGCCAGCGGCGACACCAACCGCCTCCACCTCGACGCCGAGTACGCGGCGGGCACGCGCTTTGGCCACCCCATCGTCCACGGGACGCTCGTCGCCGGCACGATCAGCGCCGCGCTCGCTCGCCTGCCCGGCCTCATCGTCTACCTCTCCCAGGAAGTGAGCTATCTCGGTCCCGTCGACGTCGGTGACCGCGTCACCGCCGTCTGCGAAGTCGTCGAAGACCTCGGCAACGACCGCTATCGGCTCACCACCGCCGTCACCCGCGAGGACGGTCAACAGGTCATCGACGGCGAAGCCGTCGTCCTCGCCGACGACATCCCCGACACCGCCTGAGAACGAGCGGAAGACTTACCCGCCGTTTTCGCGACGGTCCCAACAGACGATGGCAGTGTCCCCGCCAGCGGTCCTTGCCCTGGTCCTCCCGATAGCCCTGGGAGCGCTCTGGCTGTCGATGGCCGTCAGTCTGGCCTCCTGGGTGGCCGCCGACGCCGCAGCGCGCGGGAGTGCCCAGCCCAGAACGTGGGCAGTTGCCGCGGTGTTCACGCCCATCGGCCTCCCGTACTACCTCTACAAGCGCCGACAACTCAGCCCGCGATCTCGGCCACCGACCCACCGTGAGCGCTGGGCGGCGACCTGGGCGAGTGCGGGGGTGGTCTCGTTTCTCATCGGCGCACTGGTTAGCCCACCAGATCCGTCCACGCAGATACTCACTTGGACGGGACTGTTCCCGATCTGCCTCCTGCTTGCGTACCTGACAATCGTTCACAACGGCCGATAGCTGCGGAACAAACCCTATGTCCGTTTGCCGACATTTGTAATGAACAACCATGCGAGACCCTGTCACACCTATCAGATACAAAGAATTAAGGTGGTGTCCATCCCTTATACAGTTATAATGTATTGCCCCCGTTGTGGCTCGCGGATGGCACTGAACGACGAGACCACGAAGCTGAACGAGTACACGTGCGAGGTCTGCCACGCGACCGAGATCGAGAAGAAACAGCCAGTGGCCGGCCACGCCCTCTAAGCGACCGGGAGTTCACGTCTCAGTTTTCAGGCCCGCGCGATTGCACGGGCGACCCTCACATCGGCACCAGCAACAGCACCAGCGCCACGGCGATGAACACGACCTTCAGGGCCGTGTTGACGAGGATCACCTTCGAGCCGAACTCCGCGCCCCAGATCCCGTACTGGAAGGGGATCGAACGCTTGAACGTCGAGACGGCGAAGGAGACGATCCCGCCGACGAGCATCGTCGCGACGGCCTGCCGGGCGGTGAACGTCCCGTTCTCGACGAAGGGAGCGATGAAGATGGCGCCGTTCGTGGTGTCGATGGCGAACACGGCGATCGTCGGCACTGCGGCACTGGGCAAGCCGAGTGCACTCGTCAGCGGTTCGACGGCGCCGGCGACGTCGGGGAGCGAGAGCGCGCTCGCGATCTGCTCGTAACGGTCGACCAGAATCACGACGACGAGATAGACGCCCAGCAGGCGCGGGACGATCTCCCTGATCTTCGAGACGGTTTCCTCGCCCGCCGCTCGGAGTTTCGCTGACCGACTCTGGCGTTCCCCGCCGTCGGGCTGGCCGCCCGACGAGGTCCCACTCGCGGGACCGCCGTCAGTCAGTTCCGGGTCCGCCGCATCGTGATCGACCGTGGTGTCGACGTTGGTCTCCGAGAGCAACAGCGCCCCGGCAGCGACGCCGGTCAGGGTGATCGCCAGCGCGATGAGCGCCCGGGCACCGACGTACAGCAGCCCGACCTGCAGCCCGAGGATCGGGATGAGGACGGGCGCGTAGAACGTGAAGATGTGCTGGGCGAACCCGAAGAACGTGTTCATCGTGACGGCGACGAGCGTCGCCCGGTCGTCCAGCAGGCCGGACTCACGATACTCGGCGAGCATCCCGTAGCCGGCGGTCGGCGAGGCCGTCGTCGCCAGGATCGCCGTCCCGACCTCCGACGGGAGGTTCGCGGGGCGCGTGAGCGGTTTGGCGAGCGCCGTCACGTACTCGACGGCGCCGAACTGGATGGCGACGTTGGCCAGGCCGACGCCGACGCCGAGGAAGACGGTGATCTTCGCCACCCGAAAGAGGACGTCAACGAGCAGCGTCTCGACCGGCGTGGCCATGTCTGTCCCCGCTACGGACCTGGCCGGGAAAGCCTTGACTATCGGCGCTGACACGTCCGGCGGGTGGTGGTCACACCAGCAGTCCGACGACCAGCACGAGCACGACGACGCCTAGGACGTCACACACGTTGGTGACGACGGGGACGACGACGTCGTCAGGATCGAGCCCGAACCGGTAGGCGGCGTACGTCGTCACAAACGTGACCACGACGGCCAACACGGCGAGGATCGCACCGCTCGTGAACGCGACGACGACGACGGTGCCGAACGGGAGCGTCGTCCCGCCGACGATGGCCTGCAGCACCCACGCGCCAGCGCCGACGACCGGGAACAGCGTGAGTGCCAGCCCGATCGTCGCCAGCGCGTTCCCCAGCAGGAACTCGTCGTCCGGTTCGAAGGAGAGAAGACCGAGGTGAAACACCGTCGAGAGCCGCGCTGCGAGGATGCTGCCGAGGTTGCCCGCGGTCCCGATCGTGACGGGCACCAGCACGAGCAACGTCGGGTATCGCAGGAGCGACGCCTGGAAGCTCCCGAGGACGAGCCCGCTGCCGATCTCGACGAGCGTGAGAACGAGCAACACCGGCAGCCCTGCGCGCATGATCGCCCTGACAGTCCAGTCCGTGGGCATCAGGTTCCTCCCAGCCGTAGGACGACGCGCACCGCGAGCAACAGGAAGGCGATACCGAAGACGTCACCGGCCGTCGTGACGATGGGGCCGACGAGCGTGTCCGGATTGTACCCGCGTCGGTAGCCCGCGAACACGACGCCGACGACGATCAGCGACAGGGTGATCCCCGACAGCAGGCCCGCCAGGACCGCGATGGAGACGAGCGTCACCAGCGGCGCGTGCTGGGACCCCAGCCCGACGAGGATGACGTAGGCGACGACGGCGGCGAACGTACTCGCGATCAACCCGTTCGCGATGGCGGCTGCGACCGCTCGCTGGAGGCGGTCGTCGTCGGTCCGCAGCCGTGGCTCGACTAACCCCTGGTGGAGCGCCGTCGCGATGCGCGCCCCGAGCGACCCGTAGACGTTCCCGCGGGTCGCCAGGAGTGCAGGAACGAGCACCAGCAGACCGGGCACGGCGCGGAACTCGCCGCGCATCCCGCCGAGGACGACCCCCGCGATGAGACCGCCGACGAGACTGGCACTGAGCGCGGGAAGTCCCTCCCGGTAGGCCTCCGTGGCCACCTCGCGGACGGTCATGTGGCCGGTGCAACGACCCCGGGGACCAAAAAACGCCCGCGACAGCCCACGGGTGTCGTTCTCACCCTCGATTCCCAGTGTATTGGAATTGCTGCACAATATTATATAGGGTGACATCGAAGTAATAGGTGTGAGAGGATCATGACTGGATACGCAATCGTGCTGGCGTCGAACGAGCTCGCACGCGTACAGGCGGTAGGCACGATCGGCTCGGTGGCGGCCGCATCCGACGTCCCCGTCGAGGTGTTCGTGACGATGGACGGCCTGCTCGCGTTCGACAAGGAGGTCGTCGAGACTGGCGACTTCGACGTCGGACCCGTCGGGCAGGCGATGCTCGAATCCGAGGACGCGGACGTCCCGCTGTTCACCGAGCAGTTCCAGCAGGCCCAGGAGATCGGCCCGCTGAACCTGTACGCCTGCGAGATGGCGATGGACCTGCTCGACACGACGCTCGACGACTACGTCGACGTCTTCGAGGAGAAACTCGGCGTCGCCGGGTTCCTCAACCGAGCCCAGGACAAGCAGGTCGTCTTCGTCTGAAGAACAGCCACGAGCGAACACACCACACACAGGAGAGAGACAAATGAGCGAATCAAACTACGACCCCGACGTGACGATCGACTCCCGCGGTTCGACCTGCCCCGGTCCGCTAATGGACCTCATCGGCAAGGTCAAGGAAGTCGACGCAGGCACCGTGATCGAACTCCAGACGTCCGACAGCGGCTCGAAGGGCGACGTGCCCGAGTGGATCGACGAAGCCGGCCACGAGATGCTCGAGACCGTCGACAACGGCGACTACTGGAGCATGTACGTCAAGACGACGTGACCGGTCGCGCCGTCGCCCCACCCGCGCATCGTACCGGATCACCACACCATTCACCAGGACAATGACACAAACTATCGCAATCGTCGGCGGGGGGACGGGCGGCACCGTGCTCGCCAACCGTCTGGCCGACGAACTGAAACCGGAACTCGAATCCGGGGACGTAGAGGTCGTGCTCCTCTCTGACGGAGAGGATCACGTTTACAAGCCGACCTTCCTCTACGTTCCCTTCGGCAAGAAGACGGTCGACGACGCCAGGCGGCCCCTCGCCGACCTCGTCGACAGACGCATCGACGTCCGCAACGACCGCGTCGAGGAGATCGACACCGACGGCAAGCGGCTCACGCTCCGCGACGGCCGGCCCATGCGCTACGACTACCTCGTGCTCGGTCTGGGCGCCCAGCTCGTGCCGGACGAGTTGGACGGCCTCGCCGAGGGCGGGCACCACTTCTACGGTCCGGAGGGTGCCGAGCGCCTCCGCGACGAACTCGCCGACTTCACCGAGGGCCACCTCGTGCTGTCGGTCATCGGGACCCCGCACATGTGTCCCGCCGCACCCGTCGAGTTCGTCCTCATGGCCGACGCCTGGTTCCGCGAGCGGGGCCTGCGCGACGACGTCGAGATCACCTACACCTATCCGATCCAGCGCGCCCACGCGATCCAGAACATCGCCGACTGGGCCAGCGCGGAGTTCGAGGAACGCGACATCAACCTGGAGACGTTCTTCAACGCCGACGAAGTCGATCCCGACGAGGGCGTCCTCCACTCGATGGAAGGGAAGGAACTCGACTACGACCTGCTGGTCGGCATCCCGCCCCACCACGGCAGCGACCTGGTGATCGACGCCGGGCTCTCCGAGGACGGCTGGGTCGACGTGGACAAACACACGCTCGAAGCCACCGAAGCCGAGGACGTCTACGCCATCGGCGACGTCGCGGACGTGCCGACGAGCAAGGCCGGCAGCGTCGCCCACTACGAGGCCGGCGCCGTCGCCGACCGCCTGGCCAGCCAGGTCCGGGGCCAGACCCCGACCGCGACCTACCAGGGCAAGACCATCTGCTTCATCGAAGCAGGCATGGACGAGGCGACGTTCGTGGACTTCGAGTACGGCACCCAGCCCACGGTACGGGAACCCTCGAAACCCGTCCACTGGGCGAAACTCGGCTACAACGAGTCCTACTGGCTCACCGCCCGGGGACTCCTGTGAGGTGTTAGTATGTCCGAATCAGACACAGACGAGACGACCGGAAACGGCGAGACAGCCCCCGAAGAGTCCGACGACGCGGACCTCCCGCCGGACGTCAAGGAGGCCATCGCCGACAACCCCGAGGAGGTCGCGCGCTTCCTCGACCACCTCGGCGAGGTGAACGACCTGCTGGACGGGACCGCCGTCGCCACCTCGGCGATGGACGACGAGATGGTCACCTCGCTCGCGGGCACCGCGAACAACCTCGGGGCCGCCGCCGACGGCATGGCGACGCCCGAACTGGCGAACCTCGGGGAAGCCGCCGGCGAGAACGCGGACGACCTCGCCGACGCCATCGAGACGCTCGCGCGACTCCAACGCTCGGGCACGCTCGACGACGTGCTGGCGCTGACCGACACGCTCTCGCTCGTCACGGCCGCGATGGACGACGAGATGGTGATGAACCTCACCGCGACGGGCAGCCGCCTGGGCGAACTCGCCGACACGGCCGCCGACGACGACGTCGCCGGCGGCCTGGAGTCGATGCTCACCGCCGTCGGCGAGGCCAGCGAGCAATCGGGCGAGACGCCAGGCCTGGTCGGCATGGCCAACGCACTGCGCGACCCCGACACCAAGCGCGGCCTGGGCTTCCTGCTCGCGCTCGCCCAGGCGCTCGGCGCCGAGATCGACGATGAATCGTAACCGCACCGGCCCGCGCTCGCCGCCCGTGGTGAGCACAGGGCTGCTGCGTGCAGTCGAAAAGAAAAGCGGACTCTGTTCTATTGGGCGTCGGGACTAGTCTTGTCCGCTATGCGCCGCATAGTGGGTGCGCGAGCGATAGCGTAGACGATCCCCAGGATGGCGCCGTACGCGAGGTGGAAGACGAGCGACGTCGCCGCCAGGTTCGGGACCGGCACGTCCGGGACGCCGACCGCACCGAGCCAGACCGGCATGAGGAACCCGGCCAGGGCGAACCAGATGACCGCACCGTACGCCAGTCCGAGGCCGACGATCCCTCGGGAACTCCTCGCGTAGCGGTTGAGCGGGGGACTGGTGACGATCGCGGCGAACACCAGCGCCAGGACCACGCTGTGGAAGATGTGTGCGATCCAGCCGGCCGTCGCGGTCGGCATGCCGTAGAGCGCACCGACCATCGGCATCATCTCTGCGAGGAACTGCATGAGCAAACCCATTACGAGCCCGGCGAGGAGCCCACCGGTAAACGCCGCCGACCAGCGACCAGTTGTCGTGTATTTCTGAACTCTCCGTTGTGTCGTCGATTGTGCCATCGAGAATCTCCTACGTGAACTGATGCTAGTCCCAGACATAGCCGTTCTCACCGCTTACACACCGATCTTCGTCCGTTGCTGGACTGACGCGCGCCCGATACTGTCTCGTGGTACCGTCCGACAGTGCGTCGAAAGACTCACGCATTCGGACGCGAATGCACCCACAACTGGATGAGCAAGCCCCACGTCCTGTTGACTAACGACGACGGTATCGACGCGCCCGGTCTGGCGGCACTCTACGAGGAACTCACCGGTGCGGCCGAGGTGACGGTCGTCGCGCCGATGGACAACCAGAGCGGCACCGGCCGAACCCGCACCCACCGGACCGCCCGCGAAGAGCATCCGTGGGGGTACGCCATCGACGGCACCCCGGCCGACTGCGTGGCCTACGGCCTCCGCGGCCTCGACGGGGACGTCGACCTCGTGGTGTCGGGCTGTAACCACGGCCCCAACGCCGGCAACTACGTCGTCGGCCGCTCGGGGACCGTCGGCGCCTGCATCGAGGCCGCCTTCCTCGATACGCCCGGCATCGCCATCTCGGCGTATCACAACCGGGATTTCTTCGTCCACCCGCCCGAGGAGTACGACTTCGGGCGGCCGGCACGCGTCACCCGCGAACTCCTCGTTCGGTCGCTCTCCGGAGACATCTTCGACACGGTCGACATGCTCAACGTCAACGCCCCCGTCGACGTTCCGGAGTCTGACATGCGACTGACCGAGCCTCATCACGACTACGACATCCACGTCGAACACGACGTCACCGACCGCGACGAGGTCGACCTCGGGAAACCACGCGACGGCGACATCGCCATCCGGGACGTGGTCTGGCCCAACACAATCGGCTGGGAGAACCCGTTCCCCGCCGACGACGAGGTCCGCGAGCGCTACCCGGTGGGCACGGATCGGCGAGCGCTCATCGAGGGCGAAGTGTCGGTCTCGCCGCTGACCGCCCCGGCCGCTGCAGTGGAAACGGCGGCCGTCGAGGAACTCGTCGCCGGGTTCAACGACAGCGAAGCGGCCCGCGAGCGTGCGACCGAGGAAGGCCTCTGAGGGTGACCGTATAAACGCCTTGAGTGCGCCAGTCGTGACGTTAACTGGCTGGTTCCGTACGTACGACCATGGCACTTCCGAGCAACGTCGGCGGCGCCGACCGCAAGCTCCGAGCCATCGTCGGAGTGGTCCTGGCCGTGGTCGCAGTCAGAGCACTGGAACGAGGGCAGGGCACGCGCGGGACGGTCATCTGGTTCGCAGCCGTCCCCATCCTGTTTACGGTGTTCACGAGGTACTGCCCGCTGAACGAACTCCTCGGACGAGACACCTGCCAGCGAGCAGCGCCCGACACCTCGACGGAAACGCTCCGGAAAAAAGTGCCACCGTAGCGGCGACCCCTGACCCGATCGCTGCTGAACAGTTTTGACACTCGGTAGCATCTGTCAGGACATGTTCGGAGAGTCGTGGCCCGACGAACCGACCGAGCCGTTCCCGGAGTACCGGAACGCGTTCGCGGAGTACGCCGACCCGTATCCGGAGTATCGGGACCCGTTTCCGGAGTACGGTGAGTCCGGACGCCCGGACCAACCGGACGAGCGCACCGAGGACACGGCCGACACGGCTGTCCCGCCCGGGATACAGACCGCGATGTTCGCGCTCCTCGGCGTCGTTCGGATCGGCCTGTTCGCGCTCGCACTCGGCCCGATGCTGATGTTCCTGCGCGGTGACTGGTTCTACGGACAGCTCATCACCGGCATCGGCGTCGTCGCCTGTACGTACGCCGCACACCGATACCTGGTGTATCGGGACCTCCTCAGAGACCTGTGAGAACGCGTATTGTTCCAGGCTGCCGGAGGGGTGAAATCTAAGGGAGAGAACGTGTAACGACGACCCATGGGACTCGACAAGAACGTCGGGGGTATCGACCGCATCGGCCGTGCACTGCTCGCAGCCGTCCTGACCGTCGTCGCGGTCACGGCACTCCGAAAGGGGAAACGTTCGACCGGCCTCGTCGCGGGCGTCGCCGCGCTCGGGTTCGGCTTCAACGCGACCGTGTGCTTCTGTGGCCTGAACGAGGCACTCGGCATCGACACGACGAGCGACGAGTAAGCAGACAGCACTGCTGATTTTTCGAGAAATTATCGCTTGGGCCGTTCCAATCGCGTCCCGTCGCGGGGACAGTAGTCGTAGGCGTCGTTGCGCGTCTGGAACCCGCACGTCGGACAAGTCCGAAGCCGCTCCTCGCGCGACGCTTGCTCTGACCGACGAAACAGAAACGGGACGAACGGCAGGAACAGGAAGAACGCAAAGGTGTCGAAGTACCACCAGAGTACGACGCTCAGCAGCACACTACCGACGAGTCCCGCGATTGCAGTGGCCGTCCGAGAGCTGACCATACGTTCCGTAGCCGTTCGAACGCGAAAAGGGGCTGGGAATCAAAGGTGGAAGATTGCGGTCGCGTTCTGTGGACACCAAACGGGGTTAGCATCCGCGCGCCTGCGGCGCGCGGTTCACCGGACGCGAGTGAAACGAGCGTCCGGCAGTTTTTAGTCCAGGTTTTTACGAGGCGGGTTCCCGCAATGCGCCGGAGGCGCGTGAGGAAACCCGTCGACGTAAAAAAGTGGTTTAGAAGGGACCGGGACCGCCGGGGCCGCCGCCCATGCCGCCCATACCGCCGCCGCCCTGGCCGCCCATCTGTTTCATCATCCGTTCCATGTCGGCGTCGCCCATGCCCTGGAACTGGTTGAGCGTCTTCGACATCATCTTGTGCTGTTCGAGCAGTTCCTGGACGCGCTCCTCGGAGGTGCCCGAGCCGTGGGCGATCCGTTTGACCTGGCTCGCGCCGATCGAGCGGGGCTGTTCAAGTTCCTTCTCGGTCATCGAGTCCATGATGACCTCGAACTCGCGCATGCGGTCTTTGGTGACGTCCATGGCGTCGTCCGGGAGCTGGTCCATCAGTCCGCCGCCCATACCGGGGATCATGTCCATCACCTGGTCGAGCGGCCCCATCTTGTCCATCGCGGACATCTGATGGCGCATGTCCTTGAGGGTGAACTCGCCCTCCAGCATGTTCTCGGGGTCCCAGTCCTCGTCTTCGGCCTGGGTTTCCTCCATCGCGCGCTCGACGCGCTCGGTGAGCTGTTTGAGGTCGCCCATCCCGAGCAGGCGGGAGATGAAGCCCGAGGGCTCGAACCGCTCGATGTCCTGGACGGTCTCACCGGTCCCGAGGAAGGCGATCGACGAGTCCGTCTCGTTGACGGCGGCGAGCGCACCGCCACCTTTCGCCGTCCCGTCGAGCTTCGTGATGGCGACGCCGTCGATCCCGATGGACTCCTCGAACTCCTGGGCCTGTTCCTTCGCGGACTGCCCCATCGCGGCGTCGATGACGAGCAGGTTCCGGTCGGGGTTGACGGCGTCGTCGATGCGCTCGATCTGGTCGATGAGTTCCTGGTTCAGGCCGTCCCGCCCCGCGGTGTCCACGATGCGGATGTCGGCGTCGGCGGTCGCCTCGAGCCCCTCTTCGGCGATGGTGACGGGGTCGTTCTCGTCGGGATCACCGTAGAAGTCCACCTCGGCGTTCTCGGCCATCTGCTTGGACTGGTCGTACGCACCGGGACGGTCCGTGTCGGTCTGGATGACCGCCGGGCGCAGCCCTTTCTTCGAGAACCACCAGGCCATCTTGGCGGCGGTGGTCGTCTTCCCCGACCCGTACAGGCCGGCGAGCATGATGGTCTGGGGTTCGAGGGGGAGTTCGGTCGACTCGCCGATGAGGTCGACCATCTCCTCGTAGACGACGCGCAGCACCCAGTCGCGGGCGGACGTGCTGCTCGGCGGTTCCTCTTCCAGCGCCCGCGTCTTGATGGAGTCTGACAGGTCCATCACCAGGCTGGTGTCGACGTCGGCCTGGAGCAGCGAGCGCTGAATCTCCTTGACGACGTTGTCGATGTCGTCTTCGCTGATGCGGGACTTCCCACGGAGGTCGTTCAGCGTCCCCCGGAGCGAACTCCCCAAATTGTCGAGTACCATAGTTAGTTACCAGTAGTAGGTCCCTCAGCAGGTAAAGACTTTTTCCAGTCCATCTTTTTCCCGCTCGGGTGTCCTCGCTTCGCTGCGGGCACCACTCGCGGCAAAAACATGGGTGAAAAAGGCCGACGGCTCACTTCGTTCGCCGTCGGTGAACCGCGCTCCCTTCGGTCGCGCGGATGCTGGCGGTCAGTCCAGTGTATCTATTCATCGACTGTGCCCGTTACGAAGGGTCAAATCTGGCCCCCAAGATGCGGAATCCAATGCCGACGAAATAGCTCGGAATGCTTAGCACAGCGGTCATTGTGCCCAACACCATAATCTTTCGAGGGAAGTGAGTGAAAAGCGAGTAGTCCCTACTAGTGGAGAGGACATAGAAGCTCTGCCAGATGACGACGACGTATAATCCAGTCCCGAGAGATCCGCTTACAAGCCCTTGGTTGTTCCACCCAGCGAGGATGCCGATGACACTCCCGATGATCGCGGCCTTCCAGACGTTATATGGAAACCACGAAGACGGGAAAACCGTGTGTCCAAGCAGCCATATAGCGAGTGTGAAGGCCACAGCGCTAAGAAAGTACAACGACCGTCGTTGCGTTGGCTGGCCTAAGAAAAACCTGCGGAGTGGCTGTGTGTCCACGTGATCGAGTAGTTATCCTATCTGATTAACTGTTTCCTGCACCACATGCCTCCAAGTACGATCAGTATGCACGCCTAATGAGCAGAACAGCCGTCGAGCGCCTACTCTTCCTCGAAGCCGAGTAGGCGGTCGACGATGACCTCGGGGTCGAACGGTTCGAGGTCGTCGTAGTCCTGTCCGGTGCCGAGGAAGAGGATCGGCTTCCCGGTGACCTGCGCGATCGAGATCGCAGCGCCGCCCTGCGGATCGGCGTCGGCCTTCGTCAGGACGGCCCCGTCGATCTCCGCGGCGTCGTTGAACTCGCGGGCGCGATTGACGGCGTCCTGGCCGGCAACGGCCTCGTCGACGAACAGCGTCATGTCCGGATCGATGACGCGGTCGATCTTCTCCAGCTGGTCCATCAGGTCGTTGCTCGTGTGGAGTCGTCCGGCAGTGTCACCGAGCACGATGTCGATATCGTTCGCCTGGGCGTACTCGACGCCGTCGTAGATGACGGCTGCCGGGTCCGAGCCCTGTTCGTGGGAGATGATCTTCCGATCGAGGTTCTCCGCGTGCTGTTGGAGTTGCTCGTTCGCGCCGGCGCGGTACGTGTCACCGTTGGCCAGCACCGTCGAGAAGCCGCGGTCCTCGAAGTACTGTGAGAGCTTCGCGATCGTCGTCGTCTTCCCGACGCCGTTGACGCCGGTGAAGATGATGGTGACGGGCTTGTCCGCCGCCGCGATGTGCTCGTCGAAGTCGAACTGGCCGACGCTGATGACGTCCACGAGCGCGTCGTGGAGTGCCTCCTCGACGACGTGCCCCGTCGTCTTCACCTGCGCGCGGGTCTCGCCGATGAGGTTCTCGCGGATGCCCTCCAGAATGTTCTGGGCGACGTTCATCTCGACGTCCGAAGACAACAGCGCGAGTTCGAGTTCGTCCAGCGGCTCTTCGAGGTCTTCTTCCTCGATGACGGTCTTCCCAGTCGCGGCCAGTTTCGCCCGCTCTAGCATGCCACGACTCGACCCACCGCTGTCCTCGGCGTCGTCCGCTTCGGACGACTCCTCATCGGCGGTCGGGGCCGCATCGGCCTCCGGCTCCGGTTCGGCCGCCGGTTCAGGCTCTGGTTCGGACTCGGCCACTTCGGGTTCAGCGGGTTCGGCTTCCGCCTCGGCATCCACCGGCTCTTCGGCCGCCTCGTCGAGGTCGGCCTCGTCGGCCTCGGCTTCCTCCTCGACGCTCTTCTTGAAGTTACTGAGCTTGTCTTTCAGTCCGTCGAACATGTGGCCTTACTTACTCGTCGTCGCCTTCGTCCTGCTGCTGTTGCATCTGGGCCATCTGCTGTTGCATCTGCTGTTGCTGCATCTGCTGGGCCTTCTGTTCGAGCTGTTCGCTCTCGGACTCGATCTCGGCGATCTCGGAGCGAATGTCCTCGATGCGGTCGTCCAGCGTGTCTTTCTTGTTCTCGAGCGTCACGGTCGCGTCGTCCTGGTCGCGCTCGGCCGCGTAGCCGCCGCCCAGGCTGACGATGACCTCGTCGATGTCCTGAATCTCCGCGCGGAGGTACGCGCCGCCACCGAGGGGAACCTGAACGGTCTCGCCCGTGTCGAGGGTCTCGATCGCTTCGATCGCCTCGTCGACTTCGAGCTTCTCGTCCTGGAGGTCCTCGATCTCCGCTTCGAGCGTCTCGATCTCCTCTTCGAGTGCCTGAATCTCCTCGGCGAGCTGCTGGAGCTGACCGCCGCCGCCGCCACCCAGGCTCATTGTGCGACCTCCTCGATCTCCACCTGCGTACGCTTCAGGCCGTGCTTCGACCCGAACTCGGTGTAGGTTCGCTCCGTCGCGACGTCCTCGTTCTCCGCCTGAATCTCTTTCTCGAACGACTCCCAGCCATCGCGGGCTTGCCAGCGACCACTAACGGTAAACTCGGTCATGTCCATGGGTGCGGTTCCGACGGGGAAGAACCTTGCCCATCTGGATTTTTGGCCCACCGCGACGCTGTCCGGCCGCAGACGTGGCAACGAGCGCGAAAAAGGCGGTTCGGAACACTGACGACGGGAGTTACCCGGCGGGAGAGCCAACGGGACGAAAAACGTCGATGAAAAAGCCGACCGCTCACTTCGTTCGCGGCCGGTTCCTACGCGTCCTCGAATCCGTCTTCGAACCGGAACACGCCGTTGCGCTGGACGACCTCCCCGTCCACTTCGATCCGTGAGTCCTCGCTCATGTCCACGATCATGTCGACGTGCTGGGCGCTCTGGTTCTGCTCGTTGTCCTCGCCGACGTTGGCCTCATAAGCTCGCCCGACGGCCATGTGGACGGTGTCGCCCATCTTCTCGTCGAACAGCATGTTGTAGGTGAACTGGTCGATGTCGCGGTTCATCCCGATGCCGAGTTCGCCCAGGCGACGCGCCCCGGAATCGGTTTCGAGGATCGACGTCAGGACCTCCTCGTTCTTCGAGGCGTCGTGGTCGACGACCTCACCGTCCTCGAACACGAGATGGGCGTCGTTGACCTCCTTGCCGTTCTGGTACACGGGCTTGTCGAACAGGACCTCCCCCTCGACGGAGTCCGGGATCGGCGCGGTGAACACCTCGCCGCCAGGGATGTTGTGGGTGTTCGTGTCGTTGAGCGCGACGTTGCCCGCGATGGACATGGTGACGTCCGTCGTGTTGCCGGAGACGATGCGGACCTCCTCGCCGTCGTTGAGGATGTCGACCATGTGCTCCTGGAACGCCTCCTGCTCGTCCCAGTCCTTGAGGACGGCGTCGTAAACGAAGTTCTCGTAGGCTTCCGTGCTCATTTCGGCGAGTTGGGCGTTCGCGGGCGTCGGGTGCTGGGTGAGCGTCCAGCGGTCCGAGAGTCGCTCGTCGAGGATGGGGCTGTGGGCCTTGTCGTAGTCGGAGTTGACCTCGGTGTCGACGTCCGAGGTCTCGGTGACGTTCTCGTTGGCGCGGATGACGACGTGACAGTCGGCGGCGTCGACCAGCGCCTGCTCGTGGGCGGGCGTCTCGAACTCGACGCCGGCCCCGTCGGCCGCGCGGAGGTAGCCCCGGATGGCGCGTCCGCTCCGGTTCGTGCGGATGGCGAGCGGGTTGGCGCCGCGATCGCCGGCGAGTTCGTACAGCGCGACGACGAGATCGTCGGCCGCCGGCTCGGACTTGATGATGAGGTTGTCACCGGTGTCGAGGTCGATCGCGTCGGCGAGCACCTGCGCGTGCTCGCGGATACGTGGATCCATGTTGCTCCCGTCGGTCGGTGTGCGAAAACAGTTTTCGGATACGTCAAGTGCTCGCCCGGACGACTGCCGCCGGTCAGCGGCGATCGTTGCGTCCCTTCTCGACGCCTTGCTTGAAGCCGGTCACGATCCGCCGGAGGAACAGATAGACGGCGAAGACGAACGCGAGCATGATCGCCACCATCCCCACCAGGATCGGGTCCACCATGCGACCAGGTTGCTGGCCCGACGGCAAAGACGTTTCGGGGTCCAGTGACACAGTATCCGTCGACTGGGATGGTACCTACGTGGGAGGAGTCAGGAACAAAGTTGATGCCTGATGACAGCAAACGGGTCAACGATGTCGCTCCTGCCCTCCGAGCCGGACACGTCGGCGGTCGACGAGACCGAGCCACGCGTCATCGACGTCAACTCCGAGGACGCCGACGAGGTCCTTTCGGCGCTCACGTCCGACACCGCCCGCAAGGTGTTGTCGGAACTCCACGACGATCCCGCACCGCCCGCGGAACTCTCCGACCGCGTCGACACGTCCCTCCAGAACGTCCAGTACCACCTGAACAAACTCGAAGACGCCGGCGCGATCGAGGTGATCGACCAGATCTACTCCGAGAAGGGCCGCGAGATGAACGTCTACGCGCCCGCCGATCAGCCGCTGGTCATCTTCGCCGGCGCCGAAGAGCAGTCGACCGGCCTGCGCGCCGCCCTCTCTCGGTTCCTCGGCAGCCTCGGGATCATCGCGCTGGCGAGCGTCGTCATCCAGGAGGTGTTCGGCGGCGGCCTCACGAACCTCTTCGGCAGCGGCAGCGGTGGCACCGAATCCGCCGGTGGCGGCGGTGGCGCGCCCGCCCCCGCGCCCGCCCCGACGAGCGGGAACGAAACTGCGACGCCGACGCCGGCGGGCGGTGCCGGTGGGAACGAAACCGGAGACACCGGCATCCAGATCGCCAGCGAGCCCTCGACGACCGACGGCACGGACCAGGTCACCGAAGAGGCCGCCGACGCGGCCACCAAAACCGTCGACATAGCGAGGGACACCCCCGTGGACAAGGGCACGACGGGCGAAGCGACCCGGACGGCGACGGAGACCGTCAACGCGACCGTCCAGAACGCCACGGACGCCGCTGGTTCGGGGGGTCACGACGTCGCGGCCGCCGCCACGTCGCTCCAGCCGGGCGTCCTGTTTTTCCTCGGCGGCGTCACCGCACTGGCGGTCGTCGCGGGCGTCTGGTACGTCACCAACTGACGCGTCGCCGGCTCGGCGGGTCTCGGATCGCGGACCTTAATGACACTAGGGAGAATGAATCGCATCGATAGAATCGATAGAAAACGTTTATGAACAATCCTGAACGACCGTGACGTATGCGACTACTGAGTGACCTGGACGAGACGATGGGTGCCCACAGCTATCCGGCGACGACCGAGGAAGTCATCGAGGAGTACGGCGACCTCGAACTGGAGCTGCCGAACGGCAACGAGACGCTCGAAACCGTGCTGAGCCGCCTGGACTCGGAGACGTTCGAGCACCACGAGGATCTCCGACTGGCCGCGATGAGTGCCATGAGCAACAACGCCATCGGCCGAAAGGGGTACAGCGACCGCGATCCGTCCTGCATCGGCGAGGACGGCCACGAGCAGATCTCCTTCTGAACCGCGTCCGGTGGGAAGCGGGGACCACTACCATCACGTCCGGTCGAAACCGACCAGCTGCCCGTCACGAGCACGGGACCGACGAGCGAGCCGGAGGTCGACGAAACCACCTGGAACCGGACCGACACCGTCCCGCTCGACTGACGGGGTTTATTACGACCACAATCGCGGTGGTCGTTCTCACGGCCACCCTGTACCAGGACGCTGCAGCACGGTTTCGGCCAATAGATATAAATAGCCGAATGTAGCCGCGCCGTTAGATTCATACGTAGCTACTGATTAGTATGAGTGTGAGTACCAATGTCGATGGGAGCCTACGACGAAGAAGAACACGAGCGGCGTGAACGCAAGAACAGCGAGGTGGACGCCGACTTCGACGACGAGCGAACGAACTACCAGGGGTCCATCGAGTACGACAGCGGCGAATCCGCAGAGGAGTTGCTGGATCAGTTCGAGCAGATCAAATCGGAGTAGCTGTTTCTGACGCCGTCTGTCGCCGCAGCAAGACGACCGACGTGCCGGTTACCAGCGTGACGGCCAGGACGTGCCCCAGAACCGCGACCGCCAGGACCGGAAAGTCGACGAGGAACGGAACGAGCACGAGCTGCAAGAGCCCGAACCCCATGGTCTCCAGATCGGCCCGCTGGAGCGTCGCCGCCGTCTCGGGATCGCACTCGTAGCGGGCGGTCCGCCAGAGCGCCACGACGCTCGCCCACCAGCCCGTCCCGATCCGGTAACACAGGTCCCAGAGCACGAGCAGCGTGAGATACACGACGACGACTGGCGGGTCCGGGCCGAACAGTCGAGTGAGCGGCGCGACCTCGGCGTACCGCGGCGCGAACACGAACAGATGCGTGATCAGCGCCACGAACGCCAACACCGTCAGCACCACCTCGATGCTCGACCCGAAGAGCAGGCGCCGGTACGCGTCCGGGACCGCCGCCCGGCGGGCGACCCGCCCGATCCGCACCATCTCGATACTCCCCGCGGTCGCGACGACCACCGCTGCCGTGGCGGCCGGGACTGCCGACCAGAGGTCGTAGACCGCTGCGAACACCAACACTGCGGCCTCGAAGACGACGAACTGGATGAGCACCGCCAGCCGCGTGGACACGTCAATGCCCGGGAGTGCGCCGATGATGCTCTCGTAGGCCCAGGTTTCGCCGTAGTCGGGGTCGGTCACCCGTCGTCACCCGTCCCCGTCGCCGGCTCGGCGACAGCAGCTTCGTCGCCAGCCGCCGAGTCAGCGTCCTCGACCGCGCGTGCGACGGCAGTCTCGAACGGCGTCAGTTCGATGGGGAGGTGCTCGCGGATGCTGTCGTCGCGGACGACGACCGCGTTCTTCAGCCCGAGAATGAGCGGATACGCGACCGCCTTCGGCACGTCCGTCACGAGGTTCACCCAGTAGGCAGAGAGCTTCGGCGTCAACACTGGCACCGGGAGAATGAACGGTCGGCGGCCAGTGACCACTTCGGCCGTCCGCGCCATCAGTTCCCGGTAGGTCAGGACCGTCGGCCCGCCGATCTCGAAGGTCCGTCCTGCCGTCGCGGGTTCGTCCAGGACCCCGACGAGATATGTGATCACGTCGTCGATCGCGATGGGCTGACAGGCCGTGTCGACCCACCGTGGCGTCACCATCACCGGGAGTCGCACGGCCAACTGGCGCACCATCTCGAAGCTGGCACTCCCCCGACCGATGATGATGGCCGCCCGCAGACTCGTCAGTTCGGACCCACCGGATTCGAGAACGTGTTCGACCTCGCGCCGCGACTGCAGATGTTCGGAGAGGCGGTCGCGCTCCTCGCCGAGTCCGCCGAGGTACACCACTCGCGAGACGCCCGCCGCGTCCGCAGCGTCGACGAAGTTTCGGGCCGCCACCCGGTCGCGCTCGGCGTAATCACCGCCCGCTCGCATCGAGTGGACGAGATAGTACGCCGCCTCGACGTCGGCGAGGGCAGCGTCGAAACTCCCCGATTTCAGCAGGTCGCCCTCGAACACCTCGACTGCCTCGGGACCATCGTACCCGGTTCGGTCCCGAACGAGGACGCGCACCTCGTGGCCCGCAGCCAGCAGTTCGGGAACGAGCCGACCCCCGACGAATCCCGTCGCGCCCGTGACCAGCACTCGCATATACCCTCACAAGTGCCGACGTGGCTTAAGCGTCAAGCAGGTCGCGGTCCTCAGCGGTCGGACCGTGCTTCCTTTCGCCCGGAGACGTCCTCGGCTGCCAGTCGGAAAAAGCGGAACGTCACGTCCTCGGTTTCCCGCTCGAAGAGGTCGACCATCGGGATTTCGACGCGCTTGAGCCCCTGCATGGCGTCCGAGTTGATCGCCGACTCCGTCACCTCCTCGAGGTCCCCCGTCGCGATGACGCTCTGCCACCGGTTGTCGCTCTCGTCGTACGTGACGAACGAGACGCGGCGTCCCTCGTCGACGACGTCGGCCTTCCGGCTGTCGGCGACGAACCCGAGCCGGAAGTAGAACGTCCCGTCAGTCTCGTCGTAGCCGTACGACACGGGCAGCGAGTACGGCGGCTGATCGCTCCCCGTCGCAAACGAGAGGACCCCCGTCCCACCGGTTCCCAGGAACTCGGTGCGTTCGCCCTCGTCGAGTTCTACCGTGCGAGTGTTTGCCATACCTGATAGTTCGGCGTTCTGGCGTAAAAAGGCACGGTGGGCACGGGTATCGACGGGTTCGGCCGAAGTTCGGGCGTGTCGAGCCCCCATCGCGCTGGTGACGCAGACCCGCTCGTCTCCAACTCCCCGAGGTCGCCAACATCGCTCACTCGCGATGGTGGCGACGAACCGCTCGGCTACAACTCGCGGAGATCGCCAACATCGCTCACTCGCGATGGTGGCGACGAACCGCCCGTCTACAACTCCCCGAGGTCGGAAACACCGCTCACTCGCGATGGTGGCGACGAACCGCTCAGCTACAACTCGCGGAGATCGCCAACATCGCTCATCGTCTCGGCCAGTGGGTCCCCGTCCCCGCCGAGCCCCGACGACAACGTTTCGGCGACGGCCTCGCGCGCCTCCGGGATCGGGTCGTGTGTTTCGACGTACGCGGCGAGCGCGAACTCCCGTTCAGTCGCCCCGGTCAGTTCCAGCGCGTCGGTGCGAGCGAGTTCGCCGTGCAACCAGTCGCAGAGGACGTCCCGGGCCGTCGGCCCGAGCGGCGTGACCTGCTCGCCCAGGAGATGCAGGGTCTTCGCGGCCGTCATCGGCGCGATCCCGGCCACGCGAGCCGCCGTGCCGATCGCGCGGCCCTCGGCGTAGACCTCGACGACGGTCGCCGCCTCGCCGACGGCACAGGGCAGTGCATCGGCGTGGTCGGCGAGTCGCTCGGCCAGCGACGACGCCGTCTCGTCGACCGTCGCCACGCCGCGGTCGCGCTGCTCGGCAGTGACCTCGATCCCCGCCGCGATGTCCGACAACCCCATAGTCGGCAGTGATGCCATCTGATTGAAAAGTATTCGTGTTCGGGACAGTTGTGCCAGTCCGAGGCACAGTCGACGTCGCAGTCGGTGGCCTCAAGCGGTCGCCCCACGAGCACTCACCCGTGGCCGACCACGCAACTCGCATCGACCCGACGCACGTCCTCGTCCTGGGGGCGCTCGACGACCCCGAGCGCGACGCGCTCGTGAGTTGTCACACTGCCGTTCTGGCGGCCCTCGACCACGCCACGGCCGTGGACGTGTTTCTCGACGCTGACCGCATCGCCGGCGTCTCGCTCGGCTCGCTGGCCGACGTCGGCGAGGCGTTTTCCCTCGTCACCGACGGGCAGTACCGCGGATCGCTCCCCGAGGACGCAGCGCCGCTCGCCCAGTTGCTCGACGTCCGCACCTTCGATGAGATCGCCGCCATCGAGCGGATCGTGCTCCGTCGCGACGAGACGCCCGTCCTGGTGTACCGACCGGACGAGCGACTGGTCGAACTCGACGACAGGGCGACGGACGGTGCCGCCGCGGACGTTCGCCCGGAAATCAGCGACTATCCGGCCGGCCTGCTCCAGACGACACAGATCGTGCAGTGGCGGCAGGACGGCCGCGAGTACGCGCTCCACCCACCGGCCGTCACTGTCGACGACGCCGCGTTCGACCTCTCGAACCTGGCGTCGGTGAGCTTCGACCGCGATCGCCACCGGATCTATCTCGCCTGGGACGCGACGGAGCAGGGCTTTCTCAGCCGCCTGGCCGCCCAGTTCCGGCCGTCGCGACCCACGACGCTCACCTTCGACAGCGACCCGGCGTACCAGCGCGTCGCCCAGGAGTTCAGGTCCGTCGGCGACACGCTCGGCGTCCTCGCCGAGGACGAACCCATGCGACACTGAGTGTTCGCCGGCACGGCGCTGACTGCCACAGCCACCGCGACCGAATCGCCGGCCACCGGAAGGTACCGGTTACCGGTGCCTTCTGCTCGCGAAAGCGCGTCGAACCCCCGGGCTGCGTCGTTTCTTTAAATGCCAAACGGAGCGAACGTTCGAATGTAGAATGAGTACATCGTTGCAGTGCTGTCCCGAATGCGAGGGACAGCTCCGGGAAGGGGACAACGAGACAGTGTGCGCCAGCTGCGGGCTGGTCGTCGCCGAAGATAGCATCGACCGCGGGCCGGAGTGGCGCTCGTTCGAAGACGACGAGACGAACCGCGAGCGGACGGGGGCGCCGCTGACGCGGAGCCGCCACGACCGCGGCCTCTCGACGGAGATCGGCAGGAAGACCCGACTGAAAGGCCGCAAACGTCGGCAGGTCGCCAGAATGCGGCGCCAGCACAACCGCGCGCAGATCTCCTCGAAGCGCGAGCGCAATCAGGTGTACGCCTTCGGCGAGATCCACCGGCTGGTCAGCCGACTCGACCTCACCGACCACGTCCGCGACCGGGCGTGCGTCCTGTTCGAGTCGGCCCAGTCGGAGGACCTGTTGCGCGGTCGCTCGCTCGAAGGGTTCGCCGCCGCGGCCGTGTACGCGACCTGTCGGACGGCGTCGATCTCCCGCACGCTCGACGAAGTCAGCGCGGTCGCTCGCGCGAGCGAGGCGGAACTCACGGCAGCCTACGACGCCCTGAACCGGGAACTCGGCCTCCCGACCGGTCCCATCGATCCGGCGGAGTACCTCCCGCGATTCGCCAGTCAGCTCGACCTCCCGCAGGCCGTCGAGCGGCGCGCACAGGAACTCGTCGCCGAGAGCAAAGAGCGAAACATCGTCTCCGGCCGCAACCCCTCGGGGGTCGCGGCCGGCTGTCTGTACGCGGCGGCCGTCGAAGCCGGCCACGATCTCACCCAGACCGCCACCGCTGAGGTCGCCGACGTCACGCCGGTCACCCTCCGGGCGACCTACAAGGAGTTGAGCGAGGACTGAACCGCGTTCGCGACGGAACGGAGTCGTTCTGCGACCGTACTCTCCGGTGCCACCTGCGTCACCGGCACGCCGTCACGCTGTGCCCGTTCGAGCGACTGCGACGGCGGAATCGGCGTCACCGGCGCACCGAGTTCGCGCGCCACGAGATCCCGAGAGACGGAGCCATCGGCGCGGTTCAACACGATACCGACGAGGCCAGCGTCGAGTTCGCGCGCGAGGGCACGTGCACGGACTGCGTCCGAGAGGGCGGCCTCGGTCGGTGCCGTCACCAGCACACAGGCGTCGGCCGCGTGAAGCGCCAGCCCGACGTCACCGCCCATGCCCGCCGGGCAGTCGACGACGACGCGTCCGTACTCCGCCGCGACGGCCTCGATGGCGGCGACGAGTTTCCGCGGATCCGTCGCTCGTGCCCCGGCCAGCGTTCGCCCACAGGGCAGCAGTGCGACCGGCGTCTCCTCGCGGACTGCCTCGATGGGGCTCGCACGACCAGCGAGCACGTCGTGGAGATCGGGGCCGTGTGCCGACGGCAGGTCGGCCATCCCGAGATCGGCGTCGACGACCACGGCCTCTAGCGCCGCCGCCAGATTGTACGCGACCGTCGTCTTGCCGACGCCGCCTTTCCCGCCGATGACAGCGACGATCATCGGAGCCGGTCGAGTTCCGCGAGGGGGATCGTCGCCGACTCCGCACGATCGGCGAGCGTCCGCGCCCGCTCGGCCACCCGGCGCAGCGCCTCGGCGTCCTCGTCGAGTTGCGCGTCGACGTCGCGGACGCCAGCGACACCGCCGGCACGGTCGAGCGCGTCGGCGACCACCGGTAACCGCGTCGTCCCGGACAACTCCGCGGCGAGATCGAGGCGTGCCTCGACGCCGGCGAACCATGCCTCGACCGCCTCGACGCGTGTCTCCACCGAGTGTCCCCCACCGTCCGCCGTGCCAGGTGGTGTTTCGGACTCCGACCGTGCCGTCGACTGCTCGGGCGAACGGTCGGCAGGAGTAGCCGACCCGGCAGACGGTGGTGTCTCCGGCGGATCGTCCTGGGTCGCCTCCATCGTTTCCGCGACCGGGCCATCTCTTTCGGCGGTCGCGTCCGGAACCGGGACGGCATCGCGCGGTGGCCGGGGCGAGCCGAGCGCACGGACGACGCCTGCCGGCGTTTCCTCGACGGACGGGACGGGTCCCCGCGGTTCGAACGCCGACGCGTCGGCGTCGGGATCGACCGGGTCCGCCTCCGCGACGACGAGCGGTGGCTCTTCGGCCGGCGCCGGACAGGCGTATCCCACTCCGCGCGTCTCGTCGGCGGCCAGGACGCACTCGAACCCGGCGTCGGTCCAGCCAGCGGCCGGCACGCCCCGGCGTCGCGGCGGCCAGACCGGCCCGTCGAGTTCGTTCTCCAGGCGGACGCGTCGCGGTCGGTCGGGGTTCTCGATCCGACCCGTGACGAGCGTCACGCCGTCAGTTTCGGCGGTCGTACAGACGAGCGAGACCATACGCCGTCTGGCCCCGGCTTCTGATATAAACTACAGCCGGACGACCGGTGCGTCCAGCCACGACGCCGCGGCCTCGGGGCTATCGAAGCGGTCACAGTCGAGCACGACCGGTGCGTTCAGGGCCGCGACGCGACCGACCGCGAGCGCCGCCGTCACGCCGTCGGCCTCGTACGGATTCGTCGGCGTCCGCCCCGGCACGGCCGCGACCGCCTCGGCGTACTCGGTGTCGACCTGCTCGACGAGATGGGCGCGAGCCGCCCGTTCGAGATTCGCCCGCCGATCCGCCAGTTTGAGCCGCTGTTCGCGCACGTCGCGCGCCTCGCGCGCCGCGTCCCGAGCGGCGTCGAATCGCTCGCGGGCCGCGACCCGTTCGGTTTCCGCCTCCGAGAGGTCCCGGACCGCCGCCGCGAGTTCGGCTTCCAGTTCCTCGGTATCGTCCCCCCGCTCACGTGCCGCCTGGACGCGCCCGCGCAACGCCGCGACTCGCTCGCGCAATCGCTCCGTCTCGGCGCCCTGCTCGCTGACCGATCGCCGTTCCGCGCGCGTCGATACAGACGGGCAGTCCAGCGTCGACAGCTCTGCGCGCACCGCGGCGAGTTGCTCGTCCTGCGGTGCCGAGAGCCCCCGCGACCGGGCGGCCGCCGCCAGCGCCGTCCGCGTCGAAAGTCCCATCCCCGGTCGAACGTGCCCGACGCGCTCGTGAACCGAGCCGTGTTCGGGGGCGGTCACGTCGACGGACGACTCCCGACCACGCACGGCCGCGACCACCGCCGCCGCGGTCAGATCGAGGTCGCGAACGTCGAGCGCTCTCCCCTCACGAATTGTACCTTCGAAGGAGAGAATCATAGCTCCCGTTCTTTCATCGATTCGGGGTCCGGATGGTCGGTGCCGACAGCGAACTTGGCGTAGGGCGTGCTGGCGTGCTCGCGATCAGCGTAGGCGGCGACGGCGTCCCTGACCGATTCGGGAACCGTCGCGAACTCGTTCAGCGGCCGCGTCCGTTCGATCTGGACGTCGCCACCGTGTGCTGCCCGCACGCGGAGCGCGAGGAACGCACCGAACTCCGTGTCCTCGAACAGCGCCGCACGACCGAAGCTCCTGACGACGGTGTCTTCGTGTGTGCGACACGCGTTTCGGAGCGTTCGCCGGGCTGCACGCGAGAACGTCACCACCAGGAGCACGACTGGCAGAGTTGTCGAAAGTACGACTGAAAAATCTGTGTAAACTACGACGAACGGGCCCGCTGTGGCTATTCGAACGGATACCGCGTCCGGACGTCCACGTCCCCGTCGCTGAGGTCGACGCTGGCGTCGAACAGCGACAGCAGCGTGTCGATCGTCTCCCGATCGTGGGCGGTCGGGTCGACGTGGAAGTGCGAGACGGCACCGGCGCTGTAGAGTTGGCCGGTCAGGGCGTGGACGAACTCGTAGGCCGTCTCCAGGTCGACGTACTGGAGCAGCGCCGTCAGCGAGTCGACGCAGACGACGATCTGTCCGGAGCGCCCCGAGACGAACTCGCCGACCTTGATCCCGATGCCAGTGAGATCGCTCGGGTTCGAGATGTGCTGAACCGCCCCCGGCTCGACCTCGCCGTCGTCCTCGGTCCCGGCCGTGTCGCCGACGACGATCACCCCGTAGCTGCCGGGGTCGACGTCGTGTTCGCCGCGCCACTCGGCGAGACACTGGCTGGCCGATTTCCTGAACGACACCCACAGGACGCTCGCGTCCTCCGACGGTCCCTGGGCCAGGAGGTCGACACAGACGCCCTCGGTCCCCTGACTCATCGACGGCGCACCCAACAGGATGTTCGCCGCATCCCCCAACTGCTCTTTCAGTTCTGGCATCGCGGTTGTCCCCGATTCGTCGTGTAGTGAGACCTGTCGTCGCTAAAATCCTTCGGGTGTGTCACCGCTCAGTCCCCGTCGCTCCCGCCAGCCACGGTCACCGACTCGACCTCGAACTCGACGGCGTCGTCCCCGTCGAGTAACGACCGCACGCGCTCGCGTGCCTGCTGCTGGCCGGTCGCCATCACCACCATCCCGTCGACCGACTCGTCACCGCTGGCCCGATACGCCGAGAGGTCGCCCTCGAACTCGGTCGCGTAGGTCCGCAACACCCCGCGAACCTGGCGCTCGACGGCTTCGAGATCCGCCTCGCCGGACTCGAAAGCCGCCAGCGCCTCCTCGACGTTTCGCAGGGCGGAAATCCGGTCCATTATGTGGTGCGCAGGTGATCGTGGCTCGGCTCGTACACCTCACCCTGCTGTTTGAGTTTCTCGATCTCGTGTTCGGCCTTCGACCGCTCCATCCCGGCCTCTTCGGCGCGCTCTAGCACTCGCTCGACCGGCGCGCCCTCGTCGTACTCGTCTTCGATCTCGCCGATGAGCGTCTTCAGGTTCTTGATGCGGTCCCGCTGGGATTTCGACGTCCCCGTCTCGATGACGTCCGCGTCGAGCTCTCCGGTTTCGGGGTCCATCCCGATCGATTCCAGCGTCGACCGGACGATCTGGATCACGCGCTCGGCGTCCTCGACCTCGACGGTGTCGGCCAGCCGAATGCGGGCGCTCGCTTCTGCCAGCCGCACCAGCGCCTCCAGTTTCCGGGCCGTCACCGGGACCGGCGCGTCCTCGTCGGTCCCCTGCGAGCGCAGGTCGACGTAGAACTCCCGGATCGTCTCCTTTGCCTCCTGGGTCATCGTCGGGAACACGTTCCGCTTCGAGTAGGCGACGTATTTGCGCAGTAGCTCCGCGTCGATGGTCGGCGCGACCTCGTCCGTGACCCGCGCGACCTCCTCTTCGGTGTAATCGGACGCGCTGGTCTGCTCGCGGTGCGTGTTCAGCTCCCCGGCGTAGTTCGTCGTCAGGATGTGCTCCGCGAGGTTCCGGTCGTCCTCCTCGTCGGGCTTGTCCGTCACCGTGAAGATGAGGTCGAATCGCGAAATCAGGGCGGGCTCGAGGTCGATCTGCTCGGCGATCGGCTCGTACTGGTCGAACCGACCGTACTTCGGGTTCGCTGCTCCGAGGAGTGAGCAGCGACTTTTCAGTGTGGCGTTAATACCAGCCTTACTGACACTAATCGATTGCTGCTCTAATGCTTCGTGCATGGCCGACCGGTCTTCCGGACGCATCTTGTCGAGCTCGTCCACAGCTGCGATGCCCTGGTCGGCGAGTACGAGCGCTCCTGCCTCCAATGTCCACTGTTGCCCTTCGCCGAAATCGTCGCGAACCGCAGCTGCGGTCAAACCCGCCGAGCTGCTACCCTTACCTGACGTATAGACAGAACGTGGCGCAATCTCTCGGATATACTGAAGCATCTGGGAGTTGTGTGAGACCACGTTGTTCGTCAGATAGTTGTGGGTTCCCTCAATCTCCAGATCGTAGACCCAGTCGTCCTCCGGTTCGACCGTCTCGATATCCTCAATTCTCTCCCAGTGAATTGCGCCTGTTGCGAGCGATCGAAGCGCATTGACATCACGCTGTAGCGTGGTGGACCCACCGTCAGTCGCGACTGTTGAGGGTGGGCTGGCCTGGGCGAGACAATCTTCGAATGTTTCCACGACAGTTTGAAGACTGTCTCTGCTCGGATTCCGGTCACCACGCTCGTAGTGTTGGTACGTCGACCGTGGGATCCCACAGTCAGCCTGTGTAAGCCCGAGGGCCTCGCGAACCCGGCGAAGTTCGTCACCGATGTTCGGGATGACGTCACGGTTCGTGTTTCCGGCAACGTCGGCGTACGACTCGGCTGCTGTCGCCTTCCGGTCAGTCACGAAGCCAACTCGCTCAACGTACCGACCGAACTGTGATCCACTTATCCGGAGTCGGTAGCTATCGTTGTGGCGCTCGGCGAGCTGTGAGGTGATCCCCAACGAAAGCAACAAGCTCCGAAGTCCTGCGAGGAGTTCTTTGCTCATCGAGGCCACCGAAATCTCCCGCTGTTTCGCCGAAACGTGGCCTTCACCTTCAACGAAGGCACGGACGAACGCCGCTTTGGTCTGATCGCTCGCGCTCAGTATTTCCGCAGGAACTCGTTGCTCACGCGAGGACTCGAGAAGTGACGGATCGAGTGTCCGGAGGAAACTGACGAACTCACCGGACGAGCACATGATCTCGCGAGCGGTTTTCCCGTCGTGTGGCTCCCGCTCCGTGTAGTTCAATCCGAGCCGCTCCAGTGCATCGGTAATATCGTCGAGTACCTCCCGATCCTCGTTGGTAATCGAGACGAAGCCCGTCTTATCGTCGCGCTGTTCGACGTATCCTTCCGCAACGATGTAGCCGAGTAGTCGAGCGAACCACGGAGTCCATTCCTCCGGAAGGTCGAGACGGATGGCGTTCATCGATTTCGAGCGACGGTACTCGACATCGAGCGTGTCGTCACCAACGGTGGGCAGCTCACGCGGGGTCGCGATGAACTGTCCCTCTGCCAGGTTCTCGGCTTTGATGGCACCAAACCCTCCATCAGACTGGACGAACAGTGGGTGAGATGGCGTCACCTCGACCTCGTGACCACTCGCTGTCCGAATCCGATACATCCGCTCGGGAGCTTCACGTTTCCAGACCTTGGTCGCCCGTTCCAGCCCAAATGAGCCGTCCGTCTTGAGCGAGGGAACCTCGAAATCTACCTGGTCATACACGCCATCGTCTATCGGTTTCGGGTCGTCGAGATGAGTCTCGACCAGTTCCTGTATCGGCATTTCAGTACCGTCAGCGAGCGTCACACTCGTCTCGCCCGAGACGCACTTCCCTGTACCAGGGTCCCCGATCAGCAGCATGTGCAGGTCCCCACGAATCCGAGAGCCGTCGGGGAGGTGTTTGGTGACCCCGGAGAACAACTGGAGGATCATCGCCATCTTGGCCTGTTCGTAGCCGTAGATGGAGGGCGCGATGGACTCGATCATCTGGTCGTAGATGTCGTCTTCCTCCGAGAGGGCGATGATCTCCTTTTTGTCCTCGTCGGTGATGTTCATGTCCTCGAACTGCTCGTCTTCGATCTGGACGGAGTGGCCGTCCATGTAGACGTCGAACATCGGCGATTTCTCGCCGCGCTGGCCCTGCTGGTCGAGTTTCAGCACGCCGGAGACGCGGACGTGGTCGCCCGCGGTGACCTCGCCGGTGATGTCGTCTTCGATGTTCACGTCGATGCTCTGGGGCGTCTCCCCGCCGCGCAGGCCCTCGGGACTCTCCTGGACCCGGAGCTTCTGGGCGTCGACGAACTCCGACTGGTCGTAGTTGATGCGGAACGGTCCCTGGCGTTCACACCCCTGGCACTCGTGGGGTTCCTGGAAGTCGCCGGCGGTCTGGGGAATCCGCGTCAGGGTGCCACAGCGCTGGCACTCGAAGGCGGCCGTGGTGACTTTCGGGCGCACGTCGGTGGCTTTCCGGACGATCCCCTGGACGCTGATGAGTTTGCCGCGGTGGTCCGCGCGGATCTCGCGGATCTCGGTCGCCTCGGGCAGGTTCTGGATGCGGACGTGTGCCTGACCGAGTTTCACGTCGACGGGCAGGTCGTACAGTCGCAGCGCCTCCTCGGCGTAGTCCTGGAACTGTTCGGGGTGGTTCCGGACGTCGTCCGCCAGGTCCGGGTCGAACCGGTACAGTTCCTGCCAGTCGACGTAGAGGGACTTTTTCTCGTTCGGGTATTTCTGGGCGAGGTCGCCGATCTCGTTGCGGTAGTAGTTGCGGTAGAACTCCTCGAACAGATCGATTACCTCGGTGTCCTCCGCACGTGCCATTGCAGTGTTGCAGGGCTTGTGCGCACTCGGGTAAGAAGTTTCGCAAGGCGGACTGGAAGTGAAACGAAGGGGGGTGAGCTGACAGCGGGCGCGTCCTCGTACGGCCGGCCACGATACGTCCGATAGTCAGAATTAACACTGTGCCCGATATATCTGGGAAATGATGCGCCGCCGAACGTTCCTCGCGACCACCGGAGCCCTGTTCTCGGCCGGCTGCTCCGAAATCATTCCCCCGCCGCAAACGACCGTCAGGAGTGACGCCGCCGGCCCCAACGAGACGACCGGCCCCGACGGGACCGGAAGCGAAACCGTGCCGACGGACGGCTCCGAGACGACGGCCCCCGACGACGGACGGACCAGCGACCACCCGACCGAGACGGAGACCGACACGCCCACACAGGGCGATCGAGAGGTCGCTCAGGCGATCACGACGGCACGCTCTCGTCTCACGGACGCACATGCTGCGTACCTCGCGTTCGCGGACGCGACCGACCCGACGCTGGTGGACGTGACCGCAGCGACGCAGGTCAGCGTCTCGGACGTCACGCGGCACGCCAGCAAGGCACGGCAAGCGCTCGAGGAGGCACCGAACACGACCAGCCCGGCCCAGCAGACGACCGTCGACCGGCTGTCCGGCGTCGCGGACTTCCTCGCGACGGGGATTCGGTATCAGTCGAGCGCTAACGCCGCCTACTCGAAGTTCACGTTCGTCCTCGATCGCCTCTACGCCGAAGCGTTCGCCGTTCTCCCCGGCGAGATCGGGCGGCTCCGCACGAACCGCGACACGGCAAACGAGTTCCGCAACACCCTCCAGTCCGAGACCGACCGCGACGACGTCCAGTCGTTCGATGCGATCTCGGCGACTATCTACGACGAGAAGGTCGCACAGCTCGACCGCGAGATGACGGGCTTCGAGACGCTCGCGGACGCGATCTCCGCGATCAGCGACGGGCTCGAAGCGTTCACGGACGCGAACGGGGAGTTCACCGACGACAGCTACGGCGACGCCGCGGAACAGTACGTGACCGCGTCCGAACGCCTCGGTACAGCGACCGAGACGCTGGAGACGCTCGACGCTCCGACTGCAGTCGAATCGGCGGTCACAGAGTTGACCGGAGTCGCGGACGCCGTCGCCAGCGGTGCCGCTGACCTCGAAGCGGCGTCCCGCGCCGGCGACGAGTTCGAGTGGGAGACACGCGACGAGCGATTCGACGACGCCATCTCGGCGTTGCAAACCTCCCAGGTCGCCGTCGACAGGCTCGATAGCGTCACCGAGATCATCGAGTACCACGAGCGGACGAACTGACGACGGCGAGTCGACCGACGCCGTCCACCCGACTCGTGGGCTCTCGACCAGGACTTCTGACAGCGACACCAATTATCATTTTTTCAAACCCATCGGAGAGGTCACCACGTCTGTTATGGAGACCGGTCGAGGAGCGGCGTCAAAACCCACAGATGCCCCAATTTCGATGATTGCATCGACCAGCCCCCTCGGGACATAGTATCAATACTAAGTATAATATTTCGACAGTGTGAATTAAAAGTATCAAAATAATTATGTCATGTGAGAACGATAGTCCGATGTCATGGCCGACTCCGAAACGGCGCTGACTGTTGACGAGCGAGTATCGCCCGCCGAGACGGTCATCACGGAGATCGCTCGTCGCGAAGGCGTGTCACCGCTCTCGCTCCCTCCGCTCTACGACGTGCTCGATTCCGACGTGTGTGATCGACTGTTCCAGTCGGGAACAGAGTCGGTTGGGAGTGGAAGGCCGATTTCCTTCGAGTACAGCGGATACGACGTGATCGTCCACGCCGACGGGCACGTCGGGCTCTCACCGATGTCGTGATCCGTATCGAACATCGGACGCGTGGGCGAATGAGGCCCCTGGGCTACTGATCGGGTCTCAAGAAGTGGAGAGGCTGCGGACCCATCCGCTGCCGAATCCGTGCTCTACAGATTGCCGTCGCTCACGGCGTCGTTCGCGACGGCAATATGGGACCACCGTCGCGCCACCGACGCGACGAGGACCCATTCACTCCGTTCATGGGACCGCCCGGATTGTGACCCTGAGGAAGACAGTCCTGCTCGCCTCACTCTGCTCGGCTGTGCGGGCTGTGACTTCCAGAGCGCAACTCCGGGCGGCCGCTTCGGACACGCGACGCTCGAGAGTGAGCGTCGCGAGAACAGCAGTGGGACCGCCCGGATTTGAACCGGGGTCACGGGCACCCAAGGCCCGAAGTATACCAGGCTAACCCACGGTCCCGCACGAACAACTCGCCGTTGGTCGGTCGTAAGCGTTTCGTTGCGAACCGACCACGGCACGCGTTCACGCGGCAACCGTGAACGGGTGAGCGGTCGCCTCGTTACCGCTGTCACAGTGCGGTGCAGGCGGTGTCCTACTGACCGACACTGACGGCATCGCGCCCGTGCTAGTCATCCGTTGGCTGTCTCTCAGTCACCAGGTCCGGTAATTTTTCTCGAACGGTCGACACGATGTCGTCGTCCGTGTACTCGAACTCCTCGACCAAAACGGGGGCGTGGCGTTCGAGTTGAACGATCATCCCGACCAGAGCGATCAGACACAATCCAGCGGCTGGGATTCCGGCAAGGACAGTAAACGAGCGGAGGACGGAAACGCCGCCGGCGAGGCTGAGCGCAATCGTCAGCGACGCCAGTACCAGGCCCCACGTGATCCGGTTGAGTGTCGACGGGGACGAGTCGCCTTCGTTAGCGATCATAGAGAAGCTAAACGTGGCCGAGTCGAGTGTCGTAACGAGGAAACTCAACACGAGCAGCAGTAGAATCGCGGAAAACAGATCGGCAAACGGGAGCAGCTGATCGAACAGGGCAAAACTGACACCGGCGAGACCGACGTCAGCGTACACGCCCAGCAGGTCAGCCTGACCAGTCGTCTGTAACCAGAGCGCCGACCCGCCGGTAGCTACGTACCAGGGAACGGTGAGCGCGAACGAACCGAGAATTCCGGCGAACACGAGCTGCCGGAGCGTCCGCCCGCGGGAGATGCGAGCCATGAACACGCCGACCATGGGTGCGAACGTGAGCCACCACGCCCAGAAAAACACCGTCCAGGAGCCGAACCAGCCGGCGGCATCCGGCGTGAAGTAGAGACTCATTCCGACGAATTCAGTCACGTATCCTTCGAGCGCCCGTGTCCCCAGATTGAGCAGAAACGACAGCGGACCAAACACCAGCGACACCGTCATGAGAAGCAAGAGGAGGAGGACGTTCAGATTTGCAAACCGCTGTATGCCCTCCCGTATCCCGGCTGTAACGGAGAGGAGGAACAGGGTCGTTATGACGAGGATGAACAGCACTTCCCCGAGTTTCCCGACCTGGACGCCCCAGTTGTACGACAGACCAGCGAAGAACTGATCGACGCCGAGTCCGAACGAGATCGTGATTCCGCTCACCGAAACGACGACGGCCAGCGTATCAACCGTCTTTCCCATCCAGCCGTCGACGTTGTTCGGTCCGAGAAACGGGGCGAGGATCACGGCGGGACGAAACGCCATGTCTTTGCGATACGCGAAGTAGGAGATAGCAATGCCGAAAACCAGGTACACGGACCACGCCGAGGTCCCGTAGTGGAAGAGAGCGTACTGGAGCGCACTCACCATTCCCTCCCAGGTCCCTCCAGTCGAACCGACGAACGGCGGCGCGGTTTGATAATGCACCAACGGTTCCACCGGCCCCCAGTACTCGAGGCCGCCGGAAGACAGCCCCGCAGTGAATATCATCACGAGATACCCGAGATACGAGAACTCGGGCTCTTCGTCCGGGCCGCCCAACTTGATGTTCCCCCACGGCCCGAGCAGTACGTACATCAAAAACGAGAACGAAAGAAAGACGAGCCAGAGGAAGAACCAACTGAGATTCGAGACGGCGTAGGAGTTAATGGCCGCCAGGCGTGAGGTGGTCGCTTCTGGCCACGCGATGATTGTTGCCGTCATCACGAGGAGGGTTGAAATCGATCCGACAAATATCGTCGAGTCCGTCTCCTCCAGAGCCTCAGTTACCAGACGCATAATTCACCCTGAAGATCCACTCGCCGTGCCGTTCTTTCGCGTCGCTGGGATCATTCAATCGGTATCCGCTCCTTGCGAGGTTTCAATTTTGGGACTCACTCACCGCTACGTTACATGTTCTCCCACACGCGTTTCTCGTCGGCAGGTCGTACTCGTCCGTATACGTCGAGCGGCACGCACGGTGACAGACGAAGTCGGACGACGCGCGGGCGGTCTCGCAGCCGCGGACTCGTGCGACAGAGAGAGTCGAACCCGAGGGAGACAGGAAAGTGACCGGTCCCCTCAGCCCGACGGCGAGATCCGTCCCCGAACCGCCCCGTAGCGGGCTGCGAACGAGTCGTCACCGCGGAAACACTCCGTCGCGACCGCGGCCGGATCGACGCTGACGTCGCCCGCCTGGCCGCTGACGACGAACGTCAGCCCGTCGTCGTCCCGCCACCGGCCGCCGACCGTCCGCCGAAGCACCTCGGCGAAGTAGCCGCCCGCCTCGACGACCCGCGCGGCCAGATAGCCCGCGTCGGCCGCGTTCCCGGCAGACAGGTCCACGTCCGGCACGTCCTCGGCCGGATACTCCTCGGCGACGAGCGCGTCGAGGCGCTCCAGTGACTCCGGCGAGAAGTCCAGGTCGTGCCCGGGCCACGTCGCCGCGAACGCCGCCGCGTCCTCGCGGATCTCCGCGGGCGTGAGCCCGTCGTCGCCGTCCGGCGTGCCCTCGGCGAGGTCCAGTTCCGCCGGCGCGTCCGCGTCGGCGTCCTCAGACGGTGACTCGGCCGCCGCGTCGCGAGGCTCCGCGCGCGGAATCGCGTCGTCCATCGACTCGCCCTCCGCAGCCGGCTCCGGCTCCGCTTCGTCGGCAGGCGTTTGCGACGAGCCAACGAGCGAATCGACCAACTTTTCGTCGTCAGTTTCCGCTGGTGCCCCGTCGTCCTGTTCGGACCGGGGAGCGTCCTCGTCGGCCTGCGTCTCGTCGTCCGTCGCCGTGGTGTCGCCGTCCGCCTCGACGCGGTCGTCAACAGGCTGGCCCTCCGTCGCGGACGGACCGGCATCGGGGTCGGTGTCAGGTTCCGTCGGCACCGCGTCGGCGGGTTCCGCTGACTTGCTGTCGGCTGCTGCTGCGTCTGTAGTGGCTGCCTCGTCCGCTGCGTCCATGCCCACGATCTCCGCCGGTGACAGCGATCCCGGACTCTCCGGGCTGTCCGCGGCTGTCTCGTCAACGTCGTTCGCGACAGGTTCGTCAGGGGTCGACGCAGCGTCGGCCCGAGTCGACGTGGGTTCGTCCGGCGCGTCGTCGGTCGACGTTCCGTCCGGAATCTCGTCGAGCGGTTCGTCCGGCGAGGGTTGTGCCGGTGCCCGCGACGGAATCGCCGGCAGTTCCCGGTCAGCCTCTTCGGCCACGGTCGTGGCGTCCGCGGCGAACTGCCCGGGACCGGTGAGAGCAGCCTCGGCGACGTCGAAGATCGGGACGGTGACCGGCGAGTCGTCGGCACCCGGAACGACGATCACGACCGCACCGTCGCGCCGAGTCCACTCGGCGTCGAGTGCCCGGACCAGCACCTCACCGTAGTAACAGCCGAGCTGTTTGACGAGTTCCGTGTACATCTTCGAGTCCATGTCGTCGCCGCCGGCTTCGACGTCGCTGAACTCGCCGTCGTCCCACTCGCTCTCGACGAGCACGTCCAGGCGCGCGAGCGACAGCGCCGAGAAATCGAGCTCGTAAGCGTCCCAGAACGCCGCGAACTCCTCGGCGTCCGGCCGGAAGTCGGCCCGGAGATCGACGTCGGCAGCGTCGTCCGCGTCGCCCTCGTCGTCGTCCGGGTCAGTCACGAGATTCTCGGTGAGGTCGGTGAACACCGGTTCTTCGGCGAAGGAGTGGCTCGCCACCTCGAACACGTCGACGGTCGTCGCGTCGTCACCGACCGCGACCCGGACGGCCCAGTAGTCGTCGGTCTCGACCCACTCCCCGTCGAGTTCGCGGACCAGCACCTCGCCGACGTAGCTGCCGGCCCGGATGGTGAACCCGGTGTGCATGTCCGCGACGCGCTCGCCGCCGTCGTCGCTCTCGTCACGGAGGACGTCGAGGCGAGCGCCCTGCTTGCTCGCGAACGAGTCGAGTCGCTCCAGTGACGCCAGGGAGAAATCCAGGTCGACCGCGTCCCACTCCTGGACGGCGTCGACGGCCTTGTTCCGGAAGTCCATCGGCGTCGGGTCCCGGACGTCCAGTCGCGGTATCTCGTCAGCGCCAGCCGCCGACAACTCGTCGCTCGCGTCCGCCGACGCCTCGTCCCCGAGGAATCCGCGGACCGAATCGAACAGCCCCATACGTTCGCTCTGCACGCGGTGAGAATAGGCGTTGTGGCAGGACGAGCGCTACTGGTCCTCGTCTTTCAGCTCCATGTCCGCGACGATGCCCTTCGGGTCTTTCCCCTTCCGGATGCCGTCGAGCATCAGGAAGGCGTCGTCGGGCGCGAGGAAGTGGCGGGTGACGGCCCGACCCATCGGCGTCGGGTCGAAGCCGTCGATGAACTCGTATTCGAGCAGCTTCGCCACCGCGTGCTTGGTCGGCACCTCGCCGACCATCCGGTCGTTGAGCCGTTTCGCTCCCTTGCCGGCGACGGTGACGTTCGCCAGGGTCTCCGCGACGGCCGACGCCTCGTCGTAGCGGGTGATGACCGGCTCCATCTCGCCTTTGAGGAGTTTGAACGCCACCTCGTCTTCGGTCATCTCCATGCTGTTGTGGTACGAGCAGTCCGGTTCGACCAGCAGGTAGACCGTCCCCTTGTCGTGGTAGTCGGGCCGGCCCGCGCGGCCGAGCATCTGGCTGAACTCTTGGACGGTGAGCCACTCGATCCCCATCGCCAGCGAGTCGAAGATGACCTGCGACGCCGGGAAGTCGACGCCGGCCGCCAGCGCCGCCGTCGTCACGACCGCCGCGAGTTCCTGATCGGCGAAGTCGGATTCGACCCGCTTGCGCCGCTTGTAGTCCAGCCCCGCGTGGTAGGGGGCTGCCGAGTACTCCAGTTGCCGGCTGATCTCGTGACAGCGCCGCCGCGAGTTGGTGAAGATGATCGTCTGCCCGCGATACCCCTTGGAGGATTTCTGGTCGAACGCCCGCCTGACCAGTTTGTTCTCCGTGTCGATCTTCTCCCGACCGTCGGCGAACGTGACGTGGCGTTCGATCGGCACCGGCCGCTCCTCGAACTCGATGAGTTGGGCGCGGAGCTTCTCCGCCAGATTGCTCGCGTTCCCCACGGTCGCCGACAGGTAGATCCACTGCGTGTCGCTATGGGCGTCGCCACCGCTGGAGTTCTGCTCACAGTAGTACTTGAGACGAGAAATCAGGCCGTCCAGTCGGTGGCCGCGCTCGTCCTCGCCGAGCGTGTGCACCTCGTCGATGACCACCGTCCCGATGTCGCCCAGGTCCTTGCCGGTCCGGAGCGCGTGGTCGATACCTTCGTAGGTACCGACGATGATGTCCGCATCAGGGGAAAAGCGGTTGCCGTCGTCGTTGATGCGGCTCGCGCCGACCCGAATCGTCACGTCGGCGATGTCGCCGTAGCGTTCCTCGAAGGACTCGTGTTTCTGGTTGGCCAGCGCCACGAGGGGGACGAGAAACAGCATCTTCCCTTTCCCGTTGAGCACGCGGTCGAGCCCCGCCATCTCGCCGATGAGCGTCTTCCCCGTCGCGGTCGCGCTCACGACGAGCTGGTCTTTGCCGTCGAGGGCACCGTTCTCGACGGCGAGGCTCTGGACCGGGAGCAGTTCGTCGAACCGGCCCTCTAACTTGGACTGCATGCCCGGGTGCATCGACAGGGAGTTGACGGGCACCGGATCGATCTCGTCGACGGTCGCGCTGATCTCGTCGAACTTGGTGAGGTCCGGGTCCAGGCGCCCGGAGAGCAGGTTGGTGATCCGTTCCAGGTCCTGGACGTCCATGAGCAGTTCCTCGAGGCGGTCGCGGGCGCTCGCGCTCATCGACCCGCGCATGGCCAGTTGGCGGTCGAGTTCCTGGCTGGCACAGTCCGGACAGATGTGCTCGTCCTCGGCTTCGATAGCCGTTTCGGAGGTGATCGGCGAGTAGTAGCCGTCGCTGGCGCAGTGACGACAGGTGCGGACGACCTTGGCGTCGAGCTGGTAGCCGTCGAGCATCGCCTGGAGTTCCTCGCGACCCTGCGGCGAGGTCTGCTGGGAGATGCGGATGCGGTTCGCTCGGCGCGCGATGTCGACGAACTCGTCGGGGTTGCGCGGCTCCTCACTGGTTCCCTCCTTGATGCGGAACTTCGCGGGCCGGGGACCGGCGTTGGTCTCTTTCAGTTCCAGAACGGCCTGGAAGAGCCGTTGGTCGTCACGCTCGACGACGGCCCGGTAGTCGTCGCCGACCTCGTGGAGGAACAACGTGTCGACCTGCGCGACCTGCTGTGACACGTCCAGTGGTATGTAATCGTGCTATTTCAAGCGCTCGGAACCGAGGGCGCGTGAGACAACCACACCCACCTACAGTCAGCCGAGGAAGACAGCTCCCCAGAACAGCAGCATGAATGCACAGAACAGAACGAACAGAACCTTCCAGATGGGATGAGGGTCGTCGAGCGCGTCGACGTCCGGTTTGGAAACGTGATCGTTTCCCATAGTGTGGCCTTCTCCCGGAAGGGAATAAACCTAGGTTCACTCCTCTGTCAGATTGATCTCGTCGTCCCCGGTCGGCACAGCACAGATGAACGCGCCCTCCTCGTCGCCCTCGTTGCGGTACCAGTAGACAGTATTGGCGGGAATGAACAGCGAGTCGCCCGCTGAGACGGTGTACTCCTCGTCACCGATACCGACGGTGTACTCGCCGGCCAGGACGTACTGTTCGTGTTCGATCTCGTTGGTGTGTTTCGGCACCTCGCCGCCGGGCGCGAGCGTGAACCGCCGGATCGCCAGTTGGCGGTCGAGTTCCTGGCTGGCACACTTCGGACAGATGTGCTCGTCCTTGGCTTCGATGGCCGTTTCGGAGGTGATCGGCGAGTAGTAGCCGTCGCTGGCGCAGTGGCGACAGGTGCGGACGACCTTGGCGTCGAGCTGGTAGCCGTCGAGCATCGCCTGGAGTTCCTCCCGGCCCTGCGGCGAGGTCTGCTGGGAGATGCGGATGCGGTTCGCTCGGCGCGCGATGTCGACGAACTCGTCCGGGGTTGCGCGGCTCCTCACTGGTTCCCTCCTTGATGCGGAACTTCGCGGGCCGGGGACCGGCGTTGGTCTCTTTCAGTTCCAGAACGGCCTGGAAGAGCCGTTGGTCGTCACGCTCGACGACGGCCCGGTAGTCGTCGCCGACCTCGTGGAGGAACAACGTGTCGACCTGCGCGGCCTGCTGTGACAAGTGCCGCGATAGACGATACGAGTATTTCAGTTCCTCGAAAGCCACGAAGGTCACAGGGAAGGACACTCACCGGAAACTGACACCGCCAGTCAACGTGCAGAAAACACTTATCTCGATGTCAGAAAGGACCGGGCGATGGAACGGTACGTGGCCCCTGCGGTTGTGCTCTGTCTCATCGGACTGGCAGCGCTCGGTGGCGCGTTCGTTCTGTCCCCGGACGCGGGGAAGGTAGAGTACTATCACGCTGTCGAGCGTGTGCCAAACGACTCAGTTCCCAACGACTCGACACCACGCGCGTACGATGAGCTCTCACCGGAGGCACGAGCCGTCTTCCAGGACGCCCTGAATGCGCCGGACAACGAAGCGATCGTAACTGACGCCGAGCAGAAACCGCCGGAGTTCGATTACATTGGCGATCAGGAGAAAGTCTACTCCGTTCGATACAACGGCTCGTACTACGAAATCTGGACCGGAAAGATCGGTGGCGGTCCGCTCGCAGTCATGTGGCTCGCGCTCAAAGGTCTCCTCGGCGTGGTCGGCCTGGTACTCCTCGGAATCGGAAGCGAGTCGCTCCGAGCGCAGCGGCTTCGCCCGCCTGTTGTGACACTCGGTATTCTCCTTGGGTCCGCGATTCTCGTCGCCCTCAACTGGGTCCTCGACAGGATGCTCGGCGTACTCCTGCCGGTCTGGGCGTGGTTCTTCCTCATCGTCCTCGTTGTCGTGGTGCCCATCATACTGACAGAAGGGGTCGACGATCAGTCCTCGTCCAACACCTGAATTTCGTCGTCGCCAGTCGGCACGGCACAGATGAACGCGCCCTCGTCGTCGCCCTCGTTGCGGTACCAGTGAACAGTGTTAGCCGGAATGAACAGCGAGTCGCCGGCCGACACCGTGTACTCCTCCTCCTCGATACCGACGGTGTACTCGCCGGCCAGGACGTACTGTTCGTGTTCGATCTCGTTGGTGTGTTTCGGCACCTCGCCGCCGGGCGCGAGCGTGAACCGCCGGATGGCCAGGTTCGGCGCGCCGTGATCCTCGTTGATGAGCACGCCCTTCCGCATCCCGTCGGCTGCCCCCACGTCCTCATACTCGATGTCTTCCGCGTCCCGAATCAGCGGCGTCGGTTGCTCACTGTTGTCGCTCATACCCGAGAGAGGAAGCGCCCAGACAAAGAGTCTGTGGCGACCCGGAGATGGCCCGCCAAACACGCGTTTAAGGGGACTCCCCACCTAGGGTCGCTTATGCAAAGTTTCCGGATCGGGAAGTTGTTCGGCATCCCGATCAAACTCGACCTGACCTTCCTGCTGGTGCTCCCGCTGTTCGCCTGGATCATCAGCGCACAAGTCGGAGAGTGGGTCGGTATTTTGAACGACGTCTGGGGAGCAGCGATCCCGGCCGACGCGTTCACCGCCCCCGAGACGACGATCGTCCTCGGGATCGTCGCGGCCGTCGGGCTGTTCGTCGGCGTCGTCCTCCACGAACTGGGGCACTCGCTGGTGGCCATGCGCTTTGGCTACCCCATCGACTCCATCACGCTCTGGCTGTTCGGCGGCGTCGCCCAGCTCACCGAGATGCCCGAAGACTGGAAGCAAGAGCTCGCCATCGCCATCGCCGGTCCCATCGTCAGCGTCGGCCTCGGCGTCGGCTCCTACGTCGCGTTCACCCAGACGCCGACCAGCCTGCCGGCCGCCAAGTTCCTGCTGGGCTACCTGGCGCTGATGAACGTCGCGCTCGCGGGCTTCAACCTGCTCCCCGGCTTCCCGATGGACGGCGGCCGCGTCCTCCGCGCGCTGCTCGCTTCCCGGATCCCCTACGCGAAGGCGACCCAGTGGGCCGCCGAGGTGGGGAAGTTCTTCGCCATCCTGCTCGGCCTGTTCGGCCTGTTCGGCGGCGGCGGCCTGTTCATGGTCGCCATCGCCTTCTTCATCTACATCGGCGCCTCGGGCGAGGCCCAGCAGACGGTCATGCGCGCCGCCTTCGAGGGCGTCACCGTCAGCGACATCATGACCCCCGCAACGCAGGTCCAAACCGTCGCCCCCGGGACCAGCGTCGCCGAACTCCTGGAACAGATGTTCCGCGAGCGGCACACCGGCTATCCCGTGGTGCAGGGTGGCGAGATCGTCGGCCTCGTCGCACTCGACGACGCGCTCGAAGTCAAGGAGATCGAACGCGACGCCTACCGCGTCGAGGAGATCATGACGACCGACCTGAAAACGGTCAGTCCTGACGCCGACGTGATGGACGCGCTCACGCAACTGCAACAGAATAGCGTGGGTCGCCTCCTGGTGATGGACGGCGAGGACCTCGTCGGCATCATCACGCGCTCGGACATCATGACCGCCCTCTCGATCATCAAGCAGAGCGGTGCCTACCGCGGCCAGCCCGACGAGGGCGACGAGAGCACGGAACCGTCCGCCAGCCAGCCCGAGAGTCGCTTCTAGTCGAGCGGCTCCTCGCTCGCGTCGATCTGGTCGACGACCCAGTCGGCAGCGGCCGCGACCTCGTCCGGGTCGTCCCCGGTCACCTTCAACCGGTTGTGCCCCGCCGACTGGTCGGGATAACAGCCCACTGAGACATCGAACTGCGCGTCCGCGTCGGTCAACACGTCCACGAGGTTCGCCTCCGGGCGTTCGGTGTAGAGGAACTCCGACACCGCGTCGCCCTCGAACTCGTCGGCGACGGTGTCGAACATCGTCTTCATCTCCTCGGGAATCCCCGGGAAGACGTACGCGTTCTCGACGACACAGCCCGGCGAGAGCCCGCCGCGGTTGAGCAGCGGTCGACTCCCCGCCGGGATGGTCGCCTCGGCCTCGGCGTCGACGTCCAGGTTCGGGTAGCTCTCCGCGATAGCCGACAGCGTCTCCTCGACGTCCGCCAGCGCCAACTCGTCGACGGCCAACTCGCGGTCGAACGCCTCGGCCACGGCGGCCATCGTGATGTCGTCGGGCGTCCCGCCCAGTCCGCCGGTGACGATCACGGCGTCGTACGCGTCGCTGTACGCCCGAACGTTCTCGGCGATCGGTGCGCGCTCGTCGGGGACCACGAGGACGCGCGGGACCGAGACGCCACGCTCTGAGAGTTGGTCTGCAAGCCACGTGGCGTTCGTGTTCACCGTATCGCCGGCCAGCAGTTCGTCACCGACCGTCACGAGTGCGACCTGCATCTGTCGTGTTCTCGGGCGGCACGCAATTAGGGATTGCCCTGTGCGAACGCCGGTTTGCGAACGCCGCCACCACTCACGACGGGACACGGCACCCCGTCAGCGTGTGGCCCGAGCCGGAGTCCCCTGGGCACACGAGCGAGCAGCCGCGGTTTCGGTATCACGCCGACGTCCGCCTTCCGGTGGCAGTCACGGTCCCGGGCGACGCGAGATGTTGCTGGTCCGCGAACGCTTAAGTTAGCGAACATGGAGGTGGAAAATAACCAGCTAACGTCCTGCAGGGGGGACAGGAATGGGACGAGAGCACGCACGGACACGCGAGAGCGACGGCACAGCACTGCTCCCGGCCAGTGTCGACGACGTCTTGCCCGTCGACGATGAGCCACAGAGACCGACCGATCCGGAACCGATCGAGGACCGCCCGTATCTCGAGGTACGGCCGAGCGAACGGCCACTCGATCCCCCGACCGTCAGGCGGGCGATGGAGCACCTGTACACGACGCTGCGTGAGGCAAGCGAGACGGGATTGCTCGACGGACTTACGGACGGCGGCGATGGGCCGGTGGTCGAGTGGCTGCTCGTGAGTGATGGCCGGCCGGACCCAACGATCCGCTATCTCGTCGGGACGGACACGCCCGACCTCATGTCGGCCCTCGAAACCGTCCTGCGGACGTGTTTCCCCGACACGTACGAACTGACCCCCGTGGAGTGGCACCCCCGGCGCTGCCACGAGCACCTGCCGCTCCCCACCCCCGGTGACACGCACCCGCACCCGGCGATCACGCCGACCGAGCCGTACGCCGCGGGCGTCGAGTTCCGCGGCCACGCCGAGTATCGCCAGGACTGGCAGACGCCGCTCCGGCGAGTCGACGCGGACGGGGGCACGATCCAGGACAGGGCTGCACGTGACGGGCAGCGGAGGACGTCTGCAGGCGGGAAAGCACCCCTGGCCAGGCTGGTCGAGACGATCTGCACCGCCGAGGTGCCCGTGCTCTATCAGGTGGTCTGTCGCCCCTACGACGACTGGTCGGTCGACGCCGACGCGTACATCGAGGGGCTTCGCGAGGGGTTGGTCACGGTGGGTGACCAGTTCTGGGAGGAGGTCTCCCCCCGGGACAAAGAGGAGCGCCGCGAGTACGAACCCTCGGTGACCACCCAGGCACGGATCGACGGGATCCGCCAGCGTGACCCGAGCCGGACGTTCTGTGTCTCCGCACGCGCGGTTGCACTCACCCGGGACCGGCCGGGTCACGCCGACGACGTGGCCCGGCGCCTGGCCTCTGCCGTCGGCCATCTCGGCACGAAAACGCACGACCTGCGGGGTCACGTCCGGACCGATGACGAACCACACGCCCTGAACGAGCAGCCGCCCGGCCACCAGCTCTTCGACGATCTCTGTGCCCAGCGGTTGCACCCACCGACGTACGAAACGTGGTGGACCTACCTCCCCGTGACGCGCAACGTCAGCCGGGGGATCGTCGTCGGTGCCGACGAACTCGTGGAGCTCTGTCTGGTCGACGGCGACGGACTGACACCGCACGGCGAGCGGGCGATCGGGACGCGGCCGGCCGACCGGACCGGCCTCACGTTGCCGCCGCCCGCACAACTGGCCCAGTACCGCGCCCCGGGGATGGCGCTGTGCATGCCGCTGACCCATGACCGCCAGCCGTACGGCCGGCCGCTGTTCCTGCGCCCGGACGTCCAGGATCACCACCTCGTCGTCACCGGGAGCACCGGCGCGGGGAAGACCGCCCTCGTCCAGACCGGACTGCTGTCGAACGTCACGGCGACCGACGGGCTCGACGTCCTGTTCGCCACCAAGGGCGGGACGACAGCCGGGGAGTACCTCCGGGCTCACTACGCGACGTTCGGTTCGCTGGAGGACGTCCACTACGTCGACCTGACCGAGGGCGTGCCGGCGCTGTCGTTTTTCGACATCCAGGGCCTGCTCGACGCGGGCATCAAGTACCCAGAGGCGCGGTCGCGGGTCGCCGGCCAGTACGTCGAGATCGTCGCCGGACTGATGCCCAAGGACACCTACGAGCGGGGACCCGAGGCCCGCAAGGCCCTCCGCGCCCACGTCGAGGCGCTGTTCGACTCGCTCCACGGCGAGAAGGCGTACTCCCACGAGGCGCTCGAGGCCGCGCTACGACAGACGCTCGCCGAGCGCTCGCCGCCGATCACCGACGACCGCTTGCACCGGTACTTCGGGAACCAGCTCGCGAAGGACCGCAACCAGTTCAAGAACGTGATGTCTGGCGCCCTCAACCGCGCCGAGGAGATCACCACCAACAGCCGGCTCGCCCCGGCGTTCGAGCACGTCCCCGGCCCCGATGACCCGGCGCTGGACTTCGGTGAGCTGCTCGACGAGGACGCAGTCCTCATCTTCGACTACGGGGGCATGGAGGACCGCGTGAAGGATCCGCTCACGCTGCTCATCCTCTCGCAGCTGTGGGCGGCCCTGAAGAGCCGCAACGAGCGGACGCCGGACGACGCCGACCTGCCGCTGGTGAACCTCTATCTCGAGGAGGCCAAGGCGATCGTCGACACGCTCCTCTCGGAGGGGCGGTCGTTCGGCCTCTCGCTGACGCTCGATCTGCAGTTCGTGAGCCAGCTCAAATCCCCCGACGATAACGACACCTACACCGAGATCCTGAACGAGACCGGGACGTTCGTCGCGGGCAACGTCGGCAACGACCCTGGCCTGGCCCGGGTGCTGTCCTCGGCGGACCTCGACGTCGACGACGTCGCCGAGCGGCTGCGCCGGCAGGCACCTGGCGAGTGGCTGGTCCGCCCGGGTGCGGACTACGACGACGAGGTGCCCCAGCCGTTCCTCGCGGAGTCCCTGCCGTTGCCGGCCGGCCACCCTGCGGGGTCGGACCCACTCACCGGGGCCGACGAGCGGGCCTTCCAGCAGGCGCTGGCCCGCGTTCGCGAGCGCACCCACGAGCAGTACGTCCTGGCCCACGAGACGCCCGCCCACCTCGCGGACGACGAGGACGACGATGCGTCGACCGACGACGCGGACGGCGACCCCGACGTGAGCGACGAGAACGTCGAGTCAGCCACCCTGGACACGCGGGTCGATTCGCTGCTCCCGCACACCAAGCGCCTGCCCGACTGTGTCAGCTACGACGAGTCGGCCCACGCCCTGCTGTGTGTGGCCTGTGAGAACCGCTACGACCCGACGAGCGACGGGATGCGCCGGGCCATCGAGTGCTGTCACGCGCTGGCCGACGTCGACCCGGACGATGTCCCGGTGTGTGAGCTGACGCTCAAGCTCTCGCCGGAAGAGATCACCGCGTCGGAGTGGTCGGTCACGCAGCTCCTGTTCGTCCAGGCCGTCTACAACGCCCAGCAGGGCCGGTTCGACCGCCTGGAGTACGACCTCGTCTGGGACTCGATGATCCGGCTGCGCGAGTACGTCGGCATCGAGCAAGACGCCGTCCGGGAACTCCTCGACGCCGGCGTCATCCGAGAGGACGGCGACAAACCCCACAAGCTGTACTCGGTGGCACCCGACCACCGGGACGTCATCGGCGAGAGCTACCGCCGGGGCGTCAACTACGGCCACGGCGTGGGCGACCTCGAAGAGTCCGCCCAGCACGTCCACATGGTCGAGGTCCTCGACCGCTACATCCGCCAGACGTTCCGGGACGACCCCGACTCGCCGGTCGTCCAGGTCCAACCCTATTACGAACTCGCCGAGGGCGTCTCCGCGGCGGCGTTCATGGGCGGGGACGACGCGGCCGAGGGCGGGGAGTCCGGGCGGCGCCGGCTGGACGTCGCCGGGCTCGACGCCGACGGGAACGTCGTCGTCACCGGCGAGGCCGAACGATTGAACCACGACAGTCACGAGGCGATCCCGGCCGACTACGACAAGATGGCCGCCTGCGAGCCCGAGGCCGCGATCTGGGTCACGCTCAACCGGGACGCCGCCCACGACGTGCTGGCGGCGCTGAACGACCCGCCCGACGACGAGCCGCGCGTGACGAAGGAGTACAGCCGGAACACCGCGCCCCGGGAGTTCAAGCTGGACGCCGACGGCGCGACGGACATCCTCACGGTGCGCCATCTCAGCGGGAAACTGGCGAAAGCCGACTGGCGAGCGTGACGGGGCGGTCGCGTGGGAACGATTGCACCCTTCCGGTCGGCGCAGGTGATCCCCACTGGCTGTCCGGCTCTCGCGACCCTAGGGCGCTACGTTCCCCGGTCGGTAGCACCGAGGGACGGCGTCATCGACCAGGGTTATTACCCGCTCCGATTGTCAGGGCTGATAATATTCGGTGCTTAGCACCACCGGGACAGGGGCAAGAGTCGATTACACGGTACAGATCGGTGTGAGCAGCACCCATTCCGGCGGTGTTCGCCACCCACCCGCCACAGGGCCGACTGGTGCGCCAAGGACGTATCAGTACAATATGTAATATCCGGTGTGCTTCGAGCGGGATAAAACGTGTCAGGCCTTCATACTATCAGTGCGAGAAGCCAGGCTATGGAGCAGTCTGAGTCGGTAACGGAGTCAGCCGAACGGTTGTCGCCAACCGAGAAAGTCGTGACAGAGATCGCCCGACAGGAAGACGTCTCGCCGCTGGACCTGCCCCCGCTCCACGACGTCGTGGATCCTGCTGGGCTCGACCAGTTGTTCACCCCGACCGGCGATGCCGCGCGGATGCGTGGCACGGTGTCCTTTCAGTACAGCGGCTATGACGTGACCGTCCACGCGGATGGCTACGTCGAGGCCGCCCCGTGTGAGTGACGAGACACTGCACTCAGTCGGATTCGCACGACGGACCGTGGCATCGGGCCACCAGCGTGCACGCGTTGCGGCCGCACGTCGGTCGACTCCCGCTTGGCCGGGACGTGTCGTCCTTTCTTCCCGACCTGTTTGATGAGAACCTATATTCGTGAGTTCGTTGACCAGCCGCCCGATGGAACTCGAAGAGCGGCTTCGTCGCGAGTTGCACGGCGAGCTAGTCGGCCGGATGGGACGGCAGGTTCTGTGTGACTATCCCCATTCCGGCGCCACCCCGATCGACCCGGAGACGCGGATCTGTTACGAGGCCATCCGCGTCGGCGATCTCACGGTCTCCCCGCCGCTGACGCCGCCGCCGGACGGGTGGGTGCTCGACGCGGCCCGTTGTCCCGGCCACGCAGTGGAGTCGCTGCAGTCCCCGACGGACGGGTACGACGAGGCGCTCCTGTCGCTGGAACTGACGCCCGTTGCCGAGGAGGGGTACGCTGTGGACGGACCGTCGATCGAGCTGGTGGAGTACTCGCCCGCCGACGAGGGACAGGATCCACCTCGGCTGCCGCTGTCAGTGATCCAGACGCAGGGCCACGACAACGATTGGGGGATTTTTCGGCTCGCCCGGCAGCTCCCGCTGCGCGAGGTGTACCAAGAGGCCGGGTTGACGTGGGTGGTGAACGAGCTTGATCGGCGGTGTGAGAGTAGGGGTGCGGGGGAGTAGGGTGGGTGATTGGGGACGTGAGTCTGGGATCTCCGACGACAACGGAGTCGAGAAGCAGAGGCAGAGTATTACAACATCTCCATCACTCTCACGAGTTTAGGCTCTGCACAGCAGACCCATACTCGTCCAATAGCCGGAATAACGATTTCCTCGTCAGTTCGAATTGTCGCTGATCGAGAGACAGGTCGACGGCCGCCTCGGATGCGATGGGTTCCAGTTCGTCCGTCACACTACCACCTCCTCAGTGTCCGTCCACTCTCGGCGGCAGGCAAATGCGTCAATGCCGGCTTTCGGCAGCGTGGCTCGTTAGTCCGCATGTCGCGCCGACCATTCTCGACGAGGTCCAGGTCACCGAGATCGTCGAGATTCGGGTACAGGCGGCCGGGGGTGACGTGCTCGTCGTAGGGAAGATAGCGGCTATGTGCGGTATTCTCGGCAGTACATTTCCACCCGGTGTAAGAAGCTCGTTGAGCACGGGCTTCTCGATCATCTCGGAAATGGCGACTATGTCATCACAGAACGGGGAGAGGGGTACTTGGACGGGGAGATCGACACCACAGAGGGCACGCCCGACGATGTCGAGTCTCCCTTCGAGACAAACGGCGGTCCCAGTGCTGGTACGGAAGAGTCGTTGTAGCCCCCACCCCCCTATGACACGTCGAAAGTCCGCCCCTTGGATGGAACAGGTGGATGAGAAAATCCTCGAATACATGCGAAGTGAAGGCTGGGCGTCGCCCTCCGTACTTGCCCGGGAACGGAGTATCGTTGCTTCTGAAGGCAGGATTCGAGATCGATGCGACCGATTAGTATACGCCGAGTTAGCCGCCCCGCTGTCAGCCTCAGTATACGATATTACGATGGACGGCCTTCTGTACATCCGTGGGGAGTTGGACGCACGTCACAAGCCGACGCGGTTGGTTCTCGACGACGATCGGTTCCCCGCACCGCCCCAGTGGACCAATCTCTAATACAAGAAAGGGCATATTGCATGGCCCATTAGACAAACATAGCAAGTTGCAGGACTACGACCGCAGATGTGTCAAGAATCTTCCCCTGATTTCATCCATTAACTCATTTCCGTCTTTAAAATTCTTGATGCTTGAAATCGTTGAATAGCTCATAACATCACCAGCACCTATACGAACATCGTATAATGAGTCTCGGAAATATATTGTTAGTTTTATCCCTTTTATTATCCAACCATTGTCAATGTGTTCTTGAACGTTTTCGCTTTCCCACAGGTTTGATCCAGAAAAGTCAATTTCTTCTGTGTCTTCCTGGGGATCGGGGTGATAGAGTGAGACAGAATTCACCTCGACCAATGAGGGACCCTCCTCCTCCTCAAGATCATCTGAGAAAGAGTCTAGGAATGAATTCATCCGTTCATGAGCGTTATCAGGTTGTAAAACTAGATTGGCAGAAACTGAGATTTCGAGGTTCGTTTGGCTTCCGAATACAGATTTCGCCTTTTGAACGTCTATAACGCGAGTACTTTCAATAATGAGTAGCTGATCTTCAGGTCGAATTCTAAATTCAATGGCCCCCTCAGTAACAAAATCGTTCACCCCTCCGGTAAAAGTTACTTGAGTGTCAATATCTACATACACATATCTTCCTTTGATCAAATCATCTGTTACAGAGAATTGGAATCCTTCTCTATTTTTTCCTTCTGCCTCTGGCTGATACTGAACCCGTTCCAATTCATGAGAGAGATCGTCAACGGTTAGTTCTGGGGGAGACAGGATGTCAAAATATGTCTCTGATATGTCATCAGGCCCCTCAACAAAATGCTTTGTCAGAATGATAAACTCTTTTGCCTTTGTATCGGTCCATTCAATACTAGAGTACTCATCGAATACTTCAGTCCAAGAATTAAAAGATATCTCTTCACCGAACTGGTTCTCATAAATTCGTTCCATCGTAAGTAGATGGTTATTAGGCCGGATGTAATCCTGGATGACCTTTCGAACCTGATCTACAGGATCTGAACCAGCGACATCATTCATTGGTCAATGTTTTTCATCCAATGTTATAATAACCTGCGGCAATGAGTCAGATTTGATAGAAACCGTGTATAGCTGTATTGTAGGTGTCGGAGCCAGCAATAAAATTTTCGAGATGTTTGGCTGGAATTGGAGTGTGCCATACATAGGGCTTTTACAACATATCACATTTCATTTAATACTATTTGTATTCTTGCTTGGTATTCAACATAGCATTGCAAGATACTTTTTCGACATCTCTGTTTTCAGTGTCCCCTGGGCCTTTTGTGATTTAATAGGGCTAACGAGGGGGTCCTATCAGTTTTTAAAGGTTACCACAACGTTCGTCCTTTATTTAGTTATCATCTGGGTGTTAGTAATAATGGGCACAGAGCCCGTAATAATCGGTTCATTTCTGGGCGCGTTGCCACCTCTCTTATTCGAGTTAAACAAAGAGTGGTCAAATCCCTATGTAGTTTTAGAAGATTTGAGATTAGTAAAATATCCAGAACAGTGGTGGGTATTCGGTGGTGGTCGAGACGATAAAACAGCTACCAACAGTGTTGGAGTACACGCTGTAGTCAAAAACGAGGGAAGAGGGACAGCAGAAAACTGTACTGTTCATGTGAAGAGTGACTTAGTAGGAGATCAGAGATATCATACACGATGGGCGGATAAAAACAAGATTTCAAAGAATCTTTCACCTGGTGAAAGACAAAAGGTAGATCTTCTTTGGGTAGATCTCCGAGATGAATCGGTCAGCACTGCAATTCCTGAAATTGGGGATGATGAAGAACATTACCCACCAGGAGAGTACAATAAACAAATCCGTCCAGAGCTGTCTAGTAGCCGTCACTGCTTGAAATCAGTGGTAAGTGCTAGTAATATGGCGAAACAGGAATTCAACATTCGTCTTGGAGAAGAAGATCGGCTATCAATTCCTGAGGATATTATAGAAAGAGCTACTGACTGGGATGTGATCAAATCGCTAAAGAATAATCCCAATGAAGATTATGTGATTTTATATAACGAGATGGGACACAGAATACTAGAAGTTCCAAGCGGCATCGATATTTCATATTTAAACCGTATTGAAGGGTTTAGTGAGGAAGACTTAGATAAGCAACCAACAGAGACGTATTCTGATGCGCTTGAACGTGTATACTATGAAATTCGGGAAGTATGATCAATTAAGCGATGTGCTCCAGATACCGGCTCCGTACCTCATTTATTAATTCATTCCCCTTGTCGTAATTATTCACATCCTCAATTTTTGAATACCCCATCACCTCAGTACCAGCCATTTTTAATGTGAACAGGCTATCATCGTAGTGAACAGCAGCTTCGATGTTCTTGATTATCCAATTCCGGTCAAGATGGTCCCTGATTTCTGGATGTTCCCGAACATTTGAACCATTAAAATCGATATTTTTTAGAGATACTTCTTCTTCATCTTCCTCGTCATCACGCATATTAGGAGGGTTATGCAATTTCACGCCATCAACACTTAGCAGGGTAGGCCCCTCTTCTTCCACTTCTTCAGCAAATGAATCTATGAATGAGTTTACTCGATCAACGGCATCGTCTGGCATCGCGGTCAGATTTCTGCAAACGACAATGTTGAAATTTGTCCTGTTAAAGTACGATTTTGCCTTCTGTACTTCAACAACTCGTGTCGTTTCCAGGATTAGGAGATTTTGTGACGGATCTATCCTAAATTCGATTGCACCTTCACTAACATAGTCATTGACGCCGCCAGAAAATGATACCTGAGTTTCGACATCTGTATAGATATATCGTCCATCCACTTCTCCATCGACAATACGATATTCAAACCCCTCTCTGTCACTTCCTTCTGCATCTGGGTCATAGGCAATATCCGATAGCTCTTCTTCTACCGTCTGTAGATCGATATTCTCGGGGTCAATGATTTTGAAGTATGTCTCAGGAAGATCGCCAGGCCCCTCAACAATTTGTTTACACTGTCGGACGAAATCTCTGGCCTCATGTTCTGACCAATTACGGTTATGATAATCCTCGTAAGCGTCCGACCATGACGTGAATTCTACTTCTTCTCCAAAGTATGACCGATGGATTCTTTCCATCGTCAGTAAATGCCCATTCTCTCTAACAAATTCTTCAATAACTCGGATGACCCTGTCAACAGGGTCCATATTACTCGGCATCCTTGCTACCCAATCATATGCCACTTAGAAAAAAATTTGGCATGACACGTGTAGAAAGCCCCTACTGAAGCTCTGCTAGAGACATATAGGTTAGCAATAAGTTATGGGTGGAAACTTTCGACAGTGATTTAAGATTTCGGTTCCTTGGAGGGGCGAAACATATTGGAGCCCCGCTAGAAAAAATGAACTCTATCAATACATCTATCGCAGATGTTAGAAAATACCCTAGCCAGAGGTCATCTGGGGCAGATGCTAAGCTACATCTGCATAATACCACCGATAGAGTTCTTGAAAGGGGCGAAGTCAATATATCCGTTGAATCTCCAGAGGGTGTCAATACCGATATCGGTATGTCCATTCAAAAGGAAAATGATACTTGGGAGCTAGTTGAACCTCTCCGCCCTGATCGGGACTTAATACTCCCAGTTTTTATCAGACTTGAACCGTGGAAAAAGGAACTCCAAGGCAGTATTATGATTCAAGTTGATGTCCATGGTGAGTGTGTTAAAAAGGCCACATTCCAGGTTCTTAGATGACTAATCCGAACTTTTTGTTACGTAATTAAGAACCTCTTCTCGGAAAAACTCAGCAAAATCTTCAACCTCAAAGTCACTGGGCTGATGCAGGTTGAGATATCCACTTTCAGTTAGAGCTATTTTTGCAACATGCTCATCTTCATAGGGATATTCAACACCCAGTTGGTTTAGATCTGAGACTTCAAGCACACGCTCAAATTCAGAATCTCCCATTACTCCTTCCCCATAAACTACGCCATTACTAGCTTTATTGTCTGTACCATAGAATCCAGCCTGCCATACATTAGCGTCTTTGTGGTCTTCATAGAAGGAACGCAAGTTAAGATTTCCACGGTCAATTAGTGTTCCTGTCTGACGGCCAATAAGATCGAAAGTAAATGATCCAGATCCACTTTTAATCAATACAACATGTGGAGGGAAAGCCAAGAACTCAGTCTGTTCAACAATTATCTCTTTTTCTTTTGTCGTCCCGATTTTTCCACCCTGAATGAGTCCAGATTCTTTATTTATTACCTTCTCAATGGCAGCTCTTCCTGAGATCGCCCGAGTGCCATCAGACAAATCAATAGAATTCTCAACATCGATACAACGCTTTAATTCTTGTTCATCATGGGTTGTCGAGTATTGCTCAGATTCAAGTGAAGAAAAGTCACCATCAATAATCCCAATGACACCTGATTTCATGATGATATAACCATCAGACGATTCTAACTTAAATGCTAGCAATGAAACCTTTTGGTCAATGACTATATCATCTCAAAGTGATCGTACTTCCGTTCTGTCGTTAAAATTGTAGCATGTCGTAAACGATTTCGCACATCATAGAGACTATTTTCGTCCTCATCCCGGAGCATCCGCCACGCAACACTGTGGCGAAGCGTGTGGGCGCTCACATCGGTTGCACTCCCTCGACCGGCGTAGGCGTAGGGATTCAACGCCTGCACGGTCAGCCAACCGCTTTACGACGTCATTGATTCCTTTCCCAGTCATCCGGTCGGACTTCCGCGAGGGGAACAACGCTGGACTGTCACCAGATCGTGCGGCGAGGTACGCTCGGAGCGTCCGTACGGACCGTAGGTCACCGCTTGGGTCCAGCTCGAACGTCGCCACGGTCGGGCTGTTGTCATTCGGGTAGTCTTTCTGAATCTCGGTATGTCCACCGTCGGGGTGTCGGGGCACCCGCCGTCGACCTCAGTGTCGTGTTGCTGTTCACGAGGAGGTAAACATGCCGGAACCACTCAAGCGCAGTCGCTCGGTTCTTATCAGCCGATTCGTAGTTTCCACCGCAGTAATCGGGGCGGTCTCCTCCCGGGATACAATACTCGCCGATAGGCCAGTCTGAAGCGATCGCCTGCGGCGGCGTCTGTCTCGTGGGGGCTGGCGCTGCAGCCGGGAGTAGGAGCCCTCATATCACCCTGTCGATGGATTAGATAAGTAGTCCGTTATATCAGTCGACACCAAAGTTCTAGTTCTAAAATTCACACTTGGCCAACAACATCCATAGCCCAGACAACCAGTTAAAATATGGAAATACGCCACATTTGAGTAGACACATCGGATTTAGTTCATGCGTCGTGGTGGCAGTAGTTTTCGGTCAGAAGATACTGGATGGTATCAACGCTTGGCAACCTCAGATGGTCGGAATATCCATAAGGAATTGGGGATAGAGATTAATAATGTCAAATGTTGGGCTGATATGTGAAGCGGAGGTACCAGAAGGTTCGACTATCGAAATCGAAGTCTGCGAGGATATTGATTCAGACGGGACAGTCGAACAGAGAGACTCTATTTTGATTGAGACGGGAGAATTTCTCTATATTTTGGACGGGTTAACTGGAAAGCGTGACAGTCGGTACAGCACCGACATTAATTTTGAGCGGGATTCAGTCGACGTTTCGCCCTCAGTGTCATCACTCAGCTTACTCACTCCTGGTTACTCAGAAAATTCTCAGATGGATCTGCGGGCTATCATGGACAAGCATGGACAAATGAACTACTTCCTCCACCAGTTGAAGAATGGAGATAAGAGCGCATTTCGATACAATTTATCAGGGTTTCTTGCCGGTGCGATATCAATCGAAGAGATACTCGAGAGCAAATCTGATTTCGGTATAGAGAGTTGGGCAGAAGAGAGCTGGATTGTTGATTTGAACGCCTATATGAGAGACAACCGGAATAATGCAATGCACCTGGGAAAACCGGTGGATTCTGGATACCGACCAGGGACAGGCCATTCTCAATCAATTAATTTTGGTTCAGAGGAGGAACAGACCAATCCCTCACAAAGGCATCTGTTCTTAGACGTTCCGGGGTCCATTATAGAGGCGATCGGGGAGGACCTTGATGATCTCACGTTGGCCGATTCGTGCTCTGCATATGCTGACTCTCCGATTGCAAAGTCGCTTCCTGTTGTCCCTTTATGTCAATTGTACTTTGAGATATTTCAAGAACGAAGGATCGATTGGTTACGATCCAAAGATGATGTTGACGTACACATAGTGGACCGCGGGAAGGGAGAAAATTAACTCAGTGAGATTTACCGTTCTATGTCAAATCCTACTTTGTTCTACTGACAGACAACGCAGTAGCTGAATATCTGGGCTAATGCGTTCTGGGTATAATCGAGAGTACTCGATAGCAACCAGTTCTTTGACCGGATGATGTAATCCACCGCGCGTATCGGTCACAGGCTTGGCTCCAGTACCTGTGCTGCCTGCCGTTATTTTTCCTTTCTTACCGGATAGTATTCGTCGTTGTTCAGCGGGGCAGGAATAGCCTCGTGGTCGACAGTGATGGCCATGCCCTCACGGCGGGCGAGTGCAAGCATGGCCGTTGCATCAAGAGCGACGGCTTTCTGAACGGCGTCGGCATCGCGGGCGTTGGCGACGTGAGTCTGGTGGAAATCGAGGAGCCCCTCTATACCGGCCAAGATATCCGATTTGGAATCGTTGAGAAGTCCTTGAATGAATTGGATATAGGCGCTATAGCGTGCTCTGTCCCAGTCGCTTCCGTGCTCAACGACATACTGTTCGAGCGTATCGAGGTGCTGTTCGTCGGAGTCGTTATCGAGGATAGCCGAACTCAACGACCGCGCGAGATCGATTCGGTGAGCGAACTCACGCTTATCGAGTTCATCTACGAACGGTTCTGTAGTCCGGGCATATACCGTGTCGGCGATGTCTTCGACGTTCTGGCGGGCCAGCAGCACGGCGAATATCCCATTGATGTAGTCGCTCCATGGCCCCGGTGATGCTGGGCTTCGTGGTTCCTCCTCGTACTTCGACTCCCATTTGCTGTTTGCATAAATTGGCCATTCTTCGACTAGCGCCCGAAACCAGTCGCTGGCTCCATCGACATCATCAAGCGCAAGCAGGCCCACAGCGACCGTTTGTGCCCGAGTGGGTCGGGTGACGACCGCGGCGTCGATTCCGTCTTTGCCGTCAAGCAACCGTTCGCGTTCTGACTCCACCAGTTCGGATAGTTCGTTGCTTGACATCCTCCCTGATATACCACGGAAGACAGTGAAACAAAAGTGTACGCCATGCTGACTTCAGCCTCTATATCGGTCACGCTAAAAAGATCACTACGACAAGACAGGACGGATTAAAGCACGAACCTCATTCTCTTACTCCATTATTACGCCAGACAACTACGGTGACTCATTAGTAGAAACCAGAGTACCCGAGTTAGTGAAAGAGCCACAAACAATCCGGGGCCACTACTCCACCACGCCGGATTGCAAGGTTCGTCACAGGCGTTGTGACGCAGAGGACAACCACCAAGAGCATCCCAGTGTTACGACCACGCTCACTGCACCTGAAACGAGAGGAGTCCCGCATAGTCCTGCAGCTAGGCACACCAACGCGTCTGCGGCCAGCGGGAGCGTCTGACTGCATCCACCCTCAGCGGACCGTCATCGCGACGGTCCTACGCCGAGCTCATCACGGACTCAGCCGGTCACCTCCGTCACAACGGGCGTGACGCCACCCGTCCGTGTTTTCCCGCCCGTTGCCTCCAGCAAATCCAACCCGAGATACTGGCTGTCCAGCAGGCCCTCCGCGGTGTCCATGTCCATCGTCAGCAGTTCCTTCGGCTCCTGTTTCCGGCCGACCTGCCGGCGTTTCACCCGGACGTCGTCACCACCTAACTCCACCAACTGGTCCCACACGCGATGGATCGTCTGCCGGTGGGGCTGCTTCCCGAGGTGCGCCGTGAGGGCTGTTTCGAGGTGGTCCCGAGTGAAGAAGATGCCACTCCCATCGGTGCGTCGCTGGGCAAACTCCGGCCAGCGTTTCGCCACACAGATCGCCCGGTAGGTGTTCGCGCGATTGGACTGCTCGACGAACAGCTCCTTGACCTTGGACTGCTGGCAGTTTGCGAAGAAATCCAGCGGCGACGAGGAGGGGTCGACGCCCTGGGGGAGTTGTTCGGCGTCTTCTTGCTGGTCCGTGTCGGCGGCGACCTGCTCGGCCTTGGCGCTGGCACTCCGGGCGATGTCCCGGGTCTTCTCGCTGTCGTCCTCGAGGTCGTCGACGCGATCCTCTAGAGCGTTGATCCGGCTGACCTGGTCGGTGATCGTCTGCTGTTGCTTCTCGATGATCTCTTGTTGGTCTTCGACGGTCTCGCGGAGTTGCTGGCACTCGGCGAGCAGCCGCTTGGTGAGGGAAGACTGGTCGCCAGCGGGTGCGTCGGTCCCGTCAAGACCGGGGCTGTCTCGGGGACTGTCGGCAGAAGAAGGAGCTGTCATGCTACCTCCGAGCCGGCGAGCCTGATGCCCCTACACGCACGAGGAATGGGGAGGAGTGATGGAACACATCTAACCAACAGGCCCAGATCACTGGGGGAAATGTTGGTTAATGGGTTCCAGCGATGGTCGAGAGATGATTCTAACTGACGGTGAGAGGTTTCAAGCCCCTCGGTGTCGAAGGCTGACATGGCTTCTGCTCGTTGGAAGCCTCATCGCGCCGACCTGCCAGTACAGGTCGGTGACGATTTCACCGAGTATCGTAGGCGCGATAGAGGCGTGTCCTAGAATACTTTCCGCACAGCACTTATTACTTGCCACGCGGAAACTGGATTCCGCCCGGAGCTTGTTATCAACCGGGGAACAGTTAGGGGATGGGAATAGATGTTCCCTCAAATGGGATCGCCAGGTCGGAAACCAACGGTCACCGACGTTGATATTCTACGAGAGTTTGTTTTAACTCCAGATCCCGTTCTACATCCGACAGAGCTTACTGATCCCCTTGACCTGTCACGCCAAGGCGTCCACAACCGCCTGCAAGACCTAGCTGAAAAGGGGGACCTTGCCTCGAAGAAGGTCGCGGGAACTCGCATCTTTTGGATAACTGAGTCTGGCCGCGAACGCGTAGCAACTCATCGAGAGTCGGAGTAGTCCTCCGTCAGCCACCACCCGACCCAGTTTCCTCTCTTTTTCCGATCTACTCGCCCTTCTTCCTGGAGGCTCTTTAGACGGTTTGAGAGACCGGTACGAGTTACTGGAAGTTCGTCTGCAACCTCGCCAGCGGTGAAGAACGGCCCCTCAGTTTTGGCAGCTGCTTCTATTATCCGGCTGTCCGATACCTTCTGATTTCCATGCGCGGAGTCCATGACTCAACCTCTTGTTTAGTTTCCGCGTGGCAAAAATTTATGGGGTTATGGGTCCATGTTAGAGATACGGAAACCCGGCTCTGTAGGGCGATTTTCGCGGAAAAGTGCCCGCCTGTTCCAGCAGGCGAGCCGGGTTTCTGTGCTAGAAACCATGACCGACTACGACAACGATTCTGAAAAGCGTACCGCCGTTTCGAATCACGCAGCGGTGATCGGCTACGACCAACGCGGTCGGTGCCACCGCTGGGACCCCGTCCGGGCCACGCTGTCCGTCACCGTCGACGGCGACGTCGTCCACACCGAAGAACTCGCTCGCCCGGCCGTCCAGCACTGGATCGACTACGTCCGCGAGGAGAAGTGCGGCTGGATCGACGAGTGGTGGAACGCAGAAACACCAGCGCACGACCGCCACCAAGCCGCGAAGGCCCAGGCGGCGGACATTCGCTACAACCTGGCGAAGGACGCCGCCCAGGAGGCCACGGCATGAGCTGCCGCGTCGAGGCCCGTCACCAAGCACACAATGCAGTGAACGCACTCGAAACCGTCCCCGCGGTGATCGGCGTCGACGTGGTCGCACCGAGCGTCGACCCCACCGACCGCTGGACCGTGGAGGTGACGCTCCGCACTGACGGCATCCCCGCCGTCGTCAGTGGGATCTTCGGGGAATACAGCTTAACGCTCAGGCACGCAGGCCCGCGCGGCGACTGGTGGCACGGGCTCGCCGTCGTCGACCAGTAGCGGAACTCGAATCCAATTTTTCGGTGCGGGACAGCCGTCAGTTGGTCACTATCCCTGTATGGTATCTGCTGTAAGTGGAGTCAGACAAGAACTACACAATGCGTGGGCTGTTACGAAGTTCCGAACGAGATCGGGCATTCTGGTCATGATACCCCGATTCGTCCTCTGAGTCAGTATTCCGGTCAAACAAGTCCATGTCATACTATAATACATTATCATAATTGCACGTTCTCACAGACACTGAAGACGACGAGTGGCCGACAGCAGTCAATGACGGATTCTACGGTATTCACACGCTTTGAGACCTGTCCGCTCATGGCCTTGGTGGTACTTGAGACAGAAATTGGTCAAGCTCGCACGTAATCCCGACTCCTGATCTACGTGGGGAGAGAGAGGCCCAAATGGTCAACTACGGCGTCTTGATCCGCCCCGGGGAACTGATAGGGGTACTGATTGACGACGAGAAGGATACTGTCATCGTGGAGCGTTTCGGTTCGGTGGACGGGTGCCGAAAGGATAGTTTCCCGGCCGATACTGTCGACTGTTCGTCGGGAGAAATAGTTCGCCCAGCACGGGTAGTCGATGTCACCAGTAATGACCTGCTCTTCTGTCGGAACATACCGTTCGATACGTGGACTTCTGTAGAAGCCGTATCCGCAGAACGGTTCGGTACGACGGTGGACAGCATTCGAGAGCTGCAAGAACCGACCCAGATACTCATCACGGGTTCGGTCGTCATCGTGACTGGTCTCCTTGAAATAGAGATTGGATACCGAGAGTGCGACATGCCGGAACCCAGTTGGCACACGACTCGTCTCGATGTCGATGGACACCTCGATCGGCATGCGTTCTGCCCATACCTCACAGCGGCCACTGTCTGCGGAATCTAAGAGGTCGATCACCTCTTCGATTGAGTCGACGTGGTCCCAATCTCGGCTTGCGGTCACTCGCCAGCCGTGAGTTGCACCATCACTGTTGGCCCGACAGCCGTTATCGAGAAGCGCGCGAATGGTTTCCCCAACGATGTCGTCCCGATTTTCTCGGTAGAGGTAATAGATTGAGACTGGTTCTTTGGACATGTGTTTTGAGTATTTCTGATTGTCAGTTGTTGACAATATAATCTACTTTATTAAGGTTGACCGACAGGGACGCTGAGGGATCGGCACCGGTCATTGTTCATATGTCTGTGCTTTGGCTTCAGATGTTCTATATATTTGCTGAGTTACCTTTAATCTGCGGTGACTGACTTCACTCGTAGCTCTCCGAAGCCGTACTTCGAGTGATTCCCGACACGAATCACGCGAGTTCATCACGAGGAACTCAACGAGTGGGTTCAAGTCAGAATGAATTGAGTGGTGGTTGGTGCTGGCTCAGCGCTCGCGTAGGTATCCTCGAAGATCGTCAACGCCGTCGAACGAGTTGATATCCTCACCGGCAAGTACCATTACCCCGCCAGAGTCCAGTTCCTCGATAGCGACGGCCGGCGCAGTGCGGAGTTTGTCCCGGCCGATTTCGTCGACCATCGCTGAGGAATAGTACGTGACGAGACTGGCATCGTCAGGACCGATCTCGTTCACCCGTGACGGAATCGGATCCGCGTGTTCACTTCTGTATGCGCCGAAATCGAACTTGAACCGGTCGAAGAGAACGGTTGCTAAATCGACAACCCGTTGGAACCGCTCCGGTTCCTGCACATCTGAACTGTGTGTTTCAATTTCTAACCGACAGCCACCGGGGTCTGTCGGGTTCAGAGTCAGTGTAAACGGGAGTGGCTCGTTGGTCTCTCTCCTGGTGAGTCCCACTCCAATCTGTGTACTCGCCGAATCGAATCGATCATACTGTTCAAGTATCGTTCCCAATTTCTCTATCCGCTCGTCAATTTCCCCTTCTCGGACGTTGATTTCGTCGGCGAAACCCTCCGGCGAAATGATGTATCTTCCGGGGTACTTTCCAGCATTGTACCGGGTACCCTGGGCGACCAGACAGTACAGGACACTCCCGAGGAACCATGTATCGGGTGTTTCGGTTCTTAGGAGTTGGATTTTCCAGTCGTGAATTGTTCACCCATCCATGTTGCCATGTGAAAATCGTCCTGAACTTCAGACGAGTCATACTGTTTCCTGCAGGCCACAGGGTCTGACTGAGCTCTCCTCAAAGTTCCTGCGGGATGTATTCACTTTCAATATCGACTTCCAGTCCGTGTCTTTCGGCCAATTTACTCAGCGCGAGTGCTGGGAGACAAACATACTCCTGTGCTGAACTGGGCTGATCAGCGATATCAGCAGCATGGTATTCAACTAATTGCTCAATGGCCTCATGCAGTTGCTCTGTATCGTGGGTAGCGATTCCTTCGAGAGCGATCGCTAACGGCTCGAAGTACTGTACGAGATCGGGATTGAGATCCTCTATGAATGCCCGCATGTTTGCGATGTATTGCCGAGCGTCTTCATCCTGGAGTAATGCCGCCAGCGCTTTCACATAGTAATACTCATGCAACAAGTCTCGATGGTGATTGGGGTACTCGGGATCCATCATCGACGAGACGGTTACTATTTCCTGGATCACTCCTTCATCACCCGAAAGAAGTGCCGAGTAAAACCCCTCACGTAATACAGTTGGCTCACTATCCCAATGGGATTGAGAATGTGATTCAATCGCATATTCTTCATACGCTTTATATCTCGATATATGATGTTCTACAGCTCGTTTGAACCATTGGTTAGCCTGCGAGAGATCTCCGAGGATTATCTGAAATATAGCTATCCGCTGTGCTTTACGGGCGATAAATCCATTAACTCTGTAAACTCGCTTTGGGGGAACATTCGAATCGCTAAGTTCAGATTGATGTTTCTGGACGCGGTCCTTCAGTCGCTGTAGTTCATCGGAAATCTCAGTTGTATCTATTTCCATTCTCTTTACTACGGTTGATCCAGTATCTGACCAAGCTTTATTATATCAACGTCGTCGATATCAAGCCCTATATCTTTTAATCCACCGTCAACGGTAAATCCATTCTTTGGCCGATCTTGCACCGCAACCAGCTCCTTCCGAAGTGGTGAATCTTCAAGTTCATTTACGAACTGACTTTGCTTACTGGTTTCGGCAGCAGCATCCAACTCGTCGATCGTAGTGTCGATCCACTCATCATCCATCTGGTGACCTTTCGTTTCCGTGCTGGATAACCAACCATCCTTAGTCACCGTTTGGGATGCACTAGAGGTCTTGTATTTCGCTTCAATGATGATAAGCTCATCTGAGTCTGAATTTGGATCACGAGCCACGACGTCAAATCCAGTCTCGCTTGTTCCTGACTCGAAGGGGACATCGACCACTTCGTATCCCTTCTCACGAGCGATACGAGGAGCGATTACCTCTTCACCAATATCCCCTTTCAGGTTCGTCAATTGATTGGGCCCCAATGAGGACGCCTCGTCAAGTGACGAGATACCATATTCGTCCAACAATCCTGGCGCCTCTGCTTCGATCGCTTGGTCGAGATACACTCGACCATCATCTGGATAGCGAACAGTCGCTGGCACGCCTTCATTCGTGATATCGAATGTAGCTGTTCCGTCACCGACATCGACATCACGGAGTTCATCGAAGTTCGTTTTCAGCGAGCCCATCGGCACATCGGCATCAGCGACCCTCCGGGCCATCCCTCCCGACCAGAGCTGTGCTGCGAGTGGATAATCAATTCCACCGTCCGGGACAAGTGAACCCGACGACCGGCCAGTTACTAACTGCCGATCTAGGTATGCATTCAGCGTGGTATCGTCGAGCGAGTTCGCAATGTCGGCTGTATCCTCACCAGCGACCTGGATGAAGAGCCGCTGGTCCGCCACCGTCGCATCGGCATCGAGGAACCGCTGAAGGTCCGCATCGGAGAACTCGCGGAAGGCTTTCAGCGACCGCGGGCCACCGTCAGCCACAAGCGTCGTGTAGCGTGCTTTGGTTGCACCGTCAAAAGTCCGGTAGCGGCGCATCGAGCGGCCGATGTCCGCTTTGGTCACGTCAGGATCGTTCTTGTACGCCTTGACGACCATCCGCTGATATCGAAGGTCGTCCTGGATGCGAACGAGCGTCCGGGCCGGTGTCTGTCCGATGCTCTTGACGACTTTCGCTCCGCTTTTGCCGTAGCGGGCTGCAAACTGCACCGTCGACCGTTCGCCAGCGGCATCTCGGATGGTTCGGAGCCGCTCACTCGGGATGCGGTCAATTGCCTCGATAGTGGCGCGAGATTTCACCGTGTCCAGTGTCCCGAGTGCTCGGCCGGCTCTGCCGCGAGCGAATTGCGTCGGGAGGACGTCATTTGCGCGTTTGAGGCTCCCGACGGTCGCTCTACGAGCCAGCCCAGTCGCTTTTGCTTTGGCGAGGACTTTGAAGCCGCCGGCCGCATCAAGCCCGCGCGAAATCGTCGTCGACGTCCGCGCCGCATTTCCGATGAGTCCAGCCCCTTTTGAGAGTGCTGCCTCTTCGACGACGAAGGCACCAATGTAGCCAACGTACCAGCCGCCTGCGAACGAGGCGTTGTTGAACGACCCAGCTGAAAGTGGGTTCTGTGCACGCTGGGAATGCTGGACCGACCCGACGATGGCACCAGGCACCTGGTTCCGAAGGGTTTCGTTCTGTGCGATGTCGATGAGTTGACTGAAGCCATTGATCACCTGACCTGGCTCCTGAGCCAAGGTTGCAAGTCCATCGATAGACTGGCCCGTGCCGTAACTCAGCCCACTCGTGAGACCGAGTGATGTGTAGATATTGGTCGATGTGGCCTGTGGCAGATCTGTCCCCCGTTCGATGAGACCGGCAGTGTCAGCGAAGACGTTCCGGCCGACGAACTCTTGTGCTCGGTCGTTTCCGTTTTCGTCTTTGGCGTAGACAGTGACCTTCTCGCCGAGTAAACTGTCTTCAAGGTTCAGTGCTGGATTGAACCGGAATTTGTCGATTGACTCGTAATCCTCATCGAGGTTGTAATCGCTATCGGACGTCGATTCGAACTCGTTGCCATTCTTCCGGAGTTCGATCCGCTGGAGTCCGGCATTGTCGTAGACTCCGTAGTCCACGACGTACTCGGGCGCCCATTCATCATCACAGGACCCTGTTCCATCGATATCGACTGGGTCCCAGCTCAACTCCACGTCGACATCGACATCGACGGTACAGATCTCCTCAACCGTGACTGACCTGAATTGGATTTCTGGCGGGTCAGCATCGTACAGGGTAGCACCCGAACCCTCTTCGAGTTCGACGGCATCGTCGATTCCATCACCGTCAGTATCCGTATGTTTCGGTGATGTCCCCCGCCGGACCTCTTCATGGTCGATGATCCCGTCCTCATCTGAATGAGCTTCCATTGGATTGGAGAGTTCAGCCAGTGGCTTCTCAGTCAAGTGGTCGTAACCACTCTCATCGTTCTGGACGGCAGTGACGTAATCGCGCGTCGCCTCCGGCGTTGTGGTGATATTGATGCTTGCGTCAGCAACTTCTTCGGCATCGCTCAGCCGGTCGCGGTCGGAATGTGGTTTCCGTGGGTCACCTGAGAGGAGGTAGTGATCGTCCGGGAGGTAGTCTGGACAATCAGCCGAGATTCCGTATTGGGAGCTGAGTCGGCCATCATTACAGTACTGTGTGACCTCTTGGCCGTCGGTGAGACCATCGCCATCGGTATCGTTTTCGGTCGGATTGGTGGTGATAATCCCATTTATAGTATGGAACCCACCGACTTCGAGACCGTCATCCAACCCGTCGCCATCTGTGTCTGCGTCATTCGGATCAGTTCCCAGCCGTTGTTCGACACGGTCTGGAATTCCATCATTGTCGGAGTCGTTAGATGTGGGGGCTGATACCGTCTGGGGAACAACCTGTGACCGGAGATTAACGCCAGTCGCAGCGATCGATATTGTCGCTGTGTCACCGCTTAGTTCCGAGACATTGAGGTATTCGCGGACTGTACCGACAGTCCCGATCGAGAGCGATTTAGTGACAGTGTTGCCGTTCGCATCGGTTGCAATTACTGTCGCGTTTGGATTGACGTCCGTCTGTTCTGTCTGATAGAAGATCGCAAGTTGATCAGTCGAGTCCGTAAGTGAGTACTCCCACGAAGCTTGGCCCGTATCACCTGTCGTATTGTTTGGATTGTCACCAGTGTTCGGTGATTCAGGGATGTGAATCGTCACTGGCTCATCCATATCCAGCGAAATCGAACGCGGGTCGGTCGCCTGCCCGGTTAACACCTGCCACGTGGTGAGTTCACCTGATGAAAGAGGGCTTTGACTTGCAGCGTCGTTGAATGCAGGCGAGATAGATATGGTCTGGTTCGGCAGTCCGCCACGGAAGACACCACCGTCAGTCCGTTTGTAGTTCCAGGCCCAATCAAATCGCGTCTCCGAGGTAAAGTCACCGGGGTCGTCCTTGACCACCCAACTGCCTTGACTGGTGGGGAGGTCATCAAATGTCATCGTGACGGCACCCCCAGACCCGTCATAAGGCTTATCATGGAGCAAAACAAGGCTCAGTCCATCAGGTCCAGACCAGAAGAACAGTTGACTCTTATCGCTTTCTGCAATCGGGAGAGGTGAGTTGATCTGCGCGTTGGCATAGTCGTAGAACGTCTCGATTCGTTGCCCGTTACTCAAAGGGACAGCCTCGATCGAACGGTTGTTCTGTTCAACGATGATCTTTCGAGCACTTGGGACACCACCCAGAATGAGTGTCGTTTCATTCTGGAAGTCACACGATTGTTGGCAAGTGAACGACGACTGGTTCTGGAAGACGATAGGTTCGGGGCTGTCAGCGGAGCCATTCGTTCCTGGTATCTCACCGGCAGTCTGCAACTCGGTATAGTTCTGCCACGCCGTCGCGTTCATTACTGTGTATCGCGAGAAGTGTGACGTCGTGGCCGTCACCGTATCATTCGCCTGGTCAACGGTTGTCGGAACCGGTTCAAAGTACTGGACCGTCTCATTGTAGCGGTAGACGGTCAACGCAGACTCATTGCCCACAGACGAGTCGGAATACTCGAACGTGAGCTCTGCTTGTTCGAATTCCCGGGTCGTAGTCAGGTCCACAATCGGAGTGACCCGAGCGTCACTCACTGGTCCACTTTCAAACCCAAGACGTGTTCCGTTTCGAATTTCTACTGCCGCTGCCTGCTGGCCCGGACCCGTTACTGCGACTGAAATATCGTATGTCTCATTAGTTGTCGTCGTTGTAAACGTCTCATCTCCATCGATGACTCCGTCACCGTCGGTGTCAGGATCGGTTGGATCAGTCCCGAGTTCGACCTCCTCTGGATCCGTGAGTCCGTCTTCGTCCGTATCCTTGGCTGTCGGGTCTGTCTCCAACTGCCGTTCCCGTGAATCGTTGAGTCCATCACCATCTGTGTCAGATTTGAATGGATTACTTCCGAAGGTGATCTCTCTGGCAGTCGTTAGGTTGTCTCCATCGTAATCTTCAGCGCTGTCGAGGCGCTGGTTGTCGTTTGAATCCGGATCTGTTGGATCCAGCTGGTCATATTTTATCTCAGCAACATCAGGGAGTCCGTCCCCATCGGTATCGATTTCCAGTGGGTCGGTTTTGCGGGTATATTCACGAACAGTCGTTAACCCGTCATCGTCAAAGTCTTCGTACCCATCAACGATTCCGTTGTCGCTTTCGTCATTATCGGTGGCTGTAGAGTTACTATCGGGGTCTAATGGATCGGTCTTGGTGACTGTTCGCTCATATTCGCCCGGAAGGTAGTCGCCATCCAGCAGGAGAGTATCACGGCCGACCACGTCACCACCGGAGCCACTGTTTTCGTTGGCTCCAGAACCTCTTTCCCTGGATTGCTGTTTCTCACGTGCAGGGTTTCCCTTCTGCTGTGGACCATTGGACTTCGTTTTACCAGCGCTCTTTTTTCGGTCGCCTGCACGTTGTTTTCCGGGGGAAGGTTTGCGCTCAGTATTTTTGGCGGTGGTCGTCGTGTCCGACCGGAGAGGCATGCGAGCGGACACTGTGATGTTGGTCTGGTTCGAGGGGACATCTACTTCGAATCCGAACGTCGCGTTCGCACCTGGGGCTGCAGTCCCATTGACGGGGACTGTAACCGGATCACCCCCATCGATACGGACTGAGACATTTTCGACTGGCCGGACAGACTCGACTGTCCCGAGGATATTCCGGTGAATCCCTGGTTCTTCGCTTGGAATATCTGCCCTGGTTCGGATCGTCACGTTCGGTGGTGTGGTCCGAGCAGTTGCGGTCAGTGCCCGCTGTGCGTGGTGCCAGGCCTGTCCGTATGCTCGCACGGCTTGTGCCCGTGACCGCAATTGCTGTTTCGAGTGTTTGTTCGACGCTTTCGCAAGTGTCTCATTTGCCCGTTGTTCTGCACGCTGAGCAGCCGCAAGTGCGTTCGATGCTTTTGGCGAAACCTCGACATCCGAGAGCTGGAATGTTCGCTCGACGTCACGGATTGCAACGCGTGCACTGGCTCGATCTGCCGCTAGAATCATCGCGGTCGCGTTGCTAACCTGTTGCTCGGCAGATGAGCGCTTACTCACATGCGCCAACGACGTTACTGCCTGTGCATCCCTGAGGAAATGCTTCTTCTCTGTCCGTCGCCACTCACCGTGGAACCCATCGCTGCTGTCGTTAAGCCGGTTTAATGCCCGTTCGAGCGCGCGATCTACATCCTGTCGGTCGCTCGAGTTAATTGATTGTATGACTGTCTGAGCCTGCGTGAGATGCTCGTAGGGGGTAGTCCCACTCGGCGTCGTCTCCCCGTTGAATAGGTCTGGACCAATGTATCCCGGGTCTATTGGTGTGACCGTTGCATTCCCCGATTGCAGACCACCTATAGTATCAGGTTTCCCCGGATTCACAATATTCTGTCCAAACGGCGTTTGTGTCCCCTCCAGATTTCCGTTCTCTCCAACCTCAGGGCCGGAATACCCGACCACCGGCGTTACTGGAGCGGTTACCAGCATTACCACTGTGCAGATAACTATGAGTGTGTATGAATGTCTCATTGAGCAACCTGTTTGAGAGATCCTTCTTAAATCTTGTTATTGGAATGGAGAATCATCTTCAATGATATAACCTGCTGTCTACCCCTCTATCGGCAAACTAGCCCTCGTCTCGGAGTTTAATTTCAGTCACTGATATATGTATCTAATTCAACCGTCAAGAATGAATTCTTGTAGACTGTGGTACAGTACGGCCAGTTGAGTGCGATATTATAAGCTAACTTTCCTGCTGATATCGAGAGAAGGCTGAATGTAGTCACACCTGTTGTGACAGACAAGCAACTCCAGAAGTACCGGACATGCGTTACGACCGCGTCCATTTCTTCTGAATCAAAGGGTCATCTCCCGAGTCCCACAACTAGCTACTGCATGTGTCAACGGCTGGAGGCCACGCCTAGACGTGCACCCTTGATGGGTTGAAGCAGGCAAGACTGAAAGCCAGTCGCCCAGTTCCGTGACGACCTATTTTACCACTTCAGCAACCACCCCTGGCAGCGATATCCTGGCGGAAACGGACAATCTGCCGTCTTCTACAGTCTTACCAAACAACGCAGGAGCCTACGCACGCACTTTTTGATAAGACCGGGTCGGGCTGGCCCGCCCGACGCACTACCCGAGAAGGGCATCGCTCGATGCTTGCCCAGAATAGTACAGCCGTCGACGCGGGTACGTCCCGCCGTGCTGCTCGCGACGGCCCACCAGAATCGAGGGCCCTGGAAGTGGCAACCCACACTGGTGCCCACCGTTCAGCCGCCGGGAGAGCGAGGTCTCGACGCCCGCGAGGGCCGTGGGACCGGCCCGAGCGCCCGACATGACGGGCCGACGAGACCGCCTTACGGAGGCCACACGAGGATCGCACCGACGAAAAGAAACACTGGGGAGAGGACCGCTCCCCAGAGGAGATTGGCTAGGAGATGCGTTCGGATTGCCCCCCACGAGTCCGGTGAGAGATAGCAGTCGCCGAGAACCCCACCAGCTGGCCGGAGTCTCCAGTCCCCGGTCTCCGTCTCCAGAGAGACCTTCCCGAACAGACGAACAGTGTCACCCGATTCGATCACCCTCTCATCGACACACAAGGTATGAGAGAAGATCCGCCCGTCGAAGACGATCGGCTCGAACGACTTCCCGTGTGCATCGAGAAAGTCCGTCAGTGAAGCTGGTGGGTCGCTGTCCGCGCCGAAGGCACGCCCCGTCTCGCTGCGCATCCCGTGTTCGATGATCGTTGGCGACTCACCCGGGTCAACCACGAGTGACTCACCAGTGACTACCCTGAACGGGACCCCGCTTCGCTCAGACGGATAGTCGGTGAAATGCCCCCACGGAAGGCCACGGATCGTTTCCCGCAGTCGGAGTTCCGTTTCGCGGACGACTGCAGGCCCATTGAGGACAGTTTCGACCCGTTCGGATTCGGCATGAACTTGCCCTTCGATCTTGACCCAGATGGCACCAGCTACTGATTCTGGCCGCCCCCGAGACTGGGGGAACACGTAACGCAGGAGGGTCACTCCCGTCTTCCCCACCCCCAGAACACCCGCGAGACCAAGTGTTAGCACAACAGCCCCGAAGAGTATGCCGACACCGTGCGCCAGAGTAACAGGATGCCGTGCGACCAGACCAACCCCGACACAAGTGATCAGAACGGATCCGAATGCGATGGCGCCGGGCCGCCGCTCCATATCTCGACAATAATTTAACCTGACATAAATGTCTAGTCCGACGATTCCCGCCGGCACATGATCGAGACTCGTATTGCCCCAATGATGTGGCCGTGAGACATTATTTCTACGACACACTGTCACGCTTCGGGTACCGTCCACACGCCGGCGTCTGTCGTCATTTGCGAACCCGATAGTGCAAACCGTCCAGCCGCCGGGAGGGAGCGAGGTCTCGACTTGCGCGAGGGCCGTGGGACCGGCCCGAGCGCCGAGCGACCGTCGGAGGGACCGACGGCCCCGGAGGGACCGACCTCCCGCTGCGGGGCGGTCGCGGACTGTCGACACCTGCCGGGACACTGCCCCATCACTGGCTCCTCGTTTCCCTCCGATCACAGGCCGCCGAACACACGTGGTGCTCCGGCCCCCACCCGTCTCTCTCGCCACGACGTGGCGCTCACTGTACCGGGTGTCAGAGTGTACTCCCCACGAGGAGGTCGTGGCTGCGCGCGCAGTGATCGCGCGGCCGAACGCCGTGAGGCCGCGACGAGCGAACGGGTCACGACGTGACCCGTGAGCAGCGAGCACGGATCGGAGGGTGGGGCGGTGGGTCGCGGGTGGTCTGGCCCGCATAACAAGAAAAGAGGGTGGATCCAGCCTACCGCAGCCGCCCACCGTCGGTCGCCCGTTCGAGCACCGTCGCCGGTGCGACCTGCCCGTGACGCGCCCGGTAGGCGTCGTGAAGTGCCCGGGAGTACCGCGAGACCCGCGTTGTCGTCGTCGGACACACCCGGCTGCCCGCCGCCACCACCGCGGCCTGCGTGAGCGCCTTCCCGTCGGTCAGCCGGTCAGCCGCGTACACCGCCGACGCCGCCACCGTCACCCGGGTCGTCCCCGGGCCGATCGGCTCCGCGTCGGCAATCCCCATGAGGTAGCGCCCGAGGCGCGCGTATGCCAGCACCGTCTCGGTCGCCAACTCGTCGTCCAGCCCGGCGAGCACGGCGTCCACGACGGCCGGCCGCACCGGGGGCACCTGGCCGACCAGCCCGCACTCCGTCCGGATCTTCCGGGCCGCCGCACACGCCCGCTCGTGGCTCGTCTTCGCGTAGTGGGCGATACGCTCGGGCTCTCGCTCGAACCCAGCCGCTCTGGTCGCCAGCAACACCGCGCCGCAGGCCAGCGACTCCCAGGCCATCCGCCCGCCAGCGAGCCACTCGGCGTCCGCCCGGCGCATGTATCGGGCCGCGTCCTCGCCGACCCAGCGTGGGAGATCGGCGTTCGTGCTGATGTTCTCGACGTCCCGGAGCGCGTCGGCCAGCCGCCGTTCGCGATCCGCCAACCGCTGGTGGAACGTCCGCATCCGGCCGAGTCGTCGCCGCCGGTCCGTCGAGAGTGGGTTCCCGTTGCCGTCCATCCCGAGGTCCATCCGCGACCCGAGGCCGTTGTCAACCCGGAACGCGGTGGTGGGTTCGATCGCCCACTCCTGGGGACCGCTCACCCTGGTCGGCCCGTGGACGCTCGGCGTCGGCGTCCGTGCCAGGTCGTCGCGCCGCACGACCAGGCCACAGTCCCGACAGAACGTCTCGACGTCGTCCGCGATCACCCGACTCGAACACGCTGGGCACTCCGTGTGGGTCGTCTGCTCGTCCGTGTGGTTGTCAACTGCCTGTGCAGCCGAAGCTTCTTCACTGATCTCGATGTTAGAACTCATTGGATCTCACTGATCCGAAGGCGCGAACGCGCCGACGCCGCGATGCTACCACATCGCGGGGTTTTCCGGACACAGACCGACGAGTCACGACTGCGCTCTCGCTCGCGCCTTCGCGAGCGCCCCCTCTGGGCGCGAGCGAGAGCGCGGCCACGACCGGCCACAGCCAGCCGCGCGCGAAGTCTCACCGAGCGAAGCGAGGTGAGGCTCGAGACACGAGCCCCGCGAGTGTCTCGGTGGCCAGCCCCGTCCGAGCGTCCAGCGGAGTAAGCGTGGGGGTGAGCACCCACGGCGCGCAGCCCCCGCGCTTACCCGCTGGCGGCGAGACCACATGCCCGGCCCCGCCCGCTCTGCGAGCGGGCGCTCTCGGCCCGGAATGGTCGGTCGCGAGGGACGCGAGGCCCGACTGGAGGGAGGGCCTCGGAAGCGAACGGGCACTGCCCGTGAGCGAGGACGGGGCGTCTGGCCGCCCGAGCGCGGCGAGCCGTCACGACACACCGATCATCCACATCTCTCAACTCCCCGACCAACCCACGTCCTGGCGGACTGAACGGGCGAGGCGGGCGAGGTGCGACCGCAGGGCGCACCTCGCTAGCGAACGGGGAGGAACGACCCGTGAGCAGGCTCGCGTTCACCTGGTCGCCTGGGCGGGCCACTATCCGAGCGGAGCGAGGATATCCCGGCCAGCGACCGCGAGCCCGCCGAGGGCGTTCGGCACACTATCTGCGATGAAGTGAATCGCCGGGTCTCACACGTGATCGACCCGTGAGTGAGCCGGTCGAGCGGTGTTCGATCCAGCGCCGGGCCAGCGCCGTCGATAGTGGATGCGACACCCAGCCTATCACAGGGAGAGGAGTACTCGGAGCAATTGAGCAGTGAGTGTGGATTGCCCACCGACGTCGGCATCAGCAATCGCTCGTATTGCAGAGAGGCTGCTGCAGACACAGCGCATAGTCAGCACTCACGATCGTCTGTCAGAATGAGAGGGCGGTGATCAGTACAGGGAATGAATTACCCGTGTGGGTATCGTATCGACTCTGTATGCCTGAAGACGTTCTGTTCAAATCAGAGAGCGACCAGAGTCGAGAAGAGATTGCATCGTACCTTCGGAACGTCGCGGATAATCTCGACAGCGGAGATGCTATCACCCTGAAAGCAGGCTCCGAGTCTGTAACGCTGAATCCGCCTGCCCGACCGACCTTCGAAGTCAAAGCTGAACGCGAAGGGCCGGCTGGCAACATGACTGAACGAAGTGTCGAGTTCGAACTCGAATGGGACGAGAACGACGGTGAGGAGGGTGGCGAAAGTGGGCAGTTAGAAATCGAGTAAAGCGAGTACAGCCCCAGGGTACTCGTCATGATCGTCGTCGATCTGTTCGAGAAATCGACGCACTTCGTCGAATCTCGCTCCGAGCCGCACCTCGTCTTTGGCCCTGTCGAACGTGACGAACCCCGCATCCGCTAACTCGGGAAGGAGGACGTGATGGAGTTCGTAACAGACCGGAAGATGCTCCTCGTAGTCAAGCGTTTCACCCTCACGAAGTATCGGATCTGCAGGCCTCGAACCATCTCACAGGAGGGCATGTAGTACTCGCCACTGTCGTGCTGACAACATTCGTTCGAGTCGATCACCGTGACAATATTCGTCACCCACGGCCACGGTACCTGCTACCAACCGGATACCCTCGCAATTGGTCACTCCGAGTGCTCGTTCTTTTCGACTTCAGTGACGATCACGTCCCAGTCTGGATGTTCGGCTCCATTCCGACATTCGAATCCGCCTTCCACGTCGATTCCATTCTGATAGGCCGTGATAAGGAGCGTTTTTAGCTCCGCATTCAATTCCGCTTTCGACGTAGGCGGAGTCTCCGCAGACGTCATCTGCCCGCGTTGCTCCCGGATTTCTCCGCTGTTGGTTCGTGTCCTGGTGTGATACTGACCACACCGTAGCTGTGCACGGTTATCGCGTGGTCCTCGTGTGTGAACGTAACGTGGCTATCTCCGGACGTCCCGGGACGAACGCGGACGAGCGCATCCAAGGCGTCAGGATCAACCGTAGAGTGGAGCGGATCCAGTTCAACCGGGTCAGCGTCCATCACTCCCGCCAGCGTTGCGATAGCAGCCATGCTTGCGGGCGTCTTCGCCTGATCAAACTGGGTACGAACAGTCCCAGAGTCCTGATGATACTCGACCGCTTCGATTCCGACCCCAGACACCAGTGCGTCCATATCTACCCAAGCTAGCGGTCTTACTCGGTTTAGCAGAGGTACTGATTATACAGAAGGTTTAAAAGTACATCCGCCCGAACGGTCACGCCAAACTGGCGAGCGTCCCTCCAATGAGGCGTCGATGCCCGCGTCGGAGTCGTGACGAAAGCGATTGCTGGGTGATACCGAGTTCCTCAGCGATCTCTTCGAGCGACGCCTCGCGCGGGGTGTCGAAGTAGCCACGCTCGTAGGCCAAGACCAGCGCCTCGCGCTGGGTGTCGGTCAATTCGTAGCCTTCCCCCTGGATCGGGAGCATTGCGTGGACAGCGGTGATCTCTATCGGGATGTCGTTATCCTGGCAGTCCTCTCGAAATTCAGCGATTGCTTCCTGACTCTCGCCGCGCACCTCGAATCGCCACTCGTCTTTCGTTCCGATCCCAGTGAGCACAACGACGTTGGCCTTGGCCAGGGCACTCAGGACGCCAAAGTACGCTTGCTTCCACTCTGCACGCATGAGATACTCGTCCTCGATGCTATCGACCAGTCGGATGTCCGTCACGCCCTCGTGTGGGTCGAACGCGGCTTCGATGTCCTCGGTTTCCACACCACGCACCCAGAAGTACGGGACGATCAGCGTCTCGTGTGGAATCAGTCGCTCCAGTTCAACCGTCACTCCCGGCAGGTTCTCGAAGACACTCCCCAGCGGAAACTCCGCTGCCGGGCTCGTAAACGCCATCACGGTCGCCATGTGGGAGTCTTCGTCCAAGAGACCGATAATTGACGTGGCTGGTGTATCATGGCCCCGAGACAGGCCAAAGTACGGTCGGGAGAGAGAATAGCGAAGTCCGCGAGCAGGTAGGGCTGATTGAATGCTGGTGGGCATGGTACACCATGTCATCTCCTTTTGTAGGGCCCTGAACAACCTAGTCTCACAAGAGAGTATGAGTGTGATCGCGGAGGTTCGAATTCCACCCAACGACTTCGAGCTCGGGCAGATTCTCGATCTTGACGAGGCGTCGGCTATCGAACTCGAAACGCTCGTCCCGAGTGGGGACGTTACTGTGCCGCTCTTTTGGGTCTACGAACCGGTCGAAGACGGCTTTCTCGCTACCGTCGAACGCTATCCGACCGTGAATAACGTAACGGAGGTGGACGTGTTCGAAGACAGGACCCTATTCAGACTCGATTGGGATGCGAGCCAGGATCATCTCTTAGGGTGTATTCTGGACCACGAGGGGCAAATTTTGGGTGCGACAGGAACATCTGAAGGCTGGGATTTCGAGATTCGGTTCTCCCGTCGCGAGTCATTGAGTCAGTATCGGACGTGTTGCGAGGACGCACACATATCGCTGGAGATTATCAGTGTATACAATCCCACGAATCCCGGGGCTGGTCCGTGGTACGGCTTGAGCAAGCCACAACGGGAGGCGCTCATGCTTGCCGTTCGGATGGGTTACTACGACATTCCCCGAGGCTGCACCACCGAAGAACTCGCGGACGAACTCGAAATTTCTGATCAAGCAGTGACGGAGCGGCTGCGTCGTGCCATCGGTGCGTTCACACGGCATGCACTCATCACCCCCGAGCCCGAACCGTAAGTGAATCGGCTGGTTCCATTGTACATCATGGAATAGAATCAGGCAGTTGGGGCTCCGCTTTGTGAGTATGGATGAGAATGTAGAGCGAGGGGTATCTGATCGACAGGGGATCACCGAGTTCTCCAGGCCTGCAGAACGAGAGCGACCGATTTCCCCCGAGAGGATTCTATCGGCAGTCGGGAACGAACACCGACGGGCGATCCTCAACTCACTGACCAGCGCATCCAATAAGACATTGAAATACGAAGCGCTCGTCGACCGCGTTGCAGACAGGATTCGAGACGAAGACGCAGAGCGAGAGTCTGACGAGCATCGTCAACGCGTCCGGATCGCACTTCACCATACCCATCTCCCAAAACTGGAAGACGTCCGGATAATCGACTACGAGGCTGAAACGGGCCACGTCCAGTTTGTTGGCGGTGAACTGGAACAAGACCTCCTGACACTGGTAGGGTCACCCGATGCCAACGAGTGAATGAAGTGCAGTATCTAGGATGATTAGCTCTGCTGTCGATTCGATTCGGCAACTACTGTGAACGGCGGGTGAGGATGTCACACTCAGAAGCTACGCACTGCTCTGACTCTGCGACTGGAGGGTAATACCCAGCGGGTAGGGTAGCCATCGAGAGGTGAGCTGGACGTCGTGTATTCACCCACCGAGCCACCAGCCGTAGAGTTGTTCCTGCTCGTCCGTGTCGGGATGCTTCTTCGACTGGCCGTAGGTCTTCCCCTTGAGGAGCTGGCGTTCGACTGCGTTCGCTGCGAGACGGAGGGCGTGGGAAGCACCGTAGCCTTCTCCGTCGGCCGTGAAGTATCCGCGGTCGGTGACCAGACGAATCCGTGCCAGCACTAGCGGCACACCCCGGCTTTGTTCCTTATGCGCCTGCAGTTCGATGCTGGCCTTGATTACGCTCATCTCACCGTACTTCGAGGTCATGTCCTCAATCAGTGCGGCGACGCCGTCGTAGTCCATTCCCTCGAGCAGGTCGAGCCCGAACACCTGCACGGCGTTCCGGTCGTCGCGCTCCCAGGTGAGCGCCTCGATGACGTCCGTTTTTGTGATGATACCGACCGGCTCGTCGGTGTCACCGGCCGTGACGACGAGCGAGGAGATTTCCCGCTCGAACATCGTCTCGACGACCTCGTCGAGCGGGGCGCTCCGTTCGACCGTCGCGGCTGCGTCGGACATCAAATTCCGTACCGGAAGATCGAGCATTCGGTCAGCATCACCCTCGCGCGCGCCGAACCCACCGCGGTTCTGCCCACCACCGCCGCGGCCACCGAAGCCGCTCGACGACCCACCCTGGCTCTTGCTACCGCCTCGCGTCGTGAACTCGATGACGTCGTACAGGCTCAGCATTCCCGCGAGATCGTTCCCATCGACGACCGGGAGATGGGCGATTCCGGCGTCTCGAAGCATATTGAGCGCTTTTCCGAGAGTGGTGTCGGGGTCTGCACTGATCAACTCCGCCGTGTAGGCGTCGTCGACAGTCACCGCATCGAGAAACGGCCGGACCGCCTCGAGCACGGCATCGCCGGTCACTACACCAACGACACGGTCGTCGTCGAGCACGGGGAGCGTTTTGGCGTCGCTCCCGATCATGAGCCGCGCGACCTCGCGGACATCCTCAGTGCGGTCGACAGTCGGGACGTGCTGTACCTGTGAGCCGACTTTCGCAGACGGCTGGTTGGACGAGGAAGCTAGCTGTCGACGACTAACGACACCGCGATACTCGTCGCCGTCTGTTACGATGACGGCATCGAGTTCCTGATTCTCGAACGCCCCGGCGACCTTCGAGAGCGGTGTGACGATGTCGAACTCCGTGAACTTTGTCGAAAGAATCTCTGAGATATCCATGTGTAACTCTCTACTAGAAGGGACGCTGGACGGTTATCAGTAGTTGCTAGTACGGTTTTCTTATTCAGTGACTGGCTGAAACATAGTATTTAAAACCCGTGCATTTTATCATTATTTTGACTTTATAGTGCGTCTGTGGTCTGACCGCTGAATTTTCTCAGAAACAGATGGTGTTCTGAGCGGCGTGATGAATAGACAGCGCGTATCTCGCAAGAGATGGTCGACCGCCTGCTCCTGAAATCGGCCAGTTCAGAGGATCAGTTTCCCAGAGAAGTCCGTTCGATTCGGCATGGACGAGTGAGACAGGTGATAAGTACGTTGCATCTATTTCGCTGTCTGTGCTTTCCGATCGCCACGAGCTCCGAGCCAGAGTGTCACCGTTCCAGTTATCACGACCATGCCTATATTGAGAACGAGTAAGAGCAGGCCGCCACTGGCCTTGGCAGGCGCTCGTGACAGTAATGTTATTCCCCCAGCAGCTGCGGCCGGGACGAGTGCGAGGGCCGCGACGACGCCGACGAGCGTGTCTTGCCGTTCCTTGTCGGTCGTTATCCCCGCTGCGATACCCGCCGCAGCAGCAGCAACGACGCTGTACCAGCCGGCCGTAATGCGTTCCTCAAGTAGTGGTTTGTCGATGAGGTTCTCTGCAGGTGGGAGAACGCCTGTGATGTTCAGAGTCACCGTCGTCACGATAGCCCCCGCAGTCGCAGCGAAAAGACCGACGAACGCGACCAAGGTCCCGAATCCGGCTCGATTCAACCGGTTTGCAGCAAGGCCAGCGGAAACGAGTTCCAACGGCGTCAATGCCGGGGCAATGACCATCGCGCCGATGAGGATTGGAATCGAGTTGGTGAGGAGAGCCACGCCAGCAAGCACTCCGGACATCGACATCAAAACAAGATACGACGTATCAAGGGTGACCTGTTCGTACTTGTTCTCGCACTTTTCGGTAAGCGGGGCTCTGGGAGACACATGAAGAACCACGGGCGTGTCGGTTGAAGCAATTGCGACTATGCGAGAGTGTTTAATAAGGGAACTCAGTCCGTAATATGCCACTTTTATGCGCCCTGTCTCCCCGCTATATCGGTCACGCTGCTTTTGACAGGGAAACGGTAGTCGAGAGCGCTTATGCAAGATGGAGGGCGCGTATCTCGCAGATGTATTCGCTCAGATTTGGTGCAATCGAGTTGGTCAATACAGACGAGTTATCGAACAACAGTTACCGGCACCGGTGAGTGGCGGAACACTTTCTGGGCAACGTTCCCCACGAACAACCGTTCCGCAGGCGATCCACCGTGACTACCGATCACAACAGTATCGAAATCAGCTGCTCGATTGATGATCGCTTTCGCTGGCTGCCCCCACGCAACGTCCGTGGCTATCTCTTTCTCGTGTGTGTGCGCTATCTCTTGCGCTCGGTCATGGACTTGTGATGCGCGCCCCTCCACTGCCTCCTCAAAATCGTCTTCGAGTGCCAGTCCGACCGCTTTTCCCATCATCGCTGAGGGTTCGCCGACGATATGTAAGACCGTGATGTCCGCATCTGGATGCGCCTCAAGCGCGTATTCCAGTGCGTGTTCAGCCATCTCGGAATCGTCCATCGGGACAAGAACGCGGGATATCATAGGAAAATTATGGCTGCCAAAATCATAAACCATTGGTCAGACGCTCATCACCCACCGCTTCAGCGGTGAAACCCGGTGTCAGCCAGCCCTGGTGTCAGAGCCTATAAATTGGAGCCTGACAATGTTGACGCAAGTACGATGGTGGCACTCCTGACCGTCGTCGGTATCCTTGTCGCCGTATTTGTTGGGTTCAACATTGGCGGATCATCCACGGGCGTGGCATTTGGCCCTGCAGTCGGCTCACGTCTGATTCGGAAGACAACTGCGGGGGCGTTGTTCGTTGGCTTTGGCTTTCTCGGGGCGTGGACTGTCGGTCGGAACGTCATCGCGACGATGAGCAGCAGTATCGTGCCGGCAGCCCAGTTCACGCCCATCGCCAGTATCGCCGTTCTGTTCTTCACCGGCGCATCGCTGTTGATATCGAATCTCTATGGCGTCCCAGCCTCGACTTCGATGACCGCTGTGGGTGCCATCGTCGGATTGGGCCTCGCATCCGGCACCCTCAATCAGGCGCTGATGTTCGTTATCGTCTCTGCCTGGATCGTCGCCCCGCTGATCTGTTTGGGTATCGGTGTCGTGGTCGGCCGCTATATTTACCCCTATCTCGACCGCTACATCGCGTTTACGACGTTCAATCTCCACTTCATCCAACTCGACCGATCAGGAGTGATTCCACGGCCGTTCATCAATCCGAACGCATCACTGCAGGATATCGTCGGGTCACTCGCGGTCATCATCATCGGCTGTTACATGGCGTTCTCGGCTGGGGCGTCGAACGCTGCGAACGCAGTTGCCCCTCTCGTCGGTTCGGGAGGTTCGCTGACGGTCAATCAGGGCGTCCTGCTCGCGGTGGGGGCCTTCGGCTTGGGCAGTTTCACAATCGCCCGTCGCACGCTCGAAACGGTTGGAGACGATATCACGGAGCTACCGATTCTCGCGTCACTGATCGTATCCGTGGTCGGTGGCACGGTTATCACCATTCTCTCGTCTTTCGGGATTCCAGCGAGTCTCGCCGTCAGTACGACATCGACGATCATTGGGCTCGGATGGGGTCGAGCAAGTCGGGCAGCGACTCTGGCGGAGTTGGCGACGCCATCGCCAGCCGGTCCGGAAGTAGAAGTCTCGACTGGCGCGTTAGTCACCTCACGCGCCGAGGATGCTCCTGCCAGCCCGACCATCGGGGATATTGCTCGAGAAGAGGAATCGCCCGAGAAGCCAGACGAAATCCCGGACATCCCGGATGTCGGCGCTGAGGGACCGGCGGATCTCGACGAGCGAAGTCTCTTCGACCCGGCGGCGGCCAAGCGTATCGTGACGATGTGGGTGTTGACACCATCGCTGGCGATTGTCGCTTCATACCCGGTGTTCGCGCTCCTGCTATGAGTGATACTTACTGACGTTTACAGTCGGCCGTTCTCAGAAGTGGGCAGTTAGGCCACTGGACCCGACGAGCTGTGTTTGGCAGCATATGACACCAACACACCGCAGCGCTGAGTCCCGTCTTACCCAGCCATGGTTACTCGGTCAGTCAATGAGAAACGCCTATTTTTGCCGTTTGTGACGGTAGATGAGCAGTTCTACTGACCGGTCGATTCATTCGGATCGGTGTGAAACCGACGGTGGCCAACTGCTAACTGTATCCTCTGAATCGGTCACACCGCTAATGACCTAATACATACATATTGGTAGCATCCGGGCGAGAAACTTCCGACCGCAATCGAGGAGCAGGGGCGAGTGCTTCCGACAGAGAGAATCTGCCTCTCGGACGTCGTCGAACGGGCTGGAGTGACTGGAATCACTCCTCGCGTTTGCCGTACGTTTCCTCACCCCAGCCGTAGTCGGACGTTTCGTCGTCCCGTTCGAGGTACTCTTCAAGTGTCTCCTGTACCGCTCGGCCGAGATCATCTAACTCACCGTCAATCATTGAAACCGTGCTCGAACCGAGCGACTCGGGCCCATCCGGTTCCCGATAGTCGGTCGGAACCGTCGGGGCGTCGAAACGAAGACGGTCTTCGGTCGGGTCCCAGTAGAAGTCGAACGCGTGGAACAGGCCAAGGTCGCTGACAGTTCGAACGTGCTCTTCATCGAAATTCGTGTACTCGGCCCACTCGTTGAAGCCCTCTTTCCACGCACCCTCCTGGAGCAGGTCTTCGATGTCTTCGCGGTAGAAGTCCTCTGACCCGAGCGTCTCTTCTTGCCACTCGAAGTCGCGCGGCATCCCTCGGTTCGAGAGGTCTGGTGGTGCCGGAACCTCGATATCGAGCGCCATACCAGTGGAACCACTGGTAGCACAATAAAGCCCAGAGCAGTTCCTAATGAGACGCCTCCATCCCGTTACAGGATAGAGGGCGCGTCTCGGTCACGGGTGGAACGTGACAGCAGTCATTGCCACGGTCGCCCCCGATCGTCGGTTTATATCCCAAGCCACTCGTCGTTTCGGACCTGATATCCGTTCGCCCGACAGAACTTCGCCGCCTCTCGGCGTACCGCCCGGGACGTCGGGAGTCTTTCGTTGTCGCCGATTCGCTCGACGATCCAGTCGCTGATGGCTTGGATCCCTTCATCGTCGTCATCGGCGTCGATCGCTTTGAGTTCCTGGAAGGTCTTCTCGTACGCTCTGCGCTGTGACCAACTGAAATCCGTATTCCGAAGCGTCGTGCTGGCTTCCACGACTCGTTTCATGGCCGCAGCAACTGTCGGCCGCTGTACTTGCACCCCGACGGCAGCTGGCGAGTCGAACGTCTCCTCGTCTGTCTCCGGGACTAGTTCCTCGATACTGTAGCTCCCCTCGACCGATTCGATCTCGCGATCGCCGATCGCCGTGACGAGCTCAGTCCCCGTCGCCGGGAACGTCAGTTCTTCGAGCTCTGCCTCGAAATCGGCGAGTTCCTCTGCGACGAACGGTGGCTCTCTTTCGTCGCCACGCTCCAGTTCTGTGGCAACCTCACGCTCTTGCTGGCGTCTCTCAGCGTCTTGTGCTTGCTTGTCTCGACCGCGCTTATCGTCTGCCATCCCTGGATTTTGGCTCGCCATCCGGATAGCTCTGTGGCCGATCTCTGGTACTCCGGAACGTGTCCGCCGGCCAGCAAAATCGAGTGTCTCGGTCATCGCCAGACAGGTCTGCTAGTGCACTGAACACCCGAGGAATCACTGGTGTTTGAGTGCTGAATCTACCCTCTCTCTCGCACGTCGTTCGTCCCAGAGACGATAGATATTGCCACCCGGCCTTCGCAATCAGTACGTGACTGAGCGAGTCAGCAAAGTGGGGGACACAGGCTCGGTACCGATGCCTCCCGGTCGCCCGGTAGAACTCCCCGAGACTCGATTGCTCGCGACCGGCAACGCCTCCCTGGCGAGCGCGGACCGTCCCTGGCTCGGCGCCGTCACGCCGGCAGTCGGTCGCTCGCCCGCCCGTCGGCGATGGCCTCACCGAGTGCTCCGGTCATCTGCTCGGCGGCGAAGCGCCGGTGGGCGCGCCCGATCTGGTCGCGGTGAGCGAGAGCCCCAAACCGCTGTGCAGTGACCCCACTGGTCTGGGACCTCGTCCGTGAGGGCAGCCCCGTCGACGGAGTGGGACTCGGCTGCCGCCCGATCGAACAGTCGGACGCCGGCCGAGGTGCGGATCACCTCCCACACCGCGGAAGGAGAGGGTGGTGGACTGTGGTGCCCACCAGTCGGAACTCGACACGGTGCAGCCAGCAGGTCGCGGCTGGAGCAGTGATCCCGCAGTGCGAGGCCTCACTGAGGGGCGACTATCGTTCGTCCCCGAACCCATCAGGCTCCCGCCGACTCCCAGTCGCACTCACCACAACCGGATTTCGCCCGCAAGGAGAGGCGTGCACACGGGTTTCCAGGCCTGTGGTGATCGGACGGGCCACCGACCAGAACGCACCACTGCAAGGCACAGCTCATCGTCACACACCCGCGAGAGTCGCTGTCGCGTCGCATCTGCATCCGACGACAGTCCCTCGTCGCCGGTCACCCGGGCCACCTGGAACAGGCCGCGCGAAAATCGCCAGACGGCACGGTTGTGTGGAACCGTCCGGCCGGTCGTGGTGTCTGTCCAGGCTGGCGCTCGCCGTTGGTCCCAGGGTTGCTGCAGCCTTCGCATCCACCCAGAGCGTTCCTCTCTCGGCCGGACTGTCACTGTGCTTCGACCGGCTGGGGCCCCTCCGTCGCTCAGCGCCCCCGCTCACCAACGTCCCGAAACCCGTGTGTCAGTGTGTTCTTGCGGCCGAAAACCGTTTCTGTGGAAATCACGAGTCGGCTGCAGATTCGCCTAGCTTCCCGCTCCGGCGTGTTCAGCAACGGACGGCTCCTGTGGACTTACGGCCCGTTTTCGAACGCGGTCGAGTCCAGAATCCGCCCAGATCACCGTTCACGCCGACGGGCAGTTTCCAAGAGAATCGTCCACAGATCCATTTCGAGGGGAGCCCACCGATTCGAGCGAGCGCCGCATCCGTGAAGGTGGAGCGTCAGGCAACGATTAGAGAGCGTAAACGGTCCGTAACATGGGGATTACCCAGTTGTCTCACAGTCGAGAGTCTGTGAGATGGGTCGAGCCCGCTTCAGGGGTCTCCACCTAGTCGTTTGATGGCGTGTTTGTCTCCGCCCATAGGGGTGGGCGCACGGAGTGCGCCCATGGTTCGACGATGAAACGGAACCACATGCAACAACTCCGGAACCGATCGGCTGCACAATGGTTGCAGATAGCGGGGATTTTCGAGTTGGGGGAAAAACGATGAACGGCCGCCGATGTCCAGAATGTGATCGTGTCTTCGATACTCGAAATGGCCTCGCGATACACCACTCCAAAAAACACGGAGAGGTACTTCCCAACCGCCAATGTCACAATTGCGAGGGCTATTTCCATTCAGAACACCAGAAAAAGTACTGTTCCGACGTCTGCCGTGAGGAAGCGGTCTCCTTCGCTGGGGCAAACAATCCGAATTACAACGGCGGACGTGAAACGACGACGTGCCAAATCTGTGATCAAGAGTTCGAATACTACCCGTCCGAAAAGCGTGGTCTGTACTGTCCGAGCTGTGTGGAAACAGAACAGTGGCGAACGCCACCCACAATAGAGGGGCAGGACCATCCCCGATGGTCAGGTGGGAAGCAGACAGTCACGTGTGTTGTTTGTGGTTCTGAGGATGAACGCTGGCCCAGTGAAATGAGTGACGTGATAGTCTGCAGTGAAGAGTGTCGAAAACAGTGGTTGTCGGAAGCCTTCACAGGCGAGGGACACCCGAACTGGAAAGGTGGTGGAAGCCCGTCGTACGGCAAAGGGTGGAACGAGATTCGGTCACAGGCGCTCGAACGGGACGGTTACCAATGCCGAGTCTGTGGGGTGACTCCCGATGAGCTCGATCGGAATCCGGATGTCCATCATATCATCCCCGTTCGGGTGTACGCCGAGTCTGAGAATCACTCGACTGAGGACGCACACCGGCTAGACAACGTTATTTCACTCTGTATTAGCTGTCATCGCAAAGCGGACCACGGAAAGATTCCACGGGGCCGACTGCGGGCGCTGATTCGTACATTCCCAGATGACCCTGATTAAAATTGCATTGTATGATTGGACCGATGGCGTCTATGGAGGGTTGTATTGTGCTACAAATGCAATACACCCCCACCAGCCTGAAATCAGACAGCATACACAAATCGAGACTCTAGATTGTGAGCGCCAAAATTCCGGCGTTATATCTCATCTAACAACGATATAGGAAACCGAAGAAAGTGTCAGTCCGGGTGCGAGAATCGAACCCGCGTCTCAGCCTCCACAAGGCTGAAGGATAACCACTACCCCAACCCGGACACGCGTTGGGTCTCTGCACTTCCACCTAATTCGTCTGCACCTGAAATACGTTACGACTCCCTCTGTGGGCGCGTCACCCCGTGACACACCAATTCCGAGACGCTTTTCCGGTGAGCAGTCGTACGTGACTGTACGCGTGGCCATCACGGACAAGATTTACGTCAAGAACCATCGGCAGATCGCCTCCCAGCTGGAGACGAACATTCCGAAGGGAGCGTTCTCCGGTGCGACGCTCGACCTCCTCTTTCAGGGCGAGAACCTCGCGAAACTCGACGAGACCACCCAGGACCGAGTGCTAGATTTCGCCGAGGATTTCATGGACTGCGACTGTCAGGCCAACCCGCACTGTGGTCACCCCGAAGAGAAGTTCATCGAGTACCTGCTCGAACTCCGCGAGCAGGGCCTCGGTCCGGACGCCATCGTCGACGTGATGGGCGACGATTACATGCTGTACGCCTATCCGGGCGACGTCCTCTCGTTTCTGGACGATTCGGTGCGCACGCTCGAAGCGGTCGAATCCCTGGCCGACGTGGACGGAAACGAGGAGATGGCGCGGCGAGCGCGCAATACGAAACAGAACCTAGTTAGATAGAGTCGTCGAAGCCACCGCCGATGCGGTAGGGCGAGTCTTCTTCGTCCTCGCCGCCGTCTAAGTCTTCGAGCTGGATGACTTCCTCGCCGTCTTCGTGCTCGTCGAGTTCCTGGCGGAGTTTCGTCACGTAGCGTTTGTGTTCTTCGAGCTGTTCACGCAGGTGTTCGGCTTCGAGTTCCAGCCGCTCGTGTTCGCGAACGAAGCTCTTGGGAACTTCGACCTTCGGCGGGAAACTCGTCTCGTCGCTCGTGCGCTCGTTGACCTCGTGTTCGGGGACGACCTCGACCTGGCCGTCGTGGGCAACGAGCAGATCCACGTAGTCGCGGAACACCGCAGAGAGCGAGAGATCCCGCTCCTCTGCGATCTCGCGGAGCGTCTCGAACTTCTCCTGGCTCACGCGAAAGGAGATCGTCTTGTTTTTGTTGCCCATCGTACTAGAAGTCGTCTCACTACACTCACTTAACGGTTTGTCAGACACACGCATATCAGATTCTGATATTTTCCGTCGCAATGGAAGTGACTCAGCTGGTCGAAAAGGTAAGATTAGTGCTCCAGTTATCTTTTCTGAGAATAGACCGGTTGTCGTGACGCTCAGTGGGAAGTGATAACGCTGGTTCCGGGGCCACGTGGTCAGTTGATCGGTGACAGCGCAGTCGCTGGCTGTACAGCGACAGAAAAACCGGAGCCGAGAGGAATTACGTCGACGCTTGCAGTTCGTCGTCGGCGGTGTCCAGGCTCTCGAGGGCTTCGACGACCGCCCGACGGTAGTTCTCGACGGGCAGGTCGTACTCCTCGCGGGCCATCTCGACGTACTCGTCGGTCGTCGCCTCCTCGCTCTCCTGGAACCGCTGGATGCGCTCGATCGTGCGCTCCGCCGTCTCGACGACCCAGCGGTCGCGGGTGGCCTCGTCGACCGTCGTGATCGATTCGGGCCGGACGGAGACGTTCACGTCACCCTCGTCGGTCTCGTAGGTTCGGGGCTTGCCGACCACCGCGACGTACGCCGGCGGTTCGAGTTCGCGCAGCATGCTCGCGGCGTCGGGCTGGTACTGTCCGGCGTACATGAAGAACGTGTCGCCGTTCGGGTCGACGACCCGACCCTGCCAGTACTCCGAGTCCTCGCCGACGTCTTCCGTCTCGGTGAGCGTCCCGACGATGAAGATGCGGTTAGCCCGCTCGCCCGTCGGGAGCAGGAGGTAGACGGGCGCGCGCTCGTCGTCGGACTCCTTGAACGTGTAACCGGCGTCGTTGAACTCGCGTGCGAACACGCGCCGGGCGACCTCGCGGGTTGGGACTGCTGCCATGTTAGATCGACCTCGCTTTGATGAGGGTTGCTTCGGCGTCGACTGCGCCGTCCAGTTCCTCGACCGAATCGGCCAGCACGTACCGCCTGAACGTCGGCCCGCTCACGCGGTAGTACTTCCCGAGGGTCTCCTTGCGCATCTGGTCGGCCACGACGGTCGTGTCCAGCGCGTCCATGGCCATCTCCTTGGCCTCTTCTAAGGTGATGCCCGTGAACTCCTCGGTGGCCTCCTTGTCGAAGATGACTTCGTGGACGTCGTCGCCGTCGTCGAGCACGCCCTTGATGCGGAGGTCGAACTCGCCTTCCGCTTCGCCGTGTTCCGAACAGCGCCCGTTCTGGAGCACGCGCGTGCAGTCCTCCTCGGGGCAACGCTTGATGAGGCCGCTCCCGCTCTGGATGTCGACCAGCGCGCCCTCGACGGTCGCGTCGTCGTCGCCGACCTCGATGTCCTCGTCGGACTCCTCGATGACGGTCGTCCGGTTGAGTTTGACCGAGAACCGGCCCTGGTACTCGTCGGTCACGACGTTACGCAGGTCGTAGACCTGCCCTTCTTCGAGGTCCTGGAGGTCGGATTTCGACCACTTCGTGAACTTGATCGTCCCGGTGGGATCGCCCAGCAGGCCGACCTGCGCGACGGCGTCGCTGTTGGCGTCCCAGAGTTCGACGACCTTCGCCGTGAGGTCGATCCACTCCTCTGGTGCGTCGACGTCGCTGATCTGTTTGCGCTCGTTCCCCCCACCACCGCTCGAGAGGTCCTCGCGCTCCATGCCCGCCTCGTCGAGGTACGTGCTCGTGACGCTCCGGCGCGCCTCGTCGAGGGGAACCTTGTATTCGTTGACCAGCGTGTCCAGTCGCTCCTGGACGGTCTCGACCGTGATGTCGAGCTGGTCGGAAAACTGCTCGTGTATCTCTTCCGCTTGGGTACGCAAATCTGTCATGCTCTCACTGCCTCCGCGTCGTTTTCAATGGGAGGCAATCGAGGGTTCGTCGCCATCCAGTATAAAGGCTCGGCCAGCAGAGTGGAAGTGGTGTGCTGACAGGTTGTGGCAGGCGCAGGTCACAGTTCCGCAGGACCGGTGTCGGCTGCGAGCGTCGCCGACATCTCACCGTCTTCGGACTCCCAGACGACGCTGAAGTCGTAGTCGGATTCGGCGCCGATCGTGACGTGATCACCGGCGACCACGGCCGGTCCGTCGTCGATCTCACCGGACGCACTCCCCTGCCACTCGCCGGGCCCAGTCATGTCGACGTCCGGAATCGGTGCGAAGCCCTCTCCCCTGATGGAGAGTTCGTCGCGTCGGATGGTGTCACCGCCGTCGTGGGTGATCGTCACCGTTCCGACGTTGGTTTCGCCCCCCTCGTACTCGAAGGTGAACTTCGCCATCGGCGTCTCGCGTCGCCGGGGAGCTGGCGAGGCGAGTTCGCTCGCGAGGTCGGCCAGTTCGTCCGTCGAGTTCTCGTACGTGACGACGACGTCCGCCCCGTTCTGGGTGATGGAACTGTCCTCCAGGACGGTCGCGACGGCGTCCGTGCTCGCCTCGGTCGCGGTGAAATCGAGCACCGCCTCTAGCATCTCGACGAGATTCGCCGCCGTGTCGTCGTCGTCGGCCGCGAACGTCGCCTCGATGCCGCGCTCGTCACCGTCCCGGTAGACGGCCCCCGAGACGGTCGAGACCTCGTTGAGCGGTTCCAGTTGGATCGTCTCGGCGTCGGTGCGCTGGTTGAGTGCCTCCGGCACGTACGCCAGCGGAACGTCGGCGACGAATCTAACGGGTGCCGAGCGAGTGGTCGAGAACGCGTCCGCGAGGGTCCCGTCGAGCGCTTCGGCCTCGCCGATCTGGGCCTCGATAGCGTTCTTGACTGCCCCCTCGGCGCCGACGACGTACCGGCCCGCCTCGGCGTCGAGCACGCCGACCCAGATGCTCAGTCGATACTGGGTGTCCGGCCGATAGATGGGTTGTCCGTAGTGTTCGTCCTCATCGTACGACCACGTACTGACTGCTGCGAGACCGTCGACGACGTCCTCCGCGTCGGCGTCGATCGTCACGAGCGAGCCGAACCCGCGCAGGTTGTAAAACCCGTAGAGGCCGTTCCACCTGAGAAACGGCGTCACGCTGGACACCGTCGAAGGGTCGACTCCCGTCTCCTCCTCGAAGCGCCCCAGCAGGTCCTCGACAGTCCTGGGTTCGTCCGTCCCGTCACGTGCCTGGACCTCCAGCCACGCGTTCACCACCGACCGCAGTCCCGAGTCGTTCCGGAGCGCGTCGGTGTCCGCCTGCACGGCCACGTCGACGTCGTCGGGCACTGGGCCAAGCTGCCCGGAGCTACCCACCACGGAGTCCACGATGTCCGAACAGCCAGCCAGACTGGTCAGGCCGGCCATCCCTGCGATGGCAGTCCCTGACCGCAGTACGTCACGCCGCGAACGATGAGCGTCCATGTGTACTCACACACATATCAGCCCATAATTGTTATTGTGTCGATATATCCTCGTCCGGCTCAGGCGTCGGGGCCTTCCCAGGCTGCGAGCGTCGCGGCCGTCTCACCGTCGGTCGACCGGTAGATGACTCGTATCTCACCGGCCGCCTTGATACCGACCGTCACCGCGTCCCCCGGAGCGACTGCCGGCTGACCGTCCTGCGTACTGCTCGTCGACCCGGCCCACCGTCCGCTGTCAGTCATGTCCACCGACGGGACTGCCGCGAAGCCCTCGCCACGGACGAACAGTTCCGACTGTGTGATGATGTCGCCGCCCTCGTGCACGATACTCAGCGTGCCGCGGTCCCCTTTGGTCTCCTCGTACTCGAAGGTGAAAGACGCCTGGGGGACCGACGCGATCCCGTCATCGTGCCCGGTCGACCCCATCGCTTCCTCGACCAGATCGACCAGGTCCGCGATCGACGCCCCGTAGGAGACGCGGACGGTCGTTCCGTCCTGTGTCACCTCGGCGGCAGCCAGCGCGTCGCCGATCGCATCGTTCGTTTCCGTATTTCTCGCGAGCGTGAACAGGCCGTCGAGCATCGCCGCCACGTCGTCGGCTGCCGCCGCGTCGTCGGCGACCAACGTCGTCTCGATGCCGCGGTTGTCGCCGTTCCGGTACACTGCGCCGACGACCACGTCGATCTCGTCCAGGATGGTCAGGTCGTGCTGCTCGTCCGGCCCGACGGTGTTGGGCAGGTGGTCGGTCGGGACCGTCCCGACGAACCTGACTGGTCCCGTCCGCGCGGTCTCGTAGGCCGCTCTGAGGCCCTCGTCCATCGGGTCTTCGTCCCCGTGCTGGACGTCGATCCCGGCTTTGACGGCGTCTTCCGAGCCCATCACGAACTCGCCGTCACCGACGACGCCGACCCAGTAAGAGCGTTCGTACTCCGGTTCGTAGAGCGGCTGCCCCGCGTACTCGTCTCGGTCGTACCCGGTGTTCGACTGCTCGATCGACGCGACGAGGGCGTCCGCGGTCCAGTCGGCCCTGAACAGCCACCCGTTGAACGCCGGGTCGATCGTCTCGTAGCTGGCGCCCGAACTCCACGCCCAGAACGGCGTGACCGACCGGACGCCGTCGGGGTCGAGGCCAGTGTCCGTCTCGAACCGCGTCAGCAGTTCCGCGTAGTCTTCGGGGCCAGTGTACCAGCTGTTTTTCGCCTGCGTCTCGAGCATCGCGTCGACGACCCGTTCGGTCCCGCGGTCGTCGAGCACCGTCTCGGCGTCGGCGTGAACGGCGGCGTCGGCCCGGTTCGGGACGCGCCGAAGGGCCGTGTCGAAGTCGTCGCTCTCGTCCGACTCGGTGGGAACGGGCGTGTCGATCTGATCGTTCTCGGCGTCGTGCAGTCCCGTACAGCCCGCGAGACTGCCGAGCGTCGCGAGACCCGACAGGGCGATACCGGTCCGCAAGACGTCACGTCTGGAGGGCTTCTCAGAAGCCATGTGCTGTTGACTGTGGTACAGATTCTTAGTTTTTCATATCGTTCGACCGAGACGACCGTCGATCCCGTCGGCGACGGACCTTTGTGGGGGTAGTGCCACCAGGACCACATGGACGAGGGGCGCATCCGTCGCTTCCTGGAGACCACGTTCCGGTCCGCCAGCCAGCAGATCGACGACGCCAGGCGGGCCTACAGCGACGCCAAACGGAGCGCGCTCGCCGACCTCCCCCAGGACGAGGCGGGGCGCGCGAAGATCGTCTGCCGACGGCACGCCGAGCGCCGGGCCGTCTCGCTCGACGAACAGGCCCGGCCCGCGTGTTTCGATCCCGACCACCAGGACTGTCGGGGCTGCGTCGAGGACGTCCGCGAGGGCGTCGTCGAAACCTGGTAGGCTTTTCCTGCCGGCGGTCGACTGATCGGTATGGACCGCCCGCTCGTCGCGGTCGTGCTCGCTGGCGGGACGGGGACCCGGCTCTATCCCGCCAGCCGCAGCGACAGGCCGAAGCAGTTCCTCGATTTCGGCGGCGACCAGTCGCTGCTCGCCGACACCGTCGCCCGCGCCGCGTTCGCCGACGAGGTGTACGTCCTCACCAGGCCGGCCTTCGCCGACGACGTCCGCGAGCACGCGCCCAGCGCCGGCGTCCTCACCGAGCCAGAACCCAAAGACACCGGGCCGGCGCTGGTCTACGCGGCCCACCGCATCCGCGAGCAGGTCGGCGACTGCGTTCTCTGTTGTCTCCCGAGCGACCACCACGTCAGCGGCGCGTTCGCGACGACGATGGAGACGGCGGCGGCCGCCGCAGTGGAAACGGGGGGGCTCGTCACCGTGGGCGTGGAGCCGACCCGAGCTGCGACGGGCTACGGCTACGTGAACCCCGGTGAGCGTCGCAACGGCTACTTCACGGTCGACCAGTTCGTCGAGAAGCCCGATTCAGCGACTGCCGAGAACTACGTCGAGGAGGGGTTCTACTGGAACGCCGGCATCTTCGCCTGGACGCCCAACGCGTTGCTGTCGGCCGCCCGGCAGACCCCGCTCGAACCGCTCGTCGACGCCCTCGACGCCGGCCGCCCCGAACAGGGCTTCGACGCCGTCGACCCCGTCAGCATCGACTACGCCGTTCTCGAACGGACCGGTCGCGCGTATCTCGTCCCTGCCCAGTTCGAGTGGGACGATCTCGGCTCGTGGGACGCGTTCGAGCGCGTCCTCGACGCCGACCCGGAGGGCAACGTCGTCGTCGGCGACGGCCTGCTCGCGGACAGCGAGGACTGCGTCGTCGCCACCGACGGCCACGTGAGCGCCGTCGGCGTCTCGGACCTCGTGATCGCCAGCTACGGCGATCGCACGCTCGTCGTGCCGAAAGCCGACGCCCAGCGCGTCCGCGACGTCGTCGCCCGCTTACGAGACGACGACCGCTTCTAGCTCCGCAGGCTCCCGCCGTCGACCGGGAGCGCCGCGCCGTTGACGTAACTCGCCGCGTCGCTGGAGAGCCACGCGACCGCCTCGCCGAGTTCCTGCGGATCGCCCACGCGCTCCAGCGGCACGCCCTCGGACCAGTCGTCGCGTCCCTCGTCGTAGCTGTCGAACTCGCCGCGTTCGACGGACTGCTCGATGAGTTCCTCGATGCGACTCGTCTCGTGTGCCCCCGGCAGGACCGCGTTGACGCGCACGTCCGGCGCGAACTCCCGCGCCTGGGTCTTCATCAGCCCGATGACCGCCCGCCGGACGGAGTTCGACAGCACCAGGCCGTCGATGACCTCCTGCACCGAGCGCGAGGTGATGTTGACGATCGTGCCACCGTCGCCCGCTTCGAGGTGGGGATACGCCGCCCGCGTCGCGCGGACCACGCTCATCACCAGCAGGTCGTAGGCGTCCTGCCAGTCCTCGTCGTCCATGTCCAGGAACGGGCCGCTCGGCGGCCCACCGGCGCTCGTCACGAGGTGGTCCAGCCCGCCGAACTCGGCGACGGTCTCGTCGACGAACCCCTCCAGGTCGGCCTTGTCGGTGATGTCGGCCTGCACCGCGAGCACGGCGCCGTCCCCGGCGTCCTGTAACTGTTCGCGCGCATCCGCGAGACGCTCCTCGTCGCGCCCGCAGATCGCCACGTCGGCCCCGTCGCGGGCGAACGCCTCGGCGCTCGCGAAGCCGAGGCCGCTGCTCGCTGCCGTACACAGTACTGCGTTCCCGTCGAGTCCCAGGTCCATGCGCGAGCCGACGGCTGCCGTCCCCTAAATCTCTGCGCGTTCACGGCGGACGAGACGAGCGCGAGTTCACTCGGGTCGCGTCTGGCGCCGCACCCGGACCTCGCCGTCGCTCGTGACCCCGAGGAACAGCTCCTGTTCGACGTTGCGGCCGGTGATCGCGTTGCCGGCCGCGTCGCTCACGAGTTTCATCAGGTCGGGCGCCGTGTAACTCACCTTCACGCCCGCCTCGTCGCACCGGTCGAACACCATCGCCGGCACGTCGTACAGGTCCGTCCCCGGTTCGACGACGATCCGAACCGGCGCGTGCAGCGCTTCGGAGAACGCGACCGTCTCGCGCGCCTTCTCGACGTTCTGACGCGCGCTCGCCTCGACGCTGGAGACGTTCGCCCGTGACGTTCCCAGTCGGTCGGCGATGTCGGCCTGCGCCATCCCGCGCTCGCGGAGCGCCAGCACCTCCGCCTGTCGCCTGGTCAGGACGTTCGTCTCCTCGTCGAATCCCGCCCGGTCGAGAATGTCCTCGACGTCGATGTCCTCAGTCATTCGTGTCAGTGGACGCGTGTCGCGCCCGCTCGTCGTCGAGTTCGACCGCCCGTGCGAAAAAGCCACCGTCTGTCACCTGTGAGCCGCGAAACGGAAACTGTCCACCCCGGTCGTCCGCTCGCCAGTCCTGCCGGTACGTCGGCCCGTCTCGGGCCGTCACGACCCTCAGCCGCCCCAGAAGTTGTCTCGACTTCCGAGCCGCGGGTCCTCTTTCTTGGTCGGCCCCTCGTCCTCGTCGTCGGATTCGGCGTCCGCCTCCGCAGCGTCGCCCTCGTCGTCCTCGGCGTCTTCGGCTTCGTCCTCGTCCATCGGCAGCCGTTCGACCTCCTCGGCCTTCGCGTGGTTCGAGTGGACGCGCGTGATCTTCACACGCGACCGCGCCTCGGGCAGCACACCGTCGACCATCACGATGAAGCCGTCCTCGGTGCGACCGACGCCGGCACCGCTCTCGTGGATGTCTTCGACAGTGACGACGACTTCCTGCCCCTGCTGGACAGGCTGTTCTTTGAGATCGCGGATCGGCTGGTTGTAGTGCTGACACCACTCGGCCCCGCCGCGGTCGCCGTAGTGCTGACAGCCCATGCCCTGGATCCGCTCGGAGAAACTGGGGCACTCGTCCGCGAGTGGACAGTCCGGCATGCACCGTGGTACTCAGAGCGCGAAGTAAACGCTTACGAACCACCTTTTTCTCGTCGGGGGTGTCCTCGCGCCACCGGCGCTGCGGGCACCCCCGCGACAAAAACGTGGGCGAAAAACGTCGGACGCTCACTTCGTTCGCGTCCGGGGAACCGCCTCGCGCACAGCGCTCGGCGGATGCTCGCTTGTTCCCGCTGTCGCTCTACGGCTGCACCGTACAGCAACTTATTCCGCCAGGAACTCCCGAATCGGCTCGATCTGCGCGTCGGTGTTCAGCGACGGTGCGTGTCCGCAGTCGACTTCGACGGTCTGGGCGTCGGGTTGCGTTTCCTGCATCCGCTCGAACGGGTCCTGCGGGAGGATCTCGGACTCTTTCCCTCGAAGGATACAGAGGTGCTGATCGAGGCTCTCCCAGACGTCCCACGGGGCCGGAGCGTCGTCGTCGGATTCGCTCTCGACGAGAATCGCCGGGTCGTACGCCGGGGCGATCCCGCCGTTGCCCGTGCGTCGCGCCGAGGTGACGGTGAACCGTCGCCACTCTTCGTCGCTCATCGGACTGAAGCGGCCCTGGTAGAGGTCCTTGTAGTACGCCTCCAGTTCCGTGATGCGCTCGAACGTCGGCGGGTCCGGGACGTACTCCATGATGCGGCCGAGGGCTTCGGGCGCGGCGTCGGTCTCGGGATTCGGCGGCATGTCGTTGACGACGAGGTGACTGATGCGGTCGGACAGCGGCCCGGCGGCGACCGCCATCCCGAGTCCGGCCCCCATCGACGTGCCGACGTATCGGAGCGAATCGAGTTCGAGCCGATCGCACAGCCCAACGAGCGCGTCGACCATCGCCGCGTCAGCGTAGCGCTCGGCCGGGTCGGCGGCCCACTGACTCAGTCCCCGGCCGGGCATATCGGGACAGATGACGTGATACTCGTCTTCGAGGGCTGCCGCCAGCGGGTCGAAGTCCCGGCCCACGCGGGAGAGTCCGTGGACGCAGAGGACGGGCGGGTTCGCTGGGTCGCCCCAGGCCGAGTAGTGAAGTTCGAAGTCGTCGACGGTGGTAAACTGGTCGCTCCGCGGCATGGCCGTCGGTTCACCGGGCACCCCCAAAAGTCTCGGTGCGCAGTCGCCCGTGAGAGAATCATCATCACAGCGCCGGCAGACCACGACCGTTTAGTACGGGTAGTCGCCTGTATTCGACACCATGGGATTTGGCAGCTACGACGAGTCCGAGCAGAAGGACCAGAACGTCGAGACCGACGACGAGGACGCAGTCAACGTCCACCAGAACGACAACGACGGCGAGGTCACCTTCGAGACCGAGAAGTCCACCGACGAGCTGGTCGACCAGCTCCAGCACATGAAAAGCCAGGACGACGACGACTAAGTCCCTCTTTCAGCGCGCTTTTTCTCGACGCCTGATTCTCAGCAGCAACGCCTGTTGCAGGGAGCACGCGAACCCTCGTCACTGCAGGCGACCGGCGTTCGCTCAACGACCTACCCGTCGTACGTCGGATACTGCCGCGAGCACCTTTTTCTTCCTCGGGTCGCCTCGCTCCGCTCGGCCACCGCTCGTCGAAAAATCTGCACCAAAAATCGCTCTCCTTTCCTCCGGGCTTCGCCCGCTCGTCTTTCCGAGACACTCCTTTCAGTCGTGTCTCGTACCGGTCGCTCGCGTCACGCAACCGGCGTTCGCTCGACGACCTGCCCGTCATACGTCGGATACTGCTCGACGATCTCGCCCTCGTCGAGGTCACCTTCGTCGATCATCTCCTCTAAGAGCCACCACGCGACCTCGACGTGGTCGGATTTGACCGTGTAGAACTCCTCGGGCACGCCCAGGTCCTCGAAGGTCCCGGCGTCGACCCACGTCTTCCCGTAGACGAGCGTCCCGTCGTCGGTCACCTCGTCGAACGGCCGGCGAATCGTGCGGGCCATCCGCTTGAGGCGCCGGCGGTGCTGGGCGGCGTCTTTGAACACGGACGTACAGAAGTACACCCGCTCGTGGTCGCCCATCACGTCCAGAATCTCCTCGCGGGTCCCCTCGACGGCGCTCATGTGGCCCTCCTTGAGCTCGAAGCCTTCCTCCTGCATCCGGCGGTAGTTCCCCTGGCTCATCTCGAACTCGTTGACGTTACAGAACTCCGCCGCCCCCTCGTCCAGAAAGTCCAGGAACTCCTCTTCGGGTCGGATTCCCGGAATCTCGAACGCCGGGGTCAGCCCCTCCTCGCGCGCGACGTAGAGGATGTCTTCCCACTCGGTGCCGTGGAGGTCGCCCCACTGCTCGAACGGCGGGTGGAAGCGGATCTCGTCCAGGCCGGCTTCGGAGAGACGGCGCATGTTCTCCCGGCCGCCGGTGATCCCGGTGTAGAGGTGCGTGTGGAAGTCCTCGCCGAACTCCTCTTTGAGCAAGGAGAGATAGCGCGTGGTGCGAGCCATCGCCTCCTGGGGTTCGCCGCCGGTGACGGAGGCCCCGAGTGCGTCCATGCGCTTTGCTTCCTCGATGACGTCCTGGTCGTCCTCGACGAGTCGTTCGTTTGCGTACACGTCCGTGACGTTCTTGCGGTTCTCGCCGAGCGGACAGTAGAAACAGTCGCGCTGGTCACAGTAGCCGTAGACAAAGAGAACCATCTTGCCCCCCTTGGCACACTGTTCGCAGCCCTTCGAGTGCATCAGTACCTCTCTTTTCCGGTCGAGCGGCAAAAAGCGTGCGACTTGGGACGCAGTCGTCGCCGTCGCTGTCGGGTTCGGGCGTCTGAAACGGAAAGGGGATGAAGGATGGTGAAACGGCGGGAGGGAACGGGAGCGCGTGGTCTCGCCTACTTGTGCTGGGCGATGAGCTGGGCCAGCGACTCCTTGTCCCGGACGCCGACGACCTGCTCGACGGCCTCGCCGTCGGCGAACAGGATCATGGTCGGCACGCCCTGGACCTGGAACTGGCTCGCCAGCATCTGGTTCTGGTCGACGTCGACCTTCGCGATCGCCGCGTCGGTCTCGGCGGCGAGCGCCTCGACGGTCGGTTCGAGCATCTTGCAGGGACCACACCAGTCGGCGTAGAAGTCTACGAAGACCTGATCGTAGTCCGAGAGGAGTTCCTCGAAGTGGTCCGCACCGTCGACGTGAATCGGCTCGTCGGGCGCAGCCCCACTGCCGCCGTCTGCCTGTTCGCGCAGTTCCTCTGCCTTTTGCTCGCGGATCTCGTCCAGATCGTCGGCTTCTGACATCTCATTCCCACCTATGGGCCGGAGCGTTAAGTAGTTTTTCGTTACCTCCACAATACCGCACCATTCCGTAGACGCGAGGGATCAGCGAGTCGAGTCAAGTCGGCCGAATCTCCCCAACAATATTGCCGACGGACGTGTGTTTGCCCCCGGTATTGCCCGAGAGTGGCAATATAGATTCGATGGTGGGGAGCGCAGTCAGGACGGCGTCGCAGCGACGACGACGAACGAGCCGTTCCCCCAGCCGGATTCGACGCGGTCGGTGCCGTCCAGTTCAGTCGGGTCTGTAAACAGCGTCTGGGCGAACGTGAGGTCACCGAACCCGGCAGCAAGGAGCGCGTCGCGGAGTTCCCCGACGCCGAGGAACGTCGCGTCCCGGTAGAAGGGGTTCGACGACTGTTTTTCCTGGTACTGTTCGCCGAGCCGGCTGTCGCGGTCGACGAAGCCGATGACGAGCCGGCCGTCCGGTCGAAGGACGCGCCGGGCCTCCGCGAGCGCAGCGTCGAGATCGTCGACGAAGCAGACCGTCGTCACCAAGAGCGCGACCGCCACGCTGTCGGCTCGGAGCGGCAGCGCCTCCGCGACCCCGCGCACCGGGACGATGCCGCGGTCGCGCGCCCGTGCGAGCATCGCTGGCGAGGGATCGACACCGAGGTCGACGTCGAGCGGTGCGGCGAACTGCCCGCTCCCGACCCCGATTTCGACGGCGCTGACAGACTCGTCTCCCGGCAGCAGCGACCGGACGGCGGCCAGTTCCGACTCGAAGGCCGCCCGATGGGATTCGAACCAGCGGTCGTAGCGGTCAGTGTGGCGCTCGAAGGGATCGATCGTGGGCATGGGTCAGAGAGTCGCTTCGGTCAACGTCGCGCGCGTGCGATGATGTTAGAGCTTGCCGTCGAGGACTTTCGCGGCGGTGAGGACCGGGTCCCAGACGGGGCTGAAGGGCGGCGCGTACGCCAGGTCGAGATACGAGAGCTGCTCGACGGTCATCTCGGCGTGGAGCGCGGTCGCGACGGTGTCGATACGTTTGGCGACGCCCTCGCGGCCGACCATGCTCGCCCCGAGAACGCGCTCGCTCTCGCGGTCGGCGACCAGTGTGATCTGGACCTCCTCGCCGCCCGGGTAGTAGTGGGCCCGCGACTGGGCCGTGATCGTCACCGAGACGGGGTCGAACCCGGCTTCCTCCGCCTGGTCCTCGTCGATGACGCCCGTGCGGGCGACTTCGAGGTCGAACGCCTTCACCGCGGCCGTCCCGGCGATCTCGCCGACCGGCGTCGGGTCGCCCGCGAGCGTCATCCCGATGGCGCGGCCGGCGCGGTTGGCCGTCAGCGCGAGCGGCACGTGGTCCGGTTCGCCCGTGACGACGTGCGTTGCTTCCGCGTTGTCGCCGGCCGCGTAGACGTGCTCGTCGTTCGTCCGCCCGTACTCGTCGGTCGCGATGGCGCCCGTGGGACCGAGTTCGATGCCCGCATCCGCAGCGAGTTCGGCGTTCGGCGCGACGCCGACGCCGACCAGCGCCAGGTCGACCGGCACGTCCTCGTCGCCGGCCGCGATGCGCTCGACGCGGTCGTCCCCGTGCATCCCGTCGACTGAGGTGTCGAGGTGCAGGGTGACGCCCTGGTCGCGGAGGTGGTCTTCGACGGTCGCCGCGGCCTCGGCGCCGAACGGCTGGAGGGTGTGAGGCAGCATCTCGAACATGTGGACGTCCAGGCCGTGATGCGCGAACGCCTCGGCCATCTCGACGCCGACGTAGCCCCCGCCGATGATCCCGACGGCGTCGGGGTCCTCGGCTTCGGCGTACTCGCTGGCGGCCTCCCCGTAGTCCACCGTGGGCGTCTCCAGGCCGAGGTACTGGCGGACGTCAGCTGCTTCCCCCATATTGTGGAGGGTGAACACGCCCTCGAGGTCCATCCCGTCCAGGGGCGGTTCGACCGCGCGTGCACCGGTCGCGACGAGCAGGTCGCTGTAGGCCTGCTCGAACTCCCCGTCCGGGCCCTCGACCGTGATCGTCATGGCGTCCCGGTCGATCGCCGTCACTTCGTGGTTGGTCCGGAGGTCGATCCCCCGCTCCTCGATGAACGACTCGGGCGTCACCGACACCAGGTCCGCCAGCGTCTCGACCTCGCCTTTGACGTAGTACGGCAGGCCACAGGCGCCGTACGAGACCCAGTCACCTTTCTCGAAGACGACGACCTCACGGTCCGGCGCGTCCCGCTTGAACTTGCTCGCGGCACTCATCCCCGCTGCGTCGCCACCGACGACTACTACCGGTTCGCTCATATCCGCTCGTTCGGCCGGAACCCTAATAAAGTATTGCCCGCAGGAAACAATTCTACCAAGGGCACGTGCGATCCCACAGCAGCGCACAGCGACCCAAGACCGCACACTGACCGAACAAACACCGCGATCAAATCGCGCTCAGAACGGTCCATCGAAGGAGAATCGAGTCGGGAACTCGACATCCCCAGAAATGCTTTTGTGTATGCGATGCAATACTACAACTGTGGAAGCGAGTCGTTCGCACCCCTGACTCCGAACGGACGATCTCGGCGGCCGATCGGTCACGCGCCGTGTGCGACACGACGGCGTCGCCGACCGCCACTGTGGCATCGACGGCTACCCACCGCGGAAACCACGAACACCATGGCATCCAACTATCAGGACGCAGTCGAGGCACAGCGTCGCCGAAAAGACGAGTTCTTCGCGGACGCGCACCGTTCGCCGCTCCCGCCGGCCGAACAGGAGGCCTTCGAGGGGCTGAACTACTATCCCGTCGATCCCGCCTACCGGTACGAACTTTCCCTCGACGAGTACGACGACAAGGCGGTCGTCACCGTCGGGACGAGTACCGAAGGCGAACGGGAGTACCTCGCGTGGGGCGAGTTCACGTTCGAGGTGAACGGCGAGCAGGTGACGCTGGTCGCCTACAAGGCCGACCCCGACGACGACCGGCTCTGGGTCCCGTTCCGTGACGCGACCAGCGGCGAAGAGACCTACGGAGCAGGTCGGTACATCGATCTGGAGGTCGACGAACACCGGACCGACGACGGGACGTGGATTCTGGATTTCAATCAGGCGTACAATCCAACGTGCGCGTACGCAGACCAGTACGAGTGTCCGCTCCCGCCGACCGAGAACTGGCTCACGGTCCCCATCGAAGCCGGCGAGAAAGACTACGAGAAACACCACTGACGTCGCCGCGGCGGCCAGCGCGGTCGTCCGGCCGGTCTGCCACCCGGGACTGACGCCACCTCCCCAAAAGCAGATAAGCCACAGCGGTGAACCATTCGGTAATGCTGCTGGTCCTGTGTGTGGACCTGGACGACGACCTCGGCCGGAAAACCGGGCTGGAGACGCCGGTCATCGGCAGGGACGCCGTCGAGGACGCCGCCGTCGCGCTCGCGACCGCCGATCCCGAGGACAGCGACGTCAACGTCCTGTTCGAGGGAATCCACCTCCACGACGACCTCCCGGACGAAGAGATCGAGGTCGCGGCCGTGACCGGCCTGGACGGAAGCGACGTCGCCGCCAATCGGAAGGTCGGCGAGGAGGTCGACACCGTGCTGGCCAGGATCTCCGCCAGCAAGGACGTCCGCGCCATCGTCGTCACCGACGGCGCACAGGACGAGTCCGTCCTCCCCGTCATCCGCTCGCGCGTCACCATCGACAGCGTCCGCCGCGTCGTCGTCCGACAGGCCCAGGACTTGGAATCGATGTACTACACCATCAAGCAGGTGCTCGACGACCCCGAAACGCGGGGCACCATCCTCGTCCCCCTCGGGATTCTCCTGTTGATCTACCCGCTGGCGATCATCGCCGATCAGCTGGGTTTGCCCGGCGCCGTCTTCGGGTTTACGTCCGGTTTACTGGGACTGTACGTCCTCGGCCGCGGCCTCGGCGTCGAGCGCCTGCTCGACGCGGCCGTCGATCACGCACGGTCGATCCTCTACGCCGGCCGAGTGACGCTCATCACGTACGTGGTCGCGGCCGCCCTGCTGGTCATCGGCGGCGTCGAGGGCGTCCAGACGCTCGATCAGCTCCAGGCCAGTCGCGGCTCGCTCACTGCCCTGGAAGTGCTCGCTGCGCTCCTCTACGGTGCCATCCGCTGGTTCGCCGCCGCGGGGATCACGTCCAGCCTCGGCCGCGTCACCGACGAGTACTTAGACGAGGCGTTCGAGTGGCGCTACCTGAACGCGCCGTTCTACGTGCTCGCCATCGCCGCCGTCCTCCACGGCGTGAGCTTCTACTTCCTCGGCTACGGCTCGCTGTCGTACCTGGCCGCAGCCCTCACTGGCGGGACCATCCTCGGCCTGTTCAGCACGCTCGCCTTCGCAGTCGCCGAGTCCCGCTTCCCCAACAAAGCCTCGGCCTAACCAACGGTTACCGCCCGCGAACTGCAGTCAGGAGGTCATCGTTCGCGCACGACAACGAACTCAGCTAGATCCTGGAGGTACGCCAGCGCCTGCGAGTCGGGCGCGTCGACCGCCGAGATGGACGCCAGCGCGTCGTCGGAGAGGTCCCGCGCTCGCTGGTTGGCCTCCGCCGGCGTGATGTCGGTCACCTGCACGAGCGAGGGACGGTCCATCGTCTCGTCGTGCCCGGTCGGCTTTCCCAGGTCGTCCTCGTCGGCCGTCGCGTCGAGCACGTCGTCGCGCATCTGGAACGCGATCCCGACGCGCTCTGCGTACTGCCCGAACGCCTCGACGGTGTAGGCGTCGGCGTCCGCCGCGATCGCACCAAGTTCGGCCGCCGCCCGGAACAGCGCGCCGGTCTTGCGCCGCGCCAGTTCCATGTACTCGTCTTCGGTTTCGGGCTGGGCGACCAGTTCCGTCGCTTCGCCCTCGCCGAGTTCGACCATCGCCTCCGACACCGCCTGCATCGCCCGCTCGTCCGAGGAAAAGAGGGCGAACGCCTCCCCGAGCAGTCCGTCCGAAGCGATGATCGCGGGCCCGAAGCCGAACTCCGCCCACGCGCTCGGGACGCCGCGGCGGACGTCCGAGTCGTCGATGATGTCGTCGATGACCAGCGAGGCGTTGTGGACGAGTTCGATCCCGACGGCGTAGTCCACCGCGTCGGCGGGCTCGCCCCCGAGCGCCTCGCAGACGAGCACTGTCACTGTCGGCCGTACGCGCTTCCCGCCCGAGAGCGTGACGTGACGCACCTCGTCGGCCAACTCCGACGGTTCGACGCCGTCGAGAACCTCCTCCAGACGATCCTCGACGCGCGCCCGTCGGCTCTCAAGATACTCCATTACCCGACCCTCAGGAGTGGGGAGGCTTCAACCCCACGGAACCCACCTTTTTACTCCTCGGGTGTCCTCGCGAGCCTGCGGCTCGCTGTGGGCACCCTCGTCGCAAAAATCTGGACCAAAAAAGCCGGACGCTCGTTGCACTCGCGGCCGGTGAACCGCGGCGCGATGCGCCGCGGATGCTCGACAACAAGTCCGTCTTTGTCCCCGGTACCGCTACTCTACCGCAGTTGCGAGGGACACTACCAGTTCAGGATTAGAGAGAAGTGACTCACCGACCCGCGAAAAACGAAAGAAGACGAGCCGAGTTTAGACGTCGGGGACCTCGCCGCCGAACTCCTCGGATGCCACCTTTTTCCGCTCGGGTGTGCTCTGCACACCACTCGCGCAAAAATCTGGACCAAAAAACGCCGCTCACTTCGTTCGCGGCGAAACCTATACGTCCGGCACGTCGCCGCCGAACTCCTCGATGAGCGCGGGCACAACCTCGAAGAGGTCGTCTTCGATGCCGTAGTCGGCGAGGTCGTAGATCGGCGCGTTCGGGTCCGTGTTGATCGCGACGATCGTGTCAGCGCCCTTCATGCCAGCGACGTGCTGGACGGCGCCGGAGATCCCGATCGCGATGTAGACGTCAGGGGTGACGACCTTCCCGGACTGACCGACCTGGCGGTTCGCCGGCAGCCAGCCGTTGTCCACGATCGGCCGCGACGAGGAGAGCGTCGCGTCGGTCGCCTCGACGAGCGCCTCGATCAGCGGCAGGTTCTCCTCTTCTTCGATCCCGCGACCGATGGAGATCAGGAACTCTGCTTCGGCGATGTCGACGTCGCCGCCGGCGACCTCTTCGAAGCCGGTGACGGTGGACTGGATCGCGCTCTCGTCGATGTCGGCGTCGAACGCGGAGACGTCGGCGTCGCCCGTGCCTTCGGCCTGGGGCCACTCGGCTGGGCGGACGGTGACGGCTGCGCGGTCCTCTTCGACTTCGATGGTGGTCTCGACCTTCCCACCGTACTGTTCGCGCGTGACTTCGAGGCTACCGTCGGCGGAGAAGTCGACGGCGTCGGTCACCAGCGGCAGGTTGAGTGCCTCAGCGACCGCGGGCGCGTAGTCCAGGCCGTTGACCGAGTTCGGCATCAGGAGGTACGCAGCGTCCAGCTCGTCGGCGAGCTGTTCGAGCGCCTGGGCGTAGACGTCGTGGTTGAACTCCTCACCGTACTCGACGGTGTGGATGGCGTCGACGCCCTCGCGGTTGACCTCGTCGGCGTACGTATCGACATCGCCGCTGATGACGGCAAGGTGCAGGTCGCCGCCGGTCTCGTCGGCCAGTTCTCGGCCGGCAGAGATCATCTCGAGCGAGACGTCGCGCAGTTCGCCACGGCGGTGTTCGGTGACAGCGAGTACGTCACTCATGCGTCAACGACCCCCTTGTCCCGCAGGAACTCAGCAAGCTGTGCGGCTTCCTCCTCGGGGTCGCCGGACCAGATGGTGGCGTCGCCCTCGGATTCGGGTTCGTACATCGACGTCTGTGCGAGCGGACTCTCGACGACGTCGGCGTCCAGACCGAGGTCTTCGAGACTCTGAACGTCCAGCGGTTTCTGCTGGGCCTGGCGGATGCCGCGCAGGCTCGCGTAGCGGGGCTCGTTGATCCCCGACTGGATCGTGAGGACGGCTGGCGTCTCGATATCAGTCAATTCCTCGACGCCGCCTTCGAGTTCGCGGTGGACGCTCGCGACGCCCCCGTCGATGTCGAGCTCGAGGTCGTTGACGACCGCGCCCCACTCGTAGCCGATCTTCTCGGCCAGCGCGACGCCCGTCGCACCGT